>NZ_JBITXI010000004.1:591798-610926 GCF_044544605.1 Streptomyces sp. NPDC053560 | reverse complement strand
CGCTAACCAGCACGGCGCCGGCCTGGGGTATGTTGGTGCGCGCGGGGTTCGGCGTGTCCGGGGCGGGGGGGGGCGGGGGGCCCCCCCCGGGGGGGGGGCCCCCCCCGGCCGGGGGGGGGCCCCTCGCCGTTTCTGGCGTGGCGTGTGCTCAGGCGGCGATGTGCAGCCGTACGCCGCCGTCGGGGAGCGGCTCGACGCGCAGCTGCGTCAGGTCGTCCACCTGCACGGTCGGCCCGAAGGCCGCGGCCCGGTCGCCGACGCCCACGACGCGCATCCCGGCGGCCAGGCCGGCCTGGATGCCTGCTTCGGAGTCCTCGAAGACGAGGCAGTCCTCGGGGGCGAAGCCCAGCTCGGCGGCGCCCTTCAGGAAGCCCTCCGGGTCCGGCTTGCTGGCGCTCACCGACTCGGCGGTGATCCGTACGCCGGGCATCGGCAGTCCGGCGGCGCCCATCCGGGCCTCGGCCAGCGGCACGCTCGCGGAGGTCACCAGGGCGTGCGGCACGGCGGCGATCGCGGTCATGAAGGCGGGTGCGCCGGGCACCGGCACGACACCGTCGGTGTCGGCGGTCTCCTGCTCCAGCATGAGCCGGTTGTCCTCGAGGTTCTGCTCCATCGGGCGGTCGGGGAGCAGCGCGGCCATGGTGGCCCAGCCCTGGCGGCCGTGCACGACCTTCAGCACCTCGTCGGCGTCCATGCCCTGCTCGGCGGCCCAGCGGCGCCAGCAGCGCTCGACGACCGCCTCGGAGTTGACGATGGTGCTGTCCATGTCGAGGAGCAGGGCGCGGGCGGTGAGGGTGCGGGTTGCCGTCATCGGCGGACTCCTGTGCTGGAGTGGTGGGACAAGAGCGGCCCCGCCCGCCGGTCAGGGGAAGCGGGCGGAACCACTTTGTTCATCCACGATACAAAGCGGTTCGGCCACACGCCAAGCCCCCCTGGTCAGCAGGCCAGGGGGGCGCGGTGATAAAGGGGGCAAAGGGGCCGGTCAGGGCTCGTCCGTGAGGAACTCCAGAGAGGTGCGGGTCGCGGATCCGTAGACGCCGTACGGGTCCTCGGTCTCGCCGTACGTCCGCTGGTACCTCGCCACGGAGGCCGCCACTCCGGTGTCGTACCGGCCGTCGGCGGGCCCGGCGTACAGCTTCAGCTGCGCCAGCCGCCGCTGCAGCTCCACCACCTCGGGGCCGCTCGAACCCTCCGACAGTACGGCCGGGCCGGTGGCCGAGCCCGTGAGGAAGCGCCGGGCCTCCTCGCGCGTGCGCTCGGCGGAGCGCGTCGTCGGAGCGTCCGGCCGACGGGTGAACGGTGTCTCGGCGGCGCTGGCGGCGGCCCGTGCGCCGGGCAGTCGCGTGGCCGAGCGGGATGCCGTGCCCGGGTCGGCCGGCCGGACCTCGGTGGCCCCGTCGGGCAGATCGGCGACGGGACGTTCGCCGCGGTCGGCGAGCACGTCGCCGGCGCCGCCCCCCGCGTGCAGCTCGCCCCCGAAGAGCGCGGCGCAGACCGAACCGGCCGCCGCGGTGACCATCAGCCCCGCCAGCAGCACCGGGCGCCTGCGCCGCTCCGGCTCTAACCGGCCATCCGCCTGCCCGATGTCCCCGCCCGGCGGGTCCATGAACGCCACCGGCCCCGCGACCGGAAGCCCGTCGGGCCGCCGGCCCGGCGACCGCCGATGGCCCGGCCCGGGCCCCTCCCCACCGCCCTGCGGGGCGTACAGCGGGAGGTGCGGCGCCGCGGCGGGCGGCTCATGGGCCGCGGGTAACCCCCCGGGGGGTGTGGCGGGCGGCTGCGCCGTGCGGGGCGGGGCGTACGGGGGCCGGGGCACCCGGACGTACGAAGGCGGGGGGAACGCCGGCGGGCCGTAGGCGCGCACCGTGAAGGCGCGCGGCCTGCGGGGCGACTGCGGCGGATCGTCGGGATCGGGCGCGTCCGGCAAGGAGACGTACGGCCGGATGTGCAGCGGGTCGAAGTCCTGGGCGGCCGCCTGCTCGCACCGGCAGCCGGGGTGGCCGCCGGTCCGAGCGGGGGCTAAGCAGGTCGGGCAGTTCCTGGCCGTCACGTGCGGTCCCCTCCCTAGTCTCGGCTGCGATTATGCATATGCCGTCGCCTCCTGCACAGGGCCCCAGGACGTGAACAAGCGGAGTACGACACATCGCTCAACGTGTCATAGCGGGGCAAAATGAGCGGGACGGGAGTGCGGCTCCGCTCCCGGCCGCGGTCCGGAGCCCCGCCCCGCTCCTCGTCGCGGTACCGACGTAAGGAGACGTCCATGGCGCAGGACACCGGCGCTCCCGCCGTCCCCGCCGAGGCCCGGCCGCAGCGGACCGTGCTGGTGGCGATCGGCGCGCTGCTGCTCGGCATGCTGATCGCGGCGCTCGACCAGACCATCGTCTCGACCGCGCTGCCCACGATCGTCAGCGAGCTGGGCGGCCTGGACCACCTCTCCTGGGTGGTCACCGCCTACCTCCTGGCGTCCACGGCGGCCACCCCGCTGTGGGGCAAGCTCGGCGACCAGTACGGGCGCAAGAAACTCTTCCAGGCCGCCATCGGGATCTTCCTGATCGGCTCCGTGCTGTGCGGCATCGCCCAGAACATGCCGCAGCTCATCGCCTTCCGCGCGATCCAGGGCCTGGGCGGCGGCGGACTGATGGTGCTGTCGATGGCGATCGTCGGCGACATCGTGCCGCCCCGGGACCGCGGCCGGTACCAGGGCCTCTTCGGCGCGGTCTTCGGCGCGACGAGCGTGCTGGGACCGCTGCTCGGCGGGCTTTTCGTGGACCACCTCAGCTGGCGCTGGGTCTTCTACATCAACCTGCCCATCGGCGCGGTCGCCCTGATCGTCATCGCCGCCGTGCTGCACATCCCGTCGAGCCGCACCCCGCACCGCATCGACTACCCCGGCACCGCCCTGATCGCCGCGGTCGCCGCCTGCTTCGTGCTGATGACCTCGCTCGGCGGCGTCAGCTACCCGTGGGGCTCCTGGCAGATCATCGGCCTCGGCGTGCTCGGCGTCCTGCTCCTCGTCGCCTTCGTCCTGGTCGAACGGCGGGCCGCCGAGCCCGTCCTGCCGCTGCGCCTCTTCACCGGCCGTACGTTCGCGCTCTGCTCGGCCATCGGCTTCGTCATCGGCTTCGCGATGTTCGGCGCGATGACGTACCTGCCGACGTTCCTCCAGGTCGTGCACGGGGTCTCGCCGACCATGTCCGGCGTGCACATGCTGCCGATGGTCATCGGCATGCTGCTCTCCTCCACGGTCTCCGGCCAGCTGGTCAGCCGGACGGGGCGCTACAAGATCTTCCCGATCGCCGGCACCGGCGTCACCGCCGTGGGCCTGCTGCTCCTGCACAACCTCGACCGGTCCAGCGGCGTCGCCGAGATGAGCGGCTACTTCTTCGTCTTCGGCCTCGGGCTCGGCCTGGTCATGCAGGTACTGGTGCTCATCGTGCAGAACGCCGTGCCCTACGCCGACCTGGGTGTCGCCACCTCGGGGGCCACGTTCTTCCGCTCGATCGGCGCGTCCTTCGGCGTCTCGATCTTCGGCACGATCTTCGCGAACATGCTCGGCCCGCGGATCGCCGACGCGCTCGCCGGCCGCCGCCTCCCGCCGGGCGTCGACCCGGGCAAGCTGGCCGAGGACCCGCGCGCGGTGTCGCAGCTGCCGCCCGGCGAGGCCTCCGGCGTGCTGGATGCCTACGCGACCTCGATCACCAACGTCTTCCTCTACGCGGTGCCCGTCGTCCTGCTCGCCTTCGTGCTGGCCTGGCTGCTCAAGGAGGAGCCGCTGCGGGGCTCGGTGACGGCCCCGGACACCACCGAGGTGCTGTCCTCGAACCCCGTCGAACGGTCCTCGCACGACGAGTGCGCCCGCGCCCTGTCCAAGCTGGGCTCCTTGGAGGGCCGCAAGAGGCTCTACGAGACGATCACCGCGCGGGCCGGGTGCGACCTGAGACCGGCGGCGAGCTGGATGGTGCTGCGGATGTACCGGTACGGCTCCGTGGAGCCCGCGCTGCTCGCCGAGCGCAGCGCCGTACCCCTCGGCGTGATCTCCGAGGCCACCCGGCAGCTGGAGGCACGGGGGCTCGCCGAGCGGCAGGGCATGCCGATGGTGCTCACCGAGGCCGGGCGGCGGGTCGCGCACCGGCTCGCGGCCGCCCGCCAGGAGACCCTCGCCGAGCTGCTCGGCGACTGGTGGACCAAGGACCGCCCCATGGACCTCACCGAACTGGTCCAGCAGCTGACGGCGGAGCTGGGCGGCTCGGACGGGGAATGCCCGCGCAACGGGGACGCCCGGCCCGTACAGCGCCGCCCGGCGGGCCCGCGCCCGGTGTGAGAACGCGGGCCGGGCGGTCGTACCGGCTCAGGCGGTCTTCGGGGCGGCCTGCTGGACGACGTCGAAGGACCAGACGGTGGAGCCGGAGGCGGCCGGCTTCGGACGCTCGGCGTTCTCGCCGCCGCCCTGGTGCGCGGCCTTCATCGGGCCCTCCATCCACGCCTGGAAGGCCTCCTCGTCCCGCCAGCGGGTGTAGACGAGGTACTGGTCGGTGCCCTCGACCGGGCGCAGCAGCTCGAACCACTCGAAGCCGTCCGAGGACTCCACCGAACCGGCGCGGGAGGCGAAGCGCTTCTCCAGCACCTCGCGCTGCTCCTCGGGGACGGTCAGCACATTGATCTTCACGATGCTCATGCCGCCATCCTGCCGCATCGCGCCGGACGGCCCCCGGGCGCCCCGGGCACATATCCGGACCGGACGGATACGACGAAGCCCCTTGCCGGAGCAAGGGGCTTCGTCGGACAGTCGCGCGTGAGAGCGGCGGGGTCAGGCCGCCGTGCTCAGTTCGCGGGCCTCGGCCTCGCTGGCCACCGCGGGCTTGGAGCCCGGCAGCGGCCGGCCGGCGCTCTCGGACATCTTCCACACCGCGATACCGCCGATGACGCCGGCCGCCATCATGTAGTACGCGGGCATCATCTTGTCGCCGGTGGCGCCGATGAGGGCCGTCACGACCAGCGGGGTGGTACCGCCGAAGAGCGAGACGGAGACGTTGAAGCCGATGGAGAGCGAGCCGTAGCGCACCTTCGTCGGGAAGAGCGCGGGCAGCGTGGACGGCATCGTCGAGGTGAAGCAGACCAGCAGCAGGCCGAGCGCGGCCATGCCCAGGCCGATCGCGGCCAGCGAGCCCTGGCGGATCAGCAGCAGCGCCGGGACGGACAGGACGAAGAAGCCGATGCAGCCGGCGGCGATCACCGGGCGGCGGCCGAAGCGGTCGGAGGCGCGGCCGGCGAACGGCTGGACGCACATCATCAAGGCCATCACGGCCAGCACGACCAGCAGGCCGTGCGTCTCGTCGTACTTCAGCTCCGAGGTCAGGTAGCTGGGCATGTACGACAGCAGCATGTAGTCGGTGACGTTGAAGACCAGGACCAGGCCGACGCAGAGCAGCATCGCGCGCCACTGGCCGACGATCATCTCGCGCAGGCCGGTCTTCTTCTCGGCGGTGCGGCGCTGCTTCTCCTGCTCCGCCGCCTCCTTCTCCATCGCGGCGAACGCCGGGGTCTCCTCCAGGCGCATCCGCAGGTAGAGGCCGATGATGCCCATCGGGCCCGCGATCAGGAACGGGATCCGCCAGCCCCAGGAGACCAGGTCGTCGTGGCTGAGCAGCGCGGTCATCAGGGTGACCAGGCCGGCGCCGCCGATGTAGCCGGCGAGCGTGCCGAACTCCAGCCAGCTGCCGAAGAAGCCGCGCTTCTTGTCGGGCGAGTACTCGGCGATGAAGGTGGAGGCGCCGCCGTACTCACCGCCGGTGGAGAAGCCCTGCACCAGGCGGGCGATCAGCAGCAGGACGGGGGCCCAGACGCCGATGGCGGCGTAGGAGGGGATCAGGCCGATCGCGAAGGTGCCGATCGCCATCATGATCATGGTGATGGCGAGGACCTTCTGGCGTCCGATACGGTCACCGAGCGGACCGAAGACCATGCCGCCGATGGGCCGTACGAGGAACGCCGCGGCGAACGCTCCGAACGTCGACAGCAACTGCGCGGTCGGGTTCCCGGACGGGAAGAACACCTGTCCGAGAGTGACCGCGATGTAGCTGTAGACGCCGAAGTCGAACCACTCCATCGCGTTGCCGAGCGCGGCCGCGGAGACCGCTCGCTTGGCCATGGCCGGGTCGACGACCGTGGCACCGTGCCGCTCCTCGCTGGAAGGAGCCCGGTCTTTCGCACGGGCACCGGGGCCCGGGGCGACGGAGGTGTGCGTCGGCACGTGTTCGCTCGCCTGCGCTCTCTGGGACGACTGCATTGCAAAGCCCGCCGGGCCACCGACGGGCGAATGTCGACCTTAGGGGCAGAACGGATCGTCACGGAGGGTGTTCGTCCGCATATGGGAAGGGGGTGAAACCCCCTCGTTGCAGGGGCGATGCGTCGGACAGAACGGACACGGAGAAAGTATTCCTGTGATCCTTATCGCTGCGATCACGTGCAACTGAGGGCCCTGATGTGACCCATCCCACGTGACGGCGCGGCATTCCGGGGAACGCCGCGCCGTCGGATCGTCGCCCGTCCAGCATCCGTCCGGCGGCTCCGCGGCGCCACTCGGACGGATGTGGACCGTCACGTCAGGACGGCCGGTGCGGGCGGCCGCCCGGTCAGCCGGTGACGGTGATCTGCGACGCCGGGTCCGTCGTGTCGGACACCGCGTACGTGGCGCCGAACGTCGAGGCCGTCGCGCTCGTCGGGCAGCCGAAGCCGCCGGTGACGGTCACCGGCACCGAGGCACCGGAGAAGGTGAGCGTGGACGGCGCGCCGTTGGTCCAGCTGCCGTTGACGGTGGCCGGGCCGCTGGGCGCGGCCGTGACCGTGCAGGTGGCGAGGCCGCTGGTCTTCACGACGACACCGCCCTGCGGAATGTTCATCACGGCGGTGCTGGGCGAGCCGTTCTGCATGGACACGCCCCATGTGCCGCTGGTGGTGACGGTGGCGCTGACGCCCGGCATGCTCGTCGTGCACGAACCGTACGTGGGCGCGCTGATCGTGCTGGACACCGGTCCGGCGGCGTTGTGGTTGCCGGGCGCGGCCGGCACCTGGCCGGTGGAGTTGGACGCCGAGCAGGTCACGGTCACCGAACCGGCCTTGAAGGTGGCCTTGCCGGTGAGCTTCGCGGCGAAGGCGTGGCCCGCGGGGGTGACGGTGGTGGAGCCGGCGGCCACGGCCGGGGCGGGCGCTGCCGCGGTGGCCGGCGCGGTGACGGCCAGGCAGAGCGCGCCCGCCGCCGCGACGCCGGTGCCGGCGGCGAGCAGCGTACGGGCATGCGTACGGGGTCTGAGCTGCATCATCGAGGGTCTCCTTGCGGTTGCCGTTGCGGGTGATCGAGTGATCGTGCGGTACCGGTACGGAGTGCTGGTGGTGCAGACGGTGCTGATGGTGCAAACAGTGCTGGTGGTGCGCTGGTGTGCAGTGATGTGCGGTGGTGCAGGGCGTCCTCGGCCACGGCCGAGGCGGCCGAGGACGCCGTTCTTGGGAGGGGCGGCCGAGCCGCCGCGCGCTAGACCGCCGGACCTGTGGCCGTGGGCGCGCCGTCGGCGGCCGTGTCCGCCGGTGAGGGGTCCGCGGCTGCCGGTTCCGGCTCCGGGGCGGGCTGCCACGCGAACATCAGGGCGCCGCCGAGGATGCCGAGCACGGTGCCGATGAAGAAGCCGCCGAGGTTGGACATGACCAGCGCGGCGGCCGCCATCAGGACGGTCAGTACGCCGGCCAGCCCGCGGTAGTGCGGCGCGAACCAGGCGGTCAGGCCCATCACGATCATCACCAGGCCCATCAGTACGGACGGGATGCCGGCGATGCCCTGCTGGAGCATGACCTTCAGCGGGGCCAGTGGGATCACGCAGATCTCCAGGCCCGCCAGGACCGTGGCCAGCCCGCCCCAGAAGGGCCGCGCCTTGCGCCAGCGCCACCAGGCGGAGCGGGGCCGCTGCGCATCGCCCCGCGCTGCCCGGCGGCCGCCCGCGCGCCGGGTCAGAAGCATTCCTTCTTGCCCTTGCTGATCTTCATGCTCAGCCCGGAGAGCTTGAAGGTGCCGGCGTTGGTCGCCCACGCGGTCTGCTTCAGATCGGTGATGTTCACGTCGTCGGCCTGCTGGGCGAAGGCGTCCTGCATGCCCTGTGCCTCGGCCGGACCCTTGTCCAGCGTGGAGGCGTCCCGGCCGATCTCGATGTTGTTGAACGAGGCGTTGCCCGAGAGCTGGGTGGCGTCGACGTAGAGGTTCTTGGCCTCGACGGGCTTGCCGCCCTTGCCCGCGGTCAGGTTCAGCGAGATGTTGCCCAGTACGGGCAGCTTGGTGACCACCGACTGGCAGAGGTTGTTCAGCTCCGCCTGCTTGATGGCGGTCACCGCGACCGGAAGCAGCTCGCCGCGTGCGTTGGCGTCCACCCCGCCGTACTGCGCGAAGCCGTCCCCCTTGAGGCTGCTCGCCGAGACCTTGAACTGCTGGCCCGAGACGGCGAACGAGGCCGCCAGCGCGCCGTTGGCCAGGGCGATGGCCAGGGCCGCCGTGCCCGCGAAGGCCGGGACGGCCAGCACGGCGAACTTCCGTGCGCTGACCCGTCCCGTGACCGGTCTGCCGTGTGCGTCTTTCATGGCTGCTGTCCCCTTCGGTGCGTGTTCGATGCGTGGATCGATAGCTGGCTGATCGACCGGCGACGCGTCGGCCCGGGAGCGGCCGGCGCAGGGCTGATCGATGCGTGGGGGGCGAACGAGGCGCGTGGGGGGGGCGGACGCAGCGGGTCGTGGCCGCGTGCCGAGTGTTACCGCCGGTGTTACCGGCGAGTTGAGTTGAATGTAAGTGCGCCAGTGGAGGTTGGCAAGGTTCCGGGTCGGGCGGTTTTCCGCCAAAAGGGAAGACGGTGGCCACCGGGGTCCGGCGGCCACCGCCCTTGCAGGGCATGGGAGTTACCCGTAGCTGACCCGCAGCTCCTTCACGCCGTTCAGCCACGCCGAGCGCAGCCGCCGGGGGTCGCTGCTGAGCGCGATGTCCGGTACGGCGTCGGCTATGGCGTGGAAGATCAGGTCGATCTCCAGTACGGCCAGCGACTTGCCCAGGCAGAAGTGCGGGCCGCCGCCCCCGAAGCCCAGGTGCGGATTGGGGTCACGGGTGATGTCGAAGTCCTCGGGCCGGTCGAACACCTCGGGGTCGTTGTTGGCCGACGCGTAGAAGATGCCGACCCGCTGGCCCTCCTTGATGTGCGCGCCGCCCAGCTCCGTGTCCTGGGTGGCGGTGCGCTGGAAGGAGACCACGGGCGTCGCCCAGCGCACGATCTCCTCGGCGGCCGTCGAGGGGCGCTCCCTCTTGTACAGCTCCCACTGCTCGGGGTGGGTGAGGAAGGCGTGCATGCCGTGCGTGATGGCGTTGCGCGTGGTCTCGTTGCCCGCCACCGCCAGCAGCAGGACGAAGAAGCCGAACTCGTCGCTGCCCAGGTTCCCCTCGTCCTCCGCCGCCACCAGCGCGCTGACGATGTCCTTCGCCGGGCACTCCTTGCGCGCCGCCGCGAGGTTCATGGCGTACGAGATCAGCTCCATCGCCGCGTTGACGCCGACCTCTTCGGTGATCGCCAGCTCGGGATCGTCGTACGCGACCATCTTGTTCGACCAGTCGAAGATCCGGGACCGGTCCTCCTGCGGGATGCCGATCAGCTCCGCGATGGCCTGGAGCGGCAGCTCGCAGGCGATGTCGGTGACGAAGTCGCCGCGGCCGTTCTTCTTCGCCTCCGCGACGATCCGGCCGGCCCGTTCGCGCAGCGCGTCCTCCAGGGCGCGGATGGAGCGGGGGGTGAAGCCGCGCTGGACGATCTGCCGGACCCGGGTGTGCTCCGGCGGGTCCATGTTCAGCATGATCAGCTTCTGTACGTCGATCTGGTCGCGGGTCATGGACTCGTTGAAGCGGATGATCGAGGTGTTGCGGTGCGCCGAGAAGACATCGGGCCGGGTGGAGACCTCCTTGACGTCCGCGTGCCGGGTCACCACCCAGTAGCCGTCGTCCCCGAAGCCCGCGATGTTGTGCGGCTGGGCGTTCCACCACACGGGCGCGGTCCGCCGCAGCTGGGCGAATTCGGGGAGGGGCACGCGGTCTCGGTAGACGTCGGGGTCGGTGAAGTCGAACCCGTCGGGCAGCGCTGGACAAGGCATCGGTGTCTCCAGGTCCGTCTCTCCGGCTTCGGCGGCCGGTTCTCCCGTACTCCTGACGGGCCATCAGAAGATGCCGCGAAGGTAGTAACGAGTTCTACAAGTGGCAAGGCTCACGCGGGAAATACTTGCGAATACGGCCGACGCGGCACTCTTGCGCGGGCGCGTGAGGCTCGTGAGACTGGGCGCGGAACTAGAACGCGTACTAGTTCTGCCCGGGTGCCGGGCCGCCCGGACAGCCAGGAGAGGACGAGTCATGGCCGCTGAACCCGTCATCGTCGAAGCCGTCCGCACCCCGATCGGCAAGCGCGGAGGGGCGCTCGCCAACCTCCACCCCGCCTACCTGCTGGGCGAGACGTACCGCGAACTCCTGGAGAGAACGGGCATCCAGCCGGACTGCGTCGAGCAGATCGTCGGCGGCACGGTCACCCACGCCGGCGAACAGTCCATGAACCCCGCCCGCAACGCCTGGCTCGCGGTCGGCCTGCCCTACGAGACCGCCGCGACCACCGTCGACTGCCAGTGCGGCTCCTCGCAGCAGGCCAACCACATGGTCGCCAACATGATCGCGGCCGGCGTCATCGACGTGGGCATCGGCTGCGGCGTCGAGGCGATGTCCCGCGTCCCCCTGGGCAGCGGCTCCAAGCACGGCCCCGGCAAGCCCTTCCCCGACGAATGGCACGTCGACCTGCCCAACCAGTTCGAGGCCGCCGAACGCATCGCCCGCAAACGCGGCCTGACCCGCGAGAACGTCGACGCGCTGGGCCTGATCTCCCAGGAACGTGCGGCGCAGGCCTGGGCCGAGGAACGCTTCAAACGCGAGACCTACGCGGTCCAGGTGCCCACCACCGAGGAGGAACAGGCCGCAGGGCAGGGCATGTGGCGGCTGGTCGACCACGACGAAGGGCTGCGCGACACGAGCATGGCGGCGCTCGCCGGACTCAAGCCGGTCATGCCCACCGCCGTCCACACCGCGGGCAACTCCTCCCAGATCTCCGACGGCGCCGCCGCCGTCATGTGGGCGTCCAAGCGGATGGCCCGGGCCCTCAGGCTGAAGCCGCGGGCCCGCATCGTCGCCCAGGCCCTGGTCGGCGCCGACCCGCACTTCCACCTGGACGGCCCGGTCGACGCGACCCGCGCGGTGCTCGGCAAGGCCGGCATGTCCCTCAAGGACATCGACCTCGTCGAGATCAACGAGGCCTTCGCCTCCGTCGTTCTGTCCTGGGCCCAGGTCTTCGAACAGGACCTGGAGAAGGTCAATGTGAACGGCGGCGCCATCGCCCTCGGCCACCCGGTGGGCGCCACCGGCGCCCGGCTCATCACCACGGCCCTGCACGAACTGGAACGCAGGGACAAGGAATTCGCCCTGATCACGATGTGCGCGGGTGGCGCACTGGCAACCGCGACGATCATCCAGCGGCTGTGACGGCCCGGCCGGCGCCGGCGCGGGCCCTGCCGCGGCACGGCGGCCGGCGGCCATTGTCAGTGGCGCCTGTCACACTCCAGACATGACGACAGAACCGACGAGAGCGGCAGAGCCGGCGGACTCCACGGCTCCCGCAGCACCGCCCGCCATCCCCCCGGAGAACTTCCCGCCGGAATGGGCGGGGCCGGAAGAGCGCCCCGCCCCGCCGCTGGTCGGGGACGAGCGGGAGATCCTCACCTCGTTCCTCGACTGGCACCGCAGGACCTTCGAGCTCAAGTGCGCCGGGATAGAGGCCGAGCGCCTCTCGGAGAAGAGCGTCCCGCCGTCCGGCCTCAGCCTGCACGGGCTGATCCGCCACCTCGCCGGCGTCGAGCACTGGTGGTTCCGCGTCCAGTTCGCCGGTGAGCGGGACGACTTCCCGTACTACTCCGACGACCACCCCGACCAGGACTTCGAAATGCTGGACGGGGACGCGGCGGAAGAGCTGGCGTTCTGGCGCGCCGAGTGCGCGCACTCCCGCAAGCTCGTCGCCGCCACGCCCTCGCTGGACGCCACCGGCACCCACGCGGCGAGCGGCCAGCCGGTCTCGCTCCGCCGCATCCTGGTCCACGTCATAGCCGAGTACGCCCGGCACAACGGCCACGCCGACCTGCTCCGCGAACGCCTCGACGGCGCGACCGGGGTCTAGGACCCGGGTCACGCCGTCGGCGGATAGGGGATACGGGGGCAGCGGGGAAGGAGCCGCCCGCGGCTCAGTACCAGTTGTGGGACTGCCAGAAGGACCAGGCGCCGCAGGGGCTGCCGTAGCGCTCGTTCATGTAGTTCAGGCCCCACTTGACCTGGGTGGACGGGTTGGTCTTCCAGTCCGCGCCGGCCGAGGCCATCTTCGAGCCGGGCAGCGCCTGGACCAGGCCGTAGGCGCCGGAGGAGGCGTTGGAGGCCTGCGGGTTCCAGCCGCTCTCGCGCTCCACGATGTTGCTGAAGCACTGGTACTGGCGCTGGTCCGGGATCTGCTGGTGCGCCGCGGCCTGCGCCTCGCTCGCACCGGCCCGCTCGGCGGCGTGCGCCGGGGTCGCGGCGACGGCGGCGGTGGCGGCGGCGCCGAGCGCCACGGCACCGGCGGCGGCAGCGCCCGCGGCGCGGCGACGGGTGACGAGACGGGGGACGGTACGGCCGGCGGCAGAGCACACGGTGGACAGCACGGAGGGAGGACCTTCCGACGGGGACACGGGGCGGGGTGCGTCGCCGGGCAGCGGTGAGGTTTGCGGACCCGGCGACCACTTCACCGTGCGAGGCGGTCCGCGGACCTGGCAAGCACGGCCGTTACGTACGTGCTTCGTACCGGGCCGCGCGCCGGGGACCCCGGCCCCGGTCCGGTCACCGGGCGCAGCCCCCGCGCGGGGCGGGGCGCGCAGGCGGGCAGGGGGCCGCGCCGGGACCTGCTATCGCGCCTCGTATGTGACCAAGGTCCCTGTGCGTGGCTTCACAGAAAACGGGGTGGCCGGGGAGGGGGCCTCGAAGCCGCGAGCCGTCCTCAGCCGCCCCCCGACCGCCGGCCGTCCTCCGTCGCGAAGGACACCGGGGCGTCGAAGGCCGCGCGGCGGGTGGCGCGGCGGAGGGCCTTCAGGAGGACGGGGCCGACGGTGAGGGTCAGCACGATCGTGACCAGCGCCCGGGGGAGGTCCCAGCCGAGGGAGGTGGCCAGGCAGTACGCGACGAAGCGGGCGAGGTTGTCCGGGAGCGGGTCGCCGGGGACGAACGAGACGCCGGAGGCGAGGCCCGCGATGTACGGCCAGCCCTGGAGGTTCATGACCAGGCCGTACAGGAGGGACGCGACCGTGCCGTACGCGGCCAGCAGCAGCATCTCGCTCCGGCCGCGGAGCCGGTCGGCCCCGGGGAGCAGCCCGGCCCCCATCGACACCCAGCCCATCGACAGCATCTGGAACGGCATCCAGGGGCCGACACCCCCGGTGAGCAGCGCCGACGCGAACATCGACACCGCGCCGAGCACGAAGCCGAAGCCCGGCCCGAGCACCCGTCCCGACAGCACCATCAGGAAGAACATCGGCTCGATGCCCGCCGTGCCCGCGCCGAGCGGCCGCAGCGCGGCGCCCGCCGCCGCGAGCACGCCGAGCATGGCGATGGCCTTGGCGTCCAGGCCGACGTCCGCGATGGTCGCCACGACGACCGCGAGCAGCAGCGGGAGCAGCGCGGCGAAGAGCCAGGGCGCGTCCTTGGAGTGCGCGAGGCCGGACGCGGAGTCCGCCAGCAGCGGCCAGCCGAAGGCCATGACACCGACGGCGGAGATGAGGACGAGGGCGGCCACCGACCGCGGGCCGAGGCGGATCGCCCGGACCTGCCGCTGCGCGGTGCCGACGGCCCGCGCCGTGTCCGTGGCCCGGCTCATGCCGTGCGCTCCAGTGCGGCCAGGGCGTGGGTGACCTGGGGGACGGTGAGCCAGGGCAGCGGGGCGAGGACCTTGGAGACCTGCGGCGCGAAGGACGGGGAGGAGACCACGACCTCGGCGGTCGGGCCGTCCGCGACGACCTCGCCGTCGGCGAGGATGACGACGCGGTGGGCGAGTTCCGCGGCGAGTTCCACGTCGTGGGTGGCGAGGACGATGGCGTGGCCCTCGGCGGCGAGGTCGCGCAACACGGTCACCAGCCGCGCCTTGGCCGCGTAGTCCAGGCCGCGGGTCGGCTCGTCCAGCAGGAGCAGCGGCGGCCGGGCGGTGAGGATCACCGCGAGTGCCAGGGCGAGGCGCTGGCCTTCGGAGAGGTCGCGGGGGTGGGTGTCGTCGGGGACGTCGGGGAGCAGCCGGGTGACCAGGGCGCGGCAGCTGCCGGGGGCCGCGCCCGCGTCGGCGTCGGCCGCCGCGCACTCGGCGGCGACGGTGTCCGCGTACAGCAGGTCGCGCGGTTCCTGCGGCACCAGGCCGACCTGGCGGAGCAGTTCGCGCGGGCCGGTGCGGTGCGGCACGGCGCCGCCCACCCGGACCGATCCGGCGGCCGGCTCGTGCAGGCCGACCAGGGTGTTCAGCAGCGTGGACTTGCCCGCGCCGTTGCGGCCCATCAGGGCGACGGTCTCGCCGGGGCGTACGGCCAGGTCGACGCGGTGCAGTGCGTCGATGCGGCCGCGGCGTACGGACAGCCCGGCGGCCTCGGCGACCGGCGCTGCGGCGGACGGCACGGGCGGTGCGCCGGCGGCCGCGCCCGGGGACGCCGGGGACTGCCCGGCCAGCCGCTCGCGCAGCGTGCCGGCCTTGCGGCGGGCGTCGCGTACGGTCAGCGGCAGCGGTGACCAGCCGGCGGCCCGGCCGAGGGCGACGACCGGCGGGTGGACGGGGGAGACCGCCATGATGTCGGCGGGTTCGCCGATGACCGGCGCGGCCCCGGGGGCGGGCAGCAGGATGACCTGGTCGGCGTACTGGACGACGCGTTCCAGGCGGTGTTCGGCGAGCAGCACGGTCGTGCCGAGGTCGTGGACCAGCCGCTGGAGCACGGCCAGTACCTCTTCGGCGGCGGCCGGGTCCAGCGCCGAGGTCGGCTCGTCCAGGACCAGCACCTTGGGGTGGGTGGTGAGGACGGAGCCGATGGCGACGCGCTGCTGCTGGCCGCCGGAGAGGGTGGTGATGGCGCGGTCGCGGAGGTCGGTGAGGCCGAGGAGGTCGAGGGTCTCCTCGACGCGGCGGCGCATCACGTCGGGGGCGAGGCCGAGCGACTCCATGCCGTACGCCAGCTCGTCCTCGACGGTGTCGGTGACGAAGTGGGACAGCGGGTCCTGGCCCACCGTGCCGACCACGTCGGCCAGTTCGCGCGGCCGGTGGGTGCGGGTGTCGCGGCCGCCGACGGTGACCCGGCCGTGCAGCGTGCCGCCGGTGAAGTGCGGTACGAGGCCGGAGACGGCGTTCAGCACGGTCGACTTGCCGACGCCGGACGGGCCGACCAGCAGGCAGAGCTCGCCCTCGGGGACGGTCAGGTCGATCCCCTGGACGGCGGGCGTGCCGGCGTCCCCGTAGGTGACCGACACCTGCTCGAACCGGATCACGTCGTCCTCTCCTTCGCGCTCTTCACGTTCTCCACCGCGCTTTTCGGGCGCGGCTCCACGCTCTCCCGGCGCGCCTCCACGCTTTCCGAGTGCGGCTTCACGCTCTCGGGGCGCCGCCCCGCCCTCTTTGTGCGCCGCTCGGCGGGCGGGCCGGGGGAGCCCGCCGGTACCGGTGCGGCGAACGCCGGTACCAGCCCCACCAGGACCGACAGCGCGGGCCAGAGCGGGAGCGCCGGTGCGGTCAGGGGCACGGCCGGCGGGTGCAGGGCCGTGGGCGCGTAGGAGTTCGCCCAGATCATCAGTGCGGCCACCGCCACGCCGGAGCCCGCGACCAGCCAGGCGCGCGGGCCCCAGCGGTCGGGCCGGTACCGGGTGCGGACCGAGCGGCGGCCGCCGAGCCACAGTCCGGCGAGCGCGGCGGCGAGCCCCGCGGCCAGCACCGGCAGCCCGTATCCGGCGCCCTGGGCCGCGAGCAGCCCGTACGTGCCGGCGCAGATGCCGAGGAGGCCGCCGAGGGTGAGCGCCGTGGTGGTGTGCCGGACGGCGCGCGGCACCTGCGCGGTACGGCCGTACCCGCGGGCGTCCATCGCCGCCGCGAGCGCCACCGAACGCTCCAGTGCGCCTTCCAGTACCGGCAGGCCGACCTGGAGCAGCGCCTTGAAGCCGCGGTCGGAGCGGCCGCGGAGCCGGCGCGCGGCACGCAGCCGCTGGACGTCGGCGACCAGGTTCGGGGCGAAGGTCATCGCCACGACGACGGCCACGCCCGCTTCGTAGAGCGCGCCGGGCAGGGACTTGAGCAGCCGGGCCGGGTTGGCGAGCGCGTTGGCGGCGCCCACGCAGATCAGCAGTGTGGCCAGCTTCAGCCCGTCGTACAGCGCGAAGACCATGCCCTCGGCGGTGACCCGGCCGCCGATCCGCACGCCCCGCGCCCAGTCGGGCAGCGGCACTTCGGGGAGCGTGACCAGGGTGTGCGTACCGGGGACGGGCGAGCCGAGCACGAAGGCGAAGACCAGCCGGACGGCGAGCACGACGAGACCGAGCTTGACGAAGGCGCCGTAGGAGCGGGCCCAGGGCGCGTCGGTGCGGCGGGCCGCGACCACGTACCCGGCGACGCCGACGAGCAGTCCGAGGAGGAGCGGGTCGGTGGTGCGGGACGCGGCCGTCGCCAGGCCCAGCGCCCACAGCCACCACGCGCCGGCGTGCAGCGTGCGCCCCCGGGTGGCGAGGGGAGCGCGCAGCCGGCCGGGCGCGGTCATCCGCGCCGACGCCTGGCCTGCCACACCGCGGCGGCGCCGAGCACGGCGACCGCGGCGATGCCGCCGATCAGGCCGGCGGATGGCCCGCCGGCGCCGGTGTCCTTGTCGGACGCGCCGGCATCGGGCGCCGCGGAGCCGGTGGCTTCCTTCCCCGACCCGCCCGCCTGCTCGGCGCAGCCCTTCTCCGGGAAGCCGGAGATCGCGCACAGCAGCGCACTGGAGTCGTACCGCAGCGGCGCGGCGACCGCGGCGAGGGCCTCGCCGGCGCTCGCGTCGTCGGGGACCCGCGCGCACTTCTCGCGGGCGGCGGGCGGCGTCTCGCCCTTGGGGGCGTCCGCCGCCGTGCCGAAGTCGACGGCGACGGCGACGCGCTTGCGGCCGTCGGCCGGCTTCGTGCCGCCGCAGACCGCGTCGAAGTCGGCGGCCGCGCGCGGTGTCGCGGCGCGCGCGGAGTCGGCGCTGACGGTGAAGCGGAAGCCGACCGCGCCACCGTCCTCGGGGCGGGCGGTCGAGGGCCCTTCGGTGGCGTAGGACCAGGTGCTCTTGCCGTGCGCCGGCGCGTCCGCCGTCCAGAAGGACCAGTAGCGGTACTCGTCGGCGTGCGCGGGGACGGCGGCCAGGCCCGTGGCCGTACCGGCCAGGACCAGGGCACCGGCGCCGCGTGCTATCCGGGCGGCGTGCCTCACAGCTGGTTCTGCTTCCTGCGGCCGCTCAGCAGGAAGCCGATGCCCGCGCCCACCGCGAGGCCGACGAGCACGACCCACCACACGGAGATGCCGCCCTCGTCCTTCTGCCCGGCCTCCTGGCCCTGCGCGTTCTGCTGCGCCGCCGGCTTCGGTCCGGTCGCGTTGAGCTTCGCCACGAGGTCCGTGCCCCCGAAGTCGCGCGGGTCGGCACCGGTGGCGTGGGCGGCGAGGATCAGCTGCGCGTAGGCGGCCGGGCCGCTCTGCTTCGCCCAGGCGGCGGAGTGGCCGCGGAGCCACTCCAGCGGCTGCCTCGCGTCGTCCGGCCGCCCGGCGGCCGCCAGCGCGACCACGGCGTCGGCGGTGTTGCCGACATCCGGCCGGTCCTCGGCGCCGGGCATGGCGGACATCAGGTGGTGGCCGTGCGCGGCCATGGCGGAGACCAGGTGATCGGCGCCGCCGCTCGCGGCACCCCGCGCGTCCTCGGCCGCTTCCTCGCAGGACGTCTTCTTCGCGGCGTCCCCACCGGGCTCGACGACGAAGCCCTTGCCCATGGCCCCGGTCACCGCGGCCGCCGTCGCGTCGTCGTTGGCCGCGAGCTTCCCGTCCTTGGCCTGGAACGCGAAGGCGCCGCGGTCCGCCTTCCTCACGTCGCAGCCGAGGCGGAAGGCGAGCAGCGCGTCGTAGGGCGACTTGCCGTCCTTCTCCGGCAGCGCCGCCTCCTTCGTGCCGGTGGCGGTCAGCGCGCCGATCACGACCGAGGTGGAGTTGGCGTCGCTGTCGGCGCCGGCCGCCGAGCCCCAGCCGCCGTCGTCGTTCTGCGCGGACTTCAGCCAGGAGACGCCCTTGCGTACCGCGTCGGAGTGCCCGCCGACGGCGGCCAGCGCCTGGACGGCGGCGGACGTCTGGTTGGTGTCCCGCAGGGTCTTCGCGTCGCAGTCCTGATGGGGGTCCCCCCTGTTCGAGCGGAGCCGAGAACTTGGGGGAGGGTCGGCGCGGTACGCGGTGAACGCGCCGTCGGCGCACTGCTGTCCCACGAGCCAGTCCACTGCCTCGTCCGCCGGGCGCACGCCCGTGGCGTCCTGGGCCAGCAGCGCCAGCGACTGCCGCCAGACGCCGTCGTACTGGGGGTCCGTGCTGCCGTACAGGCCCTTCGGGAGCTTCGGGGAAGCGCCGGGCGCGGGGGAGTCGGCGAACGCGGCGGGGGCAGCGGCCGCGCACAGCACGGCGGCGGCCAGGGCCGCGGCGCAGCGGCGCGCCGGGGCGGCGAGGGAGCGGGCCGTGATGGCCATGGGGTCGGTGCCTCTCGGTCGGTTCGCGGGGTGCGCGAGGTGGGAGGTCACGCAGCCGCACTCCGCCGCACCACGTCCGCGACTCGCGCGCGGCGCGGTGGCACCGGGCTCAGCTCCGTATACCTCGACGGTGCCGCGGGGGGGGGGGGGGGGGGGGGGGGGGGCGCCGGCCCCCCCCCCCCGCGGGGGGGGGGGGCCCCCCCGGGGGGGGGGGGGGGGGCGGCCCCCCGCGCCCCCCCCCCCCCCCGCGCGGGGGGGGGGCC
>NZ_JBITXI010000004.1:0-591788 GCF_044544605.1 Streptomyces sp. NPDC053560 | reverse complement strand
TCCGCCGCACCACGCCCGCGCCTCGCGCGCGGCGCGGGGGCCCGGGGCTCAGCTCCGTATCCCCCGCCGGGGCCGCGTGCCGGGCGGCCGCTGACGGGCGGCCGCCCGGCACGCGGGAGCCTTGGGTGTGCCCCGCCGGGTGTTCCGGCTCGCTCCGGCGCACGGCTGCGCACCAGGGCTCACGGCTGCGGGTCAGCGCCGGTTTTCCACCGGCTTCCCCCGGTCGGGCACGAATGAACTTGTCGCAACACTTTAACCGGCGGGTAGCGGCCGGCTCCCGGCACGTACGGGATGCGTACGGCCGCCCGTACGCCCTCGCGTCCGGACGGCCGGTGCCTCACACCGCCCGGTACGCCACCGGGGCCGAGCCCGGCACCGGCTCCGCCAGCCCCCGCTTCACCAGGCGCCGCAGATGGGCCTCGGCCTCGGAGAGGGCGATGGTGCGCGAGGCGTACGGGATCCGCTCCCAGGGGCGGTTCCACTCCATGGCCTCGGCGAGCTGCCAGGGGGTACGCGGCGTGGCGAGCAGCGCGCGCAGGCCGCCGAGCCGCTCCTCGTGGTGGGTGAGCAGCTCCGCGACCCGTTCCGCCGCGCCCGTGAAGGCGTGCTGGTGCGCGGGCAGCACCTCGGCGGCGCCGAGCCGCCCGATCCGCTCCAGGGAGTCGAGGTAGTCGCCAAGGGGGTCAGTGACGGTGGCGTCGTCCGGGTCCTCGTACAGGCCGACGTGCGGGGTGATGCCGGGGAGCAGGTGGTCGCCGGAGAAGAGGCGCCCGTTACCGGGGTGCGCCGCCGGATGCGCCTCCTCCAGGTGCAGACAGACATGGCCGGGGGTGTGCCCCGGTGTCCAGACGGCCCGCAGCCGCCGCCCCGCGAGGTCCAGCAGCTCACCGGGGACGATCTCGCGGTCCGGGAGCGCGGGCCGGTTCTCGGGGAGCGCGCGGGTGCGCCCCTTGGCGCGGGCCGCGTACAGGGGCGCGAGGTGTTCCTCGGGTGCGCCCGCCGCGGTCAGCTTGTCGATGAGGTACGCCAGCCAGCTGCCCGGTTCGGCCTCGCGGGTGCGCCGGACGACCGCGGCGTCGGCGGCGTGCATCGCGATCCAGGCGCCGGACGCCTCCCTGACCCGCGCCGACAGCCCGTGGTGGTCGGGGTGGTGGTGGGTGATGAGCACGCCGTGCAGGTCGGTGACGGCGGTGCCGCAGGCGGCGAGCCCGGCGGCGAGCGCGTCCCAGGAGTCCGGGTCGTCCCAGCCGGTGTCGATGAGCACCGGACCGCGGTCCGTCTCCAGCAGGTGCACGAGGGTGTGCCCCAGCGGGTTGTCCGGTATGGGCACGGCGATGCTCCACACCCCGCCCCGGTGGTCGATCACGTGCGGCATGCCATCGCCCCTCTCGGCCCGCACGCCGTCGCGTGCATTGCCCACTATAACTAGAACTGATGAGGCGTCAGGAGAGCCTGCGCGGACGCCAAGTGAGGGCCGTCTGACCAGCTAGCGAGCCGTTGATGTTGGTTGTCGTTGGCCGTCTCGGGCCGCCTCCGGACGGCCCAGGGACGGCCCAGCGGAGGCGCTTGGAGTGTCGCGTCGCACGCCCTCGCAATGCTGCTCAACCTGCGCTGATTGGAAAGCGGGCCCACCGTCGCCCGCTGTTGATGTCAGCTGCGAACGTCGCCCGCTCGCTCACGCCGTTAGGGCTTGGGGAAGCCCTGCTCCAGCCACTGGCGCACGGCACCGACGGTGGTCCGGCCGTGTTCGCGCAGGGTGTCGACTATGTCCCGGCCGCAGATGAGGGCAATCGGGTGGCCGTCTTCGTGGACCTCTTCCTGGACTTGCTTGTGGAAGTACGACGTCGTGACCAGCACCCCGAAGTTGCGGTGCCGCAGCCGGGAGATCAGCCGCGAGACCTCCTTCACCCCCACAGAGCTGGTAGCCCCGTAGCATTTCGCCTCCAGGGCGAAGTCGATGGCAATGGGATTGGCCTTGGGGCCGAGGGTATAGATGCCGACAGCATCCCGCCCGCCGTCACGGCTGGGGCGAGTGACATCAACACTGCTCGTATTCGGTGCGACAAGACGCCAGATCGCCACCGCGCAGCTTTCGAAGTCATGCTCGCGGCCGCGGAAGTGCTCTCGAATCAGTTCGAGGGTGGCCTGCCCCTCGGCATCTTCGGGCAGCTGGCCAGCTTTCGACCTGATGACGGTGGTGGAGGGCGCCAGCAGCGGACTGTAGGTACGGCCTGCAACCCAGCTCCGCCATGCCGGAGGGCAATCGCCAGCCAGCGGATCACTGCCGGCCAGCACATGCTGAAGCCACTCCCTGGGGATCCGGTCGTGGTCGAGCACCGTGAAGCGGGCCCGGTAGTTCTGGAAGCGCTGATCATCGGTAGTGCGCCAGATCGCAGCCAGTTCGTCATCAGAGGTGAGCGTGGGGCCGCCAGGAGCAAGCAGTCCGCGGAATCGCACCGACCGGCCAGAAGTGCCGGCCTTCTCGAACAGCAGGAAGGGGGGAACGCCAGCAGCTCTCTCGGCAGCGGTGCCGTGTGAGGCCGCGAAGGCGTCCCGAAGCAGTTGGTTTCCGGCACGCGGGGTGTCGTGCAGATCCCTCCCCGGCGTCCTGTTGTCCCCGTAGTACGTGAACGTCCCGGTCTGAGTGTCGAGGTGGTCAGGCCAGTCCACCTCTCCACCGTTGGTGTAGAGGACGGAGAGGCGAACCGTGCCCTTTGCCGGGGAGCCCTTGTGCCGGAACCCACCCTGATTTCCCACACCGGGCACGAGTTTGGCGATCGGGTCGTCACCGCTGTTTCCCCTGGCGCCGCCGGCGTAGAGCGAGTCCACCACCAGATCGGCGGTGCCAAGGTCTGCGAACGGCACGTGCGGCTCGGGAGCAACAGGAAGTGTCATGCGCCAACATCTACCAGCCCCCTCTGACACTCCCGGCCGCGCTCTGGATCGGGAGAGTTGGCCGTGCAGCAAGCGTCCCAGCAACCATGTGGGGCGCGTGTTGTCAGTGGTGCTCCATAGGATTTACACATGACGCCTGGTGACCTCCCACGACAGCACAGCACGCCCTGGCGGGTGATGGACCTCTTCGCCGGCTGCGGCGGGTTCACCGAGGGCTTCCGGTCGTATGCGAACGCGGACGGAACTACCCCGCACTTCCGCTCTGTTGCCGCCGTAGAGAAGGACCAGCGTGCAGCAGCCACGTACGGGGCGAACCACCAGCCCGACAAGCTCATCTGCGACGACATCGCCGACTTCGACCCGCAGCCGTTCGCCGACGACGTCGACGTCATCACCGGCGGTCCTCCCTGCCAGGGCTTTTCGGCGCTTAACCGGGGGAACTTCGATGATCCGCGCAATGGCCTTTGGGAGGAATACCTCAGGGTCGTTGCCGTCGTCAGGCCGAAGATCTTCGTCATGGAGAACGTCGACCGGTTCCTCAAGTCCCGGGAGTGCGACCGCCTGCGAGCTGCCACGCATCCGGGCGGCCTCCTGGAGGACTACACCCTGAAGACGGAGCTGCTCAACTCGGCCGACTACGGCGTCCCCCAGGCACGCAGGCGCGTGATCGTTCTCGCCACCCGCCGGGACCTCGGCGCCCCGCTGCACCACCCTGCCCCGACACACACCAGGTTCCCCGAGATCAAGACTGACCTGGTGCTCTTTGACGGAACAGCGGCTCTGCCGCAGTGGGTGCCCGTGGACGTGGTGTTCAACCGGTCAGCACAGCTGGCGATCACCGGCACAGAGCTTCCGGGCCGCCGCACACCTGAGGGCCTGCCCGGCCCGTACCGGACCACCGAGCTGCACTTCGGCCGCACCCCCAGGCCGCTCTCGCTTGCCCGCTACGCCGCAATTCCCCCGGGAGGAAACCGCCACGACCTGACCGGGAAGTATGCGGAGATCGAAGGGCACAAGACCTACCTCAGCACTCAGTCCTGGGACCAGCACCGCAGTGGATCGGCAGACGTGATGGGGCGGCTCCGCTCGGGTTCTCCCTCCGTGACGATCCGGACCGAGTTCCACAAGCCGGAAAAGGGTCGCTACCTCCACCCTCACGAACACCGCCCCATCACGCACTTCGAGGCGGCCCTCCTCCAAGGGTTCCCTGAGGACTACCGCTGGCACGGCACCAAAATCGACATCGCCAGGCAGATCGGCAATGCCGTGCCCGTGGGCCTCGCCCGAGCCCTCGCCGGCGCCATCCACCAGCGACTCGCAGCCTGAGAGAGCGAAGGCCAGGCCGGATGTCAACCCGGCCTGGCCCTCGGCCCAGTCGCGCACGACACAGTCGAAGCACTCCTGAGCGAGTGGGACGTCCCCGCCGTGGCACCCGCTGATCCCCGCGTTCCCCACCGGGACTACCTGCCCAGGGGGCCCCAGGGGGCCACCCAACCCTGACTGTCCTCGAACAACCAGGCTGACCCGGTGCTTGTTCAGTCGGTGACGGAGGCCCGAATCCACGACCTCTTCGTCTCGAATGAGGTCCGGTAACGATCAAGCCCTGGCGCCGGGGTCAAAGGGGCAGGTCAGAACGTTGGTATGGCTTGGCCTGACATCGTCTGCATCTGCCAGCGGGAGAAGATCTTCTCCCAGATTTCTCCCAGCCCCGAGACCGGCAGGTCTGCCGAAACGGGGCTGGATGCTCCTGGGCGGCCCGCGGCCTGGCCCACGTGTGGTCCACAGCTCAACGGGCCGCCCAGTCCTCACGGCTTCAGTTGTCTACTAGCCCCGGCTGGGTCTCAGGCCGCGGCGGGAACCCGCATTGCGGCGACAGCGACCAGCACCACAGCCAGGGCCATGAGCACCTGCTGCAGTTCCGGAGCCTCGTATCCGGCCCGGAAACACAGCAGGATGATCAGGATGACGACCTGGAGGGGATGCGGATTGGGGACCTGGTCGGCCTGCGGGGGATTGGGATAAGTCATCATGGGATGTGCCACCTTTCTGTTAAGGGATGTGGCATCCGTCGGCCCCGCTCATTGCTGTGCAGGCGTGGGGCGGGGTCGGCGGAGTTTATGTAGGGGAGGTGCCTGCGGCCTCCCCTTGGGAGTCCTCGCCCAGCAGGCGTGCGAGCTGGAGGGCCAGCTTCTGCTTCCCGGCGGGCGGGAGCTGGAGGTACTGCTCCCAGAGCTCTTCAAGTGAGGTCTTCGGGCGCTCGCCCATCGTGATCCACGCCAGCAGGCGTGTCCGCTCCCGGGCGGTCAGTGCAGCCACCTGGTTCGCGAGCTCCTCGGCATCTGCTCCAGCAGCTTCCCCGGTCTGCGGTACGGACGATGTGCGCAGGCCGCGGCTGCTGGCGGTCGGCTTCAGCTTGCGCTGCTCCGGGTCCCAGACGTCGAGGCCGCGCTTTACGAACCGCTGCTTGTCCTGGCTCAGCTTCGGATCCTCCCGGCTCGTGTCGATGATCCAGCCGTAGTCCCGAAGATCTCGCACCCGCCGGTCGATCTGAGCGATGTCGGGGAAGGCGGCCCGGAGCTCGGCCTTGGTGAAGGGCTCCCCTTCCCCGACCTCCTGCAGCAGCCACGCTGCCGCGCGTACCAGGCCGCCCCCAGCGGAGGCATCGCGCCAGTCCGGGGGGCCCTCCGAGTCCACGTCGGTCATTTTGTCCTCCTTTTCGTGTTGCCGTCGGCACGACCATACACTAGACCGGCAGGGACCGGCACCCATCAGCTGTCAGGGTGGCAAGGTGAATTCGCTGGGGCGGCAGACCCGGAAGGGTGCCGGTAGGGCCGAGGGTCCGGACGCCGGCCACTCCGCGGCAACAGCCGGGGCGTCTGCCCAGCTGCACCCACGTGTCCAGCCACATCCGCCCCTGCCATGGGGGCTTGCGGATAGGTAGCCCTGTGCACACGGCATGGAAGTAGATGAACTGCCATGAGGCGCTCATGCCGGCCTGAGGGGGCGATCTGACGGGCTGCGGGCCACCGACGGGCCAGACACACTCATGGGACCTTTCGAGGGCCTGCTCTAGCAGGTCAGAGCGGTGGGGCTGGCCGTGAGCGGAGCGCTCTTGAAATCTGCCGCTCAAGCCCGGTCGACGGCGGGGCTTGCGGAACACGCGGTGGGCGACAGGTGAGCTGACGGCCGACCGCTGGTGGCGGTCGTTGGTGGGCGGCCGGGGCCGTCCGGGGCCAGCGCTGGACGGCCCAGGGACGGTCCGGAAGGTCCGGGAAGATGGCCTGCGGCCCAACGCCACGCTCAGGGCCCGTAGCCGAACGTAAGATGCATACGGGGGTTCTCATGGCAAAGAAGACTTGTGGGATGTGTGGTGCGGTGTACGCATCCAGAGGAGCTGTGCGCTACTGCGGAGATGCCTGCCGCTTGGAAGCTGAAGCAGCACAGCTCGCAGGGAGCATGTGCGGGTTGGCGCTGGAGCAAGCCCGCGCCATTCGCGCCATACAAGCGTGCATGATCTGCCAGTCAACTGAATCCGGATTTGAATCGGGCATTTTCGCAATAGACCACTGCCATGACGCGGGCGTCGTTCGCGGTGCCCTCTGCAGGTCGTGCAATGCGCGGTGTTCGCTCCGCCGAAGCGGGGCAAGGTCCGTGACGTGCCTCTGCCGGAGCAGGTGGGGCGTGCCCTCGCGGAGCACATGAAGCGCTTCCCGCCGGAGGACGTCACCCTGCCCTGGCTCGACCCGGAGGGGCCGAAGGTGACCAAGAGGCTCATCTTCACGACGGCGGAGGGCAAGGCGGTGGGGCGTCACTACTTCAACGTCTCCGCCTGGAAGGCAGCCCTGGTGACCGCAGGGGTGCTTCCTGAGCCCGCGCCCGGTGAGCGAGTGGAGCAGTCAAGGGAGGGCGGCATGCACGCACTCAGGCACTTCTACGCCTCGGTGTTGCTCGACGCGGGGGAGAACATCAAGGCTCTGAGCGGATACCTGGGGCATGCGGACCCGGGCTTCACGCTGCGCGTGTACACGCACCTCATGCCGAGCAGTGAGAGCCGCACGCGGAAGGCGGTCGACGGCATGTACCGGGCGGCCGGCGAAGGACACGACGGCCCAGAGACGGCCCAGGCGGCATAGGGAGGGGCCCCGCCAGCGGCAAAACCGCTGGTGGGGCCCTATTCCGTTCGGAGCCTGGCTTAGTTTAACTAGAACTGGTATCAGTTCTGATGGTGCGTCAGATCACTTTTCCGGTGACGCGACAGGTAACGGCGGCCCGCAGGAGGCGGAATCGATGACTGGATCGATGACTGGCCCGATCGAGCACGGACAGCTCTACATAGGTGGTGAGCTGGTCGATCCGGCCGGCCGGGACACCATCGAGGTCGTCTCCCCGCACACCGAGCAGGTCATCGGCCGGGTGCCGCACGCCTCCCGGGAGGACGTGGACCGTGCCGTCGCGGCGGCGCGCGCGTCCTTCGACTCCGGGGTGTGGGCCAACACGCCGCTCGAGGAACGGATCGCGGTCGTCACGCGGATCAAGGACGCGTTCGCCGTGCGCAGCGAGGAGTTCGCGCGGCTCATCAGCGCGCAGAACGGCACCCCGTACACCTCCGGGATCATGGTGCAGTCGTTGGCCGCGATGATGGTCTGGGACGCGGCGATCACGGTCGCCCGCGACTTCGGGGGTTCCGGGGGGCGTCCCCCGGGAGACGGTAGTGCGTACGAGGAGCGGCGGCAGGGCGTGCTCGGGCCGCTGCTGGTCCGCCGGGAACCGGTCGGTGTGGTCGCGGCCGTGGTGCCGTGGAACGTCCCGCAGTTCACCGCCGCCGCCAAGCTCGCTCCCGCGCTGCTGGCCGGGTGTTCGGCGGTGCTGAAGGTGTCGCCGGAGACGCCGCTGGACGCGTATCTGCTCGCGGAGATCGCCACCGAAGCCGGGCTGCCCGAAGGGGTGTTGTCCATCCTTCCGGCCGACCGGGAGGTCAGCGAGTACCTGGTCGGGCATCCGGGCGTGGACAAGGTGTCCTTCACCGGCTCGGTCGCGGCCGGCAAGCGTGTGATGGAGGTGGCCGCCCGCAACCTCAGCCGCGTCACGCTGGAGCTGGGCGGCAAGTCGGCCGCGGTGATCCTGCCGGACGCCGACCTGGACGCCGCGGTCGCCGGGATCACGCCCTTCGCGTGGATGATCAACGGCCAGGCCTGCGTGGCCCAGACCCGCATCCTCGCGCCGCGCGCGCACTACGACGAGATCGCCGAGCGGTTCACCGCCGCGGCCTCCGCGCTGAAGGTCGGCGATCCGCTGGACGCGGCCACCGAGGTCGGCCCGCTGGTCGCCGAGCGGCAGCGGCGCCGCTCGCTGGAGTACATCGCGGCCGGGCAGCAGGAGGGTGCCAAGGTGCTCGCGGGCGGCGGCCGGCCGGCGGACCAGGAGACCGGCTGGTACGTGGAGCCCACTCTCTTCGGCGACGTCACCCCCGGCATGCGCATCGCCCGCGAGGAGATCTTCGGCCCGGTGATCTGCCTGCTCCCGTACGAGGACGAGCCGGAGGCGGTGCGGATCGCAGACGACTCCGACTACGGCCTGTCGGGCTCGGTGTGGACGGCGGACGTCGAGCGCGGCATCGAGGTGGCGCGTCGGGTGCGCACCGGTACGTACTCCGTGAACACCTTCAGCCTCGACATGCTCGGGCCGTTCGGCGGCTACAAGAACAGCGGTATCGGGCGGGAGTTCGGGCCCGAGGGGTACGGCGAGTATCTGGAGCACAAGATGATCCATCTCCCGGCGGGGGCGTGAGCCATGGGTTCCCGGTGGCAGGTGGAGGTGGACCGCGGCGTCTGCATCGGCTCGGGGCTGTGCGTGAGCACCGCGCCGGACGGGTTCCGGCTGGACTCCGCGCGCCAGTCCCACCCGGTGAAGGACGAGGTGGACGCCCGGGAGGCGGTGCTGGCCGCGGCCGAGGGCTGTCCCGTCGAGGCGATCGTGATTACGGAGGCCGGCTCCGGGGAAGCTGTCTTCCCGCCGGAGGAGTAAGGCCAGACGAACACCCGTGCGACCAGCTGGTTCGTACTCAGGGTTACTCGTGCGTTCCTCACGGTGACCTCATGACGTCTGTGACTGTCCGCCCCTCTCCGTACGTGGAAATCTCTTTTCCACGCCGCCGAGGGGGGAGACGATGGACAAGCGGTACGAGGTGTACTGCCTAGCCGGCAGGTATTTCTACGAAACCCCGGACCGTTTGTCCGTCGGGGAGGACGCCGCAGCCGACGACAGTGCGGTGTACGAAGCGGCGCAGCGCGCAGTCCCCGAAGGGTGGCGCTGTTTCCTCTCCGGGGACTGGCTCCACGTGAATCCCGTGGACAGCGAGGGGAACCCGCGTCCGGGCAGGCCGGCACAGGGGTGGAAGGTACATGTGTCGGCCTGCCCGGACAATGCGGAGAAGATTGCCTCCAAGGTCTGGGACTACTGCGTCGCCCATTCCGTGCCGTTCAAGTTCGTGCCGGGCCCGCGCCCGCTGCGGCTGCGGAATTCCAAATACGCGGACCGGACGGCCGGCGGCAAATTCGCCACCCTTTACCCGGTGGACGTCGCGGAATGCCGTCGCATTCTGGAGGAGCTGGGCTCGCTGCTGGACGGCGAGCCGGGCCCGTACATCCTCAGCGACCTGCGGTGGCACGACGGCCCGCTGTACGTGCGGTACGGCGCCTTCACCCGGCGGCACTGCGTCGACGGCACCGGGGCGCTGGTGCCCGCCATCGAGAACGCCGAGGGCCGGCTGGTCCCCGACCGCTGCGAACCTGCCTTCCGGCCGCCGGAGTGGGCCGAGCTGCCGGACTTCCTGGCCCCGCACCTCAAGGCGCGCAACGCCACCACCGTCGCCGACCTGCCGTACGCCGTCGAATCGGCGCTGCGCTTCGCCAACGGGGGCGGCGTCTACCTCGGCCGCGACCGGGACACCGGCGAGCGGGTGGTCCTCAAGGAGGCCAGGCCGCACGCCGGGCTCGCCGCCGACGGGGCCGACGCGGTCATCCGCCTGGAGCGCGAACGGGCCGCGCTGCGGCGGCTGTCGGGCCTCGGCGTGGCCCCGGAGGTGCGCGACTGGGTCACCGTCGGCGACCACCGCTTCCTGGTCGTGGACCACGTCCCGGGCAAGACGCTGCACGCCTGCCTCACCGAGCGGCATCCGCTGCTCGCCGCCGACCCCGAGCCGGCGGCGCTGACCTCCTACACGGAGTGGGCGGTGGGCATGCACGCCGCCGTCGAGCAGGCCGTCACCGCGGTGCACCGCCGCGGCCTGGTCCTCAACGACCTGCACCTGTTCAACGTCATGGTCGCGCCCGACGAACTGAGCGTCACCCTGCTGGACCTGGAGGCCGCCACCGATGTCGCCGAATCGGCCCGGCGCTCCCTCTCCCACCCGGCCTTCGCCGTCCCCCGCGACCGCACCGGCTACGACATCGACCGGTACGCGCTGGCCTGCCTGCGCCTCGCGCTCTTCCTGCCGATGACGGAGCTGCTGGCGATCGAGCGGGACAAGGCGACCGACCTGGCCGAGACGATCGCCCGCGAATTCCCCGGCGTACCGCCCGGGTTCCTGGAGGAAGCCGTGCGCACCATCTGCGCGCCCCAGCCCGTCAAGGCACGGATCCGGCGCCCCGCGCAGGCCCGCCACCTCGTCGCGGTCGACACCCGCGAACCGTACGTCTGCGACCCGGCCGACTGGCCGCGCAGCCGCGAATCCATGGCCCGGGGCATCCTCGCCTCGGCCACGCCCGAGCGCACGGACCGCCTGTTCCCCGGCGACGTCGCCCAGTTCGCCGACGGCGGCGGACTCGGCATCGCCCACGGGGCGGCCGGTGTCCTGTACGCGCTCTCCGAGACGGGTGCCGAGGGGTTCGAGGAGGGTGAGGAGTGGTTGTTGCGGCAGACCGCTCCGCCTCCCCTCGGCACCCCCCTCGGGTGCTACGACGGACTCGCCGGCGTCGCCTACGTACTGGACCGGCTCGGCCACCGCGAACGGGCCGACGAGCTGATCGAGCGGGTGCTCGCCGAGAAGTGGTACCGCCTCGGTCCCGACCTGTACGGCGGCCTGGCCGGCATCGGCCTCACCCTGGACCACCTGGCGCGCGAACGCGGCGCACGCGAACTGCGCGACCGGGCGCTGGAGGCGGCCGGGCACGCCGCCGACCGGCTGGAGAGCTGCGCGAACCGGGCCGGACTGCTGCGCGGCGCGAGCGGCCCCGCACTGCTCTTCCTGCGCCTGTACGAAGGCACCGGGGACCCCGGGCTGCTCGACCTCGCGGCGCAGGCGCTCCGCAGCGACCTCGCCCGGTGCGTGCGCAACGCGCGCGGCACGCTGCTGGTCGACGAGGGCTGGCGCACCATGCCGTACCTCGGCGCCGGGTCGGTGGGCATCGCGATGGTCCTCGACGACTACCTCACGCACCGCGCCGACGCGGAGTTCGAGGAGGCGCGGATGGCGATGCTGCCGGCCGCGCAGGCCCGCTTCTACGCGCAGCCCGGCCTCTTCAGGGGGCGCGCAGGCATGGTGCTGCACCTGGCCCGCACGACGACGCCCGACCCCGAGGTCGAGGCCGCGCTGGCGTCGCAGATCGCCGACCTGAGCTGGTACACGATGCCCTACCGAGGCGAACTGGCCTTCCCCGGCGATCAGTTGATGAGGCTGTCGATGGACCTGTCCACCGGCACGGCCGGCTGCCTGCTCGCCCTCGGCTCGGCACTGCACGAGGAACCGGTGCAACTGCCGTTCCTGCCACCGCTGCCCGAACCGGACGCGTTGCGCCTCTGACCGGCGCACCGCCCCTGATCAGGTTCGTTCCGGAACCTGTCGGCCCGAGACCGTGAGGTGATACGGGCCGGCCACAGCACGGGAGGCGGCCGTACCCGTACCGGACCGTGAGGTCCGGCCCGGTACGGCGCGGCCCGCCGCCCGTGTCGGCCGGCCTGCTCCGGCAAGCCGATCCGGCCCGGTACGGACCGGTGTGCGTGCGGCTCACACGAGCCGCACGCACACCATTTCCCCGCACGCACCGTCCACGTACCACTGCCTACGTACTGCCTACGTACTGCCTACGTACTGCCTACGTACCGCCTGTGCAGCGCCGCCCACGTCTGCGTAACGCCCTGTCAGGTACAGCTCAGCCCGTTCGCTCCATACAGCTCGGCCCTTGCGCTCCGACTGATCGTCAGCTCGAAAGCTCGTCCGGGAGGAAGAACCGTGACCGCCAAACCCGCCGACCGGCTGCTGCTCGGCGCACTGCGCCACAGCGCCCCCCGGGCCTCGGCAGTCCTGCTGCTCACCACCTGCGGCGCCGCGGTCGGTCTCGCCCTCCCCGCCATCCTCGGCCACACCCTCGACCTGCTGCTCGACGGCCGCCCCGCACAAGCCTGGCTGCTCGCCTGCGCCGGACTCACCGCGCTGCTCGTGCTGCTCGGCGCGCTCGACGGGCTGCTCACCGGTACGACGGACGCGCGCGCCACCGCCTGGCTGCGGCGCCGGGCGCTCCGCGGCGTGCTGGCCGCCGGGCCCACCGCCACCGAGCGCCACGAGACCGGCGACCTGGTCGCACGGGTCGTGGGCAACGCCGCCACGGCCGGCACCGCGCCCACCGCGCTCGCCGCCACCGCGGCCATGGCGCTCACCCCGGTCGGCGCGCTGGTGGCCCTGGCCCTGCTCGACCCGTGGACCGCGGCCACCTTCGTCCTCGGACTGCCGCTGCTGGCGCTGCTGATGCGCGCGTTCGTCCGCGACACGGGGGACTGCGTGGCGCAGTACCAGCGGATCCAGGGCGACATCGCCGGGCGCCTGCTGGAGGCGATCGGCGGGGCCCGCACCATCGCCGCCGCCGGCAGCCACGAACGCGAGGCCGGCCGCATCCTCGCGCCGCTGCCGGCCCTCTCCCGGCAGGGCCACCGCATGTGGCGGGTGCAGGGCCGGTCCACCGCCCAGGCCGCCGCTCTGGTCCCGCTGCTCCAGATCGCCGTACTCGCGGTCGGCGGGCTGCGGCTGCTGGCCGGCGCCCTCACCATCGGCGACCTGCTCGCCGCCTCCCGGTACGCGGTCCTCGCGGCCGGCGTCGGCACGCTCGTCGGCCACCTCAACGGCCTGGTCCACAGCCGCGCCGCGGCCCGCCGCCTCACGGAACTCCAGGACCTCCCGGCCATCGAGTACGGGGAGTCGGAGGCCACGGGGGAGCCGGGTACGGGGGCCGGCGCCGACGGGGAGGAGGGCGCCCGGGCGTGCGCGGGCGCCCTCGAACTGCGCGGCATCACCGTACGGAAGGCCGGCCACCTCGTCCTGGACAGCCTCGACCTGACCGTCCCGGGCGGCTGCACGATGGCCGTCGTCGGCCGCTCAGGCACCGGCAAGTCCGTCCTCGCCGCCGTCGCCGGGCGGCTGATCGAACCGGACGCGGGCGAAGTCCTGCTGGACGGCGAGCCGTTGCGCGGGCTCAGCCACTACGCGCTGCGGCGCTCCGTCGGCTATGCCTTCGAACGGCCCGCGCTGCTGGGCGGGACGGTGCACGACACCATCGCGTACGGGGTGTACGAGCCGGGGCCGGGCGACGTGGAGGCGGCGGCCCACGCGGCGGGCGCGGCCTCCTTCATCCGGCGGCTGCCCGAGGGGTACGCCACGCCCTGCGCCGACGTACCGCTGTCCGGCGGAGAGATCCAGCGGTTGGGGCTGGCCCGCGCGTTCGCGCACGCCGAGCGGCTGCTGATCCTCGACGACGCGACCTCCAGCCTCGACACGGTCACCGAACTGCGCGTCGGCCGTGCGCTGCTGCGGGACGTGCGGGCCGGGACCCGTCTGATCATCGCGCACCGGGCCGCCACCGCCGCCCGCGCTGACCTGGTCGCCTGGCTCGACGCGGGCTTCATCCGCGCGCTGGCGCCGCACGCCGTGCTCTGGGAGGACCCGCGCTACCGGGCCCTGTTCGGGCAGGACGAGCCGGCCCCGCTCGCGGAGGAGGGCGGGCCGGCGCCCCGCCGGTGGCAGATACCGGTCGCGGGCGACGGGGCGGCGGAGGAGGACCGGACGACGGCCAGGCTGCCGGTACGGAAGCGCCCTGCGGGCGGCCCGGCGGTGGGGAGGCCGCCGGCCGGCGCCCCCGGCCCCCGCCCGCGCCGAGCCATCGGCCACGGCGCGGCGGCCGCCCAGGGGGAGGGGTCCGGCCCGGGTACGCCGGGCGGAACGTCGTCGGGCGCCGGCACGCCGCGCGGTGGCGCGGCGGGCGGTGACTTCCCGGGGCGGGGGGCCCGGCGTATCGGGGGGCCCGCCGGTGCGCGGCCGGCCGACGCGCGGTCGGAGGGGCCGACGCCCGTGGAGGCGCAGTGGCCGCCGTCGTCGCCCGGTGCCGCGAACGTCCCGAGCTGGGCCCACGGCCAGGGGCCCGCGGACGGCCCCGCGCAGGCACCCGAGGGGAGCCCGGGGCCGGAAGGGAGGCCGGTCCCGGGCGGGTGGCCGGTGCCGGAGGGCATACCGATCCCGGAGGGCATGCCCGTCACCCAGCGCCGCCGCCGCGCCCTGGCAGACCTGCTCGCCCAGACCGAGCAGCAGACACGGCCGCGGGCGCAGTCCCAGCAGGCGCCGCAGTCGCAGCCGCAGTCGTCGGTACCGGATCCCCGGTCCGCCCCGGTGACCGCCCCCCGGGCCTCGGGAGACGGGCCGGCTCCGGCCCCACGCCGGGCGCTGCGCTCCGGGCCCGGCGCGACGGCCCAGGGCCCCGACGCAACGGCTTCCGGCCCGATGGCCCCGTCCGATCCGGTACCCCCGTCCGGCCCCGCGGCTTCGTACGGTCCGGCGGCCCCGCGTCCGGTCACCCCGGCTGCTCCGGTCACCCCGACTACCCCGGTCACCCCGACTACCCCGACCACCCCGGTCCCTCCGCACGCGGCGTCCCCTGACCCGCGGGTGGGCCGCCCCACGGCGCCCCGCCGAGAGCCCATCGGCCCGGCGACTCCGGGGTCGGAGGGGCCGCCCCCGGCGCCTCCCGCGGCTGTGGCCCCCGGTTCAGCGGCCCCCAGTCCGCAGGTCAACGGCCCGCAGGTCAACGGCCCGCAGACAAGCGGTCCGGCAGTGCCCGGCCGGCAGGTCCCCGGGCCGCAGCGGAGCGGGCCCGGGGCGCGGGCCGAGATGACCGCGGCGCGGGTTGTGGCGCTCGGGGAGCGGTGGGCCGTGGAACGGCGGGGCGACCAGTGACGGCGGACGGTGTGCGGGGTGCTCGGGAGGAGCGGTCCGCGGCGGGAGAGGTACGGACGGCAGTGACCGGCAGGAACGGGAGCGACAGCGGCGTGCGCGGCGAGGGACGACGAACGGGCGGCGGGATGCGGCTGCGGGACGGAGCCCGGCGGTTCCTGGGCCGGCGGCGGGCCGTCGTGGCGCGGCTGGCCGCCTGGTCCGTGGCCGAGGCGGCCCAGACGTTCCTGCTCGGCTTCGCGCTGGCCAGGGCCATCGACGACGGCTTCCTCGCCGGCCGGCTCACGGTCGGGCTCGGCTGGCTGGCCGCCGCCGCGCTGGCCGTCGCGGTCGGCTCGTACGGTACGGGCCGGGTCTACCGTTCCGTCGCCGACCTGGTCGAACCGCTCCGCGACGAACTGCTCCGACGGGTCGTCACCCGCGCGCTGCGGGAGGCCGACCACGGTGCGGTGTCCCGCGCCGCGCACCAGGTGGAGATCGCCCGCGACACCTTCGGCGGGCTGGTCATGGTGACCCGCGGCTTCGTCTTCACCGCCGCCGGCGCGCTGATCGGCCTGGTGTCGCTCGCTCCGGTACTGCTGCTCGTCGTCCTGCCGCCCCTCGTGCTCGGCCTCGGCCTCTTCATGGTGACGCTGCGCCCGATGACGCGCGGCCAGGAGACGTACCTGGCGGCCGACGAGGCCATCGTCCACGCGGTGGGCGTGGCGGCCGGCGGCCTGCGCGACGTGACGGCGGCCGGCGCGGAGGAGCGGGTGGCGCGCGAGGCGGGGGAGCGCTTCGACGCCGAGTGGCGGGCCTCCCGCACCCTCGCCCGCTGGAACGTCTGCCGCACCCTCGCGCTCGGCGTGGGCGGCCGGCTGCCGGTGGTCCTGCTGCTGGTCACGGCGCCCTGGCTGCTGGACAACGGCGTGACGCCGGGCGCGCTGGTCGGCGCGCTGGCCTACCTCGCGCAGTCCATGCTGCCCGCGCTGCACGCGCTGCTGTTGGGGCTGGGTACGTCCGGTACACGGCTGGCCGTCGTACTGCGCCGGCTGACCGGGGCCGGACCGAACGCGACGGCGCCGGACTCCGCGGACCCGGCCGCGTCGGGCCAGTCGGCGACGGCCGGGGCGGCGCAGGCGATGGAGATGACGGAACCGACGGAGGCGGCGGAGGCGAACGGTGCCCTTCCGGCTCCGCGTCCGCCCGGCCCCGCCGGCCCCGGCCTCCCCGTCGTCGCGCGCCCCGCGCTCCCCGGCGGTGCCGGTACGCAGCGCTGGTTCGCCCTCCCGCCGGCCCCCGAACCCCCGGCCCTGCCGCCCCCGGCCGTGGGCGCCCCGGCCCCCGGCACAGCGGCCGGTAGCGCCCCGTCCTTAGGCATCCCGCCCCGGCCGACCGTCCCACCGGCCGTCGTTCCGCCCACGGCCGCTCAACCGCCGACCGGCCTCTCCGCGCCCACCCACTCACCCACCCACTCACCGACCCACCAACCCTGGATCGACCCCGCGTCGACCTCCCAGCTGCCGGCCGGGCTGTCGCCCGTGCCCCGCCCGTTGGCCGGTCCCTCGTCGGCCGCTCAACGGCCGGTGGCTCAGCCCGCCGAGCAGCCGGCCGGTCCCGCAGCCCGCGGCGGGGCGCGGCACGCCAAGCGGCCGCGGCACGCGCTGCCGGCCAAGCGGCGGACGCTGCCCGGCGGGATCCCCGTACCTGGCCTCACGGCCGGCAACCGCACCGCGCGCGCGGCGGCGCAACCGTCCGGCGGGACGACGCGGCCTGCCGGCGCGGAGGCGCGGCCGTCCGGCGAGGAGACGGCCGGGCTGTCCGGACACCGGACGCCCGGCCTCTCCGGGTACGAAGTGGCCGCCCTCCCCGGGGCCCCGACGGCCGCCCCCTTCGAAGCCGGGGCGACCGACGACTCCCTGGGCGCCGCGCACGCCACGCACCCCGGAGCCGGGCCGGACGACGCTGCCGACGACGTCCCCGCCCCCCTGCCCGCATGGGCGACGCCGCCCGCCGCCAGTGGGCTGGCGGTGGCGGCGCGGGGGGTGTCCTTCGCGTACGGCGAGCATGCGACGCCCGTCGTGCAGGGGCTGGAGCTGACCCTGCCGGTCGGCGGGCACCTGGCCGTCGTCGGGCCGAGCGGTATCGGTAAGTCGACTCTCGCGGCGCTGCTCGCGGGGGTGCTGGTCCCCGACCGGGGAGAGATCCGGCTGGGCGGGAACGGCGCGGGGTCCAGGCGCGTTCTCGTACCGCAGCAGGCCTACGTGTTCTCCGGGACGCTCAAGGAGAACCTGCTGTACCTCTGCCCGCGCCCCGAGGCCGTGCCGGACGCCGCGCTGCGGGCCTCGGCCGTGGCGGTGGGCGCCGCGGAACTGGTCCAGCGGCTGGGCGGGTTCGGTGCGCGGGTCACGCCCGGCACGCTCTCCGCGGGCGAGCGGCAGCTGATCGCGCTCGCCCGTGCCCATCTCGCGCCCGCCCCGCTCGCCATCCTCGACGAGGCCGGCTGCCATCTGGACGCGGCGACGGAGGCCCGGGCGGAGCGGGCCTTCGCCGCCCGGCCGGGCGGCTCGCTGATCGTCGTGGCGCACCGCATCAGCTCGGCGCTCCGCGCGGACCGCGTGCTGGTGATGGACGGTACGTACGCGCTGTGCGGGCGCCACCGCGATCTGTTGCGGCGCTCCGGGCTCTACCGCGACCTCGTGGGGGAGTGGGCGGACGACGGCGCGCGGCCGGCGCTCGTGCGCTGAGCCGGACGGGCCCGGGCCGCCTAATGCGCGGGGTGCGCCCCGGGCCGTTGTCCGGCGGTCCGGTCACAGCCAGCCCTCCCCCTGGGAGATCCGGATGGCGTCGACCCTGTTGCGGGCGCCGGTCTTCCGGGTGATCGCGGACATGTAGTTGCGCACCGTGCCGTTGGACAGGTGCAGCGTGCCGGCGATCTCGGCGACCGAGGCGCCCTCCGCCGCGAGCGAGAGCACGCTCAGCTCCCGCTGGGTGAGCGGCATTTCGGCGGCCTGGAGGAAGCCGAAGCCGAGCGAGCCGTCGATGAAGCGCCGGCCCGCCGCGACCTGCCGGATCCCCGCGGTCAACTGCCGGGGCGAGCCCTCCTTGTCGACAAAGCCGAGCGCGTTCGCCTCGAATGCCCGGCGCAGCGGCCCCGGCCGGCCGGCGGAGCCCAGTACCAGCAGCGCGGGCCCCCGGCGCGGCGCGTCCGCCCCCTCCCGCGCGCCGCCCGCCGCGCACTCCGCGCCGCAGGGCGGGGTGCCGGCCGTGCCGTGCGCGGGGTGCTCGCGGCATCTGGTGGCCTGCTGCGGGATGTGCGCGATGGGGCCGCGGCCCGTCGTGCCGTGCCCCGGGAGGGTGCGGCCGCCGTGCGCGTCCTGCACCACCTGCGTGGTGCCCGCCGGGGCTCCCCAGCCGTTCGTCCCTCTGCCGGGCACCACGGCGCCGTGTGTCCCGGCCGTGGTTCTCGCCCCCCGGCCCGTCCGGTGCGGGTCGGCGCTTCGATACGCACCGTCACCCCAACCGGAGTCCTCTCTCGGAGTTTTACCTTCGGCATGTGCCGTTGGCGCGACCCCGCTGTCCGATAACTTTCGCAACGCATTCAGTCCGATCGGCACGGCGGAGTCCACATCGACCACGCAGACGTCCGGCTGCAACGCGCGCACCCGGCTCGCCGCGCCGTCCGGCGTGGACACCGCCACCTCTATGTCGTTTTCCCTGCTGAGCACCTCGGCCAACGCCCATCGAAACAGGCAGACGTCGTGCACCAGCAGCACCCGGATCACTGCAGTCCCCCTCCAGACCCCCGTGTACCGGCATATTTGTCAACCACCCCGAATTCATACCTGTAATGGGCGCGCTGTGGGGCCGCAGATCAGGCCAAGAGGGGGCAAGGGGGCGCACGGGTGCACGACGTTACGCATGTATGCACGCCGTGAGGGGGCGTGGCCGGGGGAGCGAAAGGAGAATTACCGGAAGAGAAAGGGCTATTCCGGGCGCTGGGAAGACGTCAGCTCGATGAGCCGGCACACCGTCTCGATGTCGATCTTCACTTGCGCAATCGAAGCCCGCCCCGACAGCCAGGTGATCAGTGCCGAGTGCCAGGTGTGTTCGATCACTCGTACGGCCGAGAGCTGCTCGGGGGTGGCGGCCGAATCCAGCCCCATGGCGTCCAGGATGATCGCCGTCGTCAGCCGGGAGACGGTGTCCACCTCGGGGCTCACCGACCGGTCGGCGAAGGTGAGCGCGCGCACCATGGCGTCCGCGAGGTGCGGCTCGCGCTGCATCGCGCGGAAGGCCCGCATCAGCGTCTGGGCCACCCGCGCCCCGGGGTCACTCTCCGTCGGCGGGCGTTTGCGCAACGTCGCGTGCATGTGCTGCAGCTGGTCCTGCATGGTCGCCACCAGCAGATGGATCTTGGAGGGGAAGTAGCGGTACAGCGTGCCCAGTGCGACGTTCGACATCTCCGCGACCTCGCGCATCTGCACGGCGTCGAAGCCGCCCCGCCCGGCCAGCTGCGCGCTGGCGTGCAGGATGCGGCGGCGGCGCGCTTCCTGGCGCTCGGTCAGGGCGGGGCTGGCGGGAAGCGCCGACTGGGGTTCGGAAGTCATGTGTCCCATTCCGTGGCGGTCCGTCCGTGCTCCGGGGTACGTCGAGCTGCTGATCGGGTCAGCATGGCAGGGGGTGGGTCGTGGCGCGAATCACCTGGTGCGGCCCTTTTCGTCGGTTCACCGCCCGGTAGATTCGAGCTAGGTGAACTCGTCGGTAACCGATCCGTTCTGTAACTTGTTCTAGATTAGCGCCAGCGGTTACGCTCCGGCGAAAGTCCAGTGAGAGAGGGGCCGAGAGTGTCCGCTGAGGCCGTCCAGGCAGCCGCCGCTCGCCCCGCCGAGGCCACCGGCGACCGCCCCCTTCGGATCGCCCTGCTCACGTACAAAGGGAATCCGTTCTGCGGCGGCCAGGGCGTCTACGTTCGCCACCTCTCCCGCGAACTCGCCGGGCTCGGCCACTCCGTCGAGGTCATCGGCGCCCAGCCCTACCCCGTCCTCGACGCCGGGGTACCGCTGACCGAGCTGCCCAGCCTGGACCTCTACCGGCAGCCGGACCCCTTCCGCACGCCGAGACGCGACGAGTACCGGGACTGGGTCGACGCCCTCGAAGTGGGCACGATGTGGACCGGCGGCTTCCCCGAGCCGCTCACCTTCTCCCTGCGGGCGCGCCGCCATCTCGCCGCGCGCCGCGGCGACTTCGACGTGATCCACGACAACCAGACGCTCGGCTACGGCCTGCTCGGCGACCTCGGCGCGCCGCTGGTCACCACGATCCACCACCCCATCACCGTCGACCGGCAGCTGGACCTGGATGCCGCGGACGGCTGGCGCCGGCGCGCCTCGGTCCGCCGCTGGTACGGCTTCACCCGCATGCAGAAGCGGGTCGCCCGCCGGCTGCCCTCGGTCCTCACCGTCTCCGGCTCCTCCCGCCAGGAGATCACCGACCACCTGGGCGTCCGTCAGGACCGCATCCACGTCGTGCACATCGGCGCGGACACCGATCTCTTCTCGCCCGACCCGTCGGTCCCCGAGGTGCCGGGCCGCATCGTCACCACCTCCAGCGCCGACGTACCGCTCAAGGGCCTGATCCACCTGGTCGAGGCGCTCGCCAAGGTCCGCACCGAGAACCCGGCGGCGCACCTGGTGGTGGTCGGCAAGCGCGCCGACGACGGCCCGGTCGCCGCGGCCATCGAGCGGTACGGGCTCGGTGACGCCATCGAGTTCGTCAAGGGCATCAGCGACGCCGAGCTGGTGGACCTGGTGCGCGGCGCCCAGGTCGCCTGCGTGCCCTCGCTCTACGAAGGCTTCTCGCTGCCGGCCGCCGAGGCCATGGCCACCGGCACGCCGCTGCTGGCCACCACCGGCGGCGCCATCCCCGAGGTCGCCGGGCCCGACGGCGAGACCTGTCTCGCCGTGCCGCCGGGCGACGCGGGCGCGCTCGCCACGGGCCTGAACCGGCTGCTGGGCGACGCGGACCTGCGCCGCCGGCTCGGCGCCGCGGGGCGCGAGCGGGTGCTCGCCCGGTTCACCTGGCGGCAGGCGGCCATCGGCACCGCCGAGCGCTACCGCGAGGCCATCGCCCGGCAGGCGGCACACCGGCCGCAGGCCGCCCGTCCCACCGCCGTGCCGGCCGCCGAGCCCGCCGCGCGCGCCTAGTACGGCCCCCGCACCTCTGTCCGCCGAGACCGCCGTGACCGCCATACCGTCCCCGCCGTCCCCGTGCGGCCGGGGCCTCCCCAGGACGAAAGCTGAGAGGCCGTGCTGACCGTCGACTTTTCCCGATTCCCGCTCGCACCGGGCGACCGCGTGCTCGATCTGGGCTGCGGCGCGGGCCGGCACGCCTTCGAGTGCTACCGGCGCGGCGCGCAGGTCGTCGCGCTCGACCAGAACGCCGAGGAGATCCGCGAGGTCGCCAAGTGGTTCGCGGCGATGGAGGAGGCCGGCGAGGCCCCGGCCGGCGCCACGGCGACCGCCATGGAGGGCGACGCGCTCGCGCTGCCCTTCCCCGACGACTCCTTCGACGTCGTGATCATCTCCGAGGTCATGGAGCACATCCCGGACGACAAGGGCGTGCTCGCCGAGATGGTCCGGGTCCTCAAGCCCGGCGGCCGGATCGCCGTCACCGTGCCCCGCTACGGCCCCGAGAAGGTCTGCTGGGCGCTCAGCGACGCGTACCACGAGGTCGAGGGCGGCCACATCCGCATCTACAAGGCCGACGAACTGCTCGGCAAGATGCGTGAGGCGGGGCTGCGCCCGTACGGCTCGCACCACGCACACGCGCTGCACAGCCCCTACTGGTGGCTCAAGTGCGCGTTCGGCGTGGACAACGACAAGGCGCTGCCGGTCAAGGCGTACCACAAGCTCCTGGTCTGGGACATCATGAAGAAGCCGCTGGCCACGCGGCTCGCCGAGAACGCGCTGAACCCGCTCATCGGCAAGAGCTTCGTCGCGTACGCCACCAAGCCGCACGAGCCGAAGGCCGCTGCCGGGCTGCACGACGAGGCCGCGCGAGCCGCCCTGTGACGAGCCCCGGGCGCACCGAACGACTCGTCCTGCCCGGAGTGCTCACCGCTGGGCAGGCAGCCCGCACCGTCGCCGGCATCCTCGCGGCCCAGCGCGCGGACGGCGCCATCCCGTGGTTCCGGGGCCACCACCTCGACCCCTGGGACCACACCGAGGCAGCGATGGCGCTGGACGCGGCCGGCGAGCACGCCCGCGCCGAGGCCGCCTACCAGTGGCTGGCCGATCATCAGCTGCCCGACGGCTCCTGGTACGCCGCGTACGCCGACGGGGACGCGGAGCGGCCCACCGACCGGGGCCGGGAGACCAACTTCTGCGCGTACCTCGCCGTCGGCGTCTGGCACCACTACCTCTCCACGGGCGACGACACCTTCCTGGACCGCATGTGGCCGGCGGTGTACGCGGCCGTCGAGTTCGTCCTCGCCCTCCAGCAGCCCGGCGGCGAGATCGGCTGGAAGCGCGAGGACGACGGCACGCCCGTCAACGACGCGCTGCTGACCGGTTCCTCCTCCGTCCACCAGGCGCTGCGCTGCGCCCTGGCCATGGCCGACCTGCGCGGCGAACCGCAGCCGGACTGGGAGCTGGCGGCCGGCCGGCTGGGCCACGCCATCCGGCACCACCCCGAGCGGTTCCTCGACAAGTCCCGCTACTCGATGGACTGGTACTACCCGGTGCTCGGCGGCGCGCTGCGCGGCCAGGCGGCCAAGGAGCGCATCGAGGCGCAGTGGGACGACTTCGTCGTGCCGGGCCTGGGCGTCCGCTGCGTACTGCCCAACCCCTGGGTCACCGGCGGCGAGAGCGCCGAACTGGCGCTGGCTCTCTGGGCGATGGGTGAGTCCGACCGGGCCGTGGAGATCCTCCGCTCGATCCAGCACCTGCGTGCCGAGGACGGCATGTACTGGACCGGCTACGTCTTCGACGACGACGCGATCTGGCCGCGCGAGCTGACGTCGTGGACGGCAGGCTCCCTGCTGCTGGCGGTGGCGGCGCTCGGCGGCGACGAGGCCACCACGGCCGTCTTCGGCGGCGAGCGCCTCCCGGCGGGGCTGGAGCCCGACTGCTGCCGTTGATCGCCCGTCCCGAAATTCCGGGGCGAGAGCCCCAGAAACGCACTAGCGTGCGGGTATGACACGCCTTGGGCACGAGAGGTACTGCGAAGAGATTCTGGTGCAGACCGGACTGTTCCGGGAAGCACTGCGGGGGGCGGACCTGAAGGCGACGGTTCCCACCTGCCCGGAATGGACGATCGGCGAGCTGACCCGGCACCTCGGCGGAGCGCTCCGCTGGATGGGGACGACCGTGCGGACCCGCGCGCGGGACGTCGTCCCCGACGAGGACGTACCGGATTTCCAGGGGCCGGGGGACGGGGACCCGGCCGCGCTGGAGGCCTGGCTGGGCGAGAGCGCTGAGCTGGCGGCCGCGGCGCTGCGGGACGCCGGCCCCGACACCCGGGTGTGGACCTGGGTGGACGAGCAGACCGCGGCGTTCTGGGCGCGGCGCGCCACGCACGAGATCGTGATCCACCGTGCGGACGCGGCGATCGCGGCGGGCGCCGGGTACGGGCTCGCGCCGGACGTCGCCGCGGACACGATGGAGGAGTGGCTGGAGATCGGCACCTCCCCGCAGGTCCTGGCGCGGCGGCCGGACCTCGTGCAGCTGCTGGGCCCGGGACGCACGGTCTGCCTGCATGCCACGGACATCGGCCCGGCCGGCACACGTTGGATCATCGACCTGACCGGTGACCGGCTCGACTGGCGGCGGGCCGGCGCGGACGAGCAGGCCGCCGTCACGCTCAGCGGCCCGCTGACGGACGTCCTGCTGGTCTTCTACCGGCGCCTGCCGCACGACACCCCGGCGGTCACCGTCGAGGGGGACCGCGGCCTGTTCGACGAGTGGCTCGGCATGGTGAGCTTCGGCTAGCCGCCGACCGTCCGGGCGGCGAGCGCCTAGGAGTTGAGCTCGGCGAGTACGCGCAGGGTGTGCGGGTCCGGGGCCATGACCAGGAGGTCGGTGACCGGGCCCGCGCGCCACAGCTCCAGCCGCTCGGCGATGCGTTCACGCGGCCCGACGAGGGAGATCTCGTCGGCGAAGGCGTCGGGGACGGCGCGCACGGCGTCCTCCCGCCGCCCCTCCCGGAAGAGGTCCTGGATCCGCCGGGCCTCCTCCTCGTACCCCATGCGCGCCATCAGATCCGCGTGGAAGTTCCGCCCACCCGTCGCCCGACCACCGCCCCTGGTGGAGTGCTCCGTGCGCCCTTTGTTCGGCCCCATGCCGCCGATGTAGAAGCCCAGCATCGCCTTGACCGGCAGCAGCCCCTCGCCGACGTCGTCACAGACCACGGCCCGCGCCATGGGCGCGATGCGGAAGGACTCCGGTGCGTCGGCGAGGGAGGCCGTGTACACCTCCGTGCGCTGCGGTGACCAGTACAGCGGCAGCCAGCCGTCCGCGATGCGGCAGGTCTGGGCGATGTTCTTCGGGCCCTCGGCGGCGAGGAGGACGGGCAGATCGGCGCGGAGCGGATGGGTGATCGGCTTGAGCGGCTTGCCGAGCCCGGTGCCGTCCGGGCCGCGGTACGGGTGGGTGTGGAACCGCCCGTCCAGCGCCACCGGCCCCTCGCGGCGCAGCACTTGGCGTACCACGTCGACGTACTCGCGGGTCGCTGTGAGCGGGCTCTTGGGGAACGGCCTGCCGTACCAGCCCTCGACCACCTGCGGCCCGGACAGCCCCAGCCCGAGCAGCATCCGCCCGCCGCTGAGGTGGTCCAGGGTGAGCGCGTGCATCGCGGTGGCGGTGGGGGCACGGGCCGCCATCTGCGCGATGCCGGTGCCCAGTTCGATGCGTGTGGTGTGCGCTGCGATCCAGGTCAGTGCGGTGAACGCGTCCGATCCCCAGGACTCCGCCGTCCACACGGAGGCGTAGCCGAGCCGTTCCGCCTCACGGGCGAGGTCGAGATGGCGGGGGTCCGGGCCCCGTCCCCAGTAGCCGAGCGCCAGGCCGAGCCGCATACCGATCCTTCCTGACGTACCGTCAGAATATCGTGCGGCGACTGTACGAGGCGGGTGCGGCCATGGCAACGGCCCCGCACCCACGAACGGTGGGTACGGGGCCGTGCGAGACCGTCGGCGCGCGGAATCAGCCGCGCTGGATGCCGGTGGTGTCCTGCAGGACGCCGCGGCGGCCGTCCTGGGTCTGCGCGATCAGCGCCTGGCCGCGCTGCTCGACCGCGAGGTACCAGGTGCCGGGGGCCAGTTCGGCGATCGGCGTCGGGCTGCCGTCCTCGCCGTACAGCGGGCGGGCGACCGGAACCGCGAACCAGAACGGCGCGAATTCGGCGGCCGGCGCACCGGTCTGCTGGTCGGTCGCGGCGGGCGCGGGCTGGCCGGCCTGGCCGCCCTGCGTCTGCTGGGGCTGGCCGCCGTACGAGGGCTGGCCGCCCTGCTGCGGGCCGCCCGGGTAGCCGTAGCCCTGGCCCGGCACCTGCTGCTGCGCGCCCGGGTAGCCGTACCCGGCGTTCACGCCGGTGTTGTACGGGGACGGCGAGGCGGCGGGGGCGGTGATGAGCTTGGCCTGCAGCGCGGGGACGAGCGGCGAGGCGAGGGCGGCGGCGGCCAGGATCAGCGCGGCGATGAGGCCGATGATGATGCCGGGGCCCGCGCTGCCGACGCTGATGATCGTCCAGAACGCCGTCCAGGCCGCGAAGATGCTGAGCGCGACACCGAACTGTCCGAGGTCCAGACCGGCGACCTTGCGCGGCTGCGGCAGCGCGCGGCTCACGATGATGAGCACGGCAGCGATGACACCGGCCAGGTAGATGCTCATGACGGTGGCGAGCGAGTCCCAGGCGTTCGAGCTCTCGGCGGCGGCGCAGTACTTGGCCATCTCGCCGGAGCAGTCGGGGCTGCCGGTGAAATCGAGGAACGAGGCGATGAACAGCAACACCGCTGCTCCGATCACCACGCCGTCGCCTCGTGTGAGGGATCGGATGTTCACGTAAGGAATCCTTTGCCGTTTTTCGTCATGGGTCGTGCTGTCGCCGATTGCGCACGGCGCGAGGCGCGGGGGTGGCCCCATCGTAAGGGGGAACCTACCGCCCCATCCGCTGGGTCGTCTCGTCCCCTTATGAGGGGCTCCGGGCGCCCGACGGGCCGGTTCGCGTGGGTGCCGGTGGCGCCGGCCGGCCGTCAGCGGCGCAGGAAACCGGTGATGCCCTCGGCGATGCCGGCGGCCGCCTTCTGGCGCCACGCGGGGTCGGTCAGGCGCGCCGCGTCCTGCGCGTCGCGCATGTTGCCGCACTCCAGGAAGACTTTCGGCACCCGGGAGAGGTTGAGCCCGCCGAGGTCGGTACGGGTGTCCAGGCCCTTGCCGTTACCGATGTAGTTGGCCGGTGCGCTGCCGGTCGCCGCGACGAAGCGGCCCACGACATGGTCGGCGAGGTCGCGCGACGGACCGGTGATCTTCCGGGTGTCCGCGCCGCCGGCGTGCACCGCACCGGGCCGGATCACGTGGAAGCCGCGGTTCCCGGCCCCGGCGCCGTCCGCGTGGATCGAGATCGCGGCATCCGCGTGGGCCTTGTTGCCGATCTCGGCGCGCTCGTCCACGCACGGCCCGTACGGACGGTCGCCGTCCTGGGTGAAGACGACCCGCACGCCTTCCTTCCGCAGCAGTGTGCGGGCGCGGCGCGCCACGTCGAGGGTGAAGGACGCCTCCGCGTATCCGGCGTTGGTGGAGGTGCCGGTCGTGTCGCACTCCTTGCGGGCGTTGCCGACATCGACCTGGCGCGCGATCTCCGCCGTGTGGTCGCGGTTGGTGGGGTTGTGGCCGGGGTCGATCACCACGACCTTGCCCTTGAGCGGGCCGCCGCCGGCCGCCGGACCGCGCTCCCGGCCCGCGTCCTTGCCGTCCTTCTGCGCCTTGCCGTCCTTGTGTGCCGTGCCGTCGTCGTCCGGCCGTGAGCCGGGGGAGTGCTGGCCCGCAGCGGCGGGCCGGTCCGGGCCCGGCCTGCCCTCGGACGCCGTACCGCCGCCGGTGGCGCCGCAGCCGGCGCAGCCCAGGGCGGCCAGTACGGCCGGCACCAGGAAGAAGGTGCGGGCGTAGCGGCGGGACGTGGGGGGAGTACTGCCGTTCGACACAGCGCGATCGTAACGTCAGCCGGCCGGAAGCCGGCGCTCCTGCCCGTGGCGCGTCCGGCACCGGGCCCGATCGGTCCCGTCCGCCTCGCTCTTTTGGCCGGCCGTCCCTCAGATGCCGTCGCCCGTCCGCCGCAGGACGCGCAGCGACCGGTGCGCCGAGACCTCCGTGAAGGCGCCGGACTCCAGCGCGCGCAGGTAGATGCGGTACGGAGCCTGGCCCGTCCACTCGTCCACCGGGTCGGGGAACACGTCGTGGATCACCAGCAGGCCGCCCGGCGCCACGTGCGGCGCCCAGCCCTCGTAGTCCGCCGTGGCGTGCTCGTCGGTGTGGCCGCCGTCGATGAAGACCAGGCCCGCCGGGGCCCGCCAGAGGGCCGCGGCCTGCGGGGACCGCCCGACGAGCGCGAGGACGTGCTCCTCCAGCCCGGCCGCGTGCAGTGTCCGGCGGAAGGCGGGCAGCGTGTCCATCCGCCCGACGACCGGGTCGACGACCTCCGGGTCGTGGTAGTCCCAGCCCGGCTGCTGCTCCTCGCTGCCGCGGTGGTGGTCCACGGTGACCGCGACGACCCCGGCCGCCCGCGCCGCGTCGGCCAGCAGCAGCGTGGAGCGCCCGCAGTACGTGCCGATCTCGATCAGCGGCAGCCCGAGCGCGCCCGCCTCGGCGGCCGCCGCGTACAGCGCCAGCCCCTCGTCCACGGGCATGAAACCCTTCGCCGCCTCGAACGCGGCGAGCGTCTCCGGCTGGGGAGCGGCGGTCATCGGTTACCTCCTGGTGGCGGGCGCCGGAGACCCGTTACCGGCGCGTACATCCCGCTCATCGTGGCGCACGCCGCCCTCCTCGACGCGCCTGGGGTCGCCGTGGGGCCGCCGCCGAAAAACTGACAGAGCGTCAGTTCTGCTCTTCCGTCCGACTGGAACCTGTTCTACCGTGCCCGGCATGGGCATCGGAATCACGCGGGACCACCGAGAGCTGGCCGCTGCGGTGCGCGGGTGGGCGACCCGCGCCGTGCCGCCCGAAGACCGGCGGAAACTGCTCGACGCGGCGCCGGGACGGGCCGGCCGGCCCGGCTGGTGGGAGGAGGCCGCCGCGCAGGGACTGCTCGGCCCGCAGCTGCCGGCGGAGTACGGCGGAGGGGGCGGGGAACTGCTGGACCTCGCGGTCGTCCTGGAAGAGACCGGCCGCGCCGCGCTCCCAGGCCCGTACCTGCCCGGCGTGCTCGCCGCCGAACTGCTGCGGCGCGGCGCCCGCGACGAAGCGGTAAGCGCCCTCGTACGGGAACTCGCCGCGGGCGAGCGCATCGGGGCCGTGGCGCTGACGCCCGGCGGACTGACCGCGGTCGCGACCGGCGACGGCTACGTCCTGAACGGCACGGCCCCACCGGTCCTCGGCGGCGGGGACGCCGAGGTGCTGGTGCTGGGGGCCGCCGCGGAGACCGGGACGGTGTGGCTCGCGGTGGACGCCGAAGCGCTGGAGATCCGGGTGCCGACCGGGGCCGATCCGACCCGCCCGGCCGCCGAGGTCACCGCCGCCGGGGCCCGCGTCCCCGCCGGCCGGCTGCTCGCGCTCGACGCCGAGCTGGTCCGGGACCTGGCCGGGGCCCTCTTCGCCGCCGAGGCGTGCGGCACCGCCGCCTGGGCGCTGCACACCGCCACGGAGCACGCCGGGGTCCGCGAGCAGTTCGGGCGGCCCATCGGGCAGTTCCAGGCGGTCAAGCACCTGTGCGCGGAGATGCTCGTACGGCTCGAACAGGCCAGGGCGCTCGCCTGGGACGCCGCGCGGGCCATGGACGAACCCGCCGAGGTGCGCGGCCTGGTGAGCGCGCTGGCCACCGCGACCGCCCTGGAGACCGCCGTCGGCTGCGCCAAGGACTGCATCCAGATACTCGGCGGCATCGGCTTCACCTGGGAACACGACGCGCACCTGTACCTGCGCCGGGCGATCGTGGCACGGCAGCTGCTGGGCGGCCCGGCGGGGCACCGGCAACGCGCGGCCCGGTACGGCGCAGCGGGCGCCCGGCGCGAGCTGCGCATGGAGCTGCCGGCCGCGGCGGACGCCCACCGCGCCGAGGCCCGGGAGGCGATCGCGCCGGCCGTGGGGCTCGGCCCGGCCGCCGCGCGCAGGGCCCTGGCGCCCACCGGGTACGCGGCGCCGCACCTCCCCGAGCCGTACGGTCTCGGCGCCGGTCCGCTGCGGCAGCTCGCCGTGCAGGAGGAACTGCGCGCCGCCGGGGTGCGGGTGAGCGACCTGGGCATCGCGACGTGGGTGGTGCCGTCCCTGATCAGCCACGGCATGTCGGAGCAGCGGGAGCGCCACCTGCTGCCCACCCTCCGGGGCGACCAGCTGTGGTGCCAGCTGTTCTCCGAGCCGGAGGCCGGGTCCGACCTGGCGTCGCTGCGGACCCGGGCCGAGCGGACCGGGGACGGCGGCTGGCGGGTCAACGGGCAGAAGGTGTGGACGTCGGCGGCGCAGTGGGCGCGGTACGGCATCCTGCTCGCCCGTACCGATCCGGACGCGCCCAAGCACAAGGGCCTCACCTACTTCCTCGTCGACATGCGGACACCGGGCATCGAGGTCAGGCCGCTGACGGAGATCACCGGAGACGCGCTCTTCAACGAGGTGTACTTCGACGACGTGCTGCTGCCCGCGGACGCGGTGGTGGGGGAGGCCGGGGACGGCTGGCGGGTCGCCCGGCACACCCTCGGCAACGAACGCGTGCACATGGCCGACCAGGTGACCTTCGACACCGGCCTCGAAGCGCTGCTCGCACGGGCGGGCGCGGAGGATGCTGACGGCGCGCTGCACGCCCGCGTCGGCGAGCTCGCGGCCGAGGCGCACGCGCTCGGCTGCATCGGGCTGCGCACCACCCTGCAGCAGGTCGACGGGCTGGAGCCGGGCGCCGGGGCCAGCGTCCGCAAGCTCGTCCAGACCCGCCACCAGCAGGCCGTCGCCGAGCTGGCGCTCGAACTGCTCGGCCCGGCGGGCGCGGTGCGCGAGGGCGCGGGGGAGCGGGCGCTGCACGGCTTCCTGATGTCCCGCTGCCTGACCATCGCGGGCGGTACCACGCAGGTACAGCTCAACGTCGTCGCGGAGCGGCTGCTCGGGCTGCCCAGGGACCCGGAGCCCCGCCCGATCATCTGAGCCCCCGGAGGAACACGTATGACTGGCAAGGCGTACATCGTCGGCGTCGGCATGACGAAGTTCGAGAAGCCCGAGACGCGGGAGTGGCAGTACTGGGACATGGCGAAGGAGGCGGGCGGCGCGGCGCTCGCGGACGCCGGTGTCGCCTACGAGCAGGTCGAGCAGGTGCCCGTGGGCTACTGCTACCAGGCGTCCACCGCCGGGCAGCGGGCCGCGTACGAGCTGGGCCTGACCGGCGTCCCCGTCTACAACGTCAACAACAACTGCGCGACCGGCTCGACGGCCCTGATGATGGCGCGGCAGTTCGTCGCCTCGGGGCTCAACGACTGCGTGCTGGCGCTGGGCTTCGAGAAGATGAAGCGCGGCGCGCTCGGCGGCGGCGCGGACAGCGGTGCCCGTGGCGGAGCCACTGGTGAACACTTCAGTACGTCCCCGGTGGCCCGGCACTACGGCGTGATGGCGGCTCGGCACGGCTTCGAGATGACCCCGCCCACCGCCCAGATCTTCGGCAACGCGGCCCGCGAGCACATGGAGCGGTACGGCACCACGGCCCGCCAGCTCGCCGCGGTCGGCGCGAAGAACCACCGGCACTCGGCGGACAACCCGTACGCCCAGTTCCAGGACGCGTACACCGTCGAGGAGATCCTCGCCGCCAAGACGATCCACCGGCCCCTCACCAAGCTCCAGTGCTCGCCGACCTCCGACGGTGCCGCCGCGGCCGTCGTCGTCTCCGAACGCTTCGTCCGGGAGCACGGCCTCGGGGACCGTGCCGTGGAGATCGCCGCGCAGGCCATGACCACCGACACCGAGGAGTCCTTCGCGTCCGGCTCCTGCATCGATGTCGTCGGCAGGCCGATGTCGCGCGCCGCGGCCCGGCAGGCGTACGAGGCGAGCGGGCTCGGCATCGAGGACGTCGATGTCGTCGAGCTGCACGACTGCTTCTCCGTCAACGAACTGCTCACCTACGAGGCGCTGGGCATGTGCGCGGACGGCGAGTCCGGCAAGCTCGTCGAGGAGGGCGCGACCACGCACGGCGGGCGGTGGGTGGTGAACCCCTCCGGCGGCCTGATCTCCAAGGGCCACCCGCTCGGCGCCACCGGGCTGGCCCAGTGCGCCGAGCTGACCTGGCAACTGCGCGGCGAGGCGGGTGCCCGGCAGGTGCCGGGCGCCGGGGTGGGGCTGGCGCACAACATCGGACTGGGCGGCGCGGCGGTGGTGACGCTGTTGCGCCGGGCGTAGGGGGCGGGCCTGCCTCGTACGGTCCCGGCGAACCGGCCCCGGGACGTGCGGCCCGGTCCCGGTGCCCGTGGTCCTAGGACCTCCGGTCCGGGACCGTTGGGCCGATAATCCGATGCCCAGGGCATCCATCGGATGACACGATGGCCAGCATGCCCCCGCTCATGACCACCGACCCGCAGTCGTCCGGAACCACCGCCCGCACGGCCCCGCCCGCCTGGGCGGTGATGCTCGCGGTCTGCGCGGGGCAGTTCCTCGTGGTGCTCGACGTCTCCGTGGTGAACGTCGCGATGCCCTCGATGCGGTCCTCGCTCGGCCTGAGCGAGCTGGGCCTGCAGTGGGTGGTCAACGCGTACGTGATCACCTTTGCCGGGTTCCTGATGCTGGGCGGCCGCGCCGCCGACCTCTTCGGGCGCAAGCGGGTCTTCCTCATCGGCCTCGCGCTGTTCACCGCGGCCAGCCTGGGCGGCGGGCTCGCCCAGGAGTCCTGGCAGCTGATCGCCGCCCGGACGGTCCAGGGCATCGGCGCCGCGGTGCTCGCCCCGGCCACCCTCACCATCCTCACCACCTCCTTCCCGCAGGGCCCGGCCCGCACCCGGGCCGTGGCCACCTGGACCGCGGTCGGCGCGGGCGGCGGCGCGGCGGGCGGCCTGGTCGGCGGGCTGCTCACCCAGTTCCTGTCCTGGCGCTGGGTGCTGCTGATCAATGTGCCGATCGGCGCGCTGGTACTGGCCGGTGCCGCGTACTGCCTGACCGAGAGCCGGCAGGAGGGACGCCGCCGGCTGGACGTGCCCGGCGCGCTGCTGGTCACCGGCGGTCTCGCGCTCGTCGCCTACGGCATCGTGCAGACCGGCGAGCGCGGCTGGACGGCCGCGGGCGCGCTGCTGCCGCTGCTCGCCGGGCTGGTCGTGCTCGGTGCCTTCGTGGCGGTCGAGGCCCGCTCGGCGGCGCCGCTGATGCCGCTCGGCGTCTTCCGGCCGCGCTCGGTCTGGGCGACGACCTCGGCGATGGTCGTGGTCGGCGCCGGGATGTTCTCCATGTGGTACTTCCTCTCGCTCTACACGCAGAACGTCCTCGGCTACAGCGCGCTCCAGGCGGGGCTGTCCTTCCTCCCGCACTCCTTCTCGATCGTCATCGGCTCCAAGGCCGCGCCCCGGCTGATGGCGCTGCCCCGGATCGGTGCCAAGACCGTGGCCGTGGCGGGCGTGCTGCTCGCCACCGCCGGCATGGCCTGGCAGTCGACGATGGACGCGCACGGGACGTACCTCGGCACGATCCTCGGGCCCGGCATCACGATGGCGCTGGGCGCGGGTCTCTCGGCCACCCCGATCGCCGCGATCTGCACGGCGGGCGCGGCGGCCGGCGACGCCGGGCTGGTCTCCGGGCTGATCAACACCTCGCGGCAGATGGGCGGCGCGCTCGGCCTGTCGATCCTCTCGACGGCGGCGGCCGGGGTCGCGGGCAGCGGCCGAACGGCTCTGGCCGACGGGTACGCGCTCGCCTTCCGCGTCGCCGCTGTGGTCCTCCTGGCCGGCGTCCTGCTGATGCTCTTCTCCTTGCCGGGCCGCACGAAGGGGGACGGCGCGACGGACGGCGCCCGCGCCTGACGTCCGTGCGCGGCTGACGCCTGCGCGCGGCGGGCGGCAGGTGGCCGTCCGTCCCGCGCCCGGTCCGCTGTCGCCCGGGGCCGTGCGAGAGGATGCGATCATGGCTGACACCGCATCGATCGCCTCTCCCGCCACGGGGTTTCCCGCCACCGGCCGCCGTGTCCTGGTCAGCGGGGCCTCCCGCGGCCTGGGCCGGGCCGTCGCCCTCGCCTTCGCGGAGAACGGTGACCGGGTCGCCGTGCACTACGGCTCGCGCCGGGCCGATGCCGAGGCGACGCTGGCCGCGCTGCCCGGCGACGGCCACGCCCTGCTGCACGCCGACATCGCCGGCCCCGAGGGCGCCGCAGGGCTGGTGGCCGCGGCGGACGCCGCACTCGGCGGCATCGACGTGCTGGTGAACAACGCCGCGGTCAACACCCCGCACCCGCCCGCCACCACCTCCTACGCCGACTGGACCGCCGCCTGGCAGAGCCACGTCGCGGTCAACCTGCTCGGCACCGCGCACCTGAGCCACGGCGCGGCACAGCGCATGATCGAGCAGGGCACCGGCGGGCGCATCGTCAACGTCGGCTCGCGCGGCGCCTTCCGCGGCGAGCCGGACCACCCCGCGTACGGCGCGACGAAGGCCGCGGTGCACGCTCTCGGCCAGTCCCTCGCGGTCGCGCTCGCGCCGCACGGCATCGCGGTGGCATCCGTGGCGCCCGGCTTCATCGACACCGAGCGGGTCGGCGGCCGGCTGGCCGGCGAGCAGGGCGCGGCGATCCGCGCCCAGAGCCCGTTCGGCCGGGTCGCCGAGCCGGCCGAGGTCGCGGCCGCGGTCCGCTGGCTCGCCTCCCCGGAGGCGCAGTGGAGTTCGGGCACCGTGCTCGACGTCAACGGCGCCTCCTACCTGCGTACCTGACCACCTGCGCATTGAGCACCGGAGCGCGGCCCCTCCAGGGCGGGCGCCGGCAGCCCGGTTTCCGCCTTGTCGGCCCCGCGGCGGCAGTGCCACCGTCATCGGCATGGTGAAAATCCCCGCGGACCTGTCGTACAGCAAGGACCACGAGTGGCTCCGCCTGGAGGGCGACCGGGCCACGATCGGCATCACCGACTACGCGCAGCGGCAGCTCGGCGACATCGTCTACGTCGAACTGCCCAAGGCGGGCGAGCGTTTCGATGCCGGCGACCCCTTCGGCTCGCTGGAGTCGGTCAAGGCCGTCAGCGAGGTCTACCTGCCGCTGGCGGGCACGGTGCTGACGGTCAACGACTCGCTCGCCGACTCCCCCGAGCAGATCAACGAAGATCCCTACGGCGAGGGCTGGCTGCTCGTCTGCCGGTTCAGCGGCAGCACCGCCGAGCTGCTCAGCGCGGAGGAGTACGAGGCCTACCTGCGGGAGGAGGCAAAGGAGTAGCGGCCGCGCTACAGCCAGCCGTTCCGCCGGGCCGCCCGTACCGCCTCCATGCGGTTGCGCGTACCGGTCTTGCCGATGGCCGCCGAGAGGTAGTTGCGCACGGTCGCCTGCGAGAGATGCAGCCTGCCCGCGATGTCGGCCACCGTCGCGCCGTCCACCGCGGCGGTCAGCACCTCCTGCTCGCGCGGCGTCAGCGGATTCGGCCCGGCGCTCAGCGCGGCGGCGGCCAGCCCGGGGTCGATGACCCGCTCCCCGGCCAGCACCCGCCGGATCGCCGCGGCCAGCTCCTCCACCGGCCCGTCCTTCACCAGGAATCCGCAGGCCCCGGCCTCCATCGCGCGGCGCAGGTACCCCGGCCGCCCGAAGGTGGTCACGATCAGCACCTTGCACTCCGGCAGCGCCTCCCGCAGGTCCGCCGCCGCGTCCAGGCCGCTGCGCCCGGGCAGCTCGATGTCCAGCAGCGCGATGTCCGGGGAGGTCTCCAGCGCGGCGTCGACGATCCGGTCCCCGGCCGGCACCTGGGCCACCACCTCCATGTCCGTTTCCAGGTTCAGCAGCAGCGCCAGCGCGCCGCGCATCATGCCCTGGTCCTCGGCCAGCAGGACCTTGATCACTCGGGTCCCTCCTCCGCGTCCGCCAGTACGCCCGCGTCCTCGGGCAGCTCGGCCACCAGCCGGAAGCCGCGCCGGCCGTCGGGCCCCGCGTCCAGCGTGCCGCCCGCAGCGGCCAGCCGCTCGGCGAGCCCGGTCAGGCCCGTGCCACCGCTGCCCCCGGCGAGCGCCTCGGAGCTTACGGGACCGCGGCCGTCGTCGGTGATCGTCAGCCGGGCCCGGTCGCTGTCGACGCGCACCTCGATCTCGCAGCGGGTCGCGCCGCTGTGCCGTACGGCGTTGGTGACCCCCTCCCGCACGACCCAGCCCAGCAGCGCCCCGGCCTGCGGTGACAGCGGCGGGCCCGACTGGCGTACGACCGGCTCGATGCCGCCCGCCTCCAGCGCCGAGCGGGCCCGGTCCAGCTCGGTGGCCAAACTGCCCTGGCGGTACCCGGTCACCGCCTCCCGGATCTCGGTGAGCGCCTGCCGGCCCACCGCCTCGATGTCGGCGGCCTGGGCCAGCGCCGCGTCCACGTCCCGCGGCGCCAGCCGGCGCACCGCCTCGGCCTTCACCACGACCACCGAGAGGGTGTGCCCCAGCAGGTCGTGCAGGTCGCGGGAGAACCGCAGCCGTTCCTTCTCCACCGCCGTACGCGCCAGTTCGCCCTCGGTGGCCCGCAGCCGCCGGTTGGCCTCGAAGAGGCCGAGGACGGCCGAGGTGACCATGCCGGAGATGAAGGTGCCGTAGCCGATGGTGGAGGCGTCCCACGGATCGCCGCTGCCGTGGCCGGCGAGCGAGCCGGCCGAGGCGCTGGCGATGAAGAGCGCGACGAACAGCGGCCGCCCGCGCAGCAGGGTGCCGGCGGCCAGCGTCATCAGCGGGAAGAACAGCGTCCAGGCCCCGCCGTAACGGATCGCCAGCGCGTAGGTCACGGCGGCCAGCGCGGCCAGCAGGCCGTACGGCACCCAGGTCTCGCGCGCCCGGGGGTTGAAGGCGGTACGCACCACTCCGACGTAGAGCGAGTTGAAGGCCAGCAGGCCGGCCCCGGCCACCCAGGGATTGCCGGCCTTCCCGTTGATCGTGTTGGAGATCGCGCCCACGCCCATGACCAGCCAGGGCATGAACGTGGCGGACGTGGGGCCCTTGCGGAAGACCATGCGTTCGTCGTTCCGCGTCCCCCAGGACATCCAGGAGGGTCCTGTGCCGCAGCCCTTCTTCCGGGCTCTGCCGTCCTGTTCCGCCATCTCGTCCTCGAACTCCGGGACGCGCACCGCCGGGGCACCGCCTCGTCCCACCTCAGGCGGTGCGGGCCGCGCGCCGGTACGCGTACACCGCGTAGCCGCCGAAGGCCGCCAGCCACGCCACCAGCACCAGGACCGTACCCGCCGACGGGCCGTGTCCCGCGGTGACGCTCCAGCCGAGGTCCGCGAAGCGGTTCGACGGGGTCCAGCGGGATATTTCCGCCAGCCAGCCGGGGAACGCCGCGGCCGGGAACCACAGCCCGCCGATGATCGCCAGCACCATCATCATCCCGGCGTTCACCATGCCCGCGGCCTGCGACGAGAGGCGGTACCCGTTGCCCAGGCCGAGCAGGGTGAACGGCGTGGTGCCCAGCCACAGCAGCAGCACCAGCGCGGCCCACTGCGCGGCCGACAGCCGTACGCCGTTGACCAGCGCGCCCAGCAGCAGCACCACGACGATCGCGGGCAGTACGGTCACCGAGGCGCTCAGTCCGCGGCCCACCACCACCCGGGCCGGGGACAGCGGCGTGATCCGCAGCTGCCGCAGCCAGCCGAGCTTCTTGTCCTCGGCGACGCCGTTGCCGGTGCCGAGCGCCGCGCCCAGCGCACCGTACGACGCCATGCCGACCATGGCGGTGACCTTCCAGGCGTCGGCGCCCTTGCCCGTGCCCCCGCCGATGTTGGTCAGCAGGAGGTACATCACCACCGGCATGCCGATGCCGAAGATGACGAAGCCCTTGTCGCGGAGGGTCCGGCGGATCTCCAGCCGGATGTAGTCGATCATCGCAGGGCTCCTTCGCCTACCGCCGCGGCGCCTTCCGGGGCACCGGTGCCACTGTCCGCCGGGCCGCCGTCCCGGGCGTCCGTGCGGGAGGAAGTGAGGGAGAGGAACGCGTCCTCCAGGCTTGCCGGGGCCACCTGGAGGCCCCGTACGAGGTCCAGCCGGGCCAGCGCGAGCACCGTCGCGTCGGAGTCGCCGGACCGCAGCAGCGCCCGGTCGCCCCGTATCTCCAGGGACGTCACCCCCGGCAGTTCGGTCAGCCCGTCGGTGGGCGCGCCCGCCAGGTCGAAGGAGACCAGCGCGCCGCCGACGGTGCGCTTGATCGCCTCGCCGCTGCCGTCGGCCACCACCCGGCCGCGGTCCACCACCACGATCCGGTCGGCGTTCTCGTCGGCCTCGGTGAGGTAATGCGTGGAGAACACCACGGTGTTGCCGCGGCGCGCGTACGCCCGCATCGCCCGCCAGAAGTCCCGGCGGCCCTCGACATCCAGCGCGGTGGTCGGCTCGTCGAGCACGACCAGGTCCGGATCGCCCGCCAGTGCCACCGCGAAGCGCACCCGCTGCGCCTGGCCCCCGGAGAGCTTGTCCACCCGCTGCCCGGCCAGCTCCTCCAGACCGGCCAGCGCCAGCGCCTCGGCCACCGCCATCGGCTTGGGATACGTGGCCGCCACGAAGGCGACCAGTTCCCGCACCGTCACCCGCGGTATCGGCCGGCCGTCCTGCAGCATCGCGCCGATCCGCCCCTGGCGCACCGCCCGCTCCGGCGTGCCGCCGAACAGGCGCACCTCGCCCGACGTGGGCGGCAGCAGCCCGAGCAGCATGCTGATCGTGGTCGACTTGCCGGCGCCGTTCCGCCCCAGCAGCGCGACGGTCTCGCCGCGGTGGACGGCGAGGTCCAGCCCGTCGACGGCCCGCACCTCGCCGTAGGTCTTCACCACGCCCGAGAACGCCACCGCTGTGGCGTCCCGGGCGCTCCCCGTTGTCCCCGTTGTTCTCATGCCCATGAATCTACGGAGACGAGGGTGGTCCCGGTAGAAGGGAATGTCTTCGGCCGGGAAGGACAAATGTCACGGGTGCGGCGGCCGGGGCGCGCGAGGGTTGCACCTGACGATGCGTCAGGGGGTTCCGGGCTGAGCCGGGATGGGCTATACATGGCCCATCGGTAGAACGCGTTCTAGTGCGCTGTGCGGGGTCGCGACGTGCCACGCGTCCCGCCTCGCCGGCGCGTCACCGACCGCTGACGACCCCGGCCGGCCGACGGTGCGGACGCCCGGCCGGGGTCTCGCCGTCCGCCGTCCCCGCCCTCCGCACGCCACCCCGTACACCCGCACCACGGCGAAGGAGCCCCGCACCATGCCCATCGACGCCGACAAGGCCGTTGCCGCCGAGCCGCGCACCTCCGAGATCGCCTGGGACCACAAGGACGTCCAGCTCTACCACCTCGGCATCGGCGCGGGCGCCGCCACGGAGGAGCGGCCCGACGCGGCCACCGACCCCGACGAGCTGCGTTACACCCTGGAGAGCCGGCTGCACGTCCTGCCCAGCTTCGCCACCGTCGCGGGCGCCGGCATGGCCGTCGTCGGCGGGCTCTCGTCCCCCGGCATCGACGTGGACCTCGCGGCCGTCCTGCACGGTGCCCAGAAGATCACCCTGCACCGGCCGATCCCCCTCAAGGGCGCGGCCCGCCAGACCGCGACCGTCCCGGCCGTCTACGACAAGGGCAAGGCCGCGGTCATCGTGCTGCGTTCGGAGACCGCCGACGAGGACGGCCCGTTCTGGACCAGCGACACCCAGATCTTCGTCCGCGGCGAGGGCGGCTGGGGCGGCGACCGCGGCCCGTCCAGCCGTCTGGAGCTGCCCGGGCGCGCGCCGGACCGCACGGTGACCCGGCTGATCCGGCCCGACCAGGCGCTGCTGTACCGGCTCTCCGGCGACTGGAACCCGCTCCACGCCGACCCCGGGTTCGCCGCGCTCGCCGGCTTCGACAAGCCGATCCTGCACGGCCTCTGCTCGTACGGCGTGACGCTGAAGGCGGTGGTCGACACGGTGCTGGACGGGGACGTCGGCCGGGTCCGCAGCTACGCCACCCGGTTCGCCGGCGTGGTCTTCCCCGGCGAGCCGCTGCGCATCCGCATGTGGCGCGACACCCCCGGCCCCGGGAGCGTCCAGGTGTCGGTCACCGCGCCGGACCGCGACGACGCGCCGGTACTGGCCGACACCGTGGTCGAGCACGCCTGACCGGGGCCGCCGACTGCCGCCGCCCGGCTGTCCGGCCGTCCGTGCCCCGCACCCACGAGCCACCCGCACCACCGCACCTTCCGTACCGACCGTACGCAGAGGAGCCGCAGATGCGCGCAGCCGTACAGCACGAGACAGGGCAGGACAAGCTCGAAGTCCTCGACGACGTGGAGGCCGTGGGGTTCGGGCCGGGGAAGGTGCGGATCCGGATCAGAGCCACCGGGCTGTGCCACTCCGACCTCTCCGCGATGAACGGCGTGCTGCCGCAGCCCGCTCCGTTCGTCCCCGGGCACGAGGGCGCGGGCGAGATCGTGGACGTCGGGGACGGCGTCACCGGGCTCTCGCAGGGCGACCGGGTGCTGATGTGCTGGCTGCCCGCCTGCGGCGGCTGTCCGTCCTGCCGACGCGGCCAGACCCATCTGTGCCTGGCCGGCTTCATGAACGCCGGTACCCCCAATTTCAAGCGCCCCGGCGGGGACGTCTTCGGCTTCGCCGGCACCGGTACGTTCGCCGAGGAGGTCGTGGTCGCGGCGAACTGCGCGGTGCCGGTCCCCGACGACGTGCCGTACGACATCGCCGCGCTCATCGGGTGCGGTGTGACCACCGGGCTCGGCGCGGCGCTGAACACCGCCGAGGTCGAGGCCGGTTCGTCGGTCGCCGTCATCGGGTGCGGCGGCGTCGGCATCTCCACCATCCAGGGCGCGCGGGCGAGCGGCGCCGCGCAGATCGTCGCGGTGGACCCGGTGGAGGCGCGCCGCGAGGCCGCGCTGCGCTTCGGGGCCACCGAAGCGGTGGCCCCCGATGAGCTGGCCGACGCCAAGCAGCGGATCACCGGCGGCGAGGGCTTCGACTACGTCTTCGAGGTCGTGGGCAAGTCCGCCACCGCCCGCACCGCGTACGAGACGACCCGGCGCGGCGGCACGCTCTGCGTCGTCGGCGCGGGCGCGATGGACGACTTCTTCCAGGTCAACATGTTCGAGCTGTTCTTCGACGAGAAGCGCATCCTGCCCTCGCTGTACGGGGGCGGCGACGTGGTCCGGTCGTACGAGCGCGCCATCGCCCTCTGGCGGGCCGGCCGCATCGACCTGGAGAACCTCATCACCCACCGGGTGCCGCTCGCCGGCATCAACGACGCGCTGGAGCAGATGCGTACCGGTACCGCGCTGCGTACCTGCATCGAACTGTGAGGCGCCCGCCCGGCCGGGACAGGGCCGGCGGGCGGCACGGACAACGGGAGGCACGGATGGTGCTGCACGGGAGGACGGCCGTCGTCACCGGCGCGGGCCGTGGCCTGGGCCGGGCGGAGGCGCTCGAACTCGCCCGGCTGGGCGCGAATGTGATCGTCAACGACTACGGGCAGCCGGGGCGGGACGGCTCGGGCGAAGCCTCGGCGGCACCCGCCGAGGAAGTGGCCGCCGAGATCCGGGCCGCGGGCGGGCAGGCCACCGCGCACCTCGGGGACGTCGCCGACTTCGAGACGGCGCGTGCCCTCGTGGAACTGGCCGTGGACACCTACGGATCCATGGACATCCTGGTCAACAACGCGGGCATCCTGCGGGACCGGATGGTCTTCTCGATGACCGAGGACGAGTGGGACTCGGTCATCCGGGTGCACCTCAAGGGGCACTTCAATACGACGCGCTTCGCCGCCGCCCACTGGCGCGCGCGGTCCAAGGCGGCCGGCGCCCCCGTGTACGGCCGGATCGTCAACACCTCCTCCGAGGCGTTCCTCGCCGGTTCCGCCGGGCAGCCCAACTACGCGGCGGCCAAGGGCGGCATCGTGGGCCTGACCACCTCAACGGCGGCGGCGCTGGCCAAGTACGGGGTGACCGCCAACGCGATCTGCCCGCGGGCCCGCACCCGGATGACCGAGGACGTCTTCGCGGGCTTCGGGGAGCCGGACGAGGGCGACCTGGACGCGCTGGCACCCGAGCATGTGTCACCGCTCGTCGGCTATCTCGCCGGGCCCTCGGCGGGCGGCGTCAACGGCCAGGTCTTCGTCGTGCACGGCGGCATGGTCGCGCTCGTCGAGCGGCCACGGGTGGCGGCGCAGTTCGACACCGCCAAGGACGTCTTCACGTACGAGGAGCTGGACGCGGCGCTGTCCCCGTACTTCGCCGGCCTGGTGCCGGGGGAGAACTTCGCGGCTGCGGAGGTGCTGGGCCTCAAGAAGGGCTGAGCCGCCTGCCCTTCGGGGGCCGCGGTCCGTGACGCACGACGGCCGTGGCCGCCACGGGAGACCTCTCTCGTGGCGGCCACGGCCGTCTCGGTACTGCCCGGGCTTCCGCTCAGGAGTTCCGGGAGTTCGAAGGCCGGCGGTGCCGCCCGGCGCTGGACGCCGCCGCGTCCTCGCTCGCCGCCGGGCCACGGTGCTTGCCGGAGCCTGCGGCCGGGGCGGCCTGGGCGGAACCCTGGTGCGGGCGCGCCTCGGTCGTTTCGGTTCGGGCTTCGGACATGGAAAGTGTCACTCCGTCAGATCGCTTACAGGTGTACGCGTCGGGACCTCCCCCAGCTCCGCCGGGGATGCCCCCGGGCATCACCGTCGGTGGCCGGGTCAACCGGCTGCGTAGCCCCTTGCAAATTCTAACGGGTGCTCTTTCTCGCTCTACCGGGCCTCCCGGGCCGCGAGCGGCGCCTGCTGCAGCGGCACTGGCCTGCAGGGTTGAGGATGCGCCGCGCTTTCGTACGGTTCCGTCCCCGCCGGGCTCGAATGTGTGGATGTTGTGCGGCCGTTCGGATGTCCCAAGGGGGAAGTGCGGATTCCGGCGGTGGGCGGAAGCCCGGCCGAGGTGGTCCAGGAGGACCGTCTCAGCCGTTGCGAGTGCGATTCGGGGGCCCGCGCCCCGGCCGGTACGGGGAGGGCGGCCGACGAGGTCCCCGGCGCGTCCGCGGGGTCCGTCGGCGGGGCGCCGGCCGCCGCGTCCCACGGCACCCCGGCCCGCGCGACACCGCACGGGACGCCCGGCGTCGCGTACGGCAGGCGGAGCTCGCCCGCCGGCGTCCAGTGGCCCGTGCCGGGCAGCCAGCCCGCCGGCGCGGCCGGCTGCCGCAGCCGCCGCTCCGCAGGCCGCCATGCGGCGAGCCAGGTGCCGGCCGCCGAGTCCACCCGGAAGGCGACCGCGCAGCTCTCCGGGGCCAGCTGTTGACCCGGCTGCACGGCGAAGGGGGTGAGCGCGGCGTCCGCGGCGTGCAGCGCCTCGGGGAACCGCACCGGGAGCGTGCTGCCCAGTACGCCCCAGCCCATCCGGTCGTACCCGGGCGCGTCCGACCGCAGCAGCACCAGGCCGCTGTCGGGGGCGGCCAGCAGCAGCCGGTCGTTGCTGCGCTCGGTGATCTCCAGCAGCGGGCCGACCCCGCCGCCCCGGCCGAGGTCGACCACGACGGTTTTGGTCAGCCCGTCCAGTTCGCGGTCCAGGGCGAGCAGCCGGCCCTCGCGGTCCAGCCAGGCGCCGCCGGTGCAGCGCCCCGGCACCAGGGCGATCCGCTGCGGCCCGTCGCCGCCGTGCAGCAGCCAGACCGCGGTGGCCCGGCGCGCGCCGTCGCCGCCCACGGGGGCGAGGGCGTGCGCCAGCGTGCCGCAGGGGGCGGGCGGCAGCAGCGTCAGCTCCTCGGTCTCCACGCCGCCCAGTGGGATTTCGCCGGTGCCCGGGCCGGTGGGGTAGAGGAGGGCGACCGTGCTGTGGCCTTCCGCGCGGCGCACGATCAGCACTCGGCCGTCCGCGAGCGGCAGCAGCGCGCTGTCCGGACGCTCGGGCCGGCGGCCGGGGAGCGGTACGGCGTACGGCTCGCAGCCGTCCAGCGTCCAGCGCTCGGGGAACCAGCCGCCGCCCGGCGCGGGAACGAGCCGCGCGGCGTACGAGCCGTCGGCGGCGAGGGTCAGCGGGGCGGGGCGGTGGGGCAGTCCGGTGAGGCTCCTGAGGCCGGGGTGTCCCGGCGCGCCGGGAGTGGCACTCTCCGTGACAGTGAACTCCTCGGTGTGGCCGCCGGTTCCGGCGGTGTTCCCGCTGGTCCGGACGCTTTTTCCGTCGGTCCTGACCCGCTCGGTGGCACAGGCTGTCATCGAATGGTCACCTCCAGTCACGAAAGAAGCTAGTTTTCGCACTTCCTGCCGATCAACGAGTGTTGGGTCACTTCACGCGTATGAGTGGCGTGTGTCTGATTCGCCTGCGAACAGTGCGACGCGTGTGCCGACGGGTGCCACCGGGCCGGGGCCGCGCGCGCCGTCCGCGGTCCGTCCGCGGGTCCGGCCGGTGGTCCGCGGCCACCGCGGCTGGGCGTTCGGCGGCGGGTGGGAGGTAACCTTCCCCCCGTGCCCGCACTGTCTGAAGTCCTCTCCGCCCTCGACGCCCTGTGGCCCGCCGAGCGGGCAGAGGCGTGGGACGCCGTCGGCACCGTCTGCGGCGACCCCGAAGCCCCCGTCCAGCGCGTGCTCTTCGCCGTCGACCCGGTGCAGGAGATCGCCGACGAGGCCGTGCGGCTCGGCGCCGACCTGCTCGTCACCCACCACCCGCTGTACCTGCGGGGGACCACGACGGTCGCGGCGTCCACCTTCAAGGGCAAGGTCGTGCACACGCTGATCAAGAACGACATCGCCCTGCACGTCGCGCACACCAATGCCGACACCGCGGACCCCGGCGTCTCCGACGCCCTCGCCGGCGCCCTCGGCCTGCGTGTGCTGCGCCCCCTCGTGCCGGACGCGAGCGACCCCGCGGGCCGCCGCGGCCTCGGCCGGATCTGCGAGCTCGGCCACCCGATGCCGCTGGGCGACTTCGCCCGGTACGCCGCCGAGCGGCTGCCGGCCACCGCGCAGGGCATCCGCGTCGCCGGCGACCCGGACCGCACCGTCCGTACGGTCGCGGTCTCCGGCGGCTCCGGCGACAGCCTCTTCGACGACGTGCGCGCGGCGGGCGTGGACGCCTTCCTCACCGCCGACCTGCGCCACCACCCGGCCTCCGAGGCCACCCAGAAGAGCCCGCTCGGGCTGCTGGACGCCGCGCACTGGGCCACCGAGTGGCCGTGGTGCGAGCAGGCGGCCGCGCAGCTCGACGAGACCTCCGACCGGCACGGCTGGGACCTGCGCACGCACGTCTCCCGTACGGTCACCGACCCCTGGACCGCCCACGCGGCATCCGTCACCCCCGATCACCACCTTGGAGCCCCCAACTGAACGCCGCGCCCGCAGACCAGATCCGCCTCCTGGACGTCCAGTCCCTGGACCTCCGCCTCACCCAGCTCGCGCACAAGCGCAACAACCTCCCCGAGCTGGCCGAGCTCCAGACCCTGGAGGGCGACCTCACGCAGCAGCGCGACCTGCTCGTCGCCGCGCAGACCGAGGAGAGCGACACCGCCCGCGAGCAGACCAAGGCCGAGCAGGACGTGGACCAGGTGCGCCAGCGCGCCGCCCGCGACCAGCAGCGGCTCGACTCCGGCGCGATCACCTCGCCGAAGGACCTGGAGAACCTCCAGCGCGAGATCGCCTCGCTGGCCAAGCGCCAGGGCGACCTGGAAGAGGTCGTCCTGGAGGTCATGGAGCGCCGCGAGTCCGCGCAGGAGCGCGTCGCCGAGCTGTCCGAGCGGGTCGACGCCATCCAGGCCAAGGTCGCCGACGCCGTCGCGCGCCGGGACGCCGCGTTCGCCGAGATCGACGGCGAGGCCGCCAGCGTCACCAAGGAGCGGGAGCTGACCGTCGCCGACATCCCGGCGGACCTGCTCAAGCTCTACGACCGGCTGCGCGAGAAGCAGGGTGGCGTCGGTGCCGCCCGCCTCTACCAGCGCCGCTGCGAGGGCTGCCGCCTGGAGCTGGACATCACCGAGCTGAACGACGTGCGGGCCGCCGCTGCCGACAAGGTCGTGCGCTGCGAGAACTGCAGCCGCATCCTGGTCCGTACGCCCGACTCGGGCCTGTAAGCCGCGATGGCGCGTACGTTCATCGTCGAGGCGGACGGCGGGTCGCGGGGCAATCCCGGGCCCGCCGGGTACGGCGCCGTCGTCATCGACCCCGAGACCGGCGAGACGCTGGCCGAGGTAGCAGAGTTCCTCGGTACGGCCACGAACAACGTCGCCGAGTACAAGGGGCTGGTGGCCGGGTTGCGCGCCGCCCACGCGCTCGACCCGGAGGCGGAGATCCGGGTCCGGATGGACTCCAAGCTGGTCGTCGAGCAGATGTCCGGCCGCTGGCAGATCAAGCACCCGGACATGCAGCCGCTCGCGGCCACCGCCAAGGCCGTGTTCCCGCCGGACCGGGTCACGTACGAGTGGATCCCGCGCAAGGAGAACAAGCACGCCGACCGCCTCGCCAACGAGGCGATGGACGCGGGCGCCGCCGGCCGTCAGTGGGAGCCGGGCATGTCGAAGGCGGCGCTCGCTTCCGGATCGCGGCCGGCCGCGGGCGCGACGGCCGCGGACACCGCGGTCGCGGACGCGGAGATCGACGACGCCACGGGTGCCGCCCCCGCCGCCTCGGGGGCGACCGCCGAGCCGCGGGACGCCGGCACCGCCACGGCCACCCCGCCGTCCGGCTGGGCCGTGCCCGCCGACCTGGGCGCGCCGACCACCTTCGTACTGCTGCGGCACGGTGAGACCCCGCTGACCCCGGAGAAGCGGTTCTCCGGCAGCGGCGGCTCGGACCCCGAACTCTCCGCCGCGGGCCGCCTGCAGGCCCGCGAGGCGGCCGCCGCGCTCGCCGTACGCGGCACCGTCCAGGCGATCGTCAGCTCCCCGCTGCGCCGCTGCCGGGAGACCGCCGAGACGATCGCGGCCCGGCTGGGCCTGGACGTGCGGGTCGAGGACGGGCTGCGCGAGACGGACTTCGGCGCGTGGGAGGGCCTGACCTTCTCCGAGGTGCGCGAGCGCCATCCGGCCGACCTGAACGCCTGGCTGGCCTCCGACAAGGCGGAACCGACCGGCGGCGGCGAGTCGTTCGCGGCCGTGGCCCGCCGGGTCGAGCTCACCCGTGACAAGCTCAGGGCCCGGTACGCCGGGAAGACGGTCCTGCTGGTCACCCACGTGACGCCGGTCAAGACCCTGGTACGGCTGGCGCTGGGCGCCCCGCCGGAGTCGCTGTTCCGCATGGAACTCTCCGCGGCGTCGCTGTCGGCGATCGCGTACTACGCGGACGGGAACGCGTCGCTGCGGCTGCTGAACGACACCTCTCACCTGCGGTGAGCTGAGCCGATACGGCTACGGGGGACGGCGCCGCGCCCGACTGCCGGCTGCGGCGCCGTCGTGGCCGGGCGCGCAGTTCCCCGCGCCTCTGAGCGGCGCCCCTCAGGCGCCGAGTGCGGCTGCCTCGCGCGCCAGGCGTTCGACCTGGTTCCAGTCCTTGGCCGCCAGGGCGTCCGCCGGGAGCATCCATGTGCCGCCCACGCAGGCGACGTTGGGCAGGGCGAGGTACTCCGGAGCGTTGGCCGCCTTGATGCCGCCGGTGGGGCAGAAGCGGGCCTGGGGGAGCGGCGAGGCCAGCGACTTCAGGTACGGGGTGCCGCCCGCGGCCTCCGCCGGGAAGAACTTCATCTCCGTGATGCCCTCCTCCAGCAGCGTCACGACCTCCGACGTCGTGGAGACGCCGGGCAGGAACGGCACGCCGGAATCCCGCATCGCGCCGAGCAGCCGCGGTGACCAGCCCGGGCTCACCAGGAAGCGGGCGCCGGCCGCGACGGTCCCGGTGACCTGCGCGGGCGTGATCACCGTGCCCGCGCCGACCACCGCGTCCGGGACCTCGGCCGCGATCGCCCGGATGGAGTCCAGCGCCGCCGGGGTGCGCAGCGTCACCTCGATCGCGGGCAGACCGCCCGCGACGAGCGCGCGGGCGAGCGGTACGGCGTCGGCGGCGTCCTCCAGGACGACGACGGGGACGACGGGGGCGAGCCCGAGGACGGAACGCTCGGGAACGGCGGAGGCAGAGGCAGCACTAGTCACGGGTTCATAGTGCGCCCCGACCGCACTCTTCGCAACGCACGTTGCGCATGTTGCAATGCGCGGGGCCGCTTCCGCGGGCCCCGGTCAGAGCTCGGTGACGATGACGTCCAGCGACCACGGCTTGCCGGCCTTCGCCGGGGCCTGCGCCTCGACCGCGTAGTCCAGCCCGCGCAGCGCCTCCACCAGCTCCTCGGGGGTGGCCGGCGCCAGCCCGGCGGAGAGCAGGTCGCGGACCATCCGGCCCTTGGTCGCCTTGTTGAAGTGGCTGACCACGGAGCGCTTCTCCACCCCGTTCACGATCTTCGACTGGAGCACCCGCACCGTCGCCGTCCGCTCGGCGACCTCGCCCTTGGGCTTCCAGGCCGCCGCGTACGCCGACGAGCGCAGGTCCAGGACCAGGCCGTCCCCGGCCGCAGCGGGCATGACCTCGGCCATGGGGCCGCGCCAGTACGCCCCGAGCGCGCCCAGTCCGGGCAGCTTCACGCCCATGGAGCAACGGTAGGACGGGATGCGGTCGGCGATGCCCACCGCGCCCCACAGCCCCGAGAAGACCAGCAGCGACCGCGCCGCCAGCTGCCGCGCCTTCGCGTCGAGCGTCGCCAGGCCGAGCGCGTCGTACAGCACGCCGGTGTAGATCTCGCCCGCCGGGCGGGCGCCTGCGGTGCGCAGCCCGGCGTTCTTCGCCACCTCGCCCTTCAGGCCCTCGCTCAGGCCCAGTACCTCCTGCGCCTTGCCCGCGTCCGCCGCGCACAGCTCGACCAGCTCGGTCAGCACGGCCTCCCGGGCGGGCGCGAGGCCCGGCAGCGACAGCGCGGCCACGTCCAGCGGGGCCGTGCCGTCCTGTCCGTCGGCCTTGCCCTCGGACGGCGGCAGCAGCGTGAGCACGGTCGGTCTCCTTACGGCGGTACGGGCACGAGAGCGGGCCGCGCCGGAGGGGCGGCCCCCGTGAACCCTATGCCGTCACCGCGCCGTCGCTTGACGGTGCCCGGAGGGGATTTGTCCTAGTCTCGTGCCATGCCCCGCCGCCCGATGCGTGTGACCGACGAATCCCTGGAGGGCAACGCGCCGCTGTGCGACGCGCTGCGGGAGCTGCGGACGCGTCTGGAGGTCCCGGCGGACTTCCCGCCCGAGGTCACGGCGGAGGCCGACCGCGCCGCACGGAGCCCCCGGATGCCGGCCGAGGACGCCACCGGCCTCCCGCTCTTCACCATCGACCCGCCCGGCTCCACCGACCTCGACCAGGCGATGTACCTCGCCCGCCGGGAACCGGGCGGCTTCCGCGTGCACTACGCCATCGCCGACGTCGCCGCGTTCGTCGCCCCCGGGAGCGCGCTGGACGCCGAGGCGCACCGCCGCGTGACCACCCTGTACTTCCCCGACGGGCGCGTGCCCCTGCACCCGCCCGTCCTCGGCGAGGGCGCCGCGAGCCTGCTGCCCGACCAGGACCGGCCCGCGGTCCTCTGGCGGCTCGACCTGGACGAGTACGGCGCGCTGGTCGGCACCGACGTACGCCGGGCCGTGGTCCGCTCCCGCGCCCGGCTCGACTACGAGGGCGTGCAGCGCGCCATCGAGTCCGGCACGGCCGCCGAACCGCTCTCCCTCCTCCGCGACATCGGCCAGCTGCGCGAGGAGCGCGAGCGGGACCGCGGCGGCATCTCGCTCAACGTCCCCGAGCAGGAGATCGTGGCCCAGGACGGCGGCTACCGCCTCGACTACCGGGCCCCGCTGCCCGCCGACGGCTGGAACGCACAGCTCTCGCTGCTCACCGGCATGGCGGCGGCCGGCCTGATGCTCGACGCAGGCACCGGCATCCTCCGCACCCTGCCCTCCCCGAACCTCGCCACCCCGTTCGCGCGGGAGGAGGCCCCGCCCTCGGACGGCGCGGTCGGCCGGCTGCGCCGCACCGCCCGGGCCCTGGGCATCGACTGGCCGCACCACACCTCGTACGCGGAGCTGATCCGGGGCCTCGACCCGCACCTCCCCACACACGCCGCGTTCCTCCAGGAGTGCACCTCCCTGCTGCGGGGCGCGGGCTACACGGCCTTCGACGGCGCGCCGCCCGCACCCGGCGACGTCCTGCACTCCGCCATCGCCGCGCCGTACGCCCACGCCACGGCGCCGCTGCGCCGTCTCGTCGACCGGTACGCCGCCGAGCTGTGTCTGTCGGCGGCGGCGGGGGAGGACCCGCCGGAGTGGGTGCGCGCCGCGCTGCCCGCACTGCCGGAGGAGACGGCGGCGGGCGGGCGGCGCGCCCACCGCGTCGAGCGGGAGTGCGTGGACCTGGTCGAGGCGGCCGTCCTGCGGGACCGGGTCGGCGACCTCTTCGACGGGTACGTCGTCGACGTCCACCCGGACCGGCCCCGCCGGGGCACCGTCCACCTCTGTGCCCCGGCGGTCGTCGGCCGGGTGGACGCCGCCCCCGACGCCCCGCCGCTGCCCCTCGGCCGCCCCCTGCGCGTCCGCCTCACCGCCGCCGATCCGGGCCGCGAGCCCGTCCGCTTCGTACCGGCCTGAGGACAGCACCGGGTGCCTTCAGGAGCCAGCCGGCTCCGGTTCCGGGGTACGCGCCTCTCGCACGGCCTCGGCCGCTTCCCGGGCGGCCTCGGCCGCCTCGCGCAGGGCCGTCACCGCCGCCCGTGAGTCGTCCGCGTGGAACCGGACCGTACGGACCTCCTCGGGCGGCGCGAGGAACCGCCGTACGACCGTGACCGGTGCGGACAGCTCCACCGTCACCGTCGTCTGCCCGGCGATGGCCGCTTCGAGGACGCCGGCGGGCGGCTTCCCGTGGGGGAAGCGGAGGTCGCGCCGGACGGTGGTGATCAGCGCCAGGGGAATCGCGGCGTCGAGCCGCGCGCCGTTCCGTACGCGCAGCACCTCGGGGCCCAGCAGATGCGGTCGGGTGACCGCGGCGGTGTGCATCCCGAGCGCCATCAGGACCGTGTAGACGTCCAGGACCAGCAGGATCCAGTGGAGGGTGGGGTAGTCGGCGAGCAGGAAGGACACCCCGACCGTCTCGACCAGGCACACGAAGGCGAAGCCCAGCACCAGCGGGGCCTGCGGCCGTGAGTATCCGAAGGCGCGTACCCCCGGCCCGGCTCCGTCCTGCCGCCGTGCCGCCCACAGCCCCAGGCTCGCCAGCCAGCGGCCCTCGTGCGCGAGCAGCAGGCGCAGTGCGTGCCCCCGGTTCATCGCGCACGCTCCGTGAAGAGCCGGATGGCCTGCCGGACCGCGGCGGCCTGGGCCGGGGCGAAGTGCGCGTAGAAGGCCTCCATCAGGGCCTGGGCCCCGGCCGCGTCCCCCGGCCGGGCCTCCTCGGCGGCCAGCGCCTCCCGCGCGCCGGCGGCCAGCTCGGCGGCCACGTGGTCCGGCAGGGAGTCGCGGATCGCCTGTGCGGCCTGTGCCACTCGGGGGTCGTCCACATCCGCCTCCGCCAGTTCGTCCAGCAGCGCGTACACCTCGTACGCGCGGTCCACCGCCTCGGGGTCGTCCAGTGCCGAGCCGAGCAGCGTCGACACCTCCGCCGTCGCCGTGCCCATCGACTCGAACATGGCCATCAGCTCCCGTTCCTGGGCGGCCATCGCGGGCTCCGGGCCCGGCCGGGCGGCCGAGGCCCGGGCCATGCGCCCGAAGACGTCCGCCAGTTCCTCCGACACCGGGCCCTCGGCGGGCAGGCCGCCGTGCTCCTCGGCCCGGCGCAGCAGCGTGCGCAGCCGCTCCCGCCGCTCGCGGATGTCCGCCTCCTGCCGGGCCAGGTCCGCGTCCAGCTCGGTCAGTACCTCGTGCAGGTCGCGCCCGGCGTCCTCGGCCAGTACGTCGCGCACCTCGTCCAGGCCCAGCCCCAGCTCCGTGAGGCGACGTACCCGGGACAGCAGGACGGCGTCGCGCAGCCCGTACTCCCGGTAGCCGTTGGCCCGGCGCTCGGGCTCGGGCAGCAGCCCCAGGTGGTGGTAGTGGCGCACGGTCCGGGTGCTGACGCCGGCCAGCGCCGCCAGCTCGCCGATCCTCATGCCGGCCGTCCGGTGAGTGTGCTTCTTCCCGTCTCCATGGCGACCAGTAGAAACGTTGACGTTGCGGCAAGGTCAAGGAACCGGTGCGGGCCGTGGCCGTGGCCGGGGACGGAGCGCCGTGCCGGACGGGTAGCATGGTCGGCACGGCGGACGAGCCGGCCGGGCGGTCGCGTGGGGGTCTTCGGACCTCCCCGAGGAACGTCCGGGCTCCACAGGGCAGGGTGGTGGGTAACGCCCACCCGGGGTGACCCGCGGGACAGTGCCACAGAAAGCAGACCGCCGGTGCCGCAAGGCGCCGGTAAGGGTGAAACGGTGGTGTAAGAGACCACCAGCCTCCGAGGTGACTCGGAGGGCTAGGTAAACCCCACCTGGAGCAAGGTCAAGAGGGGCCGTCTTCGGACGGCCCTGCGCGGATGTTCGAGGGCTGCCCGCCCGAGTCCGCGGGTGGACCGCACGAGGCTGCCGGCAACGGCAGCCCTAGATGGATGGCCGCCTCCCCGCGGCCCGCAAGGGCCCCGGGAGACAGAACCCGGCGTACAGGCCGACTCGTCCGCCGCCCTCTCGCCGCGTGGCTCAAGCCCGGCGAAGAATTCTTTGTGCGACGTAATTCGGCGTTTCTGTGACCGAGCTCACGAGCGCCGGAAACCCGCAATGCCGCCACCCCGTCACCAGATTCCTGACGACTTCGGCCACAAGGGGCAGAAGCGTCATCAATCAGGACAGTGACCGATATCCGTGGCCTTCTCTTCCCCTGTCGTGATGCGTTTTCGATTCCGCGTACTACCGCCGGCCCGCCAATGGTTGACGCATGTGAATACTCTGTGAATGCACCGTACGGGATGTGACGATAGTGGAGAGCTTTTCGGCGCCCCCGAAAACAAAAAAGGGGTGAGGGTGACGCCGGCCCGTACGGGCCGACCCCCCCTCACCCCCAGCGCTGTGCGCAGCAGGCTCGAACGCGGCTGTCGCCGACTTACTTGCCCAGCTCCAGGTCGAGGTTCTCGAAGGAGTCCGCAGCCTTCTCCAGGTACTGCGCCAGGCCGTCGAGACCCTCGTTGGTCTTCGACATACCCGTCTTGAACTCCTCGAAGTCGTGACCGAACTTCTTCGAGGCCTGGCGGGTGACGAAGCCCTTCTCCAGGAGGCCGTCGATGTAGCTCTTGAGGTCGTGGAGCTTCTCCTCGATGCGCTCCTTCTCGCGGTTCATCTTCTTCGCCGCGGCCCGCATGTCCTCATATGTGACATCAAGGTCTTTAGCCATGACGTTCCCCTTCCCTCCGTTGACCGCGAGGTCCCCCTCCCGGCATGCGCTCGGCGCGCACCCGCTTCGGTACGCGCCGTTGGGCACCCTAGTCGCTGACCTTCATGGGCGCACATAAGCGCAGTCGCAACGCCCAATGAATCCCGGTAAATCGGGACGTTATTGAGACATGCTGCAGGTGCGCGGCCGAGTTCCCGGGACGATATTCTCTTCGGCGTAGAGAGGCATTTCGAGGAGGAGCGTAAGTGCGTTTGAAGCTGACCGTTGTCGACCCCTATGCGCAGGCCAGCACAGACCTCGTCCTCGACGCCGACCCGGAGACCCGAATCGACGCCGTCGCCTGGGAGTTGGCGCGTCGTGTACGGGGCGGGGCCGGTGCGGGGCAGCCCGTCCCCGTGCTCTACGTCGACAACTACCCACTGGATCCGGCACACACCGTCACCACCTCCCCGCTGCGCGACGGCGCGGTGGTGAGCCTGGACGACCCCTCCGGCTCCCTGCCCGGCGAGCAGTCCGGTCTCATCGAGATCCGGGTGGCCGGCGGTCCCGACTCGGGCGCCGTGCACCGGCTCGGCATCGGCCGGTACGACATCGGCTCCCACCCGAACTGCCAACTGGTCGTCAACGACCCGGAACTGCCGCAGCGCGCGATGACGCTCTACGTGGTCTCCGCCGACGACCTCCGCCTGGTCGTGCACGGCGGCGAGCAGCCGGAAGGGCAGCCCGGCGCGGCGGCGCCGGTGCCCGAGAACGCGGAGCCCAAGCTGGAGGTGCGCGTCGACGGCAAGCCGTTCGACGGGCAGCAGCTGCCCGTCGGCTCCCAGCTCGCCCTCGGCAACACCCTGCTCGACGTGGCCCATTACCTGCCGCCGGACGCGGCCCTGAAGTGGTCCGACGACGGTTCCGCGCTCGACTACAACCGCCCGCCGCGGCTGCGCCCGCCGGAGCGCACCACCAAGTTCCGGCTGCCCTCGCCGCCCAAGGAGTACGAGGCCCGGCCGCTGCCCTGGCTGATGGCGGCGTCCCCCCTCGTCATGGCCATCACCATGGCGATGGTGATGGGGCGCGCGACGTACCTGGTGATGGCGGTATTCAGCCCGCTGATCATGATCGGCAACTACTTCTGGGACAAGAAGCACGGCCGCAAGTCCCACGCCAAGCAGGTCGAGGAGTACGAGGAGCACAAGGCCCGGATCGAGCGCGACGCGCAGGAGGCGCTGGTCCTGGAGCGCGGCGACCGCCGCCTCGACCACCCGGACCCCGGCACGATCTGGGCCGGCGCCACCGGCCCCCGCACCCGGCTGTGGGAGCGCCGCCGCAGCGACGCCGACCACCTGCTGCTGCGGGTGGGCACCGGCCGGCTGCCCTCCGCCGTCGTCCTCGACGACCCCGAGCAGGACGACCACCGCCGCCAGGTCACCTGGGACATCGCCGACACCCCCGTCGCCCTGCACCTGGGCAAGCTCGGCGTGATCGGCTTCGCGGGCCCCGACGAGACCGCGCGCAGCCTGGCGCGGTGGGCAGTGGCGCAGGCGGCGGTCCTGCACAGCCCGCTGGACGTGCAGTTCTACGTACTCACCGACGCGCACGCGCAGGCCGGCTGGGACTGGGTCCGCTGGCTGCCGCACGCCCGTCCGACGGCGCAGGACGCCAACGTCCTCATCGGCAACGACGCCGAGACCGTCGGCGCCCGGATCGGTGAACTCACCCAGATCCTCGACGCCCGGCAGAAGGCCGCCCAGGAGAACCGCGGCCAGGTGGGCTTCTCCGACCCCGACATCGTCGTGGTCTGGGACGGCTCGCGCCGGCTGCGTTCGATGCCCGGCGTCGTACGGCTGCTCCAGGAGGGCCCGGCCGTATCGATGTACGCGATCTGCCTGGACGCCGAGGAGCGCTTCCTGCCCGGCGAGTGCAAGGGCGTCGTGATCGCGGAGCCGCGCAACGCCCGGCACGCCCGGCACGAGCGGCAGGTCGGCGGCGGCGCGAGCGACGCGTACGAAGCGCTGCGCCGGGCCGCCGAGGACGAGCAGCGGAAGAAGGCGGCCGAGGCCGGCCGGTCGCGCCGCAAGGGCAAGGGCAAGCGGAAGAAGAAGTCGGCCGCGGCCACCTCGCCGGCGCTGACCAACACCGCCGCCGTGATGCTCTCCCTCGACAACCAGAGCGGCGCCCCCATCGCCGCCGTGCCGACGGCCGCGGAGCAGATCGACCCCTCCGTGCTGCGGCTGCGCGTGCAGCAGGAGGGCGCGGCCAAGATTCTCGGCGTACGGCCCGACTTCGTGTCGCCGGCCTGGTGCGCCCGGGTGGCCCGGTCCCTCGCCCCGCTGCGCGACATCAGCGGCGAGACGACGGACAGCGCGCTGCCGGACGCCAGCCGGCTCCTCGACGTCATCGGGATGGAGCCGCCGACGGCCAACGCGGTGGCCGCCCGCTGGCAGACCGGCGGGCAGTCCACGCTGGCGATGGTCGGTGAGTCGTACGACGGACCGTTCGGCATCGACATCCGCAAGGACGGACCGCACGGCCTCATCGCCGGTACGACGGGCTCCGGCAAGTCCGAGCTGCTCCAGACGATCGTCGCCGCGCTGGCGGTGGCGAACACGCCGGAGAACATGACCTTCGTGCTCGTCGACTACAAGGGCGGCAGCGCGTTCAAGGACTGTGTCCACCTGCCGCACACCGTCGGCATGGTCACCGACCTCGACGCCCACCTCGTCGAGCGCGCCCTGGAGTCCCTCGGCGCCGAACTGCACCGCCGCGAGCACATCCTGGCCCAGGTCGGTGCGAAGGACATCGAGGACTACCAGGACCTGGTGCGCCGCAACCCGGGCATGGCACCGCTGCCCCGACTGCTGCTCGTCATCGACGAGTTCGCGTCCATGGTCCGCGACCTTCCCGACTTCGTCACCGGCCTGGTCAACATCGCCCAGCGTGGCCGTTCCCTCGGTATCCACCTGATGCTGGCCACCCAGCGGCCGTCCGGCGTGGTCTCGCCGGAGATCCGGGCCAACACCAACCTCCGTATCGCCCTGCGCGTCACCGACGGCGGCGAGTCCTCGGACGTCATCGACTCGCCCGAGGCCGGCAACATCTCCAAGAACACCCCGGGCCGCGCCTACGTGCGTACCGGCGCCGCCTCGCTCATCCCCTTCCAGTCCGGCCGTGTCGGCGGCCGTCGCCCCGGCACCGTGGACCCGATGGCCATCGCCCCGTGGACCGGGGAGCTGGACTGGGCGGGCCTGGGCCGCGCCGCGCTGGCGAAGCCCGCCGCCGCCAAGAGCGAGGAAGAGGAGATCACCGACCTGAAGGTCCTGGTCGACGCCGTCCGGGAGGCCAACGCCCACCTGCGCATCCCGCAGCAGCACAGCCCGTGGTTGCCTGCCCTGACGGAGAAGCTGCTCCCGGAGGACCTGCCGCCGGTGCGGGGCCAGGGCGCATTGCCCCCGGCGCCGTACGGCATCGAGGACCTGCCGTCGAGCCAGGCCCGCCGAGCCGCCGCGGTCGACTTCGCCACCTTCGGCCACCTGCTCATCGCGGGAGCGCCGCGCAGCGGCCGCTCCCAGGTGCTGCGGACGATCGCGGGCTCGCTGGCCCGTACCCTCTCCTGCGCCGACGTCCACCTGTACGGCATCGACTGCGGCAACGGCGCGCTCAACGCGCTGACCAAGCTGCCGCACTGCGGCGCCGTGGTGGGCCGCAACCAGAGCGAGCGGGCCGTCCGCCTGGTCCGCCGGCTGTCGGCGGAGGCGAGCAAGCGGCAGGAGCTGCTCGCGGAGTACGGCTTCGCGGACATCGGAGAGCAGCGCGCCGGGACGCCGGAGGACCAGCGGCTGCCGCACATCGTGGTGCTGCTCGACCGCTGGGAGGGCTGGGCCACTTCGCTGGGCGAGCTGGAACACGGCGAGCTGACCGACGAGCTGCTGACCCTGATGCGTGAGGGCGCGAGCGTCGGCATCCACCTGGTGATCACGGGTGACCGGACGCTGCTGACCGGCCGGATCTCCTCGCTGACGGAGGACAAGTACGGCCTGCGCCTCGCGGACCGTACCGACTTCTCGATGCTGGGCATCAACAGCCGCAAGGTGCCGGACGAGATCCCGCCGGGCCGCGCCTTCCGCAACGAGACGGGCACCGAGGTCCAGTTCGCGCTGCTGAGCGAGGACGCCACCGGCCAGGGCCAGAACGCGGCCCTCGCGGCGATCGGGGAGGGGGCGACCCGCCGGGACGCGGCGGTGCCGCGCACCCTGCGCCCGTTCCGGGTGGACTCGCTGCCCAGCCGTATGACCTTCGACCAGGCGTGGCAGCACATCGACCCGGTGGCGTTCGCCTCGCCGCTGTGGGGCCTGGTGGGCGTCGGCGGCGACGACCTGACGGCCTTCGGCCCGGACCTGGCAACGGGCTCCTTCGTGATCGCGGGCCCGGCGAAGTCGGGCCGCTCCACGGTGCTGATGAACCTGGCACGTACGTACGCCGGCCGCGGCATCCGCCTGGTCGTCGCCGCCCCGCGAACCTCCCCGCTGCGCGAACTGAAGGGCCTGGGGGGCGTCCTCGCGGTCTTCACGGGCAGCGACATCGAGGAGGACGAGCTGCAGGAGGCCGTGGCGACGGCATCCGTCGACCACCCGATCGTCATCCTCATCGACGACGGCGAACTCCTGGAGGACTGCGACGCCGAGGACGAGTTCAAGCGCCTGATCTCCAGGGGCTCCGAACGCGGCATCGGCATCGTCATCGCCGGCGACGAGGACGACGTCTGCTCGGGCTTCAGCGGCTGGCAGGTCGACCTGAAGAAGTCCAAGCGCGGCCTCCTGCTCTCCCCCCAGGACACCTCCAGCGGCGAACTCATCGGCGTCCGCCTGAGCCGCAGCTCGGTAGGCGGCCCGGTAACCCCGGGCAAGGGCCTCCTCCACCTGGGGAGCGGGGATGCGTTCAGTGTGACTGTGCCGGTGGGCTAAGACTCTCGATCAAGCACGACGCCTGCCATCCCGCGGGTCCGCGGGGCGGCAGGCGGTCTCATACAAGATCAAACAACGGGGAGGGTGAGCGAATTGAGCGACGTCATTGTCGACTACGACGAGCTCAACACAATGAAGAGCCACTTCGGCAGGCTCAGCAAAGAGTTCAACAACTGCGGGGCGAATCAAGGGGCGATGTCGGACGCTTACGGCCATACCCGCATCATCAGCGCCATGGAGGAGTTCGCGGACAACTGGGATGACCACCGCAAAGAGCTCATGGAGCAGATGAAGGGCACGGAGGACCACGTGAAGAAGGTCATCCGGGGCTTCGAGAAGATCGACAGCGAGTAGGAGCGAAGACACATGGGCAACCGACCTGTCGATTGGTCTCCTATCTCCGACGGCGATCCGACGCCGGGCGACCCGCACGACATCCGTGAGGAGGCGCGCCGCCTCGAGAACATCGCCACCACCATCAAGGACCAGGCGCGACTGCTCCGCCAAGCCGGGAACAACCAGAACCTCAAGGGCAAGTACGCGGACAAGCTCAAGGAGGGCTCCGGCGACCTCGCCGACAAGCTCAGCAAGGTCGAGGGCCGGTACACCAAGGTGAGCGGCCTGCTGCGCGAGTGGGCCAAGGAGCTGGAGTACGCGCAGGAGGAGACGCGCAAGGCGCTCAGCCAGGCCAAGGTCGACGAGAAGGACGAGGACAAGGTCGACGAGGCCAAGGGCCGCATGTCCGATGCGGTGAGCCACTACCTCCGACTCGGCAACAAGATCGCCGGCGATATCGAGGACGCACTCGACGACGACATCGAGGACAGCCTCTGGGACGACGCCGTCGGCTGGGTGGCCGAGCATGCCGATGGGTTCAAGCTGTTCCTCGACATCCTCGGCTGGATCGGGACGGCACTCGCCATCGTGGCGATGTTCATTCCCGGTGTGAACCTGCTGGTCGGCATCGGCCTCGCCATCGGTCTTGCGGTGGTCGCCGGTCGAATGATGCTGGTTGCCGCCGGAAAGGCAAGCTGGATGGACGTGGCGTTCGACTGCATAGGTCTGGTCACGTTCGCCGCCGGTGGTCTCGCGGTGAAGGGACTGAAGGCAGCGGGTTCGAGCGCGCGTGCCGCGGCTGCCACGAGTCGCACCGCGGGTCTCAAGGAAGGGCTGGCCGCCACCAAGGGCATGCGCAACCAGCTCTCCCGCGCGCTCGCCAACGCGACGGACGACGCCTCGAAGTCAGCAATCAGGTCGGAGATGAACACCCTGCGGAAGCTGATCTCCAGGGACGCCGGGAAGGTGGCGGACGACACCGCCGATATCGGGAAGCTCGGCAAGGTTCTGAACCAGGGTGACGACGAAGCCATCGGCGTCCTTCAGGGGCTCAAATCGAATGCTGCTGCACACCCGGATGCCGTGTCCGGCGCGACAGTCTTCGGCGGACATGCGGCGTACGCCGGAGCGGCCGGAATGCAGTGGACCGGTTTCGCCGCGGACGTCGGCGACAAAGCGCTCGGTGACAACGACACATTGAATGCCATCGGCGACGCGACGGGCGGCTGGAAGAAGGACAGCTGGGACGCCTACAACGATTTTAAGGGCAACACCTGGAAGGTGCCGGCCTCGTCGGCCTGGTAACCGGCTCCCTTCGAAACGCGAGGAATGAGCACCGTGCAAATCCCCAGTACGGCGGTTGGCGGCTACACGATCCTGATGCCGCCGGGATGGGACCGCATCCCCTTGAGGTCGAAGTCCGAGACACAGGACGCGATCAAGGGGATCGTGGATCACGCTGTCAAATACCTGGACCCGGCGACCCCCAAGGACAAGGTGACGCAGGCCCGACTTGAGCTGCACGGTCGGCTCAACCGGGCCGTCGCCGACGCCAGGCGCCGGAACGGCGTCGACATCTACCTCCCCGTGGAGCCGATCCACGGATTCGTCGCGCCCGCATCCTTCCTGGTCTCCAAGGTTTCCCCAGGTCTCGCCGCACAGATATCGCCGAGCGAGACGATGAGCCACCTGACCAAGGACTTCGGGCCGTCGGAGGACATCACGCTGGACGAAGTGCCCGGCGTGCGCTGCCAACGATCCGTCCCCGCCAACCCGAAAAACGAAGATTCGGTGCCCAGTCGGCAGGTCAACTACGTGGTGCCGGTGCCGGATCCTGGTGAGGTGAGCGAATGGCTCATCGTCTCGTTCACCACACTCACGCCCGAAGGTACTCCGCAGGAGTTTCTCGAGATCCTTACCGAACTCTTCGACGCCGTCATGACCACCTTCCGCTGGAGCGCAGCATGAGCATTCCGTACGCACTCGACTTCACCGAAGCCCCGGCGGACGGGTGGATTGCCGTCCCGATTCTTGAGGGGAGGGGCGCCGACCGGCAGCGGCGGAAGTGGGCGAAGAAGAGCGCCGAGCTGCACTGTGCCCTCGTCGGGGACGGGGGCCCGCGCGACAAGTCGCAGGAGAAGGAACTGGCGCGCATGCTCGAAGGCTTCTCCGAACAGTTCCCGCAGCGGATCCCCATGCAGCACCTGTTCGCGTACGCTCCGGATCTCCGCAGGGACCTCGTGCCGTTCTTCTTCTACGCGGCCGATTCGCAAGGGCCGGTGGACCAGGCCCTGGACACGCTGGTGCAGCGTAATGAGCCCGGAGCCGCGCAGGACCCGCAGATCGTGGATTTCACCACCGACAACCTCGGCAAGGGGCTGCGCTCCATCCGCCACTTCGTGCCGAAGGGTGCCGAAGCCCTCTGCATGTCGGTCAACTACGGGTGGCGCGTGGAATCTCACGGCATCGATCTGTCCATGCGCACCATCAGCGACGACCTCGGCTGGGTGTCCGCGAATATCGAAGCATTCGACGAATTCGCTCGCAACCTGAAGGTGGTTGATCCGAGCGACATCGTCGTTGATTGACGGCAAGGCGTACGAGACCAGCGGGACAGCGAAATCCAGGAATGGGATCGGTAAATGACTCGGAAAGAGGAAGAGTTCGCCGTCGGCGTACGGGGTGCTGCTGAGACGCAAGCCGGCGGGGATCGACCGGCACTCCTACGATGGCTGCTGTTCTACCTCGTGTGCGCGGCCGGGATTGCCGGACTCCCGTGGGCGGGGCCTGCGGTCCCGCTGAGCGCGTGGATGAGGGGCACAGGCTTCGTACTGGGAGTGATCCTCCTGCCGCTCGCCTCCGTGCTGACGCCGTTCTTCGCGCTTCGCCGCATGCCCCGGAACAAGCGGGGGACGTGGCAGCTCCTTCCGATGGTCGTCGCGGCCGCAGGGCTGGGTGTTCTGTCGCTCTTCGCGGGGCAGGACGCCGCGCTGCAGGATCGCGGCCGTGTGACCGACGCCAAGGTCGTGGCGGTGGACAAGGGCAAGACCGACCGGTGCACTTTGCAGCGGCCGAACGGCCAGGAGATCCCCCTGGACCTCAAGGAGGGCGACGGCTGCAACAACGGCGTCGAGCGAGGCGACACGCTCCGGATCCGCTACGACCCCGAGGGCGCAGCCAACCCGGTGAACGGCTCCTGGAAGCCGACCTCCTACGGAGCCGCGATCGCCGGCCTGGCAGCGGTCTTCGTCGCATTCGGCACGTGGGGCAGCACACGCATGGCCCGACGGGACCGCGAGTACAGCGCCGCATAGCAATCCCCGGGCGCTTCGCGCCCGGGGACGCCCGCCCGGCCGCTGTGGCGCGGCCCGGTGGGCGTCTGTCGCGACGACGCGTACGAGAGGCTGATCTCGACGGGCGCCGACCGCGGCATCAACGTCGTCATCGCCGGCGACACCGACGGGCGCCTGAGCAGGCCTTTGCCCGGTCACCCCGGGCAAGGGGCTGCTGTACCTGGGGAACAGGGCGGCATTCATGGTGAATGTGCCGGTGGGTTGAGGTTCAACCTTGCGTCTCCCGGAAAATTGGCAGGCGTCCCATCCGGAAACTCCACGGGGGTGCCAGGTGCGCTAGTTGCGCGCGTTCGGCGCGCCCCCGAGGGTGCGGTCGAGCCGTGGGATGAGTTCACTCCCGGAATGCTGCGCCTCAGGCGGCGGGTTCGCGGTCGGTATGGAGCTGATTGGAGAACAGGGTGAGCCCTTCCACCGGGCGTCGCGTGCACTCGGCGTCTTCCGCTTCGCTGCGCTCGACCTCGGCGTGCGCAACCACACGAGACGTCGCCTGGCGAGCCCAGGGCACCCGGCGCGCCTGGACGATGTCTTTCCTGATGCGCCTGCTCGGAATCCCGCTCGGCCTGGCGTACGGCGGCGCGGTTTTCGCCGCTGTGCACGTCATCCCCGTGTGGTTGAGTGCCTTCCTGGTAGTGGGATCCTTTGCCGCTTTGATTTACGGCCTGTGCATCCAAGTCGGTCTGCTCAAGGAGGTGTTCCGGCTTCGCCGAATCCTGCGGGCCTATCCGTGGCAGGTCTATGAGAGCGGCCTTCCGCACTCGGCCGGTGCGCGCTCCGCCCATGGGGGCAGGGCATGGGTCAAAGTTCCGAGTCCGGACACTCCGAATTCCTGGGTGCGGTGTCACGTGGACCGGACTCGGCGCAGCCGTTGGTGGCTGGAGCGGATGCCTTCGGACGCCGGTCGCGAGGCCAAGGCGGAGATCCGGACGGTGTGGGTCGTCGGCGATCCGCGTTTCCGTGCGATCCTCGCGGTGCCGGGCAAGCGCGGGCCGCGCCGCATGCTGGAGCTCCCGGCGGGAGAATCGCGGGGCGAGGGGCTTGCCAGTGCCTCTCCCGTAGCGCTGACCCGGGCCGCCAAGGCAGGTGTTCGCCTGCCGGAACTTGCTATTCCGGCCGTGGAGTCGGGCCGCGCCACGATGACGCCGGCCCCTGCGCCGCCGTCGGGCCCGGCCTGCTCGTTTCCGGCCACGTGTCGCTCGGTGCGGCTGCGGCTGCTCCGAGGGGCGGTTCTTCTGGCAATCTCGCCGGCCCCCTTCCTCCTGCTCCTCCCGGGTGGGCATCAGGGATTTCACGCCGGCAAGGGGCTCGGAGTCGTACTGGCCATCACCGTGATTCCGGCCTTCCTGCGGGTGCGGACCAGCTTCACCCTGTGGCGGAAGCTACGCGGCAGAGCCACGCCCTGGCGGACGATGGATGTGGAGATACGGCACCGTGGTCGGGCTCTCGTGCTGGTCACCGGTAACGAGGCCCTGCGTACGCAGCTCGCTCTCCGCCGGCCGCCGGCCGGGCGGGCGCAGGTCTGGTACGTGGGCGACATCTACGGGGACGGCGTGGTGTCGACTCGCCGCGGCTTTCGGCTTCGCAGCGGGATGTCCGTGCTCAATGCAGCGCACGGGCATGACGGCACCGTCGGCACGCAGCGATGGGGGCCCGTGGGCTGACGCCGGGGAGGGTGTCCGAGTGGCGGGGATCCGCACAGCGTCGCCCGATCTTCGTTACAAACCCGTCTCCACAACTGCACGAAAAACGTGGGGCGGCGGGGGTGCTGGGGGTCGGTGTGTCAGAGGAGGAACGGGGTGGAGAGGCCCAGGGCGATCATTCCTGTGCACAGGAGCCAGAAGCTGATGCGGGTGCGGCCGCGGCGGCTGAGTTCGGCGGAGACGACGCACAGGGTGATCAGGGCGAGGTAGGCCGCGATGGTGCGGGTCGAGGTGTGTGCGTCCACGTGTTCGACGAGGGCGCCGATGCCGCCTGCCAGGAAGAGCAGCGAGACCACGAGCTGGGTGATGCGGGCCTCGCGCGGGGTCGACGGCCGGTGGCGACGGCGGCGCAGTACCGCGCGCCGCTCCCGGGGCGTCGTGGCGGACTCCAGAAGGAGCGCGGTCCCTTGGTCGTCCAGGTCGTTGTGGGGAGGCATGCGCGGGATCGTACCGAGCGGTCGGCGGATCTGGGGCCCGGCGCGAAAGGGGCGGTGGAGGTTGTCGGGGCGGGGTGTGGGGGACGTGTGACGGGGGTGTGAGTGCACGTCGGGGCGGCCGGCGGGCACCGTGCCCCGGTGCGCCCGCCCATGCCCCGTTCCCCGGCGGCCCTCCCGCCTTTTGGTCCCCCTACCCCCTACCCCCTACCCCCTACCCCCTGCCCCCTGCCCCCTCACCCCCTCCCGATGTAAGGCATGGTCGTGGCCATGACCGTTGCGAACTGGATGTTTGCCTCCAGGGGGAGGGCGGCCATGTGGAGGACCGTGCGGGCGACGTCTGCTGCGTCCATGACCGGTTCGACGGCCAGTTCACCGTTGGCCTGGCGGATGCCGGTCTGCATGCGGCCCGTCATCTCGGTTGCCGCGTTGCCGATGTCCAGCTGGCCGCAGGCGATGTTGTACGGACGGCCGTCCAGGGAGAGGGACTTGGTGAGGCCCGTCATGGCGTGCTTGGTCGCGGTGTAGGCGATGGAGTTCGGGCGCGGCACGTGCGCGGAGACGGAGCCGTTGTTGATGATGCGGCCGCCCCGCGGCGACTGTTCCTTCATCGCCCGGAACGCCGCCTGGGCGCAGAGGAACGCGCCGTTGAGGTTGACGTCGACGACCGACCGCCAGTCCTCGTAGGAGAGGTCCTCCAGCGCTACGGGCGGGCCGAACGTGCCGGCGTTGTTGAAGAGCAGGTCCACCCGGCCGAAGCGGTCGCGTACGGCGGAGAAGAGCGCGGCGACCTCGTCGGGGTCGGCGACGTCGGTGGGGGTGGTGAGGATCTCCGCGCCGTCGCCGGCCAGGGCGGCCGTCTCGTCCAGGGGCTGCGCGCGCCGTCCCGCCAGCGCCACCGACCAGCCGGCGGCCGCCAGCGTCAGCGCCACCGCGCGTCCGATGCCGGATCCGGCACCCGTCACCACGGCCACCTTCGGATTCTCGGTGTCTGTCATGGCGGCAGCGTAGGACGCGGGCTTCGCCGCACCCGCAGCGACCTGCCCTTTCGTGGGTGCTCCCGGTTCCGCCGGGCCCGTCCAGCCGCTCTTCGTCCCCTACATCCGGACGGACGGGAATTGTCCGTTGCGGGCGCAGTCCTCATCCCGCCGTCATCGTTGCGTCGTACATCGGATGCCACGGCGCCGTTCCCTGCCTCTGCAATCACTGCTGACAACGAGAAGTCCGGGAACACTTCAGGCAGGGCAGGGGCAGATGACTCAGCACTCCCAGCACGACCAGCAGTTGCGGGCCGCGGCCGAGCACCTCGGCCGCCGTCGTTTTCTCACCGCCGCCGGTGCCGCCGCGACGCTCGCCTTCGCGACCAATCTGCCGGGCGGTGGCGTGGCGCACGCCGCCGAGGTGGACGCGAAGCGGATCGGCGAGGACCCCTTCACGCTCGGCGTCGCCTCCGGCGACCCGCTCCCCGGCTCGGTCGTCCTGTGGACGCGGCTGGCGCCCCGCCCGTACGAGCCGGGCAACGGCATGCCGGACGCGCGGGTCGCGGTCCGCTGGGAGATCGCGCACGACGAGAAGTTCCAGCGGATCGCGAGCCGTGGCAAGGCCGACGCGCACCCCGAGTTCAACCACTCCGTGCACATCGAGGCGACCGGTCTCGGTCCGGACCGGGTGTACTACTACCGGTTCCGCGCCGGTGACTGGATCAGCCCGGTCGGCCGTACCCGTACAGCCCCGGCGCGCGGTGCCCAGCCGCAGAGCCTGCGGCTGGCGGCCGTCTCCTGCCAGGCGTACCACGATGGTTACTTCACCGCTTACCGGCATCTGGCGGAGGAGGACCTGGACGTCGTCTTCCATCTCGGGGACTACCTGTACGAGTACCCGGTGAACTCCGTCGGCGGCGCCCGCAACTACACCGACCGCACGCTGCCCGCGCTCTTCAACAAGGAGACGGTCACGCTGGAGGACTACCGGCTGCGGTACGCGCTCTACAAGTCCGACCCGGACCTCCGGGCGGCCCACGCGGCGCACCCGTTCATCGTCACCTGGGACGACCACGAGGTCGAGAACAACTACGCGTCCGACGTCAGCGAGGACGAGCTGCCGCCGGCCGAGTTCCTGGCCCGCCGTGCCGCCGGCTACCGCGCGTACTGGGAGAACCAGCCGCTGCGCAGCCCGCAGCGGCCCAGCGGCTCCGACATGCAGCTCTACCGCCGGGTGCACTACGGCCGGCTCGCCCAGTTCGACATCCTCGACACCCGGCAGTACCGCTCCGACCAGGCGTACGGCGACGGCTGGCACGCGCCGGGCCCGGAGTCCACGGACCCGGCCCGTACGCTGACCGGCGCGACGCAGGAGCGCTGGCTGATCGATGGCTGGCGCGGCTCCAGCGCGGTGTGGAACGTCGTGCCGCAGCAGGTCACTTTCGCCGAGCGGCGCTCCGTTCCCGGCGATGCCTACAAGGTCAGCATGGACTCCTGGGACGGCTACACCGCGTCCCGGGAACGGGTGCTGGCCGGCGCCGAGTCCGCGGGTGTGGACAACCTCGTGGTCCTCACGGGCGATGTGCACGTGCACTACGCGCTCGACATCAAGAAGGACTTCGCCGACCAGGACTCGCGGACGCAGGGCGTGGAGTTCGTGACCACCTCCATAGCCAGCGGCAAGGACGGCGCCGACAAGCCCGCCAACTGGGACGCCTATATGTCCGCCAATCCGCACATGAAGTTCTACAACGGTCGTCGCGGCTATGTGCGGGTGGAGCTGGGGCAGGACGCGGCACGTGCCGACTACCGGACCGTGTCCGCCGTGACCACGCAGGGCGCGCCCGTGACGACCGCTGCGTCCTTCGTCTCCGAGGCGGGCGACCCGGGGCTGAAGTCCGCCTGACCCGGGCCGTACGAATACGACTGACCGAGGCCGTACGAAGGCCCGCAGGAAAGGGACCGGCGTGCAAAAAGGGGCCGGAGTCCGCGCGGACATGACACCATGGTGCGTACATCTACAAACCATGGAGACACTCATGTCGGACCCCGGCCCCGCCACGGCCGAGAGCCATCAGAGCCGCCCCAGTCCCCGAATACCCGTCGCGAGCGGCGGCCCAGCGCCCTCTCCCGCTCCTGCCGCCGCCCGCCGCACCGGCCTCCTCGTCACCCTCATCCTGGGCGGCCTCACCGCGGTACCGCCGCTCTCCATGGACATGTACCTGCCGGCCCTGCCGGCGGTCACCCAGTCCCTGCACAGCCCCGCCGCCACCGTCCAGCTGACCCTCACCACCTGCCTCGCCGGCATGGCCCTCGGGCAGATGGTCGTCGGCCCGATGAGCGACAAGTGGGGACGCCGCCGCCCGCTGCTCATCGGCATGGTCGTCTACATCCTGGCCACCGCCGTGTGCGCGGTCGCCCCCAACGCCGAGTTCCTGATCGCGGCCCGGCTCGTCCAGGGCCTGGCCGGTGCCGCCGGCATCGTCATCGCCCGCGCCGTGGTCCGCGACATGTACGACGGCGTCGCGATGGCCCGCTTCTTCTCCACGCTGATGCTGATATCCGGCGTCGCACCGGTCGTCGCCCCGCTCCTGGGCGGGCAGATCCTCCGGGTCACCGACTGGCGCGGCGTCTTCGTCGTGCTCACCGTCATCGGGGTGCTGCTCACCCTCGTTGTCTGGCGCAAGCTGCACGAGACCCTGCCGCCGGAGCGGCGGCACGCGGGCGGCCTGGGCGCCGCGCTGCACACCATGCGCGGACTCATCACCGACCGGGTCTTCGCCGGTTACCTGCTGGTCTCCGCCTTCGCCTTCGCCGCGCTCTTCGCGTACATCAGCGCCTCCCCGTTCGTGATCCAGGAGATCTACGGCGCCTCCGCGCAGACCTACAGCATGCTCTTCGGCATCAACTCCATCGGACTGGTCCTGCTCGGCCAGATCAACGGCAAGGTGCTGGTCGGACGGGTCTCGCTGGACAAGGTGCTGGCGGTCGGGCTGGGCCTGATCACGCTCGCCGCCGTCGCGCTGCTGCTGATGTCCACCGGCGTCTTCGGGCACGTCGGCCTGGTGCCGATGGCCGCCGGGCTGTTCGTGCTGATGGCCTCGATGGGCCTGGTCATGCCGAGCACCAACACCCAGGCGCTGCTCCGTACCTCGCACGCGGCCGGCTCCGCCTCCGCCCTGCTGGGCACCTCCACCTTCCTCATGGGCGCGGTGGCCTCCCCGCTGGTCGGCATCGCGGGTGAGGGGACGGCCGTGCCGATGGCCGTCGTCCAGTGTTCCTGCGCACTTCTGGCGGTCGTGTGCTTCCTGGGACTGTGCCGTCCGTGGCAGCGTAGGGAGGAGTCCACGGAGGACGGTACGCACCGCGAAGGGAACCGGCTCTGAAGGCACCCGCACCACTGCGCCACGGCACCCCCGCTCAGGCGGGGCTCGATCCGGCCTGGACCCGGCGGCTCGTCGCGGAGATCCGCGCGCTCCCCGAAGGGCCCGCTCCGTGCTGCGCGGGCGTCGTGGCGGTGGCCGGGCGCGGCCCCGTCGTCGCGGTCGAGGAGGCCGCGGGGTGGGCGCTGCGGTACGGGTCGTACGACGTGGACCGGGGGCGCGGGGTGCCGCTGGCCCGCGAGCGGTGGGAGCCGGTGCGGGCCGGCACGGTCTTCGACCTCGCGTCGCTGTCGAAGCTGTTCACGGCCATCGCGGTGCTCCAGCGGGTGGAGCGCGGGGCGCTCGGGCTGGACGACCCGGTGGCCCGCCACCTGCCGTCCTTCGCTCCCGCCGTAACGATCCGCCACCTGCTCACCCACACCTCCGGGCTGGCGGCCGAGCTGCCGCTGTACGACGGGCCGCTCACCGGGGACGACCGGTTCGGGCCGCTGTGGGCCGAGGCCGCCGGCGCCGTACCGGGCCCGTTCCGCTACTCCGACCTCGGCTTCATCACGCTCCAGCTGCTGCTGGAAGCGGTCGAGGGGGAGCCGCTGGACGCCCTCGTCCGGGACGGGATCACCGGCCCGCTCGGCATGATCAGCACCTCGTACGGGCCGCTGGCGCCGGCCGGGGTGGCCGCCACCGAGGCCGAGGCACTGCTCAAGGCCCGGCGGCCCTCCTGTACGGGCGGTGTGGTGCGCGGCGAGGTGCACGACGAGAACGCCTACGCCGTAGGCGGTGTCGCCGGTCAGGCGGGGCTCTTCGCCACGGCCCAGGACCTCGCGGTGCTCTGCCGGGCGCTGCTCACCGGGGGCGGGCCGGTCCTGCGCCCGGAGACCGTGGACCTGATGCTCACCCCGCCGGGCCTGGGCTTCCGCGTCGCGCAGCCCGGCTTCATGGGCGAGCTGGCGGAGCGCGGCGCGGCGGGGCACACCGGCTTCACCGGCACGAGCCTGGTGCTGGACCGGGCCTCGGACACGTTCTTCGTGCTGCTGACGAACGCGGTGCACCCGCGCCGCGGCGGCGAGCCGGTGCCCCGCGCCCGGCTCGCGACCTATCTGGCGCGGGCGTCGGCGGGCTGACCGCCGGGGCGCTCAGGAACCGCCGTCCCCGGCCTTCTTGTCGGTCCAGCGGGAGTCGTTCTCCCACTCGGCATTCCGTTCCCGGGCCGTCTCCATCGCGTGCGAGGCCTCCTCGCGGCTCGCGTACGGGCCCATTCGGTCGGCGGCCCGGCATTCGGGGCCCTCCTCGACGGTGCCGTGCTTGAGGCAGTAGTACCACTCACCGGGCTTTCCCGCCGTACCCCGCTTGAACAGTGCCATCCCGGCCTCCTCCGCCAGTGGGCGCCTTGCCTGACGCCATCCTGCCCGATGGCTCGCGGATACACTCGCTGGCATGTCTGGCCAGTCTCTTCTTGTCCCGGGGACCATCTCCCCGCAGCGCCCCGTTCCCGCCTCCATCCCGCGCCCCGAGTACGTCGGCAAGCCCGGGCCCACCCCGTACACGGGCCCCGAGGTGCAGGACGCCGACACCATCGAGCGGATGCGCGTCGCGGGCCGGATCGCGGCCCAGGCGATGGAGGAGGCGGCCAAGCTCATCGAGCCGGGTGTGACCACCGACGAACTGGACCGCGTCGCGCACGAGTACATGTGCGACCACGGTGCCTACCCCTCCACGCTCGGCTACCGCGGATTCCCCAAGTCGCTGTGCTCCTCCGTCAACGAGGTCATCTGCCACGGGATCCCGGACTCCACCGTCCTGCAGGACGGCGACATCGTGAACCTCGACGTCACCGCGTTCATCCACGGCGTGCACGGTGACAACAACGCCACCTACCTCTGCGGCAACGTCGACGAGGAGTCCAAGCTCCTGGTCGAGCGGACCCGCGAGTCGCTGAACCGCGCCATCAAGGCCGTGAAGCCGGGCCGGCAGATCAACATCATCGGCCGGGTCATCGAGTCCTACGCCAAGCGCTTCGGCTACGGCGTCGTCCGCGACTTCACGGGCCACGGCGTGAACACGTCCTTCCACTCCGGCCTGATCGTGCCGCACTACGACAGCCCGCACCACACCACCGAGATCAAGACCGGCATGACCTTCACGATCGAGCCGATGCTGACGCTGGGCAGCTACGACTACGACATGTGGGAGGACGGCTGGACGGTCGTCACGAAGGACCGCAAGCGCACCGCGCAGTTCGAGCACACCCTCGTCGTCACGGACAGCGGCGCGGAGATCCTCACGCTGCCCTGAACGGAGATCCACGGGCTGCCCGGAACAAGGGGTCCTCGGGCGCGGTGACGGGTAGGCTCTTACCGACAGGCTGTCGGGAACTGATTGACTTAGGTAAGCCTAAGTTGTCACAATCGGTTCCCGGCCGCTACCCATCGGTCCTTGGAGGCCCGCCATGGACGCGCACAGCTCCGCCCCGCCCACGCCCTTCTCGACGCTGATCCGCACGGCGTCGCACGAGGCCCACACCGAGGCGGAGAACTCCTCGTTCATGGGCGACATGCTCGGCGGGCGCCTCGGCGTCACGGCGTACCGCCGCTACACGGAGCAGCTGTGGTTCGTCTACCGCGCCCTGGAGCGGAGCGCCGACGCCCTCGCCGGTGACCCGGTCGCGGGCCCCTTCATCCGCCCGGAGCTGACCCGCACCCCCGAGCTGGAGCGCGACCTCGCGCACCTGGCCGGGTCCGGCTGGCGCGATGCCGCCCGGCCGCTGCCGGCCACCGAGGCGTACGCGGCCCGGGTCGCCGAGTGCGCCCGCGACTGGCCGGCCGGCTACGTCGCGCACCACTACACCCGCTACCTCGGCGACCTCTCCGGTGGCCAGATCATCCGTGGTACGGCCGAGAAGACCTGGGGCTTCGCGCGCAAGGGCGACGGCGTCCGGTTCTACGTCTTCGAGGGCATCGGCAACCCTGCCGCCTTCAAGCGCGAGTACCGCGAGCTGCTCGACGCGCTGCCCGTCGACGACCTGGAGAAGCAGCGGGTGGTCGACGAGTGCAAGCGCGCGTTCGCGCTGAACACCGCGGTCTTCCGCGAGCTCGGCGAGGAGTTCGGCGGCGACGGCCGCAGTCCGCTGAGCGCCTGAGTCGCGTGCGGCACCGCTAGCCGAGCCGCCGTACCTCGCGGAGCGCCACCCGCCCGCCGAGGTCGATCCACCCGCCGGCCGCCGGCCGCGTGACGATCTGCGAGCCGCTGCCCTGGCGTACGTCCAGGGCGCGGCCCAGTTCGTGCGTGAGCTGCAGCGCCGCGGCTCCGGTCGCCTCGTCTTCGTCGATGTTCCCGGTGCAGGCACCGGCTCCACCGGAGCGGCTGACGCCGCGCTTGCCGATACGGCGCGGAAACCCCCGCGCCCGCACCCGCCCCGCCGCCTCGTCGGCCCAGGCCCACGCGTACAGCCACCCCTCGCCCGGCGGCGGCGCGGGCAGCGCGTCCACCTCGGCGGCCGAGGCGTACTGCTGGGGTGTGCGCCCCGTGGCCCACTCCGCGCGGGCGCGCACCCAAACGCGCTCCTTCTCGTACCGCACCGCGACCTCCCCGGCCGCCGGGCGCAGTACTTCCACCGGCTCCCCGAGGTGCCGCAGCAGCCAGGCCGTGCCGACCAGCGGATGGCCCGCGAACGGCAGCCGCAGCGTGGGGGTGTAGATGTCGACGGTGCCGCGCCCGGCGTCGTCGACGAACACCGTCTCGCTGAACCCCAGCTCCCCGGCGAGCGCCTGCCGCGCCGCCCGCCCGGGCACCGCGCCACCGTCCCGCACCACCCCCAGCGGATTCCCGCCCCCGCCGTCCGGCCCGCAGAACACCCGCACCACATGAAGATCGGTCATGGGCCCATTCAAGAGGGTCCGAGATCATCGGGGCTACTGACCCTTACCTTGACCAGCGCATTGCCAAGCCATTGCCCCCTGCTGGGAGGCCTGTTATGCCCCCGTTCTCCATGAGAGAGGGATCACTGGACAGCCGGGTTGCGTTCAGGTAAGCCTCAGATAAGTTAGGCGCGCCTTAGTTGAAGACCGACGTGCGCCGGACCCGTCCCCCTCGTCCGAGCGCCGTCCGAACCTGCCTGGAGCCCGCATGCGAGCACTCCGCTCCGCCACTGTTGCCGCGATCGCCGCGGCCGCCGCCCTCACCGCCGCCGGCTGCGCCGCGAAGAGCGATGTCGCGGGATCCGGGAAAGCCGGTGCCGTGCAGGTGACGGCGTCCGACGACGCGTGCAAGGTGTCCCGTACGGAGTTCCCGGCCGGGCACGTCCAGCTCGCCGTCGAGAACAAGGGCAGCAAGGTCACCGAGGTGTACGTCTACGCGCCCGGCGACCGCATCGTCACCGAGCGGGAGAACATCGGCCCCGGCACCAAGGCCGCCATCACCGCCGAGGTGAAGGCCGGTTCGTACGAGATCGCCTGCAAGCCCGGCATGAAGGGCGACGGCATCCGGCAGAAGATCACCGTCACCGGCAAGGGCGCCGCCGCGAAGCGGAACCCGAAGCTGGACGCCGCGGTGGCCGACTACCGCAAGTACGTGCAGCAGCAGGCCGACGAGACGCTGCCGAAGGCGAAGGAGTTCGCCGACGCCGTCAAGAGCGGCGACCTGGAGGCCGCGAAGAAGGCGTACGCGCCCTCGCGCATCGGCTGGGAGCGCACCGAGCCGGTCGCGGAGTCCTTCGGCGACATCGACCCCAAGGTCGACGTCCGCGAGGACGGCCTGGAGGACGGCCAGAAGTGGACCGGCTGGCACAAGCTGGAGCAGTCCCTGTGGCAGACGAAGAAGATCTCCGCGGACGACAAGAAGCTGGCCGACCAGCTGATCAAGGACCTCAAGGACTGGCAGCAGCGGGTCGGCAAGGCCGAGATCACCCCCACCAGCATGGCCAACGGCGCCAAGGAGCTGCTGGACGAGGTCTACACCGGCAAGGTCACCGGTGAGGAGGAGCGCTACAGCCACACCGATCTGGTCGACTTCCAGGCCAACGTCGAGGGCGCGCAGAAGGCGTACGAGCTGCTGAAGCCGGTCGCGAAGAAGAACGACCCGGCCCTGGTCAGGGAGCTGGACAAGCAGTTCGAGGCGATCGGGGAGCAGCTGGACGAGTACCGCGAGGGCGATGGCTTCGTCGCGTACGACACCGTCTCCAAGGACGACCGCAAGGACCTGTCCGACGGCGTGAGCGCGCTGGCCGAGCCGCTGTCGAAGCTCGCCGCCGCCGTGGCCGAGTAGGAGGACCCCATGGCAGCACCGGAATCCGAGGAGATCACCCGGAACACGGAGGAGGCCCGGGACACGGCCCCGCGCACCCCGTCCCGTCGCGCGCTGCTCGGCTGGGGCGGCGCCGGGCTGGCGCTCGGCGCGGTCGCGGCCGGTGGCACGGCCGCGGCGCTGAACACCGGCGACGGCCCCGCGCCGGCCGCCGGGAACGCCGTACCCTTCCACGGGGCCCACCAGGCCGGCATCGCCACCGCCGTCCAGGACCGCCTGCACTTCGCCGCGTTCGACGTCACCACCGACGACCGGGAGGCGCTGATCGACCTCCTGAAGGAGTGGACGGCCGCCGCCGCGAAGATGACCGCGGGACGGCCGGTCGGCGAGGGCGCGGTCGGCGGCCTCGCCGAGGCACCGCCGGACGACACCGGCGAGGCGCTGGACCTCAAGCCGTCCCGGCTCACCCTGACCTTCGGCGTCGGCCCCACCCTCTTCGAGAAGAAGGGCAAGGACCGCTTCGGCCTCAAGGACCGGCGGCCCGCGGCCCTGATCGACCTGCCGGGGTTCCCCGGCGACAACCTCGAAGCCGCCCGCAGCGACGGCGACCTGTGCGTCCAGGCCTGCGCCGACGACCCGCAGGTCGCGGTGCACGCGATCCGCAACCTCGCGCGCATCGGCTTCGGCAAGGTCGCGGTGCGCTGGTCGCAGCTCGGCTTCGGCAAGACCTCCTCCACGACGCCGGACGCGCACACCCCGCGCAACATGTTCGGCTTCAAGGACGGCACCCGGAACATCGCGGGCACGGACACCGCCGCGCTCGACAAGCACGTCTGGGTGGGGGAGGAGGACGACCGCGGAGCCGGGGCCTGGATGGCGGGCGGCTCGTACCTCGTCGCGCGCCGCATCCGCATGCACATCGAGACCTGGGACCGCACCTCGCTCAAGGAGCAGGAGGACGTCTTCGGCCGCAGCAAGGGCGAGGGCGCCGCCGTCGGCCGGCAGCGGGAGTTCGACGCGCCGCACCTGAAGTCGATGCTGCCGACCGCACACGTACGGCTCGCGCACCCCGACTCCAACAGCGGCACCCGCATCCTGCGCCGCGGCTACTCCTTCACCGACGGCACGGACGGCCTGGGCCGGCTGGACGCGGGGCTGTTCTTCCTCGCGTACCAGCGGGACGTACGGGACGGCTTCGTGCCGCTGCAGACGAATCTGGCGCGCCACGACGCGCTCAACGAATACATCCAGCACGTGGGTTCGGCCGTGTTCGCCGTCCCGCCGGGCGTCCGGGACAAGGACGACTGGTGGGGCCGGACGCTCTTCGCCTGACTTCCGTCGCACACGAGAGGGAACCGACGTGTTCGGCAACTATCTGATCGGCCTGCGCGAGGGGCTGGAAGCCAGCCTCGTCGTCTGCATCCTCATCGCCTACCTGGTCAAGACCGACCGCCGCGACGCGCTGAAGCCCATCTGGCTCGGCATCACGGCCGCCGTCGTCCTGGCCCTCGCCTTCGGCTCCGCGCTCCAATTCGGCTCGCAGACCCTGACGTTCGAGGCGCAGGAAGCGCTCGGCGGCTCCCTGTCGATCATCGCGGTCGGCCTGGTGACGTGGATGGTCTTCTGGATGCGACGCACCGCGCGGCACCTCAAGGCCGAGCTGCACGGCAAGCTGGACGCGGCGCTCGCGATGGGCACGGCGGCGCTCGTCCTCACCGCCTTCCTCGCGGTGGGCCGCGAGGGCCTGGAGACCGCCCTGTTCGTCTGGGCGGCGGTGCAGGCGAGTTCGGACGGTACGCCCAAGCCGCTCATCGGCGTCGTGCTCGGCCTGCTCACCGCCGTACTGCTGGGCTGGCTGTTCTACCGCGGCGCGCTGCGGATCAACCTGGCGAAGTTCTTCACCTGGACCGGCGGCATGCTCGTCGTGGTCGCCGCCGGCGTCCTCGCGTACGGCTTCCACGACCTCCAGGAGGCCCGCTTCATCCCGGGCCTGGGCAGCAAGGCGTTCGACATCAGCGCACAGATCCCCGCCGACAGCTGGTACGGGACCCTGCTCAAGGGCGTCTTCAACTTCCAGCCCGACCCCACGGTCGTCCAGGTCGTCGTCTGGTGCCTCTACCTGATCCCCACGCTCGCCCTCTTCCTCGCCCCCGGCAGGGGAGCGCCCCGTGCCGCGAAGGCCGCCGTTCCGGGCGCCCGCGGCGGGGAGGACCGCGAGCCCGGCGCCGTCGAAGGCTGACGCCGGCCGGGGATCAGCGGCCGATGGGCCAGGCCGCCGACTCGTGCTCGTGCTCGCCCGCGTACGTGGCGCAGGCGTCGGTCAGCGCCTCCAGGAGGGACAGCGGGTCCGGCAGCGGGCGCTCCGGGCCGCGCAGCCAGGACACCGGCGGCTGGTCCCCGCCGAGCCGGGAGGGCGGCAGCAGGACGTAGCTGCCGCGGCAGTGCCAGCGCAGGCCCGGATGCTCGTCCATCGTCTCCGGGTGGCAGTCCAGTTCGCACGGCCACCACTCGTCCTCGTCGTCCGGGGTGCCGCGGGTGGCGGTGAAGAACAGCATCCGGCCCTGTCCGTACCCGGCGCCGCTCAGCGCGACCGGACCGACCTCGACGCCCTCGCCCTCCAGCCGCTCCAGGGCTGCCCGGCCGGCGTCCAGGGGCACGTCCAGCACGTCGTGGGCGATGCCGGTGGCGGTGACGAAATTGGCCTGCGGGTGTTTTCGCAGCCACTGCTGGACCTTCTCGCGGTCGGTCGTGGCGACCGTCTGCCAGCCGAAGGAGATGGGGTGCCGGCCCGGGGTGGGACAGCCGATGCGTTCACAGGAACAGCCGTAGCCGGAGGGGTGCGCCGCCGGGGCCAACGGGAATCCCGCGTCGGCCGCTGCCAGCAGCAGGTCCTCGCGGCCGCCGCCGGCCGCGGATCCCGTGTCCGTATCGACGCCGTCCGTACCGCTCCTCGGCCGGCGCAGCCACTGGGAGAACCTGCTCTTGCGTTCCATCTATCCCCTCACTTCGAGCGGTGGTCTGGGATCAATGCTGCCACCATCCTCCTCCGGGGGTGACCGGAGCGGAGATTCGGGGTGTACGGGACGGGTTGTAAAGGGGGCGCACCCGGCGCTCAAGAGGGGCGCGGACGGATGCCCGCGAGCGCCGTATCGACAAGGCTGTCGGTGAACGCGTACGTCAGTTCGCCGGTCCGCATCAGCCAGCGCTGTGAGAAAGGACTCAGCACCATCTCCGCCGCGATCCGCAGATCCACTCCGGCCGCGATCTCCCCGGCCTCCTGCGCCACCCGCAGCCGCTCGACGTAGGCCCGCACGCCGGGCTCCAGCAGCCGCTCGACGAAGCGCGCCGAGAGCTGCTCGTCGGCCGCTCCGGCGACCGCCAGCGCGCGGTACGGGGCCTGGAAGGCCGGGTCCCGGAACTCGTCCACCGTGGCCCGCAGCACGGCCTTCAGATCCGCCGCGAGGTCCCCGGTGTCCGGCAGCCCGGTCGCGTGCCCCTCCACGTCCGCCTCCGCGGTGAAGGCGTCCAGCAGCACGTCGGCCTTGGACGGCCACCACCGGTAGATCGTCTGTTTGCCGACACCCGCCCGGCCGGCGATCCCCTCGATCGTGAGCCGCTGGTAGCCGACCTCCCCGACCAGCGACAGCGCGGCATCGAAGATCGCCCGCCGCGAGCGCTCACTGCGGCGCGCGGCGTCCGGGGCCTTCCTGTCCACGCCTACTCCTCACCCGGCACGGTGCCGCCCCACGAGGCGTCCCGTGCCGCGCGGTAGACGGTGCCCTGCCGCTTGGTGACCGTATGCCGCCCCAGCCCCTCGGCCGTGCACACGTCCAGCAGCACCTGCCCCTTGCGCAGCTGCGGCTTCCGCACGATCCGGGCCGCGGCCGGCTCGGCCGCCACGCGGGTCGCCGCGACGTACGCGTACTTCTCGTCCTCGTACGGCAGCGACCCGCCCTTCACCTGCCGGTGCAGCGAGGACCGGTTCACCCGGGCCGAGAAGTGACACCAGTCCTCACCGGGAGTAATAGGACACTCCGCGCTGTGCGGGCACGGCGCCACGACCCGCATCCCCGCCGCCACCAGTTGCTCGCGGGCAGCACGAATACGCGCATACCCGTCCGGAGTCCCCGGCTCGATCAGCACGGCCGTACGCGCCGTGGCCGCCGCCGCCACGACCGCTTCCCGGTCCCCAGCGGTCAGCTCGCCGAGCACATACGAAACGGTCACCAGGTCGATGTCTTCGGGCATGTCCAGCCCGGCGCCGATCACCCGGCGCTCCCAGCGCGTCTCCGACAGCCGCCCCTCGGCCAGCTCCCGGCCGAGGGCGAGGGCCGGCTCGGCCCAGTCCCACACGGTCGTCCGCAGCCCCGGCCAGACATCGGCCGCCGCCCAGGCCGCCGCGCCCGTACCGCCGCCGATGTCGAGATGCGAGCCGGGCACCCAGCCGGGCACCCGCGCCCCGAACTCCGTCAGCGCGGCCCGTACGGCCTCGAACGTCGCGGGCATCCGGTACGCGGCATACGCGGCGACGTCCGCCCGGTCCCGCAGCACCGGCGCGTCGGTCGGTGTACGCCCCCGGTAATTGGCGATCAGCCGCTCGACGGCCGCCGAGGCCTGCTTCGCAGGCAGCCCGTCGAGAAGCCCGCCCAGGGCCCCGCGCAGTTCTTCGTGCATTTGACGAATTCTACGGGGAGCGGACAGCTCACCGTGTGGGGCGGAACTCGTGACCAGAGCGAACGGTCACGTCGTCCACGACCGGAGGACCGTCACCGCCAACACCGACGTCAGGGGGCATCCCGCACCACCGCAAGCCGCTCACGGACCCCCGCCGGGGGCGCTCACCACCGCGCAGGCGGCGGCGCGGTCAACTGATCCGCAAGCCGCGACAGCCGGTCACGGAACCGCCGGTGCCGCCGCGGAGCCGGCAGGCTGTTCTCCCCGGCAGCCGCGCTCACCAGATGCTGCACGGTGTCCAGATCCAGATCGGCCGGCACCGCCGCCAACGGCACGGACAGCGCGTCATGTGCCAACGCCTCCAGCTCCCGGTCACCCGAATCCAGCGCCAGCACCGTCGCACCGTTGCGCCGCGCGTCGTGCACCCGCTCCAGCAGCCCGCCCCCCGGCGCGTCCGGCGCCACGACCAGCAGCGTCTCACCCCGCCGCGCCGTCTCCAGCCGCCCGAGCCCCACCGACAGATGCGCCGGGACACCCAGCGGTACCCGGTGCCGCACCAGCGTCGGGGAGAGCTCCGGCAGCCCGGACCAGGCGGCCTCGTCGTCCAGATGCGCCGCCAGATGCCACGGCTCGTACTCCGCGCTGCCGACCAGCAGCAGCCCACCGCCGTGCGGCGCGACGGAAGCCCGCAGCGACCCGGCGAAGCGGCGGGTGGCCTGAATCCACTCGGTCCCGGCGAGCACTTCACGCAGCAGCGCGACACGTACGGCATCCATGCCGGCATCCTGCCGCCGTACGCGCCGCGCCACCGCGCCGTTCGAACACCGTCACTCGTACGAGGCATGCCCGCGCGGGGCGGGGCAGCGGGCCCCTACGCCTTCTGCCGGACGTCGCCGGCCGCCCCCGCTCCCGCTCCCTCCACCGCCGACTCCTCCGCCGCCAGGTGGTCGCGTGGGGCTTCGGGGTCGAGGAGGCGGTTCAGGCGGGCCGGTATGTCGAAGCCGACCAGGAGGACGACCAGGACCGTGCCCGCGAAGGTGAGCAGCGCCAGTGAGCTGCCCAGGGAGCGGCCCTCGGCCAGGCTCGCGCCCAGTACCGGGGCCACCGCGCCGCCCAGCGCTCCCACGTTGTACGTGAAGCCCAGGCTCGCGGCCCGGCTCTCGGTCGGGAAGTGGCCGCCGATGTAGCGGGGGAGCAGGCCGGAGATGCCGAAGCTGAGCGCCTGGAGCACGAAGAGCAGGGCGCCGAGGACCAGCAGGCTGTCGCGTGCGGCGAAGACCGGGAAGACGAAGACCAGCGAGGCGAGCAGGGTGAACGCGTACGCCTTCTGCGCCCCGATCCAGTCGCCGACGAACCCCGCCAGCCAGCAGCCGGCCATGGTGCCGAAGCCGGCGAAGAAGAGGACGTTGGTGACCTCACCGGGCGAGTAGTGCAGTTCGGTCTTCAGGTACGTCGGCAGCAGCGCCTGGATGGGCCAGGTGTAGAGGAAGGCGACGAAGACGGTGACGATCAGGGAGAGGTACAGCAGCCACCCGCGGCGCCCGCCGAGCTGGACCGCGAGCCCGCCGAGGGCGAGCGTCGCGAGCACGGCGAGCACCGGTATCGCGCCCGCGCCCACCGGCGTGAAGACGCCGAAGAGGGCGAGGGTGGCGACGAGGGTGAGCACGGTGTTGACCGTGGCGCGCACCGGCGTCGCGAACAACGGGCGGAAGGGGTTCGGCCGTGTCTCCCGCTCGGCGACCGTCGCGCTCCACTCCTCGGCCTCCGGCAGGGCCCGCCGTACCCACAGCGCGATCAGGATCGGTGCCAGGCCGATGTAGAACATCCAGCGCCAGCCGAGCGCCGGCACGACCCACTTGTAGCACTCGGCGGCCAGTACCGAGCCCATGGAGAAGCCGGAGATCAGGAAGCCGCTGGCCCGCCCGCGGACCCGGGACGGCCAGCTCTCCAGCACGTACGTCGCGCTGGCGCTGTACTCGCCGGCCATGCCCATGCCGATCAGCAGCCGGGCCACGAAGAGGCTGGTGTAGTCCCAGGCGAAGCCGCACGCGAAGGTGCCGAGTGAGTAGAGCAGGATGCTCGCGACCATCGACGCCTTGCGGCCGAAGCGGTCGCCGAGCGCGCCGAGGGCCGCGCCGCCGAGCCAGCGGGTGATGAAGGCGCCGGAGATCAGGCTCGCGCCCTGCACGGTGCTCAGCTCGAACTCGGCGCTGATCTCCGTCAGGACCAGGGTGATCAGTACGAAGTCGAAGCCGTCGAGGACGTAACCGATCCAGGCGGCGAAGAACGCCTTCCAGCGGGCCGGGGTGACCTCCCGGTACCAGGGCAGGGCCGCGCCCTCGGCCGCCGGGCGCGCCGGGCCGGTCATCGGACCGGCTCCAGGCCGGCGGCGGTCAGATGACGGGCGACCTCGGCGACGGCCTCGGGGCCGAGGGGGAGCTGCGGCGCCGCGGTGGCGGGGTGGCCGATGACGCCGAGCAGGTGCAGGGCCGCCTTGAAGGAGCCCAGCGCGGAGGAGCTGCGGCCCATCTCGGCCTCGGGCCCGGCGTCGACCATGCCGAAGAGCGCGACCAGCCGCTCCTGCTCGGCCGCTGCCGCCGCCCAGTCGCCCGCGCGGCAGGCGTCGTAGAGGCGGACGTACGCGGCGGGGTCGACGTTGCCGATGCCCGGGACCACGCCGTCGGCGCCGGCGAGCAGCGCCGCGTCCACGGTCAGCTCGGAGCCGGTGAGGACCGCGAAGCCGGGCGCCGGGCCGGTGCGCCGGCCGTCCCGGCCGCCCAGTTCGACGAGGAGCCGGCGCAGCCCGCCCTCGTCGCCGCTGCTGTCCTTGAGCCCGGCCAGCGTGCCGTCCTCGGCCAGCTCCCGCACCAGCGCGGGGGAGAGCTTGCTGTGCACCGCCACCGGGATGTCGTACGCGAAGAGCGGCAGGTCGACGGCGGCCCGGAGCGCGCGGAAGTGCCCGGCGATCTCCTTCGGGTGCGTACGGGTGTAGAAGGGCGCGGTGGCCACCAGCGCGTCGGCGCCCAGGCCCGCGGCGGTGCGGGCGTGCTCGACGACCCGCGCTGTGGTGGTGTCGATGACGCCGGCCAGTACCGGCACCCGGCCGTCCGCCGCCTTGAGCACGGCTTCCAGCGCCGTGGCCCGCTGCGCGTCGGTGAGGTAGGCGACCTCGCTGGTGGAGCCGAGGGCGAAGAGACCGTGCACGCCGCCGTCGACCAGGTGCTCCACCAGCCGCCCGAGGGAGCCGGTGTCGACCTCGCCGCGCGGGTCCAGGGGGGTGCAGACCGGCGGTACGACACCGGTCAGCGGGGTGGGCAGTGCCATGACGGGCTCCAGGCGGTGTGGTGCGGTACCGCCGGCCGCGGTCCGGTGACGAACGGGAGAACGGCCGGCGAACAACGGGAACGGCAGGTGATCGGACGTTGGACATGGGATGTCCTATGTCTGGGTCACAATAGACCCGCAGCGAAGGGATCGGTCAAGAGGTCGCGGGGGCAGGTCACCCGCCCCGCCGCCGGTCCGGGAGCGGGGGCCGGTCGCGGTCCCCGCGGGGAGACGGAGAGGCGGAAACATGGCGCGCGGCACGATGTCCGAGGACGTCCAGGCGCAGATCAAGCGGCTCATCCTGCGGCGGAAGCTGGTGCCCGGCGACCCGCTGCCCACCGAGGCCGAGCTGGTCGACCTGCTCGACGTCAGCCGCAACTCCGTCCGCGAAGCGCTCAAGGCGCTTCAGGCCATGCGCATCGTCGAGATCCGGCACGGCTTCGGCACGTACGTCGGATCGCTCACCCTCGACCCGCTCGTGGAGGGCATCGCCTTCCGGGCCGCGGTCCGCCACCACCAGGGTGAGGCCAGCCTGTACGAGCTGATGGAGGTCCGGGAGGCGCTGGAGGCCGGGCTGGTCGCGTCGGTCGCGCGCAGCCTGCCCGCCGAGGATCTGGCCGTCCTGCGCGGCCTGGTCGACCGGATGGAGAAGGAGGCGGCGGCCGGCCGGGTGGAGAGCGCCACCGACCGCGCCTTCCACCTCGCGCTGTACCGCTCGCTCGGCAACCACCTGCTCAGCGAGGTGCTGGACGCCTTCTGGGACGCGCTGCGCCGGGTCCGCAAGGACCTGGACGACAGCAGCCAGGACCCCGACGTGACCTGGCGTCAGCACCAGGAGATCGTCACCGCGCTGGAGACGGGCGACGGCGACCGTGCGGTCGAGGCGATGCACCGGCACTTCGACGGCATCCGGGAACGCCTGAAGGGCATGGCGTAACGGGCCTGAGGGCGGTGCGCTCCGCAAAGCCCGCCATGGCCCGACCCCTTGCGTACAGCCGTGGTTCACCCGCAGTTCCCCTCGATGTGGCATCCGCGCGAGGCGGGCGACACGGGCCATGTCGGGTGCCTTGACGCCCCGTTGGGCGCTCCCTATGGTCGCCGCAAGACAAGGGACGTCCTACGTCTGGTCATTGCATCCGGCCGTTAGGGGCTGCCGTGGCGTACGAGACTTCGCAACCCTTCCGGGCCGGTACCGGCGGTTACGCCAGTTTCCGCATCCCGGCCGTGGTCGTGACCGGGGCCGGCACCCTGCTGGCCTTCGCCGAGGGGCGCGTCGCCTCGGCGTCCGACACCGGCGACATCGACCTCGTCCTCAGACGCTCCGCCGACGGCGGCCGCACCTGGGGCCCGCTGACCGTCGTCGACGGCAACGGCACCGGCACCGCGGGCAACCCGGCCCCCGTCGTGCTGCACAGCGGCCCGCACACCGGCCGCACCGTCCTGGTCCACGTACGCAACGCGGGCACCGCCACCGAGAGCGCCATCCGGCGTGGCGAGGTGTCCGCCGCCGACGGCCGCCGGGTCTGGATCCAGCACAGCGACGACGACGGCACCACCTGGAGCACCCCGCGCGAGATCACCGCACAGACCAAGCGCGCGGACTGGCGGTGGTACGCCACCACGCCCGGGCACGCGCTCCAGCTGCGCCACGGCCCGTACGCCGGCCGGCTGGTCGTCCCCGGCAACCACTCCCTCGCTCCCACCGTGCCCGGCGACACCGGGGCCGAGGGCCGCTACGACGGCGGCCACGCGCTGCTCAGCGACGACTCCGGCGAGAACTGGCGGATCGGCTACACCGACTCCAACCCCAACGGCTACATCAACACCAACGAGACCACCGCAGCGGAACTCCCCGACGGCCGCCTCTACTTCAACGCCCGCAACGACTCCGACGCGCCCGGCACCCGCGTCGACGCCTACTCCGCCGACGGCGGCGCACGCCTGGAGAAGTCCTTCCGGTCCCAGGCCGGCCTCGCGGCCCCCGTCGTCGAGGGCAGCGTGCTCCACCTCGGCACGCCGGACGTGCTGCTCTTCTCGGCCCCGGCCGACCGCGAGTCGCGCGCCCTGATGACCGTACGCGCCAGCCGGGACCGGGGCCTGACCTGGTACGACGCGCATACCGTCAGCGGCCTGCCGGCCGCCTACTCCGACCTCGTGCGGATCGATCCCGACACCGTCGGACTGCTCTACGAAACCGGCGACTTCAGCGCCTACTCGACGATCACCTTCCGCCGCATCCCCGTGGAGGAGCTGGCATGAGGACGAACGACACGACCCCTTCGGGCGGCACCCGCCGCAGATCCGTGCTCGGCGGCGCGGCGGCCGTGGCCGCCGGCTTCGCGCTGGCCGGGTGCGGAGACGGCACCGACGACGAGAAGGCGGCGCCCAAGGAGCGCAAGAAGGGCCAGAAGATCACCCTCACGTTCTGGTCCTGGGTCCCCGGCATCGACAAGCCCGTCGACCTGTGGAACAGCAAGAACCCCGAGGTCCAGGTCCAGGTCGAGAAGGTCTCGGCGGTCAACGGCGCCCAGTACGCCAAGATGCACGCCGCCATCAAGGCCGGCAACCCGCCCGACCTCGGCCAGATCGAGTTCCCCGTCGTCCCCAGCTTCCTGCTGGACAACGGGCTGCTGGACCTGACGACCGTGGGCGGCGAGCGGTACAAGAAGCAGTTCGTCGGCTGGCAGTGGCAGCAGTCCGTCTTCGGCAAGGGCGTCTACGCCGTACCCCAGGCCTCCGGCCCCATGGGACTCTTCGTCCGGCAGGACCTCTTCGACAAGTGGGACATCGAGCCACCCGCCACCTGGGACGCGTACGAGGCCGCGGCCAGGAAGATCCGGAAGAAGGGCGCCTGGATCGAGACGTTCGCGCCCACCAACGGCAACCGGTTCGCCGGATACGCCTGGCAGGCCGGTGCCAAGTGGTACGCCGCCGACGGCGACACCTGGACCGTCGCCCTCGACGACGAACCCACCCGCAAGGTCGCCGACTACTGGGAGGGCCTGGTCAAGCAGAAGCTGATCAAGACCATCCCGGACCGTCAGAACGCCTGGTACAAGGACATCCAGACCGGCGCCATCCCGGCCTGGCTCGGCGCCAGCTGGGGCGACGCGCTGCTCGTCGGCAACGCGCCGGACACCAAGGGCAAGTGGCGCGCCGTACCGCTGCCGCAGTGGACGAAGGGCGCGGACGCGCAGGCCAACTGGGGCGGCTCGACCACCGCGGTGTTCGCGGGTGCCGCCTACCCCAAGGACGCGCTGGACTTCGCCGTCTGGCTCAACACCGACCCCGAGGCGATCAAGCTGCTCATCGAGGGCGGCTACGGCTTCCCCAGTGCGAAGACCGGCTACCGGACCACCGACCTGGACGTGCACCAGGAGTTCTTCGGCGGCCAGGCGTACAGCAAGGTCTTCAAGGAGGCCGGCGACCACGTCGACACCAGCTGGCAGTGGGGCCCCGGCGTCGACACCCTCTACCAGCGGCTGGGCGACGCCTTCACCGAGGCGCTGAGCAGCGGCGACTCCTTCCGCTCCGTGCTGAAGAAGGTCCAGGCGCAGACCGTGAGCGACCTCAAGGGCAAGGGCCTGAAGGTGGAGAGCGGCGGGTGAGACGGCCGACCCGTACGGAAGCCCGCAACGCCCGCGCGGCCGCCGGCTTCCTCGTGCCCTTCCTCGCGCTCTTCCTCCTCTGTTTCATCGCGCCCATCGTCTATGCGGTCTGGCAGAGCCTGCACAAGACCGAGCGCACCGGGCCGCTGGGCCTCGGCGGCGCGGAGCGCGAGGTCTTCACCGGGCTGTCCCACTACGCGCAGGCCCTCGCCGACGACCGCTTCCTCGCCGGCTTCGGCCGGGTGCTGCTCTTCGGTGCCGTGCAGATCCCGCTGATGATCGTGCTGGCGACCGTCCTCGCGCTGCTCCTGGAGAGCGCGAGCGCCCGCTGGGTGACGTTCTTCCGCAGCGCGTTCTTCCTGCCGTACGGTGTGCCCGGTGTGATCGCCTCGATCCTCTGGGGCTTTCTGTACGTCCCCGGCATCAGCCCGCTGGTGAAGATGGCCGAAGCGGTCGGCTGGGACGTGGACTTCCTCTCCCGCGGCACCGTCCTGTGGTCCATCGCCAACATCGTCACCTGGCAGTTCACCGGCTACAACATGCTCGTCCTGATCGCCCAGCTCAAGGCCGTTCCCCAGGAGCTGTACGAGGCGGCACGCATCGACGGGGCCAACGCCCGCCAGGTCGCCCTGCACATCAAGATCCCGCTCATCCGCCCCGCACTCGTCCTGACCTGCGTCTTCTCCATCATCGGCACGCTCCAGCTGTTCGCAGAGCCGATGGTGCTGCGGCCGCTCGCCTCCTCCATCGACTCCGGCTACACACCCAACCTGCACGCCTACAGCGAGGCGTTCGTCGGCAACAACCAGCACCTCGCCGCCGCCGAGGCGGTCCTGCTCGCGCTGGTCGCCTGCGTCCTGTCGTTCGGCTTCCTGCGGCTGGTCGGACAGCGGGGGAAGGGGGACGGCCGGTGACCCCCTCGGCGCTCCGCCACCGCATCATCACCTTCGCCCTGCTGACCGTCTTCGCCGTCTACTTCCTCGTACCGGTCTACTGGCTGGTGGTCTCCGCCACGAAGAGCAGCGGCGACCTCTTCGGCAGCTTCGGCTTCTGGTTCGCGAACCCGCGTCCGCTCCAGTACCTCGGCGATGTGCTGACGTACGACAACGGCATCTACGTCCGCTGGTTCGCCAACTCCCTGCTCTACGCGGGCGTCGGCGCGCTCGCCGCGACGCTGCTGTCCGCCGCGGCCGGCTACGCGCTCGCGAAGTTTCCCTTCCCGGGCCGGGAAGCCCTCTTCAACATCATCCTGGCCGGCGTGCTGATCCCCGGCACGGCGCTCGCCCTGCCGCTGTACTTCCTGTTCAGCGGCTTCGGCATGTCCAACACCTACTGGTCCGTGCTGATCCCCAGCGTGGTCAGCCCGTTCGGCGTCTACCTCTGCCGGATCTACGCGGCCGCCGCGGTGCCCGACTCGCTGCTGGAAGCGGCCCGGATCGACGGCGCGGGGGAGTGGCGCATCTTCTCGGGCCTCGGCCTGCGGCTGATGGTCCCCGCGCTCGTCACCGTCTTCCTGTTCCAGTTCGTACACATCTGGAACAACTACTTCCTGCCGCTGGTGATGCTCTCCGACTCCGACCTCTACCCGATCCAGCTGGGCCTGACGTCCTGGACCGGCTACGCCGACCGGCAGCCCGAGCTGTACCAGTACACGGTCGGCGGCGCGTTCCTCTCCGTCCTGCCGCTGATGGTCCTGATGACGGTGCTCCAGCGGTACTGGCGCACCGGGCTCACCGAGGGCAGCGTCAAGGCGTGATCAGGCGGGGGACCGTGATCATCGGCACGCCGCGCGCCGCTGCCCGGTGCGGACGGGGCGTGCCAGTATCGCTGTCATGACTACTCCTGACGATGCGCAGCCCACGACTCCCGTGAATGTCGCGACCGAGGCCAAGAAGGCGCTCAAGCGGGACCCCTGGGACCTGCCGGACGTGTCCGGGCTCGTGATCGGCGTACTCGGCGGCACCGGGGACCAGGGCCGGGGGCTGGCCTACCGGTTCGCCCGGGCGGGCCACAAGGTGATCATCGGCTCGCGGGCCGCCGAGCGGGCGCAGGCGGCGGCGGACGAGCTCGGCCACGGTGTGGAGGGCGCGGCCAACGCGGACTGCGCGCGCCGCGCCGACGTGGTGATCGTGGCCGTGCCGTGGGAGGGCCACGCCAAGACCCTCGAATCGCTCCGCGCCGAGCTGGCCGACAAGCTCGTCGTCGACTGCGTCAACCCGCTCGGCTTCGACAAGAAGGGCGCCTACGCGCTGAAGCCGGAGGAGGGCAGCGCCGCCGAGCAGGCCGCCGCGCTGCTCCCGGAATCCCGGGTGACCGCCGCCTTCCACCACCTCTCCGCCGTCCTCCTGCAGGACCCGGAGGTCGCGGAGATCGACACGGACGTCATGGTGCTCGGCGAGAAGCGGGCCGACACGGACGTGGTGCAGGCGCTGGCCGCCCGCATCCCCGGCATGCGCGGCGTCTTCGCCGGCCGGCTCCGCAACGCCCACCAGGTCGAGTCCCTGGTCGCCAACCTGATCTCCACCAACCGCCGCTACAAGGCACACGCGGGACTGCGGCTCACGGACGTGTGAGGGCCGGCGCTCTTCCGGCGAGGGCCGCGGGGCCCGGCGGCGAGCGGCGGGCTCTGCCTCCGGGCCGGGTGGCGGGCCGGAGACGGACGGAGCGGGGCATGGGGGACACTGGAGGGGACCGCAGTACGCAGTACCCCGACAGGAGCCCCGTCTCATGCCCGCCCTGCCCCCGTCCGGCCCGGCCCGGCGCCTCGCCGTCTTCGCCCTCGTCGTCTGCGTGCTGGCGGTCGTCGCTGCCGTCGTGTCCTTCGTGTCGGGCAACCTCATCGGCATCGCGTGGGTGCTGATGGCCGGTATCTCCAGCAACATGGCGTGGTTCTACCTGCGCAGGGCCAAGCAGGAGCGGGCCGCCGCCGAGGCGCGGGCTGCCGCCGAGGCGCAGGCCACGGAAGACGCGCCCCGCTAGGACGCGCTCGCCGGTACCCGCTAGAAGACCTGCGGCTCGCCCTGCCAGAAGCGGAAGAACTCCTGCCCGAGGTAGGAGTCCAGGTCCGAGACGCCCAGCGCGCCCAGGATCGCGTGCACCGCCTCGAAGAACACCTGGTTCACCCCCGGCACCCACAGCAGCCCGAACACCGCGATCAGCCCGAAGGGCGCGAACGGCTCGACCTGCCGCCGCACGCCGTACGGCAGCCACGGCTCGATCACGCCGTACCCGTCCAGCCCCGGCACCGGCACGAAGTTCAGGATCGCCGCCGTCACCTGCAGCAGCGCCAGGAACGCGAGCGCGTACCGGAACGGCTTCGGCACGCCGTCCATCGCGCCCAGCCAGAAGGGCGCGGTCACGACGGCCGCGAACAGGATGTTCGTCAGCGGGCCCGCGGCCGAGATCAGGCTGTGCCGCCAGCGGCCCCGGATCCGCCCGCGCTCGATGAAGACGGCGCCGCCCGGCAGCCCGATGCCGCCCATGATCACGAAGATCACCGGCAGCACGATGCTGAGCAGCGCGTGCGTGTACTTGAGCGGGTTGAGCGTCAGATAGCCCTTGGCGCCGATCGAGATGTCGCCGCTGTGCAGCGCCGTACGGGCGTGCGCGTACTCGTGCAGGCACAGCGAGACGATCCACCCCGAGACCACGAACAGGAACACGGCGAAGCCGGTGTTCGCGGCCAGCCTCCCCGTCCATACGGCCCAGCCCGAGACCGCCATGACGGCGACGAGCGCGAGGAAGACGGGACTGACGCGCTGATCCGCGCGCCGGACTGCGGTGGTCATCGTGCGGTGCTCCTGAGGGGTGGGGTACGGCGGGACGGGGGGAAACGCTCGCGGGGTCCGGGTCCCGCGGGGCGGCGGATCGTACCCGGAAAACGACGAGCGGGATGCCGGTGGTTCCAGGCAGCCTGGTGCCATGTCCCGACGCGCGTCAGAACCCGATCCGGCACACGCACCGAAACACGCACCAGGGCCCGTACCAGGAGCCGGCATGAACGTCTCTCCCCAGAACACCGCCGACGATGCATGCCCCGGCGAGGCCGGCGGCCCCGACGTGCGGCGGGTGTTCTACGAGGACTGGGAGATGGAGTGCTGCGGCACCCCCTTCTCCGTGGGCGACCGGGTCACCTGGGCGCTGAACCCCACGACGGACCCGATGTGGGACTGGACGGTGAACAACCACGGTCCCGGGCCCGACGACCCGGCCTCGGTCACCGGCCTGGTCCGCTCGATCCGGGTGGTGACCGAGGGCTACCGCCGGCCGGCGGGCTCCCGTACGTACGAGCCGGTGCCCGGCGAGCGCGACCTTCGCCCGGTCCGTAAGTGCCCCAAATGGTTCGCCGACGGGCGAGGCGGTGAACCGGCCGGCCGCCCCGAACACCGCATGGCGGAGAGTGGCGTCCTGGTGGAGCTGGAGGTACCGCCGCCGGGCGGCCGGGGCGGTGCAGGCGCGCGGCGGCGGTGAACGGGGAAACGGGTCCGGCGGGCACGGACGGGGGCCGGGGGGCTGACAGAGAATGACGGGGGAGCGGACAGTGGTGGGGGAGGGGCGAGGCGCCCGGGCCGTGGACGACAATGGGCCGGTGCGCTACGGAATCCTCGGGACGACCCAGGCACGCCGGGACGACGGCACCGACGTCGCCCTCGGCGGCGCCCGCCTGCGCGCACTCCTCGCCGCCCTCGCGCTGACGCCGGGGCGCCCCCGTACGCCCGACACGCTGATCGCGGACGTCTGGGGGACGGGGCCGGACGGGTACGCGACGCCGGACGGGGCGGCGGGCGGCGGCCTGCCGAGGGACGCGGGCGCGGCGCTCCAGGCGCTCGTCGGGCGGCTGCGACGGGCCCTCGGCCACGCGGCGGTCGTCTCCGTGACCGGCGGTTACTACCTGGCGGCCGACGCCGATGACGTCGACCTGCACCGTTTCGAGCGGCTGGCGGGCGAGGGCGAGCGCGCGCTCGCGGACGGCGACCCCCGGAAGGCCGCCGCCCTGCTGGACGACGCGCTGACGCTGTGGCGCGGCCCTGCCCTCGCCGATCTCCCGGACGCGGTCGCGGAGGCGGCCGGGGCCGAGCGGCTGCACCTTGAGGCGCGACGGGCCCGGCTCGCCGCCGACCTCGCGCTCGGCCGCGCTGACGAGGCGCTGCCCGCCCTCACCGCGCTCTGCCACCGGCATCCGCTGGACGAGCCGCTGCACGAGCTGCGGCTGCGCGCCCTGCGCGACACCGGCCGCACGGCCGAGGCACTGGACGCGTACGCCCACCTCAGCGCCGACCTCGCCGACCGCCTCGGCACCGACCCGTCCCCGTCCCTCCGCGCCCTGCACGCGGATCTCCTGAGGGCCCACGATGCGGGGGATGTGGGGTACGCGGGGGACGCGGCGGGCTTGGCGGACGCGGCGGGCGTGGCGAGACGGGCCCGCATGCCTGGGCCGGCGCACGTCGGGTCGGCTCCCGCGCCGGGCCCGTCCGCCGGTCCCGTTGACGGTCCGGCGGCCGGGGCGTCGTCGGGTCCCCGCTCGGGGGCCGGGTCACCGGGCGCCGGTTCAGCGGACGTGGATGCGCGGCCGGGCGCAGACCCGAAACCACTCGACGAGCCGCGGTCGGCCGGGGCATCCGGGGATCAGCGGTCCGGGCAGGCGCAGGACCGGCAGCCCGGGCAGGCGCAGGACCGGCAGCCCGGGCAGGTGCAGGACCGGCGGTCCGGGCAGGGGCAGACGCGGCGGGCCGGGAATCTGCGGGCGCGGCTGACGTCGTTCGTCGGGCGGCAGCGGGAGCTGTGGGATCTGCGCGACGACCTGACGGCGCACCGCCTCGTGACGCTGCTCGGGCCCGGCGGGGCCGGGAAGACGCGGCTCTCGCAGGAAGGCGCGGAGGCCGCGGCGGCCGGTGCGCCCGAGGCGTGGCCGGACGGCGTGTGGTTCGCGGAACTGGCCCCCGTCCAGGACCCCGGCACCGTGCCGGAAGCCGTACTCACCGCACTCGGCGCCCGCGAGACCGTCGTACGCGGCAGCGCCGCCGAGGGGCTGCGGGCCGCCGCCGACCCGCTCGCCTTCGACCCGCTCGCGCAGCTCGCCGAGCACTGCGCCGGCCGCCGCATGCTGCTCGTGCTGGACAACTGCGAGCACGTCATCGACGCGGCGGCCCTGCTGGCGGAACGGCTGCTGGCCGAGTGCCCGGACGTGAGCGTGCTGGCCACCAGCCGGGAGCCGCTCGCGGTCCCCGGCGAGCTGGTCCGGCCGGTGGAACCGCTGCCCGACCCCGTCGCGCTGCGCCTGCTCGCCGACCGGGGCGCCGCGGCGCGGCCCGGTTTCCGTATCGAGGACGATCCGGAGGCGTGCGCCGAGATCTGCCGCCGGCTGGACGGCCTGCCGCTGGCCATCGAGCTGGCCGCGGCCCGGCTGCGGTCGCTGTCGCCGCGGCAGCTCGCGGACCGCCTGGACGACCGCTTCCGGCTGCTGACCAGCGGCAGCCGTACGGTACTGCCGCGCCAGCAGACGCTCCGGGCGGTCGTCGACTGGTCCTGGGACCTGCTCGACGCCTCGGAACGCGCCGTCCTCCGCCGCCTCTCCGTCTTCTCCGGCGGCGCGGACCTCACCGCGGCGGAAACCGTCTGCGCGGACACGCGGGCAGCCGACTCGACGCACCCCACCGCCCCGGCCACGCCGGCCGGGCAGGCCGATCCGGCCGATCCGGCCGATCCGGCTGTGCCGACCGGGGCGGCCCGCCCCCGCGGCACCGTGTCGCCGCTCGTCGTGCCCGGGGACGTGGCGCCGCTGCTCGGGTCGCTTGTCGACAAGTCGCTCGTGGTGGCAGGCCCTTCGGCGGACGGGGAGATGCGGTACCGGCTGCTGGAGACCGTCGGGGAGTACGCCGGGGAGCGGCTGGACGAGGCGGGCGAGCGGGCCGCGGCCGAGCGGCGGCACCTCGTGGCCTACCGGGAGCTGGCCCGTACGGCCGAACCGCTGTTGCGCGGCCCCCAGCAGTGCCACTGGCTGGACCGGCTGGAGCAGGAACACGACAACCTGCGTACCGCCCTGCGCCGCGCCGTCGCCGCCCGCGACGAGGACGAGGCGCTCTGCCTCGTCCTCGCCCTGCAGTGGTTCTGGACGCTGCGCGACCACCGCGCCGACGCCCGCACCTGGTCCATGGCCGCTGCCGAACTCGGCCCCAACCCCTTCCTGCCGCCGGCCGTGCCCGCCCCGCCGCTGCCGGCGCGCCCCATCGACGCCCCGCCGCCGCTGCCGCCCGAACAGCTCCTGGAGGCGCGCCGGGAGGTCCGGCTCGTCGCGCTGGCCGGCCGGGACAGCGACATGGACACGCTGCTGGAGCCCGAGCAGCAGGAGGAGCTGCGCGGGGTCGCCGCGGTCTACCGTGGCGGGCTGCCGCAGACCTGCCGGGTGCCGGGCGTGATGTGGTTCTACGCCGTCATGCTGACGGGCCGGTTCGAGGAACTGACCGAGCTGATCGACGAGACCGTGCGCGGCTGCCGGGAGTTCGGCTACGACTGGGAGCTGGCGTTCGTCCTCCAGCTGCGGGCGAAGATCCAGAACGACCGGCCCGGCGGCCTGCCGCAGGCGGCCCGCGACGTCGACGAAGCGCTGGAGATCTTCCAAAGGATCGGCGACGCCTGGGGCGTTGCCGAGGCCCTGGCCGGCCGCGGCGAGTCCCGCGAGAACCACGGGGAGTACGGCCCGGCCGCCGACGACTACCGCGCCGCGATGCGCTACGCCGCTGACCTCGGCGCGCACGGCCAGCTCCCGCTGCTCAAGGTCCGGCTGGGCGGTGTGCTCATCGAGGCGGGCGAGGAGGACACGGGGGAACGGCTGCTGCGCGAGGTACTGGAAGAGGGGCAGCACAGCAACCGCGACGCCGTGCCGTTCGCCCGGATCCAGCTGGCCACCTGGCTGGCGACGGCCGGCCGGACCGCCGAGTCCCGGGAGCATCTGCGGCAGGTGCGCGCGGAGTTCGCCGACCGCTCGACGCCGCAGCTGTTCCTCGGCGTGGTCGAGGGATCGCTGGCCGCGCTGGATGCGGACGAGGGGCGGTACGACGGCGTGCTGGAGGCCGTGCGCGGAGCCGTCGCCATGATGGACGACCGGCTCACCCGGGCCATCGCCCCCGACGCCCTGCTGTCCCAGCTGCTCGTCGCGGCCCGGGCGCTGGCCGTCACCGGCGGGCCCGCCGGGGCGGCGGACGGGGCGCGGCTGATCGGCTCGTTCGACGCGCTGCGCGCACCCCGGCCGCACGCGCCGCGCATCACCCGGCACTCCCGCACGGCGGCGGAGGAGGCCGTACGCGCCGTGCTCGGCGAGGCGGACTACGTATCGGCCCACGCCGAGGGTGCCACCCTCACCCTCGACGAGGCCCTCTCGCTCATCTGACCCCGGGGGCCCGAACCCCGGGGCCCGGACCCCCGGGCGCAGGATCCCCGGGCCCCGGGCTCGAACCCCCGGGCGCCGACGGGGCCTGTCCCTCTCCGGTCTTCGCCCGTCAGGTCTTCTCCCGTCAGGTCTTCGAGCGGAACTTCCGTACCGCCAGGGGCATCGTGACGGCTGTGATGGCCACGGCCCAGGCCAGGGTGACCAGCGCCGGGTGGGCGATGGGGCCCTGGCCGCCCAGCAGGCTGCGGGCGGCGTCGGCGAGGTTCGAGAGGGGGTTGACCTTCGTGAACCCCTCCAGCCAGCCGGGCATCGACGCGGTGGGCGCGAAGATCGACGAGCCGAACTGGAGCGGCATCAGCACCAGCATCGCCATGCCCTGCACGGCCTGCGGCGTCTTCACCGTCAGCCCCAGCAGGACGAAGATCCACATCAGCGCCGCGCCGAAGACGGTCGACAGCACGATCGCCGCGACGAACTGCAGCACCGAGCCCCTGATCTCCAGGCCGAGCAGGAAGCCCATGCCCAGGAGGATCGCGGTGGCGATCAGCATCCGGCCGATCTCGACGACGATCTTGGCTATGAGGACCGAGGACCGCGCGATGGGCATCGTGCGGAAGCGGTCCATCACGCCCTTGCGGAAGTCCTCGTTGACGCCCGTGCCGACCGCCATGGCGATGTTCATGCCCATCATCGCCATCATGCCGGGGACCAGGTACTGGACGTACTCCTGCTGGTTGCCCTTGCCGGCGATCGCGCCGCCGAAGACGTACACGAACAGCAGGATGAAGATGATCGGCATCAGCAGGACATCGAACATCGACTCCGGGTCCTGCTTGATCTGCAGGGCGTTGCGGCGGACCAGCGCGCCGATGTGGCGGAGATTGGCCCGCAGGCCGATCCGGCCCTCGTCGGCTCCGGGCTTCGCGGCCGGCGCCGTGATCACTGCGGCGCTCATGCCGCGACCTCCTCGTACTGGGCGTCCGCCGGCTCGGCGGCCGCGTCGGCCTCGGACGTCTTCTGGCCGGTGATGGCCAGGAAGACCTCGTCCAGGCTGGGCAGATGGGTGTTGATGCCGGCGAGCGCGAAGCCGCGCTCGCCGAGGACGGTGACCACCGCGGTCAGCTGCTCGTCGCTGACGATCGGGACGTTCACCACGCCGTCCTCGTGGTCCGCCGTGGCCCCCGCCATGCCGTCCAGACCGGCCTGCGCGATCGCGCCGACCATGCGGTCCAGCTCGTCGCGGACCGCCGGGCGGATCTGCAGCGTGCGCCCGCCGACCTTGGCCTTCAGCTCGTCCACCCGGCCCTCGGCGATCACCCGGCCGCGGTCGACGACCGTCAGCTCGTCGGCCAGCTGCTCGGCCTCTTCCATGTACTGCGTGGTCAGCAGCACCGTGGCGCCGTCGCGGACCATGCGGTTGACCTCGTCCCAGACCTCGTTGCGGGTGCGCGGGTCGAGGCCGGTCGTCGGCTCGTCCAGATACAGCACGGACGGCTTGCCGATCATCGAAGCGGCCAGGTCGAGCCGGCGCCGCATGCCGCCGGAGTACTTGCCGGCGGCGCGCTTGGCGGCCTCGGTGAGCGAGAACCGCTCCAGCAGCTCGTCGGTGCGCGCCCGGGCGTCCTTGCGGGAGAGGTCGAGCAGCCGCCCGATCATGTAGAGGTTCTCCCGGCCGGAGAGCTTCTCGTCCACGGAGGCGTACTGGCCCGTCAGACCGATCGTGCGCCGCAGGGCGCGGGGCTGGCGCACGACGTCGTACCCGGCCACGACGGCCGTGCCGGCGTCCGGCACCAGGAGCGTGGACAGGCAGCGGACGAGGGTGGTCTTGCCCGCGCCGTTCGGCCCGAGCACGCCCATGACCGTGCCTTCCCGCACGTCCAGGTCCACCCCGTCGACGGCCCTCACGTCGCCGAAGTGCTTTACCAGGCCACGTACTTGGACGGCCGGGCGGCCGCCGGCGGAGTGTGTCTTCTGCGTCATGGGTCCACAGTGGCAGGCACCACTGACAACGCTCCGACAGAGCGCCGACAGCCCTGGCCGGGCGGTGGCGGCGCGCCTACAGATCACCGACAGGGGCGCCGAGTGCCCGGCCCGCCCGCTCGGCGACGGGGCGCCGGCACGGACTGCCGGCGCCCCTGAAAACGCTGGGGCGAGCCCTCAGCGGAAGGTGTGCTCCTCCGCCGGGAAGGTGCCGCCCACGACCTCCTCGGCGAACTCCTTCGCCGCGCCGCCCAGCGCCTTCCGCAGCTCCGCGTACTGCTTCACGAAGCGCGGTACCCGGCCCTTGGTCATCCCGGCCATGTCCGTCCAGACCATGACCTGCGCGTCGCACTCCAGGCCGGCGCCGATGCCGACGGTGGGGATGTGCAGCGAGCGGGTGACCTCGGCGGCCAGCTCGGCCGGTACGGCCTCCAGCACCACCGAGAAGGCCCCCGCGTCCTGCACGGCCTTGGCGTCCCGGAGCAGCTGCTGGGCCGCCTCCTCGCCGCGGCCCTGCACCGGGTAGCCGCCGAAGGCGTTGACCGACTGCGGGGTGAGCCCGATGTGGGCCATCACCGGGATGCCGGCGTCGACCAGCAGCTTGATCTGCTCGGCCGAGCGCTCGCCGCCCTCCAGCTTCACCGCGCCCACACCGGCCTCCTTGACCAGCCGGGTGGCGTTGCGCAACGCCTGGACGGGGCCTTCCTGGTACGCGCCGAAGGGCAGGTCGGCGACGACGAGGGCGCGCTCCGTGCCGCGTACGACGGCGGCGGACAGCAGCGTCATCTCGTCCATCGTGACCGGGACGGTCGACTCGTACCCGAGGTGGCAGTTGCCCATGGAGTCGCCGACGAGCAGGACGGGGATGCCCGCCTCGTCGAAGACGGACGCGGTCATCGCGTCGTACGCGGTGAGCATGGGCCACTTGTCGCCGCGGGCCTTGGCGGCGGCGATGTCGCGGACGGTGACGCGGCGGGACCGGGTGCCGCCGTACAGCGACTTGTCGGATGCGGGCTTCGTGCCGGGCGTCGCCGCGGTGCCGGAGTTCCGGCCCTGCGCGCCCTGCTGCTCGTCCTGCTTCTGGGCAGGCGAAATCTGCGTCATGACGACGGCTCCTTCAGGTCATCTCGAGGCGCCCTGACGGCGTCCCCGGACTCATTGCCCATGCTGACACGCCGGTGCGGAGTGGTGGAAGAGGACCCGAAGCGGGTGCGTGCCCGATACAACCAGCGATACGGAACGGTGCCGTATCGAAAGTGGCGTACGCTGGTTCTTATGGCACGTTCATCCGAATCTTCGCCCGGCGGCGGGGCCGCCGGCGCTCCGTCCGGCGCGGGCATACCCGCGACCGCCGCCGCCCGCCAGGTCCCCGAGCACATCCACCGCCGCCGCTGGGTGATCCTCGCGGTGCTGATGCTCAGCCTGCTCATCGTGGTGCTGGACAACTCGATCCTGAACGTGGCGATGAAGACGATCGCCACCCCTGCCCCCACCGGCCTCGGCGCGAGCCAGAGCCAGCTGGAGTGGGCGATCAACTCCTACACCCTGGTCTTCGCGGGACTGCTGTTCACCGCGGGGCTCCTCGGTGACCGGCTGGGCCGCAAGAAGGTCCTGCTGACCGGTCTGGTGATCTTCGGGCTCGGCTCCGTGCTGGCCGCCGTGTCCGGCTCGCCCGGCCAGCTGATCACCTTCCGCGCGGTGATGGGGCTCGGCGGCGCGCTGGTCATGCCGGCGACCCTCGCCGTCCTCATGAACGTCTTCGAGCGCGACGAGCAGCCCAAGGCCATCGGCATCTGGGCGGGCGGCGTCGGCCTCGCCATCGCGATCGGCCCGATCGCCGGCGGCCTGCTGCTCTCGCACTTCTGGTGGGGCTCGGTCTTCCTGGTCAACGTGCCGATCGTGCTGATCGCGCTGGTCGCGATGGTGCTGCTGGTCCCGGACAGCAAGGACCCGCGGCCCGGCCGACTCGACCCGGTGGGCGTGGTGCTGTCCGTCGTCGGCCTCGTCCTGCTGGTCTACGGGATCATCAAGGGCGGCCAGCTCGCGGACTTCACCGACCCGCAGGTGGTCGGTACGGTCCTCGGCGGTCTGCTCGTCCTGGCCGGCTTCGTGCTCTACGAGAAGCGCATCGACCACCCGTCGATCGACATCGGCCACTTCCGCAAGCCCGCCTTCTCCGCGGCCGTCGCCGCCATCGCGCTGGTCTTCTTCGCGCTGATGGGCGTCACGTTCTTCATGGTCTTCTACATCCAGAGCGTGCGCGGCTTCTCCCCGCTCCAGGCGGGGCTGCTGCTCCTGCCGCTGGCCGCCGCCCAGATGATCTTCGCGCCGCGGGCCCGGCACGTCGTCGACCGCTTCGGCGCCAAGGCCGTCTGCACGGTCGGCATGCTGCTGGTCGCCGTCACGATGTCGGGCTTCGTGCTGATGGGCACCGACACCCCGATCGTCGTGCTGGAGGTGCTCTTCTTCATCCAGGGCACCGGCATGGCGCACATCATGCCGCCGGTCACCGTCTCGATCATGCAGTCCCTGCCGCGCGAGAAGGCCGGTTCCGGCTCGGCGCTGAACAACACGTTCCGGCAGGTCGGCGGCACGCTCGGGGTCGCCGTACTGGGCTCCGTGCTGTCCGCGACGTACCGCAACGACATCGAGGGCACGCTGAACGCCGTACCGGGGCTGCCGGACGCGGCGCGGCACGCGGCGGGCGAGTCCATCGAGGCCACGCTCGGCGTCGCCGACCGGCTGGGGCCCGCCGGCCGGCAGCTGGCCGCCGCGGCGAACGACGCGTTCGTGCACGCCATGCACGTCACGGCGCTCGGCTCCGCCGCCGTCGCCGTCCTCGGCGCGCTGGTCGTCGGGCTGTTCCTGCCCGGCAAGGCGGCCGCCCGGCCTGCCGGACCGGCCCAGGAGGCGCCGCGAGAGACTTCTCCCGCGGGGCGGCGGCCGTAACGGCCGGCGGTGCTCCGGGCAGGGCGGTACGAACGAGAGGCGGACCAGGCGTGACGCGCGGGAAACGGGACGGGACACCGGCCGAGGGGGCACGGCGGCCGCGAGAGGCCGCGGCGGCCGAGCCGTCCACGGACGCCGCCGGGCCGTCCACGGACGCCTCCGGGCCTTCCGCGGGGAAGCCGTCCGCGCGCGCAGCCGAGTCTCGCGCCTCGGAGCCCCCCGCCGCCGGGTCCCCCGCCGCGGCCGGGCCCTCAGGGGCCGGGCGGCGGCCCGGGCGGCCGCGGAACGAGGCGCTGGAGTCCACGATCATCGAGAGCGTGCTGGACCTCCTGGAGCGCGACGTCCCGCTCGCCGACCTGTCGATGGAGCGCATCGCCCGGGAGGCGGGCGTGGGCAAGGCCACGGTGTACCGGCGCTGGTCCGGAAAGTCCGGCCTGATGCTCGACGTCATGCGCTCCCTGGAGGAGGAGAACCCCGAGCTGGCCGGGGAGTCGGTACGGGACGACCTGGTCTCGCTGCTGGAGTTCCTGCGCCGCCGCGGCCTGGCCAAGCGCAACTCCGCGCTGATGCGGACGGTGATCACCCAGGTCAAGGCGCAGCCCGAGCTGTGGCGGGAGTACCACGACACGGTCGTCCAGACCCGCCGGGACGCGCTGCTGGCGGTCCTGCGGCGGGGCATCGCGAGCGGCGAGCTGCGCGGCGACTGCGACATCGACGTCCTCGCCGACCTCTTCGCGGCGCCGATGCTCTCCCGGGCGCTGCTGCACGAGTGGAAGGAACTGCCCGAGGGCCTCGCCGAGCAGATCGTCGACACGGTCCTGGAGGGCGTCCGGCCGCGCGCCTGAGCCCGCGCCGGGGGCGGTCGGGCGACGTTTGCGGCCCGTCCGTGGCGGCAGGCAGAATGATCTTCCCGTCGCCCGATTCCGACCGCTCGATGAGCGGTTCATGCCCGTTCTGTCACAGCACCTGTCGGCGCGGGTGCCCGCGGAACTCACGGCCATCCGTGCATCGTCCCCTGAGGGGACAGCACAGGCTGAGCATCGCCTATGGTCAAGGGCACGGAAACCAGGGGCCAGGCGGGGCGCACGAGCACGGCAGTGAGGGCATCGGGATGACGCAGGCGTACATGTCGGAGGCGGGGCGGGGCGCGGGCCCCGGCGGGACCGGCCGCCGGACGGGCCGCGTGACCGGCTGGTGGCGTCGTGAGGGCATGTGGCGGCGCGGGATCGTGCTGGCCGTGCTCGCCGTACTGCTGGGCCTGCTGATGGTGCTCCACGCCGACGTGCCCAATTCGGTGGGCAACCTCGGCAGCCTGCTGGAGACGTTCCTGCCGTGGGTGGGGCTGGGCATCCCCGTACTGCTCGTCGCGGCCCTGCTGCGGCGCTCGGCGATCGCGCTGGTCGCGCTGGTGCTGCCGACGGTCGTCTGGGCGAACCTCTTCGCCGGGCAGCTCACCGACAAGTCCGGCGGCGAGGGCAATCTGACGGTCGCCACGCACAATGTCGACGCCGAGAACCCCGACCCGGCAGGCACCGCCCGCAAGGTCGCGGCCTCCGGGGCCGACGTGATCGCGCTGGAGGAGCTGACCGGCGAGGCGCTGCCCGAGTACCGGTCGGCGCTGGCCAAGAAGTACCCGTACCGCTCGGTCCAGGGCACGGTCGGCCTGTGGAGCAAGTACCCGCTCTCCGACGCGCGGCCCGTGGACATCAAGATGGGCTGGACGCGGGCCCTGCGCGCCACGGTCACCACGCCCGACGGGGAGCGGGTCGCGGTCTACACCGCGCATCTGCCGTCGGTCCGGGTGAAGGTCAAGGCCGGGTTCACCGCGAACCAGCGGGACCGGAGCGCCGCGGCGCTCGGTGAGGCCATCGCGCACGAGTCGCTGTCCAAGGTCGTACTGCTCGGCGACCTGAACGGCACGATGAACGACCGCTCGCTCGCCCCGGTCACCGCGCAGATGCGGTCGGCGCAGGGTGCGGCGGGCGACGGCTTCGGCTTCAGCTGGCCGGCCGCTTTCCCGATGGCCCGGATCGACCAGATCATGGTCAAGGGCGTGGATCCGGCCTCGGCGTGGACGCTGGCGTCGACCGGCAGTGATCATCTGCCGCTGGCCGCGTCCTTCAAGATCTGAGGCGGTCCGTCACGATCTGAGCCGCCGGGGCGCGGGAGCGTACGGCGGCCGCACGGCACCGATGCGGTGGGGCGGGGGCACGGAAGTGGCCCCGCCCCACCGTGTTTCCCTCAATTTCCCCTCTTCCGGGGTCAGGACTTGTCCCTGTAACGCCCTGTTCGCGTGCGGGAATGAAATGGCTGCGACACTTTGTTCCGGAAGAGAACTTAAGGCTGTCCCTGTCTCGCGCGCGCCACTGCGGGCGCGCCACCCCCTTGATCCTGAAAGGTCACTCATGCCCTTGGCTCTGCTCGCGCTCGCGATCTCGGCCTTCGGTATCGGCACCACCGAGTTCGTGATGATGGGCCTGCTGCCCAACGTCGCGAACGACCTGGGCACCTCCGTGCCCACCGCCGGCTACCTCGTCTCCGCCTACGCTCTCGGCGTCGTCATCGGCGCCCCGCTGCTGACCGCACTCGGCTCGCGCATCCCACGCAAGCGGATGCTGCTGCTCATGATGGCGGTCTTCACGGCCGGCAACCTCGCGTCCGCGCTCGCCCCGAACTTCGGCCTGCTCATCGCGGGCCGGCTGCTGGCGGGGCTGCCGCACGGCGCGTTCTTCGGCGTCGGCGCGGTCGTCGCGGCCCGCCTGGTGCGGGAGGGCCGCCAGGCCCGCGCGGTCGCCACGATGTTCCTCGGCCTGACCGTCGCCAACATCGTCGGCGTGCCCGCCGCGACCCTGCTCGGCCAGCACCTCGGCTGGCGCGCGACCTTCCTGGTCGTCGCCGCGATCGGCCTGATCGCCATGGCCTCGCTGGCCAAGCTCGTCCCGTACGTACCGCGTGACGAGCAGAGCGGTGTGAAGCACGAGCTGCGCGCCCTCGGCAACCGCCAGGTGCTGCTCGGCCTGCTCACCGCCGTCTTCGGCTTCGCCGGCGTGTTCGCCGTCTACAGCTACCTCGCGTCGATGATGACCAAGGTCACCGGCTTCAGCGAGGGGACCGTGCCCGTCGTGCTGGCCCTCTTCGGCATCGGCATGACCCTCGGCGCGCTCGCCGCGGGCCCGCTGACCGACCGGGCGCTGCGCCCGACACTGTACGGCTCGCTCGCGGCCCTCGCCGTCGCGCTCGTCGCCTTCCACTTCACCGTTCACGTGCAGTGGGCGGCCCTGGTCACCGTCGTGGTGCTGGGCGCGGTCGGCTTCATGACCACCACACCCCTCCAGATGCTGGTGATGAACAAGGCCGAGCACGCCCCGACGCTCGCCTCCGCCTCCAACCACTCCGCGTTCAACCTCGCGAACGCGGGCGGTGCCTGGCTCGGCGGCGTCGCCATCGCCGCGCACTGGGGCTGGACCTCCCCGACCCTGGTCGGCGCGGTCCTGGCGGTCGTCGGCCTCGCCATCGCGGTGACGGCCGGCCTGCTGGACCGCACCCCGACCCGCTCCCGCATCGTCGCCGCCAGCGACGACAAGGTCCGGCACGAGCCCGCCCGGCTCGGCTGAACCGCCCGGTCCCGACGGCCGGCCCGGCGCCCGCGCGGCGCCCGGCCGGCCGTTGCCGTTTCCGGCGGCCGTACCTCGGCGCCGGCCCCGGCGCGTACGCCCTCGGGCAGGTCCGGGGGCTGCCCCGTGGTCCAGATCGCCTCGACGGTCATCCGGGAGATCCGCCAGCCGGCGTCCGTGCGGCGCAGCCGCGCCTCGTAGCGGCCGCCGACGGTGAACAGGGGGTCGGCGCCGGGCCCGCGCCGCTCCAGTGTGGCCGGGTGGTGCACGTGGGTCATCAGCGCGTTCCAGGACGCGGTGACCTCTCCCGTGGCGGGGTCGGTGGCGAGCAGGAGATCGCTGGAGACGTGCTGGGTGCGCGCGAACCGCCCGATCGCCTCCTCGGTGTGGCGCACCGCGGCCGCGCCCTCGGCCGGGCCGATGGGCGTCACCACACTGATGTCGTCCGTGAGGTACGCGCCGGCCCAGCCCGCGTCGAACTCACGGGCGTCCAGCGCGCGGAAGAAGCCGCTGACGAGCAGGGAGATCTCGGTGTGATCCGGTGTCGTGGTCATGGTCCGAGCCTGCTCCCTCAAGTTTGGTTGAGGTCAAGCCCGGCCGGGTGTCAGCGGGAGAGGGGCTCCCCGCCCTCCCGCCACCGGCTGGTCACCGGCAGCCGGCGGTCCTTGCCGAACCCCTTGGCGGAGATCTTCGTGCCCGGCGGGTACTGGCGGCGCTTGTACTCGGCGGCGTCGACCAGCCGGAGGACCCGGGTGACCAGCTCCGGGTCGTAGCCGCGGGCGAGGATCTCGGCATGGCCGAGGTCGCGGTCGACGTACAGGTCCAGGATCGCGTCGAGGGTGGGGTAGTCGGGCAGCGAGTCGGTGTCGACCTGGCCCGGCCGCAGTTCAGCGCTCGGCGGCTTGGTGATCGAGCGCTCCGGGATGGGCGGTGTCTCGCCGCGCTCCGCCGCCGACCGGTTGCGCCACTTCGCGAGCTGGAAAACGACCGTCTTGTAGACATCCTTGATCGGGCCGTACGCCCCCACGGAGTCGCCGTACAGGGTCGAATAGCCGCAGGCCAGCTCGGACTTGTTGCCGGGGGCCAGTACGAGGTGGCCCTCCTGGTTGGAGATGGCCATCAGCGTCGTGCCGCGGATGCGGGACTGGAGGTTCTCCTCGGCCAGGCCGGTGAGCGCCAGGGACCCCATGTACGCGTCGAACATGGGCCCGATGGGGACCGTGCGGTAGTGCAGGCCGGTACGGCGGGCCAGTTCGGCGGCGTCGTCCCTGGAGTGCCCGGAGGAGTAGCGGGACGGCATGGAGACGCCGTACACGTTGGCGGCGCCCAGGGCGTCGACGGCGACGGCCGCGACCAGCGCCGAGTCGATGCCGCCGGAGAGGCCGATCACCACGCTGCGGAAACCGTTCTTGGTGATGTACGCGCGCAGGCCCATGACCAGCGCGCCGTAGATCTCCTCGGCGGCGTCCAGGCGCGGTGCCGGTGCCGGCACCGGCAGCGGCTCGTACGGCGGCAGGGGATCGGCGGAGAGCGTGACGTGATCGATGCGGAGACCGTCGTCGACGACGCCGGACGGCGGCCGGTCCGCGGCGGCCGGCAGGTCGAGGTCGAGGAGCAGGCACTCCTCGCCGAACTGCCGGGCCCGGGTCAGCACCTCGCCGTGCGCGTCGACCACGATCGAGTCGCCGTCGAAGACCAGGTCGTCCTGGCCGCCGGTCATCGCCAGGTACGCCGTCGTGCAGCCGGCCTCCTGGGCGCGCTTGCGCACCAGCTCCAGCCGGGTGTCGTCCTTGTCCCGCTCGTAGGGGGAGGCGTTGACGGAGAGCAGCAGGCCCGCGCCCGCAGTACGGGCCGCCGGGACCCGGCCGCCGTCCTGCCACAGGTCCTCGCAGATGGCGAGGGCGATGTCGACGCCGTCCACCCGGACGAGGGGCAGGGTGTCGCCGGGCACGAAGTACCGGTACTCGTCGAAGACGCCGTAGTTCGGCAGGTGGTGCTTGGCGAAGGTGAGCGCCACCCGGCCGCGGTGCAGCACGGCGGCGGCGTTCTGCGGGGCGCCGGCCGGGCGTCCGTACCGCGGCTCGGCGTGCTCGCAGCGGTCCAGGTAGCCGGTGACGACGACGGTCTCGCCGAGGCCCTCGTCGGCGAGGCGCGCGGCGAGGGCGCGCAGCGCGTCGCGGCTCGCGGCCACGAAGGAGGGGCGCAGCGCGAGGTCCTCCACGGGATAGCCGGTCAGCGCCATCTCGGGGAACGCGGCCAGTCGCGCGCCGCGTCCGGCCGCCTCCCGGGTCCGGCGCACGATCGTTTCGGCGTTCCGGGCGAGATCTCCCACCCAGAAGTCGGCCTGGTGCAGAGCGAGGCGGAGTCGAGGCACGCGGCCGAGTGTAGGCGCGGAGGTGACGTGCGGTGCGGCGGACGTGTTTCGGGAGCGTTGCCGTTCCGGGACGGGCCCCCGGCGGGTGCCGGAGGCCCGATTCCCGTGCGGGAGGCGCTACTTCCGGTAGCCGAGTACGGTCATCATCCCGGACTCCGAGTGGTAGACGTTGTGGCAGTGGATCATCCACAGGCCGGGGTTGTCGGCGTCGAAGTCGGCGTGCACGGTCTTTCCGGGCAGCACGATCGCGGTGTCCTTGCGCGGACCGCTGCCGCTGCCCAGCGCGAAGGTGTGGCCGTGCAGGTGCATCGGGTGCCACATCGTCGTCGTGTTGCGGAAGGAGAGTCGTACGCGCTCCCCCGAACGGACCGGGTAACGCTGGCCGGGGTCGTACGGCCGGCCGTTGAGCGCCCAGTCGTACTTCGCCATCGAGCCGGTGAGGTCGAACGTCACGGTGCGGTCCGGCCTGCGCGAGCGCAGCCGCACGGCGGGATCCGCCGTCAGCCGGTCCGCGGTGAGCAGCTTGCCGGACAGCTCGGACGGGCGTACGGAGGCGTCGGGCGCCGCGCCGCCGCCGGTGCGCAGCACGGCGAGACCGGCACGCTTCTTGCCCTCGGCGACCGCGGTGAGCGGGAAGGCGCCGTCCTTGACCGTGACCAGCACGTCGTAGCGCTCGCCCATGCCCAGCAGCAGCGCGTCGGTGTCCCGGTGGCGCACGGGGAAGCCGTCGGTGTGGGTGACGGTCATCGCGTGGCCGCCGAGCGCGACCCGGAAGGCGGTGTCGCCGCCCGCGTTGATCAGGCGGATCCGGATCCGGTCGCCCGGCCGGGCCCGGAACGTCTCGGGGTCCGTCGGCGTACGGCCGTTGACCAGGTAGTACGGGTACGCCACATCGCCCGCGTCGCCGCCGAGCAGCTTGCTGGTGGCGCCCATCATCATCCGGGAGGGGCCGCCCGAAGCCGGCTTCGCCGCGGTCGTCATCGACATGTTCGACATGTCGTGGCCCATGTCGCCGTGGTCCATGCCGCCCTCGCCGTGGTCCATGCCGCCGCCCCCGTGGTCCATGCCGCCCATGCCCTTGCGGAGTTCGGCCAGCACGGCGTCCGGGGTGGAGCCGTCCACCCCGTCGACCCAGTCGTCCAGGACGACCACCCACTCCTTGTCGTACTTCAGCGGCTCCTTGGGGTCCTCGACGATCAGCGGGGCGTACAGGCCCCGGTCCTGCTGGGTGCCGGAGTGCGGGTGGAACCAGTACGTGCCGGGGTGGGCCGCGGTGAAGCGGTACGTGAACGACGCGCCCGGCTTGACGGCGCGCTGGGTGAGGTCCGGGACCCCGTCCATGTCGTTGCGGAGGGCGAGGCCGTGCCAGTGCATCGACGTGGCCTGCGGAAGGTGGTTGGCCAGGGTGAGGGCGAGGGTGTCGCCCGCGGTGACCCGGACCTCCTTGCCGGGCAGCGCGTCGCCGTAGGCCCAGCTGCGGACCGTGCGGCCGCCGAGGTCGAGGCGGGTGGCGGCGGCGGTGAGGGCGACCTCCCGGAGGGTGCCGCCCTTGGTGGCCCGGGCCTTCTCGGCCGCGGCGACCTCGGCGCCCTCGGGGGAGACGAAGCCACCGGGGCCCTCGGGGCGGCCGACGGTCCGGCCGGCGTGGTCCTGGCCCGATGTGCCGGCGGTGCCGGAGGAGCAGGCGGCGAGCAGGCTGCCGCCGGCGGCGGCGACGCCCGCGCCGAGGACGGCGCGGCGGGTGTGCGTACGCATGGGAACACCTCGTGATGTGGTGCGGGTGAAGGAGCAGGGCACGTGGACCGGTGACGGGTACGGCGAGGTGCCGGTACGCGTCGGCGGCCGGGCGCTGCTATACGCGCAGCACGGCGAGACGGGCGAGGCGTCTCTGCCGGGGGAGGGGCGGCGGGATCGGCCACAGGGCGCGCAGCAGGCGGGCCAGGGCGGCGGCGGAGAGTCCGGGACGCCGGCGCCGGACGAGCAGCCCGGCGGCGGCCAGCAGCGCGAGCGGCCAGACCGAGAGCACGGCCAGGCAGACCGAGCCGGGGTCCAAGCCGTGCGGACCGGGTGCGGCGGCGTGCCGGTGGCCGTCGTGCGGCGGGGCCTGCGCCACCGGGGTGCGGGCCGCTGGGGCATCGGCCGCCGGGGCGTGGGCCGGCCGGGCGTGGTCCGAGAGGGCGTGCGCCGCGACGTGGCCCGCCGGGGCGGCGGCCGTCGTCCGCGCGGCGGTGGCGTGCCCTTCGCCCTGCATGGGGTGCCCGAAGGTGTGCATGGTGACGATGCCCGCCACCAGCGCCGCGAACAGCAGCAGCCGGCCGCACCACGCGGCGGCCTTCCGCTGTGCGCGCATCGGGTCTCCCACGGGGGCAGGCGTACGGTCGAGGGTTACCTCAGCACCTTACCCCCGCGGGGTATCGGAGCGTGTCCGGGGTTCAGCTCCCCTGCGCCTGGTCGTACAGCTTCTTGGCGTCGTCGCCGAAGTAGGGCCCGAACATCGTGTTGGGCAGGAAGGTGTAGCCGAAGCTGTTCACGGAGGCCTGGAGCCCGGTGCCGGTCTTCTCGTCGAACGTCCGGAACCACGGGCCGCCGCTGGAGCCGCCGGTCATGTTGCAGGCCAGCGCGTGGTCCTTGGTGAGCAGCGGGTCCTTGGTGGTGTTGCCGCTGCAGTAGATGAGCTTGCTGCCGTCGTACGGGTCGGCCGCCGGGTAGCCGAACGCGTACATCTTCTGGTTGTAGCCGGAGTTGAAGGAGACGCCCTGGCCGCCGACGGTGTCCGTGAGCCGCTTGCCGCTCAGCGGGGCGACGACCGCCGCGCCGACGTCGTAGTTGATGTCCTCGCTCGCCGTCCACTGCGGCGTGGAGAGGGTCCTGGTCGCCGCCCACTTGCCGTACGGGGCAGCGCCGTCCTTGTAGCCGGGCACGAAGACCCAGTTGGTGTGCCAGGCGCCGTCCAGCTTCACGCAGTGCCCGGCGGTGAGGACCGTACTGCCGTTCTGGCTGGTCACCGCGTCGCCGGAGCAGGAGGCCTGGCGGCCCTGGTAGGTGAAGAAGACCCGGCCGGTCGTCTTCACGACCTGGCCGTTGCCGGTCCACGGGGCGCCGGCCTGCGGGAAGGCCTTCAGTCCGGGCAGCGACGGCAGCGGCAGGGACGGCAGTGGCAGGGTGGGCGCGACGGCCGCCGCCCTGCCGCGCGGTACCGCGTCCGTGGTGGAGCGGGACGCCGCTTCGGAGAGTTGCTGCCGCGCCCGCGACAGCAGGTCCAGCGGCTTCGCCGCGCGCATACGGGTGGCGGTCCAGTAGGCGGCCGCCTTCTTCGCGTCGTGCTTCTTCGCCGCGGGCTGCTGCGCGTCCTGGGCGGACGCGGCCGGTGCGGTGCCGGACCGGTCGGCGGCCACGGCCGGTGCCGCGAGCGCCGTGGCGCCGAGCGTGCCGGCGGCGAGCAGTGCCGTAACGGTTCTGCGGGCCGTTCGGGCGGACGTGCGGGAGCGGTGGCGCCGGGCGGTGCCGGTGCGCAGGTCGGTGTGTCTCACGCGTACCCCCTGATGCGATGGCCGCGCGGGTGCCGCGGGCCACGACGTACGGGCCGCCGGCCGGCGGCCCGGAGCGGAGCGGGCGGTGCGGATGTACGACGCCGTGCAGAGGCAGGGTCCCACCGCCCCGGCTTCGCTGTCAGGAGCGCGTCAAGGGTTTGGCCGGAACGGCGGGGGAACCACGAAACCCCGTGCGTCCCCCGGGCCTGCCCGAAGGGGCCGCGACAACGTAATGTGACGGTAACCCCCGCACGCGATACTGGCGTGCCGCGCCCCGCTCCGGGGCAAGGGCGTGGACAGGCCGTTCGACCTGCAAGGATTGGTGAACATGGACAAGCAGCAGGAGTTCGTGCTCCGCACGCTGGAGGAGCGCGACATCCGCTTCGTACGGCTGTGGTTCACCGATGTGCTCGGTTTCCTGAAGTCGGTCGCGGTGGCCCCCGCTGAGCTGGAACAGGCCTTCGACGAGGGCATCGGTTTCGACGGCTCGGCCATCGAGGGCTTCGCCCGGGTCTACGAGTCCGACATGATCGCCAAGCCGGACCCCGGCACCTTCCAGATCCTGCCGTGGCGCGCCGAGGCCCCCGGCACGGCCCGGATGTTCTGCGACATCCTGATGCCGGACGGCTCCCCGTCGTACGCCGACCCGCGCTACGTCCTCAAGCGGATTCTGGCCAAGACCTCCGACCTCGGGTTCACCTTCTACACCCACCCCGAGATCGAGTTCTTCCTGCTGAAGGACAAGCCGGTGGACGGCGGCCGGCCGACCCCCGCGGACTCCTCCGGCTACTTCGACCACACCCCGCAGAACGTCGGCATGGACTTCCGGCGCCAGGCGATCACGATGCTGGAGTCGATGGGCATCTCGGTGGAGTTCAGCCACCACGAGGGTGCCCCGGGGCAGCAGGAGATCGACCTCCGCTACGCCGACGCGCTCTCGACCGCCGACAACATCATGACCTTCCGGCTCGTCATGAAGCAGGTCGCGCTGGAGCAGGGCGTACAGGCGACGTTCATGCCGAAGCCGTTCTCGGAGTTCCCCGGCTCCGGCATGCACACCCATCTCTCGCTCTTCGAGGGCGACCGCAACGCCTTCCACGAGTCGGGCGCCGAGTACCAGCTCTCCAAGGTCGGCCGGTCCTTCATCGCGGGCCTGCTGCGGCACGCCGCGGAGACCTCCGCGATCACCAACCAGTGGGTGAATTCCTACAAGCGGATCTGGGGCGGCGCCAACCGCCCGGCGGGCGCCGGAGGCGAGGCGCCCTCGTACATCTGCTGGGGCCACAACAACCGCTCGGCACTGATCCGGGTCCCCATGTACAAGCCCGGCAAGATGGGCTCGACGCGGGTCGAGGTGCGCTCCATCGACTCCGGCGCCAACCCGTACCTGACGTACGCGGTGCTGCTGGCCGCCGGACTCAAGGGCATCGAAGAGGGGTACGAACTCCCCGCGGGCGCCGACGACGACGTGTGGGCCCTGTCGGATGCCGAGCGGCGCGCGATGGGCATCGAGCCGCTGCCGCAGAACCTCGGCGAGGCCATCTCCCTCATGGAGCGCAGCGAACTGCTCGCGGAGACCCTCGGCGAGCACGTCTTCGACTTCTTCCTCCGCAACAAGAAGCAGGAGTGGGAGGAGTACCGCTCGGAGGTCACGGCCTTCGAGCTGCGCAAGATGCTGCCGGTGCTTTAACGGCGCAGGCGCGGCACGTTCATCTGAAAAACCGATCCGGCAGGTTCTCCGAGAGGCAACCGCCCGATGGCACTTCCCGCTCCGCAGGGACGGCGGAGCAGCACGTTCACCCGGCTGCTGCGGCACGGTTTCACCGATCCGCAGGCAGCCGGGAAGCTGCTGGACGCCCCCGAACTGTCTTCCGTCCGGTCCGACTCGGTGCTGCTCGAAGCGCTCGGGGCCACCGCTGATCCGGACCAGGCGCTCAGAGGACTGGTCCGGCTGGCCGAGGCGCAGCCGGAGGAGGACCAGCAGCGGCTGCTGTCCACCCTGGTCACCGCCAAGCCGCTGCGGGACCGGCTGCTGGGCGTGCTGGGCGCTTCCGAGGCGCTCGCCGACCATCTCGTCCGGCACCCCGGGGACTGGGAGACGCTGGCCACGTACGAGTCGGTGGACCTGCACCCCACCACGCCGGAGTTCGAGCAGGCGCTCGCCGAGGGCATCTGGGGCGAGCGGGGCGCCGAGCTCTCCCGCGAGGACGCGCTGCGGGCCGCGTACCGCCGGGCGCTGGTGGGCATCGCGGCGCGTGACGTGTGCGGCACGACGGACGTGGCGCAGACCGCGGCGGAGCTGGCCGACCTGGCCACCGCCACGCTCCGGGCCGCGCTGGAGATCGCCTCCGAGGAGCAGCCCGGGGACGCGGCCGTCAGCCGGCTCGCCGTCATCGGCATGGGCAAGTGCGGCGGCCACGAGCTGAACTACGTCTCCGACGTGGACGTCATCTTCGTCGCCGAGCCCAAGGACGGCGTCGAGGAGCACGACGCGATGCAGGCCGCCACCCGGCTCGCCGCCCGCATGATGCGCGTCTGCTCCGACGTCACCCCCGAGGGCACGATCTGGCCCGTCGACGCCAACCTCCGCCCCGAGGGCCGCAACGGCCCCCTCGTGCGCACCCTCAGCAGCCACCTCGCGTACTACCAGCGCTGGGCCAAGACCTGGGAGTTCCAGGCGCTGCTGAAGGCCCGCACGGTGGCCGGCGACCCGCAGCTGGGGCAGGAGTACGTCGACGCCGTCACCCCGCTGGTCTGGCAGGCCGCCGAGCGCGAGAACTTCATCACCGACGTCCGCCACATGCGCCGCCGGGTCGTCGCCAACATCCCCGCGGGCCAGGTGGACCGCGAGCTCAAGCTCGGCCCCGGCGGCCTGCGGGACGTGGAATTCGCCGTGCAGCTGCTGCAGTTGGTGCACGGCCGCAGCGACGCCACGCTCCGCAGCGCCACCACCCTCGACGCGCTGAAGGCGCTCGCCGCCGGCGGATACGTCGGCCGCCAGGACGCCACCGCGCTGGACGCGGCCTACCGCTTCCTGCGCACCCTGGAACACCGCATCCAGCTGCACAAGCTGCGCCGTACGCACCTGATGCCGGAGGAGGAGCCGGACCTGCGCCGGCTCGCCCGCTCGCTCGGCATGCGCACCGAACCGGTCGACACCCTCCGCAAGGAGTGGCGCTGGCACGCCCGCGAGGTGCGCCGGCTGCACGAGAAGCTGTTCTACCGCCCGCTGCTGGACGCCGTCGCCGTGCTGGAGCCGGGCGAGATCCGGCTCTCCGCGAAGGCCGCCGGGCAGCGACTGGAGGCACTGGGCTACGAGGACCCGGTCGCCGCGCTGCGCCACCTGGAGGCGCTGGCTTCCGGCGTCACCCGCAAGGCCGCCATCCAGCGGACCCTGCTGCCGGTGCTGCTGGGCTGGTTCGCCGACTCCGCAGACCCGGACGCCGGGCTGCTCGGCTTCCGCAAGGTCTCCGACGCGCTCGGCAAGACCCCCTGGTACCTCCGGCTGCTGCGCGACGAGGGCGCGGCCGCCGAGAACCTCGCCCGGGTGCTGTCCGCCGGCCGCCTCGCCCCCGACCTGCTGCTGCGCGCCCCCGAAGCGGTCGCGCTGCTCGGCGCGACCGACGGGCTCCAGCCGCGCGGCCGGGCCGCGCTGGAACAGGAGATCCTGGCCGCCGTCGGCCGCGCGGACGGCGCGGAGCAGGCGGTGGCGGCGGCCCGCGGGGTGCGCCGCCGCGAGCTGTTCCGTACCGCGGCCGCCGACCTGATCGGTGCGTACGGCACGGAGTCCAGCCCGGCCGCGGAGGACCACGGGCAGGCGGTGGACGCCGTGGGCTCGGCGCTGTCCGACCTGAACGCCGCGACGATCGCGGGCGCCCTGCGGGCAGCGGTGCGCGAACAGTGGGGCGACACCCTGCCGACCCGCTTCGCGGTGATCGGCATGGGGCGCTTCGGCGGGCACGAGCTGAACTACGGCTCGGACGCGGACGTGCTGTTCGTGCACGAGCCGCGCGAGGGCGCCGACGAGCAGGAGGCCGCCAAGGCCGCGTTCGCGGTGGCCAACGAGATGCGCCGGCTGCTCCAGCTGCCCTCCTCCGATCCGCCGCTGATGATCGACGCGGACCTGCGCCCGGAGGGCAAGACCGGCCCGCTGGTCCGCACCCTCGCCTCGTACGCCGCGTACTACCGGCGCTGGTCGCTGACCTGGGAGTCGCAGGCACTGCTACGGGCGGAGCCGGTCGCCGGCGACGCCGGGGTCGGGCAGCGCTTCATCGAACTGGTGGACCCGCTCCGCTACCCGCGCGAGGGGCTGGGCGAGGACGCGGTGCGCGAGATCCGCCGGCTCAAGGCCCGGATGGAGTCCGAGCGGCTGCCGCGCGGCGCCGACCCGACGATGCACACCAAGCTGGGGCGCGGCGGCCTGAGCGACGTGGAGTGGACCGTCCAGCTGCTCCAGATGCGGCACGGCCACGAGCTGCCGGAGCTGCGCACCACCCGGACCCGGGTGGCGCTGGCCGCGGCGCGCGCCGCCGGGCTGATCGGCGAGGAGGACGCGCGGACGCTGGACGAGGCATGGGTGCTGGCCACCCGCGTACGGAACGCGGTGATGCTGGTACGCGGCCGGCCCGGCGACACGTTTCCGGGCGATGCCCGGGAGTTGGCGGCGGTGGGGCGCTACCTCGGGTATGAGGAGGGGCACGTCGGGGAGATGCTGGACGACTACCGGCGGTGCACGCGGCGGGCGCGCGGCGTGGTCGAGGAGCATTTCTACGGGGCGTGAGGTGTGCCCGGGTGCCGTGGCCGGCCGAGGGCCGGTTGCCCGGGGGCTCTGCCCCCGGGCCCCGGTACTCACACGCCGGACGGGCTGATTTTCAGCAGCTCTCGGCAGTGCGCCAGGAAGCCGGCCAGGGTCAGGTCGAACGCCTGGTCCGCCCTGGCCGCGCCCGTGGCGGCCTGCGCCGCGGCCAGCCGGGGCGCCTCGGTGCCCTCGCTGACCTCCCACATCGTGTCCGGTGCCGACATGTCCAGGGCCGAGCCCAGCACGATGTTGTCCAGGCCGGTGATCATCGGCAGGACGAGGGACGGGGCGAAGCCCGCCGCCAGCAGCAGTCCGGCCACGGCCTCGTACTGCGCGAGCACCTGCGGCGCGCGCACCGGTGAGGTCATGAGCATCGGGATGGCACGTGGATGGGCGGCGAACGCCGCACGGTAGGAGCGAGCCCACTGCTCCAGGGCCGCGTCCCAGGGCACGCCGTCCAGCGTGCCGGTGTCGATCGCGTCGGTGACCCGCTCCCGCAGCAGTTCGATCACGCCGGCCCGGCCGTCCACATGGTGATACACCGAGGCGGTCTGCACGCCGAGCCTGCGGGCCATCTCCGGCACGCTGAAGTCGCCCTTCTCGTCGACGAGTTCGAGCGCCGTCGCACCGATGCGTTCCCGGTCCAGCAGGGCCTTCCGCGGCCGCCCCATCTTCTGATCTCCCGCCCGTGAGGTCTTCCCGAATCGTACGGCGGCGACTACATTGCCGAAACCGAAAGGCTTTAGGTTTTTTTCGCCCGCGGTCGAGCTGCCGTCCCACCCGTGTTCGTGCCGGACCGCTTCACCCCTCTCCCGCAGCAGAAGGGCAAGAGAGCGCATGGCCGTAGAGTCCGGAGCCCGTGACGGGGCGCCGCAGCACACCGCACCACCACCCGGCGAGGGCGCCCACGCGCTGCGCACGGGCACCCTCGGCGTCGCCGATATCGCCTTCTTCGTGGTCTCCGCCGCGGCCCCGCTCACTGTCATGGCCGGCGTCGCGCCGCTCGCCATCGGCATCGGCGGCATCGGAGCCCCGGTCGGCTACCTCCTCGCCGGCGCCACCCTCGCCCTCTTCGCGGTCGGCTTCACCGCGATGACCCGGCACGTCCGGCACGGCGGCGGCTTCTACGCGTTCATCACCCGCGGCCTGGGCCGCCCCGCCGGATTCGGCGCCGCGACGCTGGCCCTGCTCGCCTACAACGGCATGCAGATCGGCGTGTACGGCCTGCTCGCCACCGGCACCCAGGACGCGCTGGAGGCCCTGTGGGGCGTCCATGTGCCCTGGCCGCCGATCGCGCTCGGCGGCGTCTTCGTCATCTGGTACCTGGGCTACCGCTCCATCGACTTCGGCGCCAAGGTGCTCGGCGTCCTGCTGGTCGCCGAGACCGGCATCCTCGTGCTGCTGGCCGGCGGGGTGCTGCTGGACGGCGGCGCGGACGGCCTCGCCCTGGACTCCTTCACGCCCGGCCACGTCCTCGTGCCCGGCACCGGCGCCGTCCTGGCCTTCGCCTTCGCGGCCTTCACCGGCTTCGAGTCCACCGCCATCTACCGCCGGGAGGCCCGCAACCCGGGCCGCACCATCCCGCGCGCCACCTACATCGCCGTCGGCTTCCTCGGCCTCTTCTACGCGTTCAGCGTCTGGATCGTCATCCAGGCGTTCGGCAGCACGCAGGTGCTGAAGGCGGCCGCCACCGACCCGGCGGGCCTCTTCTTCACCGCCACCACGCACTACGTCGGGGCCTGGGCCGCCGACCTGATGCACGTCTTCATCGTCACCAGCATCCTCGCCTCCCAGCTGGCCTTCCACAACGCGATCAACCGCTACGGACTCTCGCTCTCCCAGGAGGGCGTGCTGCCGCCCCTCCTGGGCAGGGTGCACGCCAAGCACCGCTCCCCGTACATCGCCGGAGCGCTGCAGAGCGTCCTCGCACTGCTGGTCGTCGCGGGCTTCGCGCTCGCCGGCGCGGACCCGTACCAGCAGCTCCTGCTGTGGATGAACACCCCCGGAATGCTGGGCCTGTTGACGCTCCAGGCGCTCACCGCCGTGGCGGTGCCCTTCTTCTTCCGCCGCGTCCGGCACACCGAGGGGCGCTGGCGCACCCGGGTCGCGCCGGCCGCCGCGACCGTGCTGATGGCGGGCGCCCTCTGGCTGGTCGTCGCGAAGATCGGGCTGATGACCGCGGCGCCCCTCGCCACCAACACCGCGCTGGTCCTCACCGTCCCCGCCGCCTTCGCGGTCGGCGTGCTGCTCGCCCTCCGGATCCGCCGCAGCCGCCCCCGGGTGTACGAAGAGTTCGCCGCCGAGCCGCCGGAAGCGGCCGAGCAGCCCGAGCCGGCCGAGCCCTCCGAGCAGCCCGAGCCGGCCGCGGCGGAGGCTCCGGCCCGGCCCCCGGCCGGCTGACGGCCGCCGCCCGTACCGCTCCCGCACCACCGCCCTCCCGTAAGGAGAACCGTCGTGTCCCAGCCCCTCCCTGCCGCCGCCGACACCGTCCTGACCGGCGCCCACGTCCGTACGCTCGATCCCGAACGGCCCTGGGCATCCGCCGTCGCGGTCAAGGGCGGCCTGATCACGGCCGTCGGCGAGGAGCGCGACGTACGGGACTGGCGCGGCGCGCACACCGAGGTGATCGACCTGGCCGGGGCCACCCTCACCCCCGGCCTGGTCGACGGGCACAGCCACCCCGTCTGGGGCGTGGAGATGTCCGCCGGACTCGACCTCTCCGGCTGCCGCGACCTGGCCGGGCTGCGGGACGCGCTGTCCGCCGCGGCGCGTGCGGCCGGCCGCGGCGACTGGGTCCTGGCGTGGGGCCTGGACCACAACGTCTTCGGCGGCAGGCCCGTGCACCGCGAGCTGATCGAGCCCGCGCTCGGCGGCGTACCCGCCTTCATCCGCCTGTACGACGGGCACTCCGCGCTGGCCAGCGGGCCCGCGCTGGCCGCAGCGGGGATCGACGGGCCGCGCGCCTTCGAGCAGCGGGCCGAGGTCGTCTGCGACCCGGACGGGCGGCCCACAGGGCACCTCGTCGAGCACGCCGCGATGGACCTGATGGGCCCCGTGCTGCCCCGCCCGACGGCGGCCGAGCGGCGCGCCCGGCTGCTCACCCTGCTGGGCGGGATGGCCGCGACCGGCCTGACCGGCGCGCACGTCATGGACCTGGAGGGCACGGACGTACTGGACCTGCTCACCGGCATCGAGGACGGCGGCGACCTCCCCGTACGGCTGCGGATCGCCCCCTGGTGCATGCCGGGCGCGGACACCGGGGACCTGGACGAGCTGATCGCCCTTCAGAAGCGGGCCGGGCGGCACTGGCAGGTGGGCGGCGTGAAGTTCTTCATGGACGGCACCGTCGAGGGCGGCACCGCCTGGCTGGAACACGCCGACTGCCACGGCCAGGGCACCGAGGCCTTCTGGCCGGACCCCGCCACGTACACCCGCGCCGTCCACCGCCTCGCCCGGGCCGGCGTACGCACCGCCACGCACGCCATCGGGGACGCCGCGGTCCGGCACGTGCTGGACACCGTCGAGGCGCTGGCCGACCCGGGACAGCGCGGGCGGCACCGCATCGAGCACATCGAGACCGTGCCGGACGCGCAGCTGCCGCGGTTCGCCGCGCTCGGCGTGGCCGCCTCCATGCAGCCCACCCACACCGCGTACACCCGTGCCGACCACACCGACGAGTGGTCCAAGCGGGTGGGCGAGGAGCGGGCCGGCCGGGCGTGGCGGTGCCGGGACCTGCGGGACGCGGGCGCCGTGCTGGTCCTCGGCTCCGACTGGCCGATCGCGCACTACGACCCGCGGGGCGTGCTCGCCACCGCCCGGCTGCGCCGCCCCGCCGGCGCACCGGACACCGCACCGGTCACCGCCGAGCAGGCGCTGACAGGGGAGATGGCGCTGGAGGGCTGCACGTCGCACGCGGCGCTGGCGGTGGGCGAGGAGGCGTACGCGGGCCGCATCGCGCCCGGGTTCCGGGCCGACCTCACCGCGCTGGGGGTGGACCCGGTGACGGCCCCGGCCGACGAGCTGGGGGAGGCGCCCGTAGCTCTCACCATGACCGGTGGTGTCGTCGTGCACCGCGGCGTGGGCTGAGCCACCGGGCCCGGCTGTCGCCGGGCTGTCCTACTCTCCCCCGGCTGCCGCTGGGAGGTGCCCCAGGACGGGCTTGATTCTGGTGCCCTCACGCCCCGGACGGGCTCGGTTCCGACGGACGGGCCGGGGCCGGGCCCGGCCGGGGCAGCCGGGCGAGGGACGTGCCGTACCAGAGGCGGGCGACCGTGAAGGCGAAGGCCAGGCAGAGCACACCGCCCACCGCGTCCAGCCAGAAGTGGTTGGCGGTGGAGATGATGACCACCAGCGTCAGTACCGGGTACAGGACGCCCAGCGCCCGCACCCAGGTGGCCCGCGCCAGCAACGCGATGGTGACGCCGCACCACAGGGACCAGCCGATGTGCATCGAGGGCATCGCCGCGTACTGGTTGGACATGTTCGCCAGGTTGCCCGAGGCCATCGAGCCCCACGTGTCGTGCACCAGCACGGTGTCGATGAAACCGCCGCCCGGCATCAGGCGGGGCGGCGCGAGGGGGAAGAAGTAGTAGCCGAGCAGGGCCACCGCTGTGGTGAGGAAGAGGACCAGCCGGGAGGCGGCGTAGCGGCCGGGGTGCCGGCGGTAGAGCCAGACCAGGACGCCGACCGTCACGATGAAGTGGAGCGTGGCGTAGTAGTAGTTCATCGCCACGATCAGCCACGTCACGGCGTTCATCGCGTGGTTGACGGTCTGTTCGACCGCGATGCCGATGCTGTGCTCGGTGCGCCACACCCAGTCGGCGTTTCTCAGCGCCTCGGCCTTCTGCTCGGGCACGGCGTTGCGGATCAGGGAGTACGTCCAGTAGCTGACCGCGATCAGCAGGATCTCGAACCACAGCCGAGGCCTGGCCACGCCGCGCACCCGGGCCGCGGCCACTCGTCCGCGCGCCGGTACGGTGCGCTGCGACGGTGCCGGCGGTGTGCTTCTCCGGCCCTCCAGAGTCCTCGCCTTGGCATCACCCATAGTGCGACAGTTTGCCAGAAAGCAGGATAGACCGGATCATCCCGGAGTCGGGTCCTGGACAGCCCGTCTCGCCCTGGAGGGGGAGGGTATCCCCCCGCTCGCGTCGGGGCCGGTACGCCGCGCCGAGGCCGTCGAACCCCGCACCACCAACTCCGGATGGAAGACGAACTCGCTCCGCAGCGGCGCCCGCGAGGACTCCTGCGGCCCCTCCGGCAGATCGGCGCCGACCTCCTCCAGCAGGGCCCGCACCGCGGCCTGCCCCATGGCCTGCACCGGCTGCCGGATCGTGGTCAGCGGCGGGTCGGTGAACGCGATCAGCGGGGAGTCGTCGTACCCCACCACCGAGACGTCGTCGGGCACCTCCAGGCCGCGCTGCCGGGCCGCCCGGATCGCGCCGAGCGCCATCATGTCGCTCGCGCAGACCACCGCCGTGCAGCCGCGCTCCAGCAGCGCGCCCGCCGCGGCCTGCCCGCCTTCGAGCGTGTAGAGGGAGTGCTGCACCAGCTCACCGGCCTCGGCCGGAGCCATGCCGAGCTGCTCGCGCATGCTGCGCACGAAGCCCTCGATCTTCCGCTGTACCGGCACGAAGCGGCGCGGGCCGACCGCGAGGCCGATGCGGGTGTGGCCGAGCGCCACGAGATGGGTGACCGCGAGGGAGATCGCCACCCCGTCGTCCGGCGAGATGAACGGCGCCTGCACCTTGTCGGAGAAGCCGTTGATCAGAACGAACGGCACGCCCTGGCCGCGCAGCGCCTCGTACCGGCCCGTGTCGGCCGTGGTGTCGGCGTGCAGACCGGAGACGAAGATGATGCCGGCCACCCCGCGGTCCACCAGCATCTCGGTCAGCTCGTCCTCGGTCGAGCCGCCGGGCGTCTGCGTGGCGAGCACGGGGGTGTACCCCTGGCGGGTCAGGGCCTGGCCGATGACCTGCGCGAACGCCGGGAAGATCGGGTTCTCCAGCTCGGGCGTGATCAGCCCGACCAGCCCGGCGCTGCGCTGCCGCAGGCGTACCGGGCGCTCGTAGCCCAGGACGTCCAGTGCGGCGAGTACGGACTGGCGGGTGGTGGCGGAGACGCCGGGTTTGCCGTTGAGCACCCGGCTGACGGTGGCCTCGCTGACACCCGCCTGTACTGCGATGTCAGCCAGGCGCGCGGTCATGGAACGCGACCTTACCGGTCGGGGTCCGGCTTGCCCACCACGCGCAGGATTCGCCGGGGAGGCATACCCGGCCGTCCTCGGTGTGGAGCGGCGCGCTGGCGAGCAGCAGTTCGCCCTCGGCCGACAGTTCCACCGGCCGGGTACGGGCGTTGAGTACGCAGAGGAACCCGTGTCTGCGCAGGGCCAGTACCCCGTCCGGTGCGTCCAGCCAGGTCATGGGGCCGTCGCCGAGGCCCGGCAGGGCGCGGCGCCAGGCGAGGGCGGCGCGGTACAGCTCCAGGGTGGAGGCCGGGTCGCCGGTCTGTGCCTCGACGCTCAGCTCGGCCCAGTCCGCCGGCTGCGGCAGCCAGCTGCCGCCGGGGCCGAAGCCGTACGGTGCCTCCGTACCGGACCAGGGGAGGGGCACCCGGCAGCCGTCGCGGAAGCCGTCCTGGCCGTCGCCGCGGAAGAACGCCGGGTCCTGGCGTACCGCGTCGGGGAGTTCGGTGACCTCGGGCAGCCCCAGCTCCTCGCCCTGGTAGACGTAGGCCGAACCGGGCAGCGCCAGCATGAGCAGGGCAGCGGCGCGGGCCCGGTCGCGGCCGCCGAGCCGGGTGGCGTGGCGGACGACGTCGTGGTTGGAGAGCACCCAGGTGGTGGGCGCGCCGACCAGCTCGGTGGCGGCGAGCGAGTCGTCGATGACGGTGCGGAGCGCGTCGGCGTCCCACTCTGCTTGGAGGAAGTGGAAGTTGAAGGCCTGGTGCAGCTCGTCGGGGCGTACGTACCGGGCCAGCCGGCGGGCGTCGGGGGCCCAGGCCTCGGCGACGCCGATCCGCTCGCCCGGGAGCGCCCCCGGCCGCGCGTCCCGGGAGTAGTCGTCCAGCAGCCGGCGCCAGCGGCGGTGGATGGTGTGCACGCCGTCCTGGTCGAAGAAGGGCAGTACGTCGGTGCCGATGAGGCGGGCCTGCTGCCGACGGCCGACGTCGGGCAGCCCCGGCGCCTTGACCATGCCGTGTGCGACGTCGATGCGGAAGCCGTCGACGCCGCGGTCCAGCCAGAACCGCAGGATCGCGTCGAACTCCGCGTGCACCTCGGGGCGGTCCCAGTCCAGGTCGGGCTGTTCGGGCGCGAAGAGGTGGAGGTACCAGTCGCCGCGGTCGGTGCGGGTCCAGGCCGGGCCGCCGAAGACCGACTCCCAGTCGTTGGGCGGCAGCTCGCCGTGGGGGCCGCGGCCCGCCCGGAAGACGTACCGCTCGCGGGCGAGGTCCGGGTCGCGGAACCACGGATGCTGGTCGGAGGTGTGGTTCGGGACGATGTCGACGATGACGCGCAGGCCCAGCTCGTGGGCGGTGTCCAGGAACGCCTGGGCGTCGTCGAGGGTGCCGAACAGCGGGTCGACGGCGCGGTGGTCGGCGACGTCGTAGCCGCCGTCGGCCTGCGGTGACGCGTAGAAGGGGGTCAGCCAGACCGCGTCGGCGCCCAGTTCCTTCACATAGGGCAGGCGCGCGCGGGCGCCGGGCAGGTCCCCGACGCCGTCCCCGTCGCCGTCCCCGAAGGAGCGCACGTAGATCTGGTAGATGACGGCGTCGCGCCACCAGCCCGTGCCGGGCCGGTCGGGTGCCGGCGGCGCGGTGGGTGCGGGAAAGGTCAGCTCATCGGTCATCGGCCGTCCTTCGGTCGATCGGGCTACAGGAAGATCAACGCCCGGACAGGCCCCGGGGTGACGGGCCGAGGTAACCGGGCTGCAACATCTTCCGGTGTACTTGCAGAAATTTGCCGCAAGCTCTTTCGGTTTCTTTTCGCCGCTGTTACGTTCCTGACGCCCTCTCGGGCGAATCCCTGTGCATCTCGTGCTTATCTCGGCGTTTTCCAGAAGGAGTTCACATGCGACGTGGCATAGCGGCCACCGCGCTGGTCGCGGGTCTGGCACTGACGGCGACCGCGTGCGGCGGCGACGGCGGCGGCGAGCAGCAGAGCGGGGGTGAGCTGTCGGGCACCGTCACCTTCTGGGACACCTCCAACGACGCGGAGAAGGCCACGTACAAGCAGCTCGCCGAGGGCTTCGAGAAGGAGCACCCCAAGGTCGACGTCAAGTACGTGAACGTGCCCTTCGGCGAGGCCAACGCCAAGTTCAAGAACGCGGCGGGCGGCAACTCCGGCGCCCCCGACGTGATGCGCACCGAGGTCGCCTGGACCGCGGACTTCGCCAACCTCGGCTACCTCGCGCCGCTGGACAACACCCCCGCGCTGGACAAGAACGAGGACTACCTGGAGCAGGCCGCCGGCAGCACCCGCTTCAAGGGCAAGACCTACGCCGCGCCCCAGGTCATCGACACCCTCGGCCTCTTCTACAACAAGAAGCTGCTGAAGGAGGCCGGGGTCGGGGTCCCCAAGACCTTCGACGAGCTGAAGACCGCCGCCAAGAAGATCAAGTCGAAGACCGGCGCCACCGCGCTCTACCTGCGCGGTGACGACCCGTACTGGTTCCTGCCCTACCTCTACGGCGAGGGCGGCGACATGGTGGAGGCCAAGGGCAAGAAGGTCCGCATCGACGACGCCGCCGGCGCCCGCGCCTTCGCGACGCTCAAGGACCTGGTGGACTCCAAGGCAGCCGTCACCGACGCCACCGACGGCCAGGAGAACCAGCTCAAGGCCCTCAAGGACGGCGACGTCGCGATGGCGATCGACGGCCCCTGGGACATCGAGGGCGCGCTGGCCGGCAAGGAGTTCAAGGACAGGGCCAACCTCGGCGTCGCCCCCGTGCCCGGCGGCAGCAAGGCCCAGGGCTCCCCGCAGGGCGGCTGGAACCTCTCCGTCTACGCCGGGTCCAAGAACCTCGACGCCTCCTACGAGTTCGTGAAGTACATGAGCTCCGCCAAGGTCCAGCAGCAGACCACCGAGAAGCTGAGCCTGCTGCCGACCCGTACGTCGGTCTACGACGTGCCGTCCGTGAAGAACAACGAGATGGTGAAGTTCTTCCGGCCCGCCGTCGAGAAGGCGGTCGAGCGCCCCTGGATCGCCGAGGGCAACTCCCTCTTCGAGCCGATCAAGGTCCAGATGAACAGGGTCCTGACCGGCAGCGCCACCCCCGACCAGGCCGCCAAGGCCACCGGCGACGCCTACCGGAAGCTGCTCAAGGACTACAAGTGACGACGCTCGCACCCACCAAGCCCCAGGGCAAGGCGGCGCCCCCCGCGCCGCCCGGCCGGGTGCGCCGGGCACTGAGCACCCACTGGTACGCCTGGACCATGGTCGCCCCGGTCGTGATCGTCATCGCGGTCATCATCGGCTACCCGCTGGTCCGCGGCCTGTACCTCTCGCTCACCGACGCCACCGAGGCCAATGTCGCCCGCGACATCGGCATGAACCACATCCCGGCGACGTACCAGTTCGTCGGCCTGGACAACTACACGTCCGTGCTGAGCGACGGCGTGTTCTGGAGCCGGCTCGGCTGGACCGTGACGTGGACCGTCGCCTGCGTCGGCATCACCTTCACGCTCGGCCTGACCCTCGCCAACCTGCTCAACCGGAAACTGCGGGGCCGTACCTTCTACCGGCTCGCGCTGATCCTGCCCTGGGCGATCCCGGCGTTCATCTCCGTCTTCACCTGGCGGCTGCTCTACAACGAGAAGCACGGCCTGCTCAACAAGCTGCTCCAGGGCGGCGGCATCGACGCGATCCCGTGGCTCAACGACCCCACCTGGGCGAAGCTCTCCGTCATCGCCGTCAACGTCTGGCTCGGCGTACCGTTCATGCTCGTCGCGCTGCTCGGCGGGCTGCAGTCCATCCCCGGCGAGCTGTACGAGGCCGCCGAGATGGACGGCGCCAGCGCCTGGCAGCGGTTCCGGCACATCACCGTGCCGTCCCTGCGCTCCGTGTCCAGCACGGTGATCCTGCTCAGCACGATCTGGACCTTCAACATGTTCCCGGTGATCTTCCTGCTGACGCGCGGCGGGCCCGGCGACGCCACCGAGATCCTCGTGACGTACGCCTACCGGCTCTCCTTCGTCGACAGCCCGCGCAACTTCTCCTCCTCCGCCGCCTGGGGCGTACTGATCCTGCTGCTGCTCTCGGCCGTCGCGGTGGTCTACCGCCGCGCGCTGCGCAAGCAGGGAGAGGTGTGGTGACGATGCGCGACAAGAAGCGGAGCCCCCTGGCCTCCACCGGACTGCACGCCACCCTGATCGTGGCCGCCGTCATCGCCGTCTTCCCGCCGCTGTGGCTGCTGGTGACCTCCTTCAAGCCGAAGAACGACGCCTTCACCACCGCGCCGGTCACCCACTTCACCTTCGGCAACTACACCCACGTACTGGCCGAGACCTCGTTCCTGACCTGGTTCGGGAACTCCGTGGTGGTCGTCGGCGTGACCACCGTCCTCGGCGTCTTCCTCGCCGCGACCACGGGCTACGCCGTCAGCCGCTTCCGCTTCCCGGGCATGCGCCCGCTGATGTGGCTGCTGCTGATCACCCAGATGTTCCCGGTGGCCGTGCTGATCGTGCCGCTCTACAACCTGCTGGCGGGCCTGGGCCTGCTCAACCAGCCGGCCGGCCTGGTCGTCACCTACCTCACCATCGCCGTGCCGTTCTGTGCCTGGATGATGAAGGGCTTCTTCGACACCATCCCGGTGGAGATCGACGAGTCGGGCCGGGTCGACGGGCTCAACCCCTTCGGCACCTTCTGGCGGCTGGTGCTGCCGCTGGCCCGTCCGGGGCTCGCCGTCACCGGCTTCTACACCTTCGTCACGGCCTGGGCCGAGGTCGCCTACGCGTCGGCCTTCATGACCGGCGAGGAGAACCTCACCCTCGCCGGCGGCCTGCAGACCTTCGTCAGTCAGTACAACAACGACTGGGGGTCGATGACCGCCGCCGCCGTGATCGTCGCGGTGCCCGCCGCCCTCGTCTTCGCCTTCGCCCAACGCCACCTCGTCGCCGGACTGACCGCCGGTACGACCAAGGGCTGACCACGACCAAGGGATGACATGACCCAGCAGCACAAGGCCACCGCCACCCCTGCCGCAGCGCCCGCCACCGGCTGGTGGCGCGACGCGGTGATCTACCAGGTGTACCCGCGCAGCTTCGCCGACGGCAACGGCGACGGCATGGGCGACCTGGCCGGCATCCGCGCCCGCCTGCCCCACCTGAAGGAACTGGGCGTCGACGCCGTCTGGCTCAGCCCCTTCTACGCCTCGCCGCAGGCCGACGCCGGCTACGACGTCGCCGACTACCGCGCCATCGACCCGATGTTCGGCACCCTCGCCGACGCCGAGGCCGTGATCCACGAGGCCCACCGCCTCGACCTGCGCATCATCGTCGACATCGTCCCCAACCACTGCTCCGACCAGCATGAATGGTTCCGCCGTGCGGTGGCCGAGGGCCCCGGCTCGACGCTCCGCGACCGCTTCCACTTCCGCAAGGGCCGCGGCGAGAACGGCGAGGAGCCGCCCAACGACTGGGAGTCCATCTTCGGCGGCCCGGCCTGGACCCGGCTCCCGGACGGCGAGTGGTACCTCCACCTCTTCGCCCCCGAGCAGCCCGACTTCAACTGGGACCACCCCGCCGTACACGACGAGTTCCGCTCCATCCTGCGCTTCTGGCTGGACCTCGGCGTCGACGGCTTCCGCGTCGACGTGGCGCACGGTCTGGTCAAGGCCGAAGGCCTGCCCGACATGGGCCACGGCGAACAGCTCAAGCTGCTCGGCAGCCAGGTGCTGCCCTTCTTCGACCAGGACGGCGTGCACGAGATCTACCGCTCCTGGCGGCAGGTCCTGGAGGAGTACTCGGGGGAGAGGATCGCGGTCGCCGAGGCGTGGACGCCCAGCGCCGACCGCACCGCGCTGTACCTGCGCCCCGACGAGCTGCACCAGGCGTTCAACTTCCACTACCTCAACACCGGGTGGAGCGCCGCGGAGCTGCGCACCGCCATCGACGAGTCCCTGGACGCCATGCGCCCGGTGGGCGCGCCGACCACGTGGGTGCTCTCCAACCATGACGTGGTCCGGCACCGCACCCGGCTCGGCGGCGGCCTGCCGCGCGCCCGCGCCGCCGCCCTCCTGATGCTCGCGCTGCCCGGCTCCGCGTACGTCTACCAGGGCGAGGAGCTGGGCCTTCCCGAGGTCACCGAGCTGCCCGACGAGGTCCGCCAGGACCCCTCCTTCTTCAAGGAGAACGGGCAGGAGGGCCTGCGGGACGGCTGCCGGGTGCCGCTGCCGTGGTCCGGTACCGAAGAGCCGTACGGCTTCGGGACCGGTGGCAGCTGGCTGCCGCAGCCGGCGGAGTGGGCGGAGCTGAGCGTCGCGGCGCAGACCGGCGACCCGGACTCCACGCTGGAGCTGTACCGCACGGCGCTCCGGCTCCGCCGGGAGCATCCGGCGCTCGGCGCGGGGGACGCGGTGGAGTGGCGGCCCGCGCCCGAGGGCGTGCTCCACTTCCGCCGCGCGGGCGGCTTCACCTGCGCGGTGAACACCACGGCGGAGCCCGTACGGCTCACCGTGCCCGGCCGCCCGGTGCTGTCCAGCGGCGTGCTCCCGGAGGAGATCCCCGGCAGCGCGGACACGTACGAGCTGGCGGCCGATACGGCCGTGTGGTGGGCGGAGTGACGCTGCCCCCGAGGCTCTCCGACATCGCGGCGCAGGCCGCGGTCAGCGAGGCCACCGTGAGCCGGGTGCTCAACGGGAAGACCGGAGTGGCGGTCGCCACCCGGCAGCGGGTGCTGGCCGCACTGGACGTGCTCGGGTACGAGCGTCCGGTGCGGCTGCGGCGGCGCAGCGCGGGCCTGGTCGGGCTGGTCATCCCGGAGCTGACCAACCCGATCTTCCCGGCGTTCGCGCAGATCATCGAGCAGGCGCTGGCCGGGCACGGCTACACGCCCGTGCTCTGTACGCAGATGCCGGGCGGCGCCACGGAGGACGAGCTGGTCGAGCAGCTGGAGGCGCGCGGCGTCACCGGCATCGTCTTCCTCTCCGGCCTGCACGCGGACACCGGTGCCGACCCGTCCCGCTACACCCGGCTCACCGCGCGCGGCGTGCCGTACGTCCTGATCAACGGCTACAACGCGCACGTCCAGGCGCCGTTCGTCTCGCCCGACGACCGGGCCGCGGCGCGGATGGCCGTCACCCATCTCGCCGCACTGGGGCACACGCGGATCGGGCTGGCCGTCGGCCCGTCCCGGTACGTGCCGTCCCGGCGCAAGGCGGAGGGGTTCGCCGCGGCCATGGACGAGCTGTTCGGCCTGTCCGGGGGAGAGGCCGAACGGCTCGTCCAGCACACGCTGTTCAGCGTCGAGGGCGGGCACGCGGCGGCCGCCGCGCTGCTGGACGCCGGCTGCACGGGGGTGGTGTGCGGCAGCGACCTGATGGCGCTGGGCGTCGTACGGGCCGCCCGGCAGCGCGGGATCGCCGTGCCGGGGCAGCTGTCGGTCGTCGGCTTCGACGACTCCCAGCTGATCGCCTTCGCCGATCCGCCGCTGACCACCGTGCGCCAGCCGGTACAGGCGATGGCGACGGCCGCGGTCGGCGCGCTGATCGAGGAGATCCAGGGGAACCCCGTGCAGCACACGGAGTTCGTCTTCCAGCCGGAGCTGGTGGTGCGGGGCTCGACGGGGCCGGTCCCGAGGGAACCGGCCCGGCCGGCCGGGCGCGTGGGGTCAGCGTGACAGCGGACCCCCGGCCGGCCGGACCGGAGCTTGCGGGTCTGAAGGTAACACCGTTGCAATGTCTTGCGTAAGGCCTTGCAACAGTGGAGTGTCCGGGCTACAACTGCAACGGCCTTACGGGCATGGCGCGTTGCCGGGCAAGGCCTTCCACCCCCTCAGGAGGAACCATGCCCCACCGCAGATCCCTCGCCCGCTGGTGCGCGGCGGCCGCCGTCACCCTCACCACGGCCGGCCTCGCCACCCCCGCGAACGCCGCACCGCCCGGCACCAAGGACGTCACCGCCGAACTCTTCGAGTGGCGCTACGACTCCGTCGCCCGGGAGTGCAAGGACACCCTCGGCCCGGCCGGCTACGGCTACGTCGAGGTCTCCCCGGCCACCGAGCACATCCAGGGCGGCCAGTGGTGGACCTCGTACCAGCCGGTCAGCTACAGGATCGCCGGCCGGCTCGGCGACCGCACCGCCTTCAAGAACATGGTCGACACCTGTCACGCGGCGGGCGTGAAGGTCGTCGCCGACGCCGTCATCAACCACATGTCCGCCGGTTCCGGCACCGGCACCGGCGGCTCCTCGTACAGCAAGTACACCTACCCGGGCATCTACCAGCCGCAGGACATGGACGACTGCACGGCCCAGATCAGCAACTACCAGGACCGCGGCAACGTCCAGAACTGCGAACTGGTGGGCCTGGCCGACCTGGACACCGGCGAGCCCTACGTCCGCTCCCGCATCGCGCAGTACCTGAACGACCTGCTCTCGCTCGGCGTCGACGGTTTCCGCATCGACGCCGCCAAGCACATGCCCGCGGCGGACCTCGCCGCGATCAAGGGGCAGCTCAGCAACCCGGGCGTGTACTGGAAACAGGAGGCCATCCACGGCGCGGGCGAAGCTGTCTCACCGACCGAGTACCTCAACACCGGGGACGTCCAGGAGTTTCGCTACGGCCGCGACCTCAAGCGGGTCTTCCAGAACGAGAAGCTGGCCTACCTCACCAACTTCGGCGAGGGCTGGGGCTATATGGCGAGCGGGAAGTCCGGGGTCTTCGTCGACAACTGGGACACCGAGCGCAACGGCTCCACGCTGAACTACAAGAACGGCGCCGACTACACCCTCGCCAACGTCTTCATGCTGGCCTGGCCGTACGGCTCCCCGGACGTGCACTCCGGCTACGAGTTCTCCGACAACGACGCCGGCCCGCCCAACGGGGGCACGGTGAATGCCTGTTGGCAGGACGGTTGGAAGTGCCAGCACAAGTGGCCCGAGATCAAGTCCATGGTGGCCCTCCGCAACACCGCCGCCGGGACGGCCGTCACCCACTGGTGGGACAACGGCAACGACGCGATCGCCTTCGGCCGCGGCGACAAGGCGTACGTCGCGATCAACCACGAGGGATCCGACCTGAACCGTACGTTCCAGAGTGCGCTGCCCGCCGGGAACTACTGCGACGTCCAGAGCGGCCGGACCGTCACGGTCGACGGGTCGGGACGGTTCACCGCCACGCTCGCCCCGAACACCGCCCTCGCCCTGCACACCGGCGCCCGCAGCTGCGGCTGACCCTCTGAAGGAGAACCACGACGTGACCGGCACCCTCCGCCGAACCGTCACCGCGATCGCCGCGGCGCTCTGCGCCGCGGCGGCCGCCGCCCTGCCCGGCGCCGCCCCCGCACAAGCGGCGCCGCCGCCCTACCCGGCCAAGGCCGAAGCCCAGTGGATCGACCGGGACACCGTCGTCTGGAAGGGCGCGCCCGACCCGGCCGGCGGCACCCTCCAGCTCGAATCCGGGCCCGACGGCGACCGGCGGCTGCGCCTCGCCCCCGGCACCCTCACCCCCGCCGAGCGCGCCAAGTACCCGCACCTGAAGGACTTCCCCGCCTTCACCGTCGACCCGCGCGACCGGGCCGAGGCCGCCCCCGCGCTCCGCGACCGGCTCGTCGCCACCCGCCGGGCCGCCGACGGCAGCCTTCGCGAGACCACCGGCGTGCAGCTCCCCGGCGTCCTGGACGACCTCTACGCCGCCGCCTCCCGCGCCCGGCTCGGCCCGGTCTTCGACCACGGCCGCCCCACCCTCGCCCTCTGGGCCCCCACCGCGCGCACCGTCGCCCTCGAACTCGACGGCCGCACCGTGCCGATGACCCGCGACGACCGGACCGGGGTGTGGAGCGTGCGTGGCGAGCGCGGCTGGACCGGCAAGCCGTACCGCTACGCCGTCACCGTCTTCGCGCCCGCGGCCGGGAAGACCGTCACCAACAAGGTCACCGACCCCTACGCCACCGGCCTCACCGCCGACTCCGAGTACAGCCTGGTCACCGACCTCGCCGACCCGCGCCTGGCCCCCAAGGGCTGGGACCGGCTGAAGAAGCCCGCGGCCGTCCCGCTCCGCGACGCCCGCATCCAGGAGCTGCACATCCGCGACTTCTCGGTCGCGGACCGCACCTCGAAGCACCCCGGCCAGTACCTCGCCTTCACCGACCGGTCCTCCGACGGCATGCAGCACCTGCGGAAGCTCGCCCGGACCGGCACCAGCCACGTCCACCTCCTGCCCGCGTTCGACCTCGGCACCATCCCCGAGAAGCGCGCCGACCAGGCCGCACCGGACTGCGACCTCGCCGCCTACCCGCCGGACTCCGAGAAGCAGCAGGAGTGCGTAGCGAAGACGGCCGGCAAGGATGCCTACAACTGGGGCTACGACCCGCTGCACTACACCGTGCCCGAGGGCTCGTACGCCTCTGATCCGGGGGCACCCCCCGGCCGCCAGGCTGGGGGAGGCACCGCCCGTACCCGGGAGTTCCGCAGCATGGTGCAGGGACTGAACGGCGCCGGCCTGCGCACCGTCATGGACGTCGTCTACAACCACACCGTCGCGAGCGGCCAGGACCCGAAGTCCGTACTGGACCGGATCGTGCCCGGCTACTACCACCGGCTGCTGGACGACGGCACCGTCGCCACCTCCACCTGCTGCGCCAACACCGCGCCCGAACACACCATGATGGGCAAGCTCGTCGTCGACTCGATCGTCACCTGGGCGAAGGAGTACAAGGTCGACGGCTTCCGCTTCGACCTGATGGGCCACCACCCCAAGGCCGGCATCCTCGCCGTGCGCAAGGCCCTGGACGCCCTGACCGTGCACAAGGACGGGGTGGACGGCAAGGCGGTCGTCCTCTACGGCGAGGGCTGGAACTTCGGCGAGGTCGCCGACGACGCCCGCTTCGTGCAGGCCACACAGCAGAACATGGCGGGCACCGGAATCGCCACCTTCGACGACCGTGCCCGCGACGCCGTCCGCGGCGGTGGCCCCTTCGACGCCGACCCGCGCGTCCAGGGCTTCGCCTCCGGCCTGTTCACCGACCCCAACTCCTCGCCCGCCAACGGCACCCGCGACGAGCAGAAGGCCCGGCTGCTGCACTACCAGGACCTGATCAAGGTCGGGCTGACCGGCGGCCTCGCCGACTACACCTTCACGGACTCCTCGGGCCGTACCGTCAAGGGCTCCCAGGTCGACTACAACGGCGCACCCGCCGGGTACGCGGCAGCCCCCGGCGACGCGCTCGCCTACGCCGACGCCCACGACAACGAGACCCTCTTCGACGTCCTCGCCTACAAGCTCCCGCAGGGCACGAAGGCCGCCGACCGGGCCCGTATGCAGGTGCTCGCGATGGCCACCGCCACCCTCTCCCAGGGCCCGGCGCTCTCCCAGGCCGGCAGCGACCTGCTCCGCTCCAAGTCGCTGGACCGCAACTCCTTCGACAGCGGCGACTGGTTCAACGCGCTGCACTGGAACTGCGCCGACGGCAACGGCTTCGGCCGCGGCCTGCCGCCCGCCGCCGACAACAAGGACAAGTGGCCCTACGCCCGGCCGCTGCTCGCCGACCCCGCGCTGCGCCCCGGCTGCGACGCGATCACCGCCGCCTCCGCCGCTTACCGCGACCTCACCCGCATCCGCGCCACCGAACCGGACTTCGGCCTGGCCACCACCGGCGAGGTGCAGCAGGCGCTGTCCTTCCCGCTGTCCGGGGCCGGGGAGACCCCCGGGGTGATCACCATGCGGCTGGGCCGGCTGGTCGTGGTCCTCAACGCCACCCCCGAGCAGCAGCGGCAGACCGTACCGGCCGCGGCCGGAGCACCGTACGCGCTGCACCCGGTCCAGGCCCGCGGCGCCGACCCGGTGGTGCGCACTTCCTCGTACGACGCGAAGTCCGGGACCTTCACCGTCCCGGCGCGTACGGTCGCGGTCTTCACCCGCGGCTGACCCGGCGCCCGGCGTCCAGACCCGGCTCAGGCCCGCTCGCCCGTCCGTTCCCTCGGTCCACATATCGCGGGAACGGACGGCAGCACGACCCGGACGCCCGGCTGGCACAGCAGCATCGCCAGGTCGTCCCGGAGCGGTGCCGCCGTGTGCGTCATCAGCAGGGCGTGCAGCTCCTCCAGCGCGTCGTCGAGCGTGGGGTGGGTCAGCGCCTCGCGGACCCGCTCGTCGAGCGGAAAGGGCTCACCCTGCGCGTCGAGCGCTTCGATGAGCCCGTCGGTGTAGAACAGCAGCCGCTCGTTGGAGGCCAGCCGCACCCGCTGCCGGAACGGGGTGGGATGCAGGCCGAGCGGCAGGCCGGGCTCGTCGGGGTCCAGCGACGTCATCCGGTCGCCGATCCGCAGCGGCGCCGGATGACCGCAGTTGACCAGCCGCACCTCGCCCGGCGCGAACTCGGCGAGCACGGCCGTGACGAACCCCTCGGCGTCCAGCTCGGCGGCGAGCCGGGTGTCCAGGAGGCCGGCCAGCCCGACCAGGTCCGGCGTGGTGAAGGCGTGGTCGCGGAAGCAGCCGATGGTGATCGCGGCGAGCCGTGCCGCCTCCAGGTCGTGGCCGCGCACGTCACCGATCAGCACCCGCAGGCCGTACGGGGTATGGGCGGTGTTCAGCAGGTCGCCGCCGACCAGGACGTTCTTTGCGGCGGGGAGATAGCGGGCGGCGACGCTGATGCCGTCGAGGTCACCGGAGAGTGGCCGCAGCAGCGCCTGCTGCGTGCTCTGCGCGACCGCGACCAGTGCGGCTTCGTGCGCGTCGCGGGCGTCCGGGGCCGCGGGCAGCGGGGGAGGCGGGGACGGGAGCGGGGCCGGGGCGGTGCCCCGGCGGGAGTTCCCTAAGCGCCGTACGGTGAACAGACCGCAGACCAGGCCGGAGGCGAAGCCGCAGCCGTATACGAGCAGCGTGCCCATGAACTCCATGCCGGTCACTTCACGTCCTTCCCACGCAGCCCCGTGGGAAGGCCACTTTGGCATCGCCGCAGACGGCGACGAAAGCGAATGCAAGAAGGTGGTGAGAGCCGATCGCGCAGCGGTCGGATGTGTCGACGAGTGACGCCCAGCCGGTCGTTTTCGAAGGCCGGGGTGGTTGAGGCGGTGTTCAGGCGTCGGTCGGTACCAGGGACAGGAGCCGCGCCGCGAGGTCTGCGAAGGGGCCGTCGATCGGCTCGGCGGCGAGGATCGCCCGCAGCGTCTCCGCCATCCCCTCGTCGTACGCGGCGCTCACCGCGGCCAGCGCGGCGAAGTCGTGCACCAGCTGCCGCTCCAGCTCGGCGCGCGGGATGTGCTTGCCGTCCAGCCACTGGAGCGCGGTGGACTCCGCGAGCGAGATCCAGGAGCGGATCACCAGCTCCATGCGCGGCGCCGGGACCGCCAGGCCCAGGTGGTCGACGATCTGCTCGTAGGCGGACTGCCGGACACCGTTGATCATCGCGCTGGTGCGGCTGGAGCCGACCGCGGGGCCGCCGCGCATCAGCGCCGAGAAGCCGGGGCCGTGCTCGTCGACGAAGTCGAAGAAGCGGCCCATCACCCGCAGCAGCCGCTCGCCCAGCGGTCCCTCGCGCGGCTCGACGAAGCGCGCGGCCAGCTCGTCGGCGGCCCGGCCCAGCGCCGCTTCGTACAGGCTCTGCTTGCCGGGGAAGTAGTGGTAGACCAGCGGCCGCGAGATGCCCGCGGCCTCGGCTATCTCGTCGATGGAGACGTCCTCCGGGGCGCGGTGGCTGAAGAGGCCCAGAGCCACGGAGATCAGCTGTTCACGGCGTTCCTCGACACCCATCCTGCGGCGCACCCCGGTCGTCATACGAACACCCTAACGACCGGGGTGCGGCAGCGGTATGCCACCGTCGGTGACCGGCCGGACCCGCGCCGGTTCCGGCTACAGGTCGAGCACCAGGCGTGTGCCGTGGCACCGCGAGACGCAGATGAGCATCTGGCCGTCGCGCTCGGCGTCGGTCAGCAGCTCGTCGCGGTGGTCGATGTCGCCCTCGACCACGTTCTGCCGGCAGGTCCCGCAGAAGCCCTGCTCGCAGCTGTACGGCAGGTCCGGCACGGCCTGTTCGCGGATGGCCCGCAGGATGCTCTGGTCCTTCCCCACCGCGACCGTACGGCCGGTGCGCCGCAGCTCCACCTCGAAGGCGCCGCCCGCCGTGCCGGCGCCCCCGGCCGCCGGTGCGAACGCCTCGGTGCGCAGCTCCAGCCCGTCCGGCAGCAGTTCGGCGACCGCGTCCATCAGGGGCTGCGGGCCGCAGCAGTAGACGGCGGAGTGCGGCGGCGCTTCGGCGAGGGCTGCGGCCAGGTCCGGCCGCCCGTCCTCGTCCTCGGCGACGACCGTCACCCGGTCCCCGCCCGCCCCCGCCAGCTTCTCGATCTCGGCGAGGAACGGCATCGAGGCGCGCGACCTGCCGCCGTACACCAGCCGCCAGGGCACGCCCTCGCGCTCGGCCCGGCGGAGCATCGGCAGGATCGGCGTGATACCGATGCCGCCCGCGACGAAGAGGTAGGCGTGGCACTCGTCCAGTCGGAAGCGGTTGCGCGGCCCGCGCACTTCCACGACGGTGCCCTCCTGGAGCTGCTCGTGCACCTCACGGGAGCCGCCCCGGCCGTCCTCGATCAGCCGGGTGGCGATGGTGTACGTCGCGGTGTCGGCGGGGTCGCCGCAGAGGGAGTACTGGCGCACCGTTCCCGAGGGCAGCACCAGGTCGATATGGGCGCCCGGTTCCCAGCCCGGCAGCGAGTCGCCCTCCAGGCGCAGCCGTACGACGCCCTCGGCCTCCTCGGCGCGCTCGACGACGAGGAGTTCGCGGCGCCCGCTGCCGGGGCGGCCGGTGCCGGATATCGGCTCCTCCAGGGCCGGCAACGGCCACAGCGGGGAGTCCTTGACCCGGCGGCGCAGGGCCCGGCCGACCAGCAGGGCGGCGCCGGCGGTGACCACGGCGGCGCGGACGCGGCGGGAGCGGAGGACGGCGGTCATGTCAGGCGGCTCCACGGGTGCGGGCGTCGGCCGCGGTCGCGGCGGGGGAGTCGGCGAGGTAGGCGGCGGCCTGCGTCGTGCTGCCGTACTGCGAGGGGTGGTACGTGCGGTGCAGGTACTGCGGGATCGTGCGGACCACGGCGCCGGTGGTCGGCAGGACGCCCTGCCGCCCGGCGCGGAAGAACTCCTTGAAGGAGGCCTTGCCGTCGAGCAGCGTGGGGTCGTTCGTCATGAAGAAGCGCACGCCGCGCTGCCACAGGAAGACCAGCGCGGCGAAGGCGGTGGCCCAGGTGCGCGTGCGGCGCCGGTAGCCGCCGTCGAGGTGCACGAAGAGGTCGAAGGCGACCGAGCGGTGCTCGACCTCCTCGGCGCCGTGCCAGCGCAGCAGGTCCAGCATGGTCGGGTCGGCGCCCTTGGCGTCCAGCGCCTCGGCGTTGAGCACCCAGTCGCCGAGGAACGCGGTGTAGTGCTCGATCGCCGCTATGAGCGCGACCCGCTCCAGCAGCCACCAGTGCCGGGCCCGGCCCGGCGGCAGGGTGCGGTCGCCGAGCAGCTTCTCGAAGAGCCAGTCGACCTGGGCCGTGTAGGGCGTGGGGTCCAGGCCCTGTGCCTTGAGGTGCGGCAGTACGTCGTCGTGCGCCTGGGAGTGCATCGCCTCCTGGCCGATGAACCCGATGACGTCGGCGCGCAGCTGCTCGTCGCGTATGTACGGCAGCACCTGCTTGTAGACGTGCACGAACCAGCGCTCGCCGGCCGGCAGCAGGAGGTGCAGCACGTTGATGGTGTGGGTGGTGGACGGGTCGCCGGGGACCCAGTGCAGGGGCGTCCCGCTCCAGTCGAAAGCGACGTTGCGAGCCTTCAGCGGAGTGTGTTCCGAGGCGACCGGCGCGGGCCGCAACGGGGCCTTGTTAGACATGGCGTCAATGTACTGGGCGGTAAGAAGGAGCGACAGCCCCTTGCGGAGGATTTCCCGCCGGCAGGCGAAAGGGGGCCACGGGACGCACCCGTGACCCCCGCACCCGCCCGTCCTCAGTGCAGCGCCGTGAACCTGCCGCCGTCCGGCAGCCGCGCGGTCAGCCGCGCGTGCGCGCCCGCCTTCGTCCGCACCGCCAGCAGCCGGCCCTTCGTACGGCCGGACACCCCGCCGCCCGCGGCCACCCCGCGCACCTCCGCACTGCCCGCCGCCACCAGCCACCAGTGCCCGGCCGCCGACTTCCACAGCACCCCGGCCAGCGCGTGCGGCGACCGCGGCCCGCAGGCCCGGCCGCCCTCCGTACGGGCCGCCACCGCACCCGGCGGGTACCGGCGGGCGCCCGGCCCGTCGCCGTCGCCCGCCACCGGCGCCTGGAACTGCGCCATCGCCCGGCTCCCCGAGCCCCGCCAGGTCTCGGCGCGCGTGCACAGCCAGGTCGCCGTCCCGCCGCGCTCCGGCAGCTCCTGGCGTGCGTACTCCCAGGCGTTCACCTCCCGCACGCCCAGCGCCCGGACGGCCGGCAGCTGGCAGGCCGTCCGCGCCCACGCGGTCCGCGCGTCCCGCCCCGCCGGCTCGCCCGCCCGGCCCGGCTCGCCGTACGTCAGCCGGGCCGGGGTCAGCTCGCCGAGGTCGGTGTAGAGCCGCCCGGCCATCGTCAGCGCGGGCCAGCGGGTGCAGGACGGGCCGCGTCCGGGTGCCGGGGCCGGATCGGTCACGCCGTCCGCCGCGCGGTGCAGCGCCGCCGCCCGCTCCTCCGGGCCGCCGGTCAGGTCAGCGAACGTCACCTCACGCACCCAAGGAGCCGTCAGATAGCGGACGTTGCCGTCCGTACGGCTGACCACCAGCGCCGCCGCGCCGGCCGCGTCCGCGCCGTCCGTGCGCGCGAAGTCCAGCACGGCGCCGCCGCCCGGCCCGTCCACCGACTCCGCGTACCGCACCGCGCGCAGCCCGTCGTACAGCAGCACCACCGCCGCCCGGTCCACCTGGCCCGCGTACAGCAGCTGCGCAGGCCCGGCGGCGGGCCCGGACGGCGTGCCGGGCGTCGTGGAGACCTGCACCCGGTCGCCGGGGCGGGCCCAGGCCGCCAGCGCGCGGCGCAGCAGGGCCGTGTCGTGCGTCCGGCCGCCGCGCGCCGGCCAGACCGAGAAGTCCTCCCGCGCCGCGGTCCGCCAGGCGTCGGCCGGGGCGCGGGTCAACTCGCCCGGTTTCAGGGCCGCTTCGGCCGCGGCGTTGCGCGCGTACGGAGGCGCCGCCGCGCCGTCCCGCCCCCAGCCGTCGCCCGGCAGGGCCAGCAGCGCCCCGCACACCACAGCGGCGACGCCCGCGGCCAGCGCGACCCGTACGTGCTGGCGCCGCCGGATGAGGTCCGTCGGCCGTGCCTGGAGCGAGCAGGGGTCGAACTCGCCGGAGTCCAGCAGCGAGCCGTCCCGGCTGCCCGACGGGGCCGGGGCGCCGTCCGCCTCGGCCAGCGCCTCACGCGGTTCGGTGATGCCCACCGCCGCCAGCACCCGCCGTACTTCGCGGTCACTCATGCCCTCCAGGCCGCGCAGTGCGTACGCCGCGCGGGCCGGGGCCGACAGCGCGGAGAGCGCCTGGTCCAGGGCGAGTTCGTCGGCGCCGCCCGAGCGCGGGAAGAGCCGCAGCCCCCACACCTGGGGGAGCGGCGGCGGGAGCTGGGGGAGCGGCAGCCGCAGGCGCCCGAAGCGCAGCGCCGGGCGGTCGGCGGCGAGCGCCGCGCGCAGCACCCGCTGCCGCACGAAAGCGTATCCCGGGTCCGGCGCGGGCCGGCCGTCGGCGCGTTGCGCGGGCAGCACGGTCTCCGCGGCGGCGGTGCGGTGCCGGGGGAGGGCCCGCTGGGCGACGGCGTGCGCGGTGAGCACGCGGCGATTGCGGCCGAGGCGGGGCGGCAGGACCAGATAGGCCAGCCGGACCAGCCGGGGATAGTGCTCCACGAGCGCGGCTTCCGCCTGCTCGACGTCGATGACGCCGAGCGGGGAGGTGCGGTCCGGTGGCGGGGTTATTGCCTGCTGCTGCTCCACGTTCCGTAGAACGAGTGATTCATGGGATGGTCACTTTGACCATCCGGTGGGTCAGCGCTGCCGGTCGAGGTCGAACTCGCCGTCCCGGGCGCCCAGGACGAAGGCGCGCCACTCGCCCTCGGTGTACCGCAGCACCACGTCGGGGTCGGTGGAGTTGCGCATGGCCACGGCGCCGCGCTCAAGGAACGCGATCTCCACGGCCTCCTCGGAGTCGCCGGGGGCGCGCTGCCAGACGGCATCGGAGATGTCGAGGGCGTAGAGCCACTCCTTCTCAGCTGCGGCGCTCATGCGGTGCACTCCTCGCGATAGCCGGGACGGTACGGAGGTCAGCGTACGCCGAGCGGAGCGGCTACGGGGAGCGAACGGACGACCCCGGACAGTGCCGCACCGTCCGGGGCCGCCGCCTCGCCACCGCGTCGCGTCAGTCCGTCCGCCAGTCGCTGAACTCCACCCGGCCGCGGGCGCCCGAGCCGCCGTTGGCCGCCGACATGTGCAGGCCGGCGTCCTGCGCGGCGGCCGCGCCGGGCACGGTGGCGGTGGCCACGGTGCGCCAGGTGGCGCCGTCGTCCGTGGAGTACTCGCCCTTGAACGCGCCGCCCGCCTCCCGGGAGAGCCGCAGCGTCACCGGCGCCTTGACGCCCGTCACGCGCTCGTAGCGGTCCAGCGTGCCGTCGCCGTCGGTGTCGTAGGACAGCGCGACACCGTTGTCCGGCGTGACGGAGAGGTTCACGAAGCCCGCCGAGCCCCCGGCGCTCAGGCTGTTGCGGGCGGCGATCCCGGCCCGTGCCCAGGGCCCGGTGGCCGACTGCCCGGTGACCTTCACCGTCACCGAGCCGCCCGCGCGGAGCGCCTGCGGACGGTAGACGGCGCCGAACTCGGCGGTGGCCTTCCACAGGTCGGTGCCCGCCCCGTCGATGGCGAACCGCCCGTCCAGCTGACCGAAAACCGCCTCGTTGGTGGTGACCGTGCGCAGGTCCTTGTCCAGCGGCCCGGCCACGAAGAGCGAGCCCGACTGCACCGCCGAGACCGCCGTCTCGCCCTTCGGCCCGTAACTCACCGTCAGTTCGTACGGCATCGGCTTGAGCGGCGACGTCAGTGGCTCGGCGGGGGCCGCGACCCGCCAGTCGACGTCTCCCTTGCCGCCGGCCGGTATCGACGGCAGCGAGACGGGGCCGCGGTCCTCGGCGTCCAGCCCGCTCAGCGCGAAGTCCACCCGGCCGGTGTCCCGCAGCCCGCTGAGATTGTGCAGGGTCGCGGTGAGGGTGGTCGCGCCGCCCGGCTCCATGGTGGCCGGCTCGGCGGCGACGACGACCCGCCCCTGGTACGGGGCCTTGGCGAGCACGTCGTGCACCCGTTGCGCGGTGCGGTGCGCGTCGGTGGTGGGCCGCAGCGGGTAGTCCTTGCGCTCCCGCGTCCACGGCTCCTCAAGGGCGTACCAGTCGAAGGTCTTCGGCTTGCGGCCGGCGGCGAGCGCGTCCTCCAGCTCGTCGAGATACCGCTGCCACTGGGGGAGGTGGAAGTCGCCGATGAGGCCGTGCCAGTCGCGGTTGGCGTAGTTGGCGAGCTTGCCACCGTCCGCGGTGGGCCGGTCCGCCCAGGTGGTGATCAGGGCCCGCGCTGAGTGTTCCAGCTGTGCCTTCTCCTTGTCGCCGGTCCCCATCCGCTTGGCGGCGTCCAACCAGGGCCCGAGGAGGAAGTGCCGGTGCGCGCCCGTCATGTCCTCGCTGAGCCGCATCAGTTGCAGCCACAGCTTGGCGAGGGTGCGGAAGGCGTCGAGGTCCTTGCGCTTGTACGCGTCCTCCAGCTGCGGGATCAGCTGCCAGGAACGATTCGCCAGCGCCTGCCGGCCCAGGTCGGTCAGGTCCAGGCGGTAGGCGTCGCTGTTGCGCAGCGCGGGCCGGACGTCCAGCAGCGCGGCGAACGCCACGTCGAACCGTGCCAGGTCGAACGCGGGCGTGTGCGTGGCGTAGTGCGTGCCGGACCGGGCCGACAGCGACGGGCGCGCCGCGAAGATCGAGTCGTGCGGTCGGCCGTCCTTGCTGCTGATCTCGTACGTGCTCTTCCGGAGCGCCGCGAACGCCGCCCGGGCCTTGGCGTCCCGGCCGCCGTACCGCGCGTCCGCGTACCCGTCGAACCACGCCGCGCGGTCCACCGGGTCGTCCCGCCAGGCCAGCTCGCTGAAGAGCTCGAACGCCGCCGGGTCCCGCTCGGCGGCCTCGGGCATGTACGCCGTGCCGACCAGCTTGCTGCCCTTCTTGTCCCGCCATGTGGTGAACCGCTCGGCCCACATGTGGGTCTTGGCCCCTATGGTCGTCCGGCCGCCGAAGTTCGGGATCGAGCCGAAGACGTACGGCACGTTCCCCCAGTCCTGTTCCCGGTCCTTGACCGTCTCCAGGTCGGAGAGGCCGTCCACGATCAGCAGGTGCGCGGGGTCGAGGGCGTCCAGCAGGTCGCGCCGCGGGTTCTCCTGCCAGCCGAGGATCACCCAGACGGCGTCCTTGTGCGCGGCCAGCATCGCCCGCTCCACGGCCTTCGCCGCGGCCGGCACCGGAACCTTGCCGGGGTCGCCGCCCTCGTGCAGCAGGTCCATCTTGAAGTGCCGGACGGTCCCGAAGATCTCCTTCTGGTGGCGGTAGAAGGACCGCGCCACCTTCGTGAAGACCGCGGTGCGCGGGTCCAGCCAGTCCGGGCGCTTCAGGCCCGACCAGGTGCCCTGCGGAACGACCTCGGCGCCGGGATTGCGCTTCGCGAAGCCGTCCGGGACGGTGCCGAAGTAGCCCGGCAGGACCGGGTGCATGCCCAGCGACCGCAGCCGGTCGGCGATCCGGCGGCCGAGGTCGGTGCGCTTGGCGAGCAGTTCCTTGCTGACCGGGCCGCCGTAGCCGCTCATGTTCTGCAGCAGCCACCACGGCTGGTGGGTCGGGGCCGGCAGCCAGGCCCGCGCCTCGGCGTCGGAGTACCCGAAGTCCTTCAGCACCCGGTGGTACACGGCCTCCGAACCGGCGGTGACCAGCACCTCGTTCACGCCGTGCAGCGCGAGGACGTCGATGGTCCGCTCCCAGTGCGCCCAGTCGGCGTACGGCGCGGTGTACCCGTCGTGCGTGTCGTTGAGCGCGAAACGGTGGGGGAGCTTCGTGGCGCGTTCCAGCGGCGCCTTGGGCGCCGGGAGCTTCGCGGGGAGGTTCAGCTGCTCGCCGGCCCAGGAGATATGGGCCCGGCAGACGTACTTCAGGTACCAGTTGACGCCGGTCAGTATCGCGGCCGGGCTGGTGCCGGTGACCTCGATGCGGCCGGGGGAGCCGGTGACGCGGAACCGTTCGGCGGTGCCGGCGGCGCGCTTCTGGGGGATGAGTCGGAACTGGTCGGCGTGCCGGGGGAGGAGGCGCTGGAGCGCGGCGCGCGCCGGTGCGGAGTCGAAGGGAGCTGCGAGGGGGGAGCCCGTCGGGCCCGCGGGGCGTGCCGGCCCCGGTACGGCGGAGGCGGCCATGGCGGGGGTATGCCCGCCGACCGCCGCGGCGACACCCAGGGCGCCGGCGGTACCCAACACGTTGCGTCTCGTGACGTGGCTCACACATGCCCCCACTGCTCGGCAGTATCAACGGTTACGTGCGAGGGGAAACGCTAACGGTCGATCAGCTCGTAACCAAGGATGCTGATACGACCAGAACGCGCCGAATGTCGCTGCTGTGGACCAGTGGAGTGAGAGGGGGTCGGCATGTTCCCGGACACCCTCGTGGCGACGGCGCCGGGCGTTGCCCCGGCCCTTCGGGGGCCAGTGTTCGGCGGTTTCTTACCCGCGCTCCTTCTGGGCTTCACGCGACGGGGCGGCGGGCGGGGGGACAGTCGGCCGGGCGGACCCCGCTCAACCGGATCGGAGCTGTCATGTCCACATCTCTTCCGACGACGACGCCGTACCCGCAAGGCCGGCCCACCCCGCCCGCCCCCGCCGCGTACACCACCGCCATCGCCGACTCCACCGCACAGATCCGCGCCGCACAACGGCTGCGCCACCGGGTCTTCGGCGAGGAGATGGGCGCCACGCTGCACTCCCCGCTGCCCGGCCACGACATCGACGCGTACGACGACCTCGTGGACCACCTGATCGTGACCGAAACCGCGACGGGCGACGTGGTCGGCACCTACCGGCTGCTGCCGCCCGGCCGCAGTGAACGGCTCTACTCCGACGGTGAGTTCGACCTCTCCGCACTCGCCGAAATCCGCCCCTCGCTCATCGAGGCCGGCCGCTCCTGCGTCCACCCCGACCACCGCACCGGCGCCGTCATCAACCAGATGTGGGCGGCCCTCGCCCGCTACACCCTGCTCTCCGGCCACCGCTACCTCGCCGGCTGCGCCTCCGTCCCGCTCGCCGACGGCGGACAGTGCGCCCGGGCCGCCTGGGAGCTGGGCCGCACCAAGCACGCCGCGCCCGACGAGCTGCGCGTCCGGCCGCTCCGCCCCTGGCTCCCGGACGCCGGCACCGCCACCACCGGCGGAGCCGCCGCCTACGCGCAACTCCCGCCGCTGCTCCGCGGCTACCTGCGGGTGGGCGCGTGGGTCTGCGGGGCGCCCGCGCACGACCCCGAGTTCGACGTAGCCGACTTCTTCGTCGTCCTGGACATGGACCGGCTCAGCGACCGGTACCGGCGGTTCTTCCTGGGCGACCAGCGGTGAGCGCGCACAGCGCGGCCCCCGCCGCCGTCCGGCCCGGCGTCTGGGACACCCTCTCCACCTGCACGTCCGGCTGCATCGCGCACGGCGCGCCCCGGGTGCCGCTCGCCGGGACCGCGCGCCGCGCCGCGTCCTTCGCCCACGTACTGCTGCGGGCCGCCGCCGACCGGGACCGGCTCGCCGAACCCGGCCGGCTGCGACGCCACGCCCGCGCCGCACTCGGCGCGCTGGAGGTGGTACTCGACCACGACGGCCCGCTGCTGACGGTCGCACCGGAGGAAGCGGGCGGCAGCGCGGGGACCGGCACGCTCGTCGTCGCCAACCACATCTCCTGGCTCGACATCCTCGCGCTGCTCGCCGTCGAGCCCGTCCCGATGCTCGCCAAGCGCGAGGTCGCCGGATGGCCCGTCATGGGACCGCTCGCCCGGCGCGCCGGCACCCGCTTCCTCGACCGCGGCAGCCCGCGCGCCCTGCCGCTCGCGGTGGCCGACCTCGCGGCGGCGCTGCGCGGCGGCCGGTCGATGGTGGTCTATCCGCAGGCCACGACCTGGTGTTCGGCGACCGGCGGGGACTTCCGGCGGGCCACGTTCCAGGCGGCCGTCGACGCGGGCGCGCCGGTACGGCCGGTCACCGTCCGGTACCTCCAGCACGGCGCGCCCTCGACGGTGGCCTCCTTCGTCGGCGAGGAGGACCTGGCGTCCTCGCTGCGCCGGGTGCTCGCGGCGGGCGGGCTCACCGCCCGGGTCACGGTGCACCCGCCGCTGCTGCCGGACGGGCGGGACCGGCGGGAACTGGCGGCGGCCGCCCAGGCGGTGGTGCTCGGCCGACGGCACCGGGAGCCGGCCCGCCCCGCGTGACGCCGCCCGGTACGGCCCACCCGGGGGCCGGCGGGCCCCTCCCGGGTGACAGGATTGCCGCCCGTGACCTCCGATGCCCGCCCGCCGTTCCGCGCCGTGCGCGCCGCGCTCTTCGCGGCCGTGTGCGTGACGCTGGCGGCGGCCGGGCACGCGGTCATGTCCGGGCACGGCATCCCGCCCGGGGTGCTGGGCGCGGCTCTCGCCGTTGTCGGCGCGGCGGCCTGGCTCGCCGCGGGCCGGCAGCGCGGCCTGCCCGCCATCGCCGGCGGCGTGCTGACCGTACAGGCCGCCCTGCACCTGGCCTTCGCCGCGGCGCAGGGCTCCGGGGCCGGTGTCCCGATGGCGTGCGGCATGTCCGGTGGGGCCGGGACGCACGGCGCGACGGGCATGCACGGCGCCGCGGATGCGCACGGCGCGTCAGGCATGCACGGGATGACGGGCGCGCACGGCGTGACGGGCATGCATGCCGGTCATGACATGGCCGGCATGTCCGGTGGCGGCGCGGCCATGGGCGCCGGGCACGACATGGCGGGCGGTATGTCCGCCGGCATGACGGCCGCGCATCTCCTCGCCGCCCTGCTCTGCGCGCTCTGGCTCCGTTACGGCGAGGCCGCCTTCTTCCAGCTGCTGCGGTGCGTGGCGGCGCTGGCCTTCCGTGCGCTGCGGCTGCTCGTCGTGATCTGCCGCGGCCCGGCGCCGGAACGCCGCACGCGCGTCCCGGCACGTACCCGGCCGCGCGTGCCCCGCTGGGAACTGATCGCCGATGCCGTCAGCCGGCGCGGCCCGCCTCCGGGCGCGGTGCTTCGTATCACCGCGCCCGCCGGACCGCCCCTGCCCCGCTGACGACCGGGCCGGGACACGGCCGCGGCGCGGACATTCCGCATGTCCGCCGCTGAAAGGTGAAGGCATCACCATGTCCCTACCCACCCCTGTCCGCACACCCGCGGTCGCCGAGTCACCACCCCGGGCCACCGGATGGCCCGCGCTGCGCCCGCTCGTGCTGCGGCTGCACTTCTACGCGGGGCTGCTCATCGCCCCGTTCCTGCTCGTCGCCGCCGCGACGGGCCTGCTCTACGCCGGCTCCCTCCAGGCGGAGAAGTTCGTGTACGCGCACGAACTCCGCACCGAGCCCGGCGGTACCGCCCTCCCGCTCTCCCGCCAGGTCGACGCCGCGCTGCGCGCGCACCCCGAGGGCACGGTGACGGCGGTCCGGCCGCCCGACGGCCCGGACGCCACGACCCGGGTGATCCTCGACGCGCCGGGCCTCAAGGACGACAACTCCCTGGCCGTCTTCGTCGACCCGTACACCGGCGAGGTGCGCGGCGCGCTGGAGAGCTACGGCAGCTCCGGCGCGCTGCCGCTGCGTGCCACCATCGACCACCTCCACCGCGACCTGCTGCTCGGCGAGCCCGGCCGGCTCTACAGCGAACTGGCCGCCAGCTGGCTGTGGGTGGTCGCGCTCGGCGGGGTCCTGCTGTGGCTCGGGCGGCGGCGCTCCGCACGCCGGCTGCGCGGCACGACGGGGCGGCGGCGCACGCTGTCCTGGCACGGCACGGTCGGCCTGTGGTCGGCCGTGGGCCTGGTCGCGCTGTCGGCCACGGGCCTGACCTGGTCGGCGTACGCGGGCGAGCACATCGGCCGGCTGCAGGACGCGCTCGGCGGCGCCACCCCCGCCGTGTCGACGCGGGTCCCCGGCGCCGCCACGGAGATGCCGGGCATGGACGACGGCGCGCACGCCGGACACGAAGGCCACGCCGGACACGAGGGGCATGCCGGTCATGAGGGCCACGGCGGCGCCGCGGACCGGCCGCTCGCCGGCCTCGACGCCACCCTGCGCACGGCGCGGCAGGAGGGCCTGTCCGGGCCCGTCGAGATACGCGTACCGACCGCCTCGGCACCCGCCTTCGTCGTCCAGCAGACCGACAAGGAGTGGCCCGCGCACCTGGACTCGATCGCGGTCGACCCGGCGAGCGGCCGGGTCACCGACCGGCTCGACTTCGCCGACTACCCGCTGCTCGCCAAGGCCACCCGGTGGGGCATCGACCTCCACATGGGCCTGCTGTTCGGCCTCGCCAACCAGGTGGCGCTGGCCGCCCTGATGATCGCGCTGATCCTGCTGATCGTCTGGGGTTACCGGATGTGGTGGCAGCGCCGTCCGCGCCGGGACGCCGGACTCCGGGGCGGCCGCGCCCACCCGCGCGGGGCCTGGCGGCGGGTGCCGGTGACGGTACTGCTGCCGCTGGCCGCGGCGACGGCCGTACTGGGCTGGTTCATGCCGCTGTTCGGCATTCCGCTGGCCGGCTTCCTGCTGCTCGACGTGTGTGCCGGGGCACTGGCCCGGCGGCGCGCACGGGCCGCCTGAACCCGGCGTTACGTAAGGAGACCCGTGGGGCCCGGCCGGTGCGGCCGGGCCCCACGGCCCGCGGTCAGGAGACCGGCACGTACTTGTAGCCGACCCGTCGCACCGTGACGATCGACGAGCGGTGCGCCGCGCCCAGCTTGCGGCGCAGCCGGGCGATGTGGACGTCGACCGTGCGGCCGTCGCCGACATGGCCGTAGCCCCACACCGTCGTCACCAGCTGGTCGCGGGTGTGCACCCGCTGGGGGTGCGCCACCAGGTGGGCCAGCAGCTCGAACTCCAGGAAGGTGAGCTCCAGTTGACGGCCCTCGACGTGGACGGTGCGGCGCTCGGGGTCGACCTGGACGCCCCCTTCGCCGTAGATGGCCGCCGGGGTGGCGGGGACGGCCGGGGCCTCGGGCTCGGGCCGCTTCTTCTCGGCGGCCGGTACGAGCACGAGGTAGCCGACCATCGGGGGCCGGCCCGGCAGCTCGGGCAGGGTGTGCGGGGGAGCCGGCAGCCAGGTGGCGTCGGCACCGAGCAGGTCGGCGACCGGCGGTACCTCGCCGGGTGTCACGGCACGCAATCGGGGCGGGGCGGGAACGGTGGCCGTCGGAGGAGTGGCAGGAAGGGTTCGGACGTTCGTCATGAGGGTCAGCTCTTTCGCGCAGAGGGGCGTCGGGGACGTCGTCGTGCGCGGGGCTGCCGCTTCAGGTGCGTTGCGGGCCCGCGCTCAATGCGCGCGGCAACACAGACGGTCGAAGAGGTGATCCTGCCGGGACGGCCAGAACGGCTCCAGGTCGGTGCGACCTGTCGCGTTGTCGTGGAAGCTGGCCATGCCCCCCATTGAACCAGACCGGACGTGATCTGTCCTTCGTCCGCCCGTCATACGGACCGGCATGCGCAAGGGGCGCCCCGCATCAAGCGGGGCGCCCCTCAAGGGAATTGCGCGGCCTGGCCCGTCGCCCGGCCGGGCCCGGATCAGACCTGGAGGGCCTTCTCCAGCGCGGTGCAGCAGGTGTCCACCATCAGGCGGGTGACCACGTACGGGTCGACGTTCGCGTTCGGGCGGCGGTCCTCGATGTAGCCCTTCTTGTCCCGCTCGACCTGCCACGGGATGCGGACCGAGGCGCCGCGGTCGGACGCGCCGTAGCTGTACTCGTCCCACGGGGCGGTCTCGTGGGCGCCGGTCAGGCGGTCCTCGATGCCGGTGCCGTACTGCTTCACGTGCTCCAGCGGCTTGTCGCCCTCGCCGAGCGACTCGCACGCGGTGATGATCGCGTCGTAGCCCTCGCGCATCGCCCGGGTGGAGAAGTTGGTGTGCGCGCCCGCGCCGTTCCAGTCACCCTTGGCCGGCTTGGCGTCCAGGGTGGCGGAGATGCCGTAGTCCTCGGCGGTGCGGTACAGCAGCCAGCGGGCGACCCACATGTGGTCGGAGACCTCCAGCGGCGGCAGCGCGCCGACCTGGAACTCCCACTGGCCCGGCATGACCTCGGCGTTGATGCCGGAGATGCCCAGGCCCGCGGCGAGGCAGTTGTCCAGGTGCTTCTCGACGACGTCGCGGCCGAAGATCTCGTCGGCGCCGACGCCGCAGTAGTAGCCGCCCTGCGGGGCGGGGAAGCCGCCCTCGGGGAAGCCGAGCGGGCGGGTGCCCTCGAAGAAGGTGTACTCCTGCTCGATGCCGAAGATCGGCTCCTGGTCCGCGAACTTCTCCGCGAGCGGGCGCAGCAGCGCACGGGTGTTGGAGGAGTGCGGCGTCATGTCGGTGTTGAACACCTCGCACAGCACGAGGATGTGCTCGCCGCCGCGGATCGGGTCCGGGCAGGAGAAGACCGGCTTCAGTACGAGGTCGGAGGCGTGGCCCTCGGCCTGGTTGGTGCTGGAACCGTCGAAGCCCCACAGCGGCAGGTCGGCGAGCTCGGTGCGCTCAGCGAGGATCTTGGTCTTCGAGCGGAGCTTGGCCGTCGGCTTCGTGCCGTCGATCCAGATGTACTCGGCCTTGATGGTCACGGGGGCTTGCCTTCCTGCGGGGCAGTACGAATACGCGTGCGGGCGTACTCATGCACCCTGGCAATGAGCCGTTTCCCGGCCATTGCTCGAATGTGAACCCCGTGTTACCCGGGCCCTACCGTGACGCACCCCACCCCGGAGGGGGCAGGGCGTTCGCGGTGATAAAGGGGCATAGTGCCCCGGTCACTCGACGACGATCTCCACGGGAATGTTGCCGCGGGTCGCCTTCGAGTACGGGCAGACCTCGTGCGCCTGCTCGATCAGGCGGGCGCCGGTCCCGTCGGCCAGCGTGTCCGGGAGCTCCACGCGCAGTGTGACGGAGAGGCCGAAGCCGCCGGCCGGGTCGGAGCTGATGCCGACCTCCGCGGTCACCGACACGTCCTTGGTGTCCACCTTCGCCTGCCGGCCGACCAGCCCCAGCGCGCTGGCGAAGCAGGCGGCGTACCCGGCCGCGAACAGCTGCTCCGGGTTGGTGCCCGCGCCGTCGCCGCCGAGCGCGGGCGGCATGGCCAGCGCCAGGTCCAGCTGCCCGTCGGAGCTCACGGCCCGGCCGTCGCGTCCGTTGGCGGTGGCCGCGGCGGTGTACAGAGCACTCATCAGAACCATCCCTCTCCGAGATACGGGGCCGGTCGGCCGTCCGTCCGGCCCCGGTCTCCCTGATCGTGCTGCCACTACAGCACACAATTAAATTACGCACAACTTAAATGCGCGCCACTGTGACGTACGATATAAAGCTGTGCACGGTCAGGCCGTGTGCGATAAGAGTGTGCGCAAAGCGGCAGGTAGGCTGGGCGTATGGAGGAGAAGAAGGCCGGGCAGGCGGACGCGGGAGCGGCGGCGGAGACCGCGCCGCAGGACTATCTCCGACTCGACCAGCAGATCTGCTTCGCGCTGCACGCGGCGACCCGCGCCTTCGGCGGCCTCTACCGCACCGCCCTGCGCGACCTCGGCCTCACCTACCCCCAGTACCTGGTCATGCTGGTCCTCTGGGAGCACGGCGAGATGCCCGTGAAGCAGATCGGTGCCCATGTGCGGCTCGACTCCGGCACCCTCTCCCCGCTGCTCAAGCGGCTGGAGGCGGCCGGCCTGGTGCGCCGGGAGCGCAGCGCGGCCGACGAGCGCTCCGTCACCGTCCGGCTCACCGCCGACGGCGCGGCCCTGCGTACCCGGGCCGAGGAGGTGCCCCGCCGGATCGCCGGCGCCACCGGCCTCCCCCTCGCCGAACTGGCCGATCTCCGCGGCCGGCTGAACGCCCTGACGGAGACCCTCGACGCCGCCGCCCTCGACGGCCCCGGCTGCGACTGACCCGGCTGCGGCCGACTCCGGTTTCGGTCGACCCGACCGCGCCGGCCGGCCGCCGGATGCTCCCCCTCCGCGCCCCCGGACATGCCTGCCGGGGCCGTGTGCCGTGTCACAGTCGCACTTTGCGACTGTGATACCTCAACTGCGTTACTCATCCGTAGAGTTGGGGCGTCCGCCCCGCGTGGAGAGGATCGCATGAGCACTCTGGAAGCCCTGACGCTCGACCAGGTGGTCGACACGACCCGCTATCCCCTGACGGCACTGGACGGAGCCGAGGGCCGGGCCGTGATCGACCGGGCCCGCCGGGACCTGGCCGAGGTCGGCTGCACCGTACTGCCGGACTTCGTCCAGCCGGCCCTGCGCGACCTGCTGCGGCAGGAATGCTCCGCACTGGCGCCCCGGGCGCACTACGACGTCGAGACGGTCAACGTCTACAACATCGCGGTCGACGACTCGCTGCCCGCCGACCATCCCGGCCGCATCCCCTTCGAGCGGGGGAACGCCTTCGTCGCCCGGGACCGCATCCCGCAAGCAGCGCTGATCAGCCAGCTCTACACCCACGAGGCGTTCCGCACGTTCATCGCGCGCTGCTTCGGCCTCGCCGAGCTGCACGAACTCGCCGACCCGCTCGCCGGGCTGGTCCTCAACGTCGTCGAGCCGGGCCGGGAACACCCCTGGCACTTCGACACCAACGAGTTCACCGTCAGCATGCTCACCCAGGAAGCCGAGACCGGCGGCGCCTTCGAGTACTGCCCCGGCATCCGCTCCGCCGACGACGAGAACTTCGACGACGTCCGCGACGTCCTCTCCGGGCGGGGCGACCGGCTGGTCCGCCGCCTCCCGCTGCACACCGGCGACCTCCAGCTCTTCAAGGGCCGCTACTCCCTGCACCGCGTCAGCCCCGTGGCGGGCGGCACATCGCGGCACTCGGCGATCTTCGCGTACAGCGAGCGCCCCGGCGTCATCGGCAGCGTGGCCCGCACCCGCCAGCTCTTCGGCCGGGTGCTCCCCGAACACCTCGCCGCGGCAGAGAAGCGCGCCGTGCGCGGCGACCGACTGCTGGACTGACCCGCCACGGGGCATCCTCCGTACGACAGAGCGCCCCGCCGCACACCGCAGGAGATCCGCAGGACCGACCCGCAGGACGTTTTCCCATTCGCGATCCACGGAGGAGCAACCCCGTGCGTTTCGACACGACCGGAAAAGTCTCGCTCGACCACATCTACACGCAGCCCGACCCGCGTGCGTACTTCACCGTGCTGCGCACGCTGGACTACTGCGTGCCGCAGCTCGCCAAGCCGTACTTCGCCAAGCTCGTCAAGGAGTACCGCGAGGCCCGCGGCGTGGCGGCACCGAAAGTCGTCGACATCGGCTGCTCGTACGGCATCAACGCCGCCCTGCTGAAGTACGACGTGGGCATGGACGAGCTGTACGCGCGCTACGGCGACGAAGCGGCCGCCGGTCTCACGCGCGAGGAACTGCTGGCCCGCGACCGCGAGCTGTCCCGCGCCCGCCGGCCCGCGCAACCCACCCGCGTCGTCGGCCTGGACTCCTCCGAGAACGCGCTGTCGTACGCGCGGGAGGCCGGCTTCCTCGACGACACCGTCCACGCCGACCTGGAGAACGACGACCCCACGCCGGACCAGCGCGCCCGGATGGCCGGCGCCGACCTGGTGTTCTCCACCGGCTGCGTCGGCTACGTCACCGAACGCACGCTCACCCGCGTCGTCCGCGCGCAGGGCGCCCACCGGCCGTGGATGGCCCACTTCGTGCTGCGGATGTTCCCCTTCGACCCGGTCGAGCGCGCACTGGCGGCCCTCGGCTACGAGACCACCCGCGTCGACGGGATGTTCAAACAGCGGCGGTTCGCCTCTCCGGAGGAACAGACGCTCGTCCTGGACACCATGTCGGAGGCCGGAGTGGATCCCACCGGGCTGGAGGCGGAAGGCTGGCTCTACGCACAGCTCTACGTCTCCCGCCCGTACGGCCCGGCAGGACGCGCCAGGCCCCTCGGACGCACCAGGTCCCTTGATCGTCACGACCCGAATCGAGAGCAGCTTTGAACCCCAGTCGGTCCACGGCCACCGCCCCCTCGGGCAGCGCCGCCCCGTCCGTCTCCGCACCCCCGTCCACCTTCGCCCACGAGGACACCCTGCCGCGGGTGCCGCTGCCGACGCTGGCGGACAGCTGTACGCGGTTCCTCGAATGGTGCGGTCCGCTGCTGACCCCCGAGGAGCGGGCGGCGACCGAGGCGGAGGTGGCCGCCTTCAGCGGTCCGGACGGACCCGGCCCGGCACTCCAGGCGGCGCTGGAGGAGTACGACCGCACCCCCGGCGTGCACAGCTGGCTCGACACCTTCTGGCCGTACCGCTACCTCGGCCGCCGGGACCGCATCGCCCTCAACGCCAACTTCTTCTTCCTCTTCCAGGACACCGGGCTGCCGCAACTGGAACGGGCGGCCGGGCTGATCGCCTCGGCCGTCGCCTACAAGCGGCGGCTGGACCGGGAGGAGATCCCGCCGGTGCTGCTGCGCGGCGCGCCGCAGACGATGGAGCAGAACAAGTACCTCTTCTCCACCACCCGCATCCCGGGCGCTCAGCAGGACACGGTCCGCCACCCGTACTCGGCGGAGTGGCCGGGCCCGTCCGACGCGCGCCACGTCGTGGTGTTCTTCCGGGGCGCGATGTACCGGATGGACGTCCTGGGCGCCGACGGCATCCCGCACACCCCCGCCGACCTGGAGGCGGGACTGGCCGCCGTCATGAAGGCGGGCGCGGAACCGGCGCAGCGGGACACCTCCGTCGGCCATCTCACCACCATGGCCCGCGCCGACTGGGCGGCCACCCGCGAGACGCTGCGCGCGCACCACCCCGGCAACGCGGCGGCCCTGGACGACATCGAGACCGCCCTCTTCTGCGTCTGCCTGGAGGACTTCGCGCCCGCCGACACCCAGGAGACCTGCGACGAACTCCTCTACGGGGACCGCGGCAACCGCTGGTTCGACAAGGCCGTCTCCTTCGTCGTCTTCGCCGACGGCCGGGCCGGCATCAACGTCGAGCACTGCGGCCTGGACGGCACGACGATCCTCAGCTTCGTCGACACCCTCCTCGGCACGCCGGCCGAGGAGCAGTCCCGGGAGTCGGGCGCCCGCTCCCAGGGCCGCCCGGAGTTCTCCGCGCTCACCTGGCACCTGGACGACGCCCTCCGGGCGCGCGCCCGCGCCGCCGCCGAGGCCTTCGCCCAGTACGGCGCGGACACCGCCACGCAGACCGTCTCCTTCGAGGACTTCGGTTCCACGGCGGCCAAGGCGCTGCGGGTCTCGCCCGACGCGTTCGTGCAGCTCGCGTACCAGCTCGCCCACCAGCGAGCCAAGGGCAGGCTTGGAGCCACGTACGAATCGATCGCCACCCGGCAGTGGCGGCGCGGCCGCACCGAGGCCATGCGCGTCGTCACCCCCGAGATCCAGGCGTTCGTGGCGGCCATGGAGGACCCGGAAACCGACGCCGGGACCCGCCGGGCGGCCTTCCGCGCGGCCGCCACCGCGCACGTCACCCGGGCGAAGGAGTGCCAGGCCGGGGACGCCCCCGAACAGCACCTCTGGGAGCTGGAACTCATCCAGCGCCGCCGCGGCACCGAGCTGGGCATCACCGAACAGCCCGCCCTCTACCGCTCCCCGGGCTGGCTGACCATGCGCGACGACTACCTGAGCACCAGCTCGGCCCCGTCCGAGAACATCCAGTTCTTCGGCTTCGGCTCCACCAGCAGCCGCTGCATCGGCATCGCGTACGTCCTCCTCCCCGACCGCTTCAACCTCTACCTGAGCACCCCCCGCCCGGTGGCCGACCAGATGCACGCCTTCGCCACCCATCTCCGCACAGCGGTAACCGAACTCAGGGAACTGCTGGCGGGGGAGTAGCGGGCACTTTCGATCACCGTACGGCCGCCGCCCCGCACCCGGAGCGGCGGCCGTGCCGGCCTGCGGGCCTCACTGTTCCCGGGGCGTTGCGGACTGCGGGTCGTCCCCGGTCGCGCGGTCCGCGCCCTCACCAGCCTCCCGGTCCAGGCTCGCCAGTAGCCGGAGTACCTGTTCCTCATCCGCTCCGGAGAGCGTGATGCGTACGTCGCCGCTCTGCCGGGTCACCACGACATCGGGCTGCTGGTCCCGCTTTCCGCGCCACAGCCGAAAGGCGATGGACGCGGCCACGGCGCTGATGCCCGTGCCGAGCCCGGCCGCGATCTCAGGGATGAGTGCCCACATCAGGCCTGCTCCCATTCTGCGATGAAGGTGCTCGCGCCGGCGGTGACGAAGGTCGCGATGAAGAGGACCAGCGACGACCCGGTAACGGATCCCTGGTCCAGCTTCTGGCTGACCTGCGGGGCCGAGGTGACGAAGGCGAAGAGGCCCGCTGTCACGCACGCCATGGCGATGTTCGAGAACGCCAGGAACCCGACGATGTTCCGCAGGCCCGAGCCCGAGCGGGTGATGATCTGTCCCGCAGCCGCTGCGGCGAGACCGGTGGTGACGATCAACAGCTCACCCCGGCTGAGGATTTCCGACAGACCGACCCCGCGGTGGGTGAAGGAATTCATGACGTAGCCGAGGCCGATCGGCAGGACGCCGAAGCCGACACCGAAGAACAGCCAGTGCAGCATCTTCGGGCCCACGACCGCCCACGGCGACGGAGCTGTGGCGGCAGGCCCCGCGGGCCCGCCCGCCGGTTCGGCGGTGGACGTCCCGTCCGGTTCGCCCACCGCGTCCGCTGGTGATCCCGCTTGCCCGGTGACGACCGGGTCATGGGGCTGCTGCGAAGTCGCCACTCACGTCCCCCTGCTTCGATGCCTGCTCGACCGCCCCGCCCGGAGCATGTGCGTCGGCATCACGTTCTTACCCCGACGACACGCCGGAGCGCAGTGGTTCGACCGAACCGGTACTCACCCGGATCGGGGTGGCGGCCCTCATGGATGTATCACTCATGAATGTGCTGGTGGGGCCGGATTTGCCCCGGCCCCGGGGCGGTATGTCACAGTGGGCCGTCCTGGTGGGCCGGGCGCGCGCGTGCGCTGCCGCTGCCGGGAAACCCCCTATCTCAGACGAGCCTTCCGGTCGCGCCTGCCACGTGCCCGGAATGTCGGAGTCTGCGCATCTTCCTGTCCCTACCTCCCCTCAGAGAGCGATGCTGGCAACGACTCTTGTCCCCCGGACCGCCGACCTGTTCGACCAGGGCCTGGAGAGCCGCACCGGCTCGGCCCTGTTGCGCTTCGGTGCCGCGCGGCAGCGACCGGCCGGCCGGCCCGGCTGGACCGGCGACGGCGCCGCCGCCTGGCTCGACGACGCCCGCGGCCATGTGTGGAGCGTCGGCGAACCGGAAGCCGCCGCCGGACTCGTCCTGCGCGCGGCCCTGGGCCTGCCCGACCGGGTGCGGGAGTTCACCGGCCCCCGCGGCACCGAGACCCTGGTCGGCCGCCACCTCCCGGTGACCGGGATCGTCGAGTGGATCTTCCGCTGGACGATGGACGAGCCGCCCGTCCAGCGCGGCGAGGACCGGGTCGTCGCCCTCGACGAGTCCCACCACGACGAGCTGCTCGCCTTCCTCAACGCGCACAGCCCCGCCCACTCCACCGGCCCCGGCGCCGAGGGCGTCAGCCTGTGGGCCGGCATCCGCGACACGGACGGCCGGCTCGTCGCCTGCGGCGCCCTGAGCAGCCTCCGGGACAGCGGCGCCCCGCTGATGGCCTCCGTCGCGACCGACGCAGCCCTCCGCGGCCAGGGCCTCGGCGCGGCCCTCACCTCCTGGCTCACCCGCTACGCCGTACGCCGCCACGGCTTCTGCACCCTCTGGCAGCTCACCGACAACACCCCCGCCGAACGCCTCTACGACCGCCTCGGCTACCGCAACGAGGACCCTTGCGTCTCGGGACGGATCGCCTGAAGCGGCAAGCGGCAAGCGGCAAGCGGAAGCGCCTGAAGCCGGAGCGGGAGCACCGGAAACGGCCGAGGGCCGGCAACCCCTCACGGGGTGCCGGCCCTCGGCCGTACGAGCGGTGCTCTTCAGCGGTGCTCTTTAGAGGTCGAAGTACAGCTCGAACTCGTGGGGGTGCGGGCGGAGCTGGATCGGGGCGATCTCGTTGGTGCGCTTGTAGTCGATCCAGGTCTCGATCAGGTCCGAGGTGAAGACGCCGCCCTGCTGGAGGTACTCGTTGTCCGCCTCCAGGGCGTCGAGGACCGCGGGGAGCGAGGTCGGGACCTGCTGGACGTTCGCGTGCTCCTCGGGAGCCAGCTCGTACAGGTCCTTGTCGATCGGCTCGGCCGGCTCGATCTTGTTCTTGACGCCGTCCAGGCCCGCGAGGAGGAGGGCCGAGAAGGCCAGGTACGGGTTGGAGGACGGGTCCGGCGCGCGGAACTCGACGCGCTTGGCCTTCGGGTTCGAGCCGGTGATCGGGATACGCATGGCCGCGGAGCGGTTGCGCTGCGAGTACACCATGTTGACCGGGGCCTCGAAGCCGGGGACCAGGCGGTGGTAGGAGTTCACCGTCGGGTTGGTGAAGGCCAGCAGCGACGGGGCGTGCTTGAGGATGCCGCCGATGTAGTAGCGGGCGGTGTCCGAGAGGCCGGCGTAGCCCTGCTCGTCGTAGAAGAGGGGCTCGCCACCGGACCACAGGGACTGGTGGACGTGCATGCCGGAGCCGTTGTCACCGAAGATCGGCTTGGGCATGAAGGTCGCGGTCTTGCCGTTGCGCCAGGCGACGTTCTTCACGATGTACTTGAAGAGCATCAGGTCGTCGGCCGCGGCGAGCAGCGTGTTGAACTTGTAGTTGATCTCGGCCTGGCCGGCGGTGCCGACCTCGTGGTGCTGGCGCTCGACCTTCAGGCCCTGCTTGTCCAGCTCCAGGGAGATCTCCGCGCGCAGGTCGGCGAAGTGGTCGACCGGCGGGGCGGGGAAGTAGCCGCCCTTGTAGCGGACCTTGTAACCGCGGTTGTTCTCGACCGCGCCGGTGTTCCAGGCGCCGGCCTCGGAGTCGATCTCGTACAGCGAGCGGTTCGCGGAGGTCTCGAAGCGGACCGAGTCGAAGACGTAGAACTCGGCCTCGGGGCCGAAGAACGCGGTGTCGGCGATGCCGGTGGAGGCGAGGTACGCCTCGGCCTTCTTCGCCACGTTCCGCGGGTCACGGCTGTACTGCTCGCCGGTGATCGGGTCGTGGATGAAGAAGTTGACGTTGAGGGTCTTGTCCCGGCGGAACGGGTCGACCCGCGCCGTGGACAGGTCAGCGCGCAGCGCCATGTCGGACTCGTGGATGGCCTGGAACCCGCGGATCGAGGAGCCGTCGAACGCCAGCTCCTCCGTCGGGTCGAACGCCTCCGCGGGCACCGTGAAGTGCTGCATCACACCGGGCAGGTCGCAGAACCGGACGTCGACGAACTTGACGTCCTCATCCGCGATGAACTTCTTGGCCTCGTCGGCGTTCTGGAACATCCAACTCCTCCTAGCCCGGTCACCGGTCGGCGGCTCGGGGTTGCTCCTCGGATCGCGACCATGTGCGGTGGCGCGCTCGCCCGACCTTAGGTAGGCGGGATTTCCCAAGCATGACCCATTTGTTTCGCTCAGGTTAACCGGCGCGCGGTGGCCGTGGCCCGCCGTATCGGGCGGCCGTGGCCCTTCGCGGCGGCCGTGCCACGTACCGGTACAGCAGTGCGGCGCCGTACCGCGGGGCGGCCCCCGCACCCCGTTCCGGGCGCCCCGCCCCGCGGGAAATGTATGCGGTCGCAGTACCGTGGACGGGTGGACAACAGGCAAGCAATGGGATCGTGGCTCTCCGGGCCCCGCGCGGCGGCCGAGGACATGGGCATCGACTTCGGTTACCGGGGCCAGCAGCTGGGGCTGCCCGAGCACGGACCCGGCTCGATCGCCCGGCCGGGCCGCCGGATCGTGGCCCTCCTCGTCGACTGGGCGCTGTGCATGCTCATCGCGTACGGGCTCCTCAGCGGCGGCAAGGCGAACGCGGCGAGCAACTGGGCGCTGCTGGTCTTCCTCGTCCTGAGCCTGCTCACCGTCGGCACGGTCGGCTTCACGCCCGGGAAGCGGCTGCTGGGCCTGCGGGTCGTCGCCGAGGGCGGCGGCCGGCTCTCGCTGCCGCGGGTGCTGGCCCGGACGATCGCGCTGATGATCGTCATCCCGGCCGCGATCTGGGACCGCGACGGCCGCGGCCTCCACGACCGCCTGGCCCGGTCCGTACAGGTACGGATCTGAGGCGTCCGTACAAGTAGGCATCTGAGGCGCGCGGACGGATACGCGCGAGAGCGGACGCATACGCACGAGAACGGCCCGGGACCGTGAGGTCCCGGGCCGCAGCCGTGTCGTCACAAGGCTGTGTCGTCACGAGAACGTGTCGTCACAGGGACGCCGGAGGCGTCACCGCATCCGGCCGCCCTTCGGCATCCGCATGCCCTTGGGCATCGGCCCCTTCGGTACCGGCATGTTGCTCATCAGGTCGCCGAGCGCCTTCAGCCGGTCGTTGGTGGCCGTCACCTGGGCGCCCGGAAGTACGCGCGGCAGCTTCATCAGCGTCGTGCGCAGCTTCTTCAGCGGGACCTGGCCCTCGCCGTCACCGACCACGAAGTCGTGGACCGGCGCGTCGGCGACCGTACGGGCCATCCGCTTCTTCTCCGCGGCCAGCAGGCCACGGAGCCGGTTCGGGTTGCCCTCGCCGACGAGCACGATGCCGGGCTTGCCGACCGCACGGTGCACGACGTCCTGGTTGCGGTTCATCGCGACCGCGGGCGTCACCGACCAGCCGCGGCCGATGTTCTCCAGTACCGCCGCCGCGGCACCCGGCTGGCCCTCCATCTGACCGAAGGCGGCCTTCTCGGCGCGCCGGCCGAAGATGATCGCCATCGCCAGGAAGGCCAGCAGGAAGCCCAGAATGCCGGCGTACACGGGGTGGCCGATCAGGAAGCCGATGGCAAGGAGAACGCCGAATACGACGATGCCCACGCCCGCGACGACAAGACCGACCTTGGAGTCGACCCGACGGGTCATCTTGTAGGTCAGGGCGATCTGCTTGAGTCGCCCCTGGTTCGCAGTGTCTGCGTTTTCCTTCCTCGCCATGTACGAAAGTTTACGTGGCCGAGGTGCTCCGGGTCGCCGCGGCCTCCAGTACGTACTGGGCGGCACGCCGGTCCTCCGCCCGGCGCCGGTCCTCAAGGACGGCAGTCCAGGCATTTCGGCGGGCGGTGCGCTGACCGTTGCGCATCAGCAGCGACTCCACGGCGCGCAGGGCGCCGGTGACGGACGGGATCGGCAGAGCAGCCGGGATCGGCAGAGCAGCGGTGTCGCGGACGGGCGCGGCCTGCATGGCGTGAGTCCCCTTCGGGGTGGTGGGAACAACGGGGGTGTGAGCGGTGCGTGCATCCATCGTCACTGAAAGCCTTACGGAACGGTGTTACCAACGGATGACCGCACGGTCAAACGCCCATGAAACGTCCGTACGGCCCGCACCCCTCCAGCCTGGGAGAAGTGCGGGCCGCACCGTCCGGCGTGTGCCGGGATTCACATCCCCGGGGCCCGAAACGAGCGCTCACGAATGCAAAGAATTCACTAATGATCATGCGGATGGGCCGCGCCCGAAGGTGATCGACGTGGTGCGACGGCGCCCCGTCCACCATGCGGGCGCTTCCCGATGGTGATCACACCGCGGGCTGCCCGACAGTGTGCTCGCACCGCCGGGCCCCTCCCCGAGGGCGTGCTCAGACCGCCGGGCGCTGCGCCTCTTCCGCGCGCTTGTCCATCGCCTGCTGGTAGAGCCGGCCGGCCCGGTACGAGGAGCGGACCAGCGGCCCGGACATGACGCCCTTGTAGCCGATCTCCTCCGCCTCCTCCTTCAGCTCGACGAACTCCTGCGGCTTCACCCAGCGGTCGACCGGGTGGTGCCGCACCGACGGGCGCAGGTACTGGGTGATCGTGATCAGCTCGCAGCCCGCGTCGTGCAGGTCCTGCAGCGCCTCGCTGATCTCCTCACGGGTCTCGCCCATGCCCAGGATCAGGTTCGACTTGGTCACCAGGCCGTCCTTGCGGGCCTCGGTGATGACCTTCAGGGACCGCTCGTAACGGAAGCCCGGACGGATCCGCTTGAAGATCCGCGGCACCGTCTCCACGTTGTGGGCCAGCACCTCGGGGCGCGAGGAGAAGACCTCGGCGAGCTGGTCGGGCTCCGCGTTGAAGTCCGGGATCAGCAGCTCCACGCCCGTGTCGGGCATCAGGCCGTGGATCTGCCGGACGGTCTCGGCGTACAGCCAGGCGCCGCCGTCGTCCAGGTCGTCACGGGCGACGCCGGTGATCGTGGCGTAGCGCAGCTCCATGGTCTGGACGCTCTCGGCCACGCGGCGGGGCTCGTCGCGGTCCAGCTCCTGCGGCTTGCCGGTGTCGATCTGGCAGAAGTCGCAGCGGCGCGTGCACTGGTCACCGCCGATGAGGAAGGTCGCTTCGCGGTCCTCCCAGCATTCGAAGATGTTGGGACAGCCCGCCTCCTGGCAGACCGTGTGCAGGCCCTCGCTCTTCACCAGGCCCTGCAGCTGGTTGTACTCGGGGCCCATTTTCGCCCGGGTCTTGATCCACTCGGGCTTGCGCTCGATGGGGGTCTGGCTGTTCCGGACCTCCAGGCGCAGCATCTTGCGTCCGTCGGGTGCGACAGCGGACACTCCGGCTCCCTAAGCTTCGTTTCTTCGGCGTACCCAGGGTACGCCCGTTGATTCGCACGTCTTTACGTGCTGCGCAACCCGCTACCGCCGGGCTGCATTCCGCCGGGCCCGCTCGTGGGAGGCGCCGGCGGGCCGGGTCAGACGGCGCGGGGCAGGAGCTCGGCGTTCTCCAGCACGTCCGCCAGGTGCTTCTCGGCGACCGGCAGTACTTCTTCGATGGTGACCTCACGGCCCAGTTCGTACGAGAGAGAAGTCACGCCCGCGTCCCGGATGCCGCACGGCACGATCTTGTCGAACGAGGTGTTGTCCGGGTTCACGTTCAGCGCGAAGCCGTGCATGGTGACGCCCTTCGCCACCCGGATCCCGATCGCGGCCAGCTTGCGGTCCTCACGGCGCTGCCCGGCGTTGGACGGGGCGTACTCCGGACCGTTCAGCCGCGGGTCGAACAGCTCGTCGTTCACGCGCGGGTCGAAGTCGAGGTTCAGGCCGCCCAGGGCCGCGCGCTGCTCCACGGGGTCGCCCAGCACCCACACGCCGCTGCGGCCCTCGATACGGGTGGTCGCCACGCCGAACTCCGCCGCCGTGAGGATCAGTGCCTCTTCGAGGCGGCGTACGTGCGCCACCACGTCCACCGGGCGCGGCAGTTTCTGGATCGGGTAACCGACCAGCTGGCCCGGGCCGTGCCAGGTGATCTTCCCGCCGCGGTCCACGTCGACGACGGGGGTGCCGTCCAGCGGGCGCTCGTTCTCCGCCGTACGCCGGCCCGCCGTGTACACGGGCGGGTGCTCCAGCAGCAGGCAGGTGTCCGGGATCTCGTCGGCGAACCGGGCGGCGTGCACCCGGCGCTGCTCCTGCCACGCCGTCTGGTACTCCACGGCGTCGGCGCCGAAGCCCATCCGGACAAAGCGCAGCTCACTCATGGCGGCTCCTCTTATCGCAACCTTCGCGCCCGACCCCACTGTACGGCCGTGCCCGAAAAGCACGTCGGGCGGCCGGTTACGAGGCGGTACGGGGGCGGGCTGCGGGGCGGTGCGGGGGCCGGTAACGGGAGGGTGCGGGGGCCGGACGCGGGACGCCGAGGGGGGTACGGCCGGTGCGGACGCGCGCGGAGGCCGCCGCACCTCCCCACTCCCCGCGCGCACGGCGCTCGTCCCGCCGTGGGGTTCCGGTGCGCGCTGCCACGAGTGGCTGTGGAGGCGGTCCGGTACGCGTGTGGGTGATCGTCCTCCACTGTGCGTGCGGGAGGCCGTCCGATGTGCATGTGGCCAGCCCTCCGGTGTGCGTCGGTGCGCGGGGCGGCGGTCGCCACGAGGGGCGGCGGCGGGCTCTCAGGGGCGAGGCGGGGCAGGCGCCGGGGTGCGGCTGGGCGGGGCGTCAAGAGGGAGCGCGGAACCGGACACCAGGTGTGGACCGCGGGGAGCCACGTCGGCCTGCGGAGCTGTGCTCACACGATCGGATGAACGCGGACGAATCGTGGCCGGAAGTCCTCCTTGGGCCGCTACATTCACGCCGTTCCAGGAGGGCGAAAGCGCCGGACGGTGTCGACCGGGCCCGGGCGGCGCGGCCCGGAAGGCAGGAGACCGTAAAGCTGATGACGGAACGACCCGACCCAGGCCCACAGCTTGAGGGATCGCCGCAACGCACACCCAACCGCAGACTCGCCGCGCTGATCGCCGAGGCGGGTTTCTCCAATGCCGGTCTGGCCCGCCGGGTGGACCAGCTGGGGCTGGAACACGGGCTCGACCTGCGCTACGACAAGACATCGGTGACCAGATGGCTGCGCGGCCAGCAGCCACGCGGCACCACCCCCGCGCTGATCGCCGAGGTGTTCACCCGCCGCCTCGGGCGCCGGCTGTCGGCACAGGACCTGGGACTGGACGCCTGTGCACCCGTGTACGCAGGGCTGGAGTTCGCCGCGACCCCCACCGAAGCGGTGGACATCGTCAGCGGCCTGTGGCGCAAGGACTCCGGCAGCCACGCCGAACTGCGGAAGATCGCGTTCACCCCGGCCGGCCTGGTCGTCCCCAGCCGCGACTGGCTCATCGGCCGCGCCGACGAACGCGTCGCGCGCGGCGAACCGGTCTCCGAGGCGGGGCTGCCCGGACCCGCCGGGCAGCCCCGGGTGCCGGCGCAGATCCGCGCCGGAGTGCCCCGGCAGCGCCGCCCCGACCGTACGGAGCGCCCGGACCCGGCGCACGGCTACCGCGTGTCCGGCGGTGACATCGCCGCCCTGCGCTCGGTCGGCGAGCTCTTCAGGACGCTGGACCACGCCTACGGAGGCGGCCACGCCCGCCAGGCCCTCGTGCGCTACCTGGAGCACGAGGCCGAGCCCATGCTGCGCGGCTCGTACAGCGAGGCCACCGGACGCCGGCTCTTCTCCGCCACCTCCGACCTCACCCGGCTCGCCGGCTGGACCTCGTACGACATCACCGCCCACGGACTCGCGCAGCGCTATTTCGTGCAGGCGCTCCGGCTGGCCCAGGCGGCGGGCGACCGTGCCTACGGGAGCTACGTCCTCATCACGATGAGCCGCCAGGCGGTGTACCTGGGCCACGGCCGGGAGGCGGTCCAGCTCGCCCGCGTGGCCCAGCAGGGCATCGGCAGCGGGCCGCCGCCCCTGGTGCAGACACTGCTGCACGCCGCGGAGGCCCGCGGCCACGCCGTACTGGGCGAGGTACGCGCCTGCACCGCCTCCCTGGCCCGCGCCGAACGGGCCCTGGAGGCCGCGCGGCCCGGGGACGAGGTGCCGCACTGGGCACGCCTCTTCGACGAAGCGCAGCTCGCGGACGAATTCGGGCACTGCCACCGCGACCTCCAGCAGTACCGCGCGGCGGCCCAGCACGCCGAACGCTCACTGCAGCTCCGCGGCGCCGGCTACGCCCGCAGCCGGCTGCTCTGCCGCATCGTCCTGGCGACCGCCCGGCTCGGCCTCGGCGAACTGGAACAGGCGTGCACGCTGGGCGCGGAGGCCGCCGTACAGGCCGCGGAGATGCGTTCCGTACGGGTGCATGAGTACGTACGGGACTTCGAACGCAGACTGGAGCCGTACCGGGACGCCGCAGCCGTACGCGGCTACCGGGACAAGGTGACCGCGCTGGGTTGAGTACCGGGTTGCCTTGAGTACCGGGTCGCCGCCCGGCGCGGGAGGGTCCGGGGCGCGGCGGGCCGGGACGCAGGATCGGAAGGCGGGGCCGGAACGGCGAGGGTGCCGTCCCGGCCCCGCCGCGTGGGGGCCGGGACTGGGGCCCACGGAACCGGGCCTGCGGGCGGTGGCCGGGCTGTGCCGCGGACCGGGGGCTTCGGCGGTGGCCGGACGCCGGACGTCGGGCTCCGGTGGCTCTCAGGCGGCGTCGAACAGGGCGGGGACGGCATCGTCCGCCATCGCCATCCCGAAGTCCTGCAGCAGCGCGCGGGCGGCCCGGCGGCCTGAATGCAGCGCGCCCTGGACGGTGCCGGTGTCGCGGTGGTCGCCGCAGACGTACAGCCCGGCCAGTACGCGTACCGGCCGCAGCGGATCGTGCGGCGCGGGCATGGCCGGCACGGCGTACGGATCGTGGTGCGCGGCGAGCAGCCGCCAGCCGTCGGTCGTGGTGCCGTACAGCCGCTCCAGCTGCGGACGGACCGTCTTGTCGAGCGCTCCGGCCGGGAGCGTCGCGGCGGAGCCGAGCACCGCCGTGGTGATCAGCGACCGGCCGGGCGGCGTGCGCGAGGGATCGACCGCGCTCGCGACGTAGCTGTACGCCACCGGTCCGTCCGTCGGCAGGAACAGCGTCGCGTCCTGCGCCTGTGGATAACTCAGGGTGCTGTCGGCGGTGTGGTGCAACATGGTCACCGGATGGAAATCGGGGACCCGGAGCCCCGGCAGCAGCTCCGCGGCATCGCGTGCCCCCGTGGCCACGAGCGCCGCGCGGCACCGCAGTTGACGCTGATCGGAGGTGGTGACGAGCGTGGTGGAGACGGAGACGGCACGGACGGACGTGCGCACGGTGCCCGGCGGCAGCGAGGCGGCGAGCAGCTCGGGGACGCTCGCCGCACCTCCCGCCGGAAGACAGAGCCGCCCGGTCGCGAAGGCCATGAGCGTGAGGGCCGCGCCGAGGCTGGAGCCCTGCAGCGTGGGGTCGCCGAGCAGGGCGGTCAGCAGCGGCCGGAGCGCGGCCGCACGGGGCGAGAGGACATCGTGGACGGGCTGGTCACGGCCGGGGGCCGAGGCGGTCCGCGAGGCTCGCTGCGCGCTCGGGGCAGTGCGCGGCGCCTGGAGCCGGGAGGAGCCGAGCGAGGGCAGCCGGGGGGCGCCGAGACCGAGTCCGGGGAGCCGGGACGCTCCCAGGGACGGCAGGCGGGCGGTGCCGAGCGGCCTCAGCTGGCCGAGGGTGCCGAGCGACCGTATGGGGCCCAGCTGCCCGAGGGTGGGCAGGCGGGGCGTGACGAGTGAGGGGAGACGGGAGGCTCCGCTCTGCGGTGCTCTGGACGAGGGCAGGCGGGGGCCGGGGAGCGAGGGGATACGGACGCCGGAGCGCGGCGCGGGGCGTGCGGAGGCGCGCGAAAGGGCGCGCGCGGTGGAGAGTGCGACCCTCGTGCTCCGTACGGCGCCGATGCGTTGTGCGCGACGCCCGTTGTGCAGGCAGATACCGGGAGCGAAGGGCCGCAGCGCGAGGTCGCCGAGGGCCGGGGTGCCGCTCAGCTCCGGATAGGAGGTGACCAGCAACTGGCTGCCGTGGTCCAGGCGGTAGCCGTCCAGCTCCTCGGTGGTCGCGCGGCCACCGACGCGGTCGGCGGCCTCCAGGACGGCGACCGTGGCGCCGGCGCGGGTGAGGTGGTGCGCGGCGGCCAGTCCGGCCACTCCACCACCGATGATGACGACGTCCACGGTGTCCGGCGGAGGCGCCGGCTGGGGCGAGGGGGTTCGGGAAGCGGGGGTGCGCGGCACGTGTCCCTCCCAGGGTCGGCCGGGGTTTCGGCCCACGTCTCATGCCCTTCGCGAGCCTCCCTGATACCCACCCCCGCACCCGGACCGACGCACACGGGGTCGCACACCGCCCATGCACCCCGCGCGTGCCAGAGGCAACCCGCACAACAACCCAAAAGACCAACACGAAGGGGGGTGGGGGAGGGGGGGAGGGGGGTGGGGCCCCACCAGAGGGGAGGGGCCCCTCCAGAGGGAGCCCGAGCTCCCGCCCGGCCCCGGCCCTGCTGGGGGCCCGCCGCCCGCAGCCCTCCGAGGGCCCCAGCCACCCGCCCGGCCCCGGCCCCGCTCCGCCGGGCCCGACCACTGCCGCCCGGGCCGCCCCGCCGCCCGGGCCTGGCTGCACCCATCGCCTCCACCGCCCCCTCCCGTAGTGCGTCGGCGGAGGGAACCGGTGGGCGGTGGTTTGCCTCTGGTGGTGCGGTGGGGGTGTCGGTCTTGGGGCGGCGCCGGGGGTGAGGAGGGGTGGGGCGTGTTGGTGGGGATCGGGTTGTTGCTGGCCGTCGGGGGGTGGCTGGTGGTCGGGGTGCCCTGTTACGTGGTCTGGAAGCTTCGGCGGCGTCCGGCGCGGCACCGGCGGTGGCTGGTGCTGGGAGCGAGTGCGGTGGCCGTGGGGTACGCGCACACGCTCGCGTACGGGTTCGCGCTGACTCGGCCGGAGACGGTGTGCGGCCGGCGGACGTTCGACGACGACTTTCCGCTGACCGGCGTCCGTGTCGACATGTTCCCGCCGCGCCTGGCGTGCTACTGGACGGACTCGGGCACGTTCGGACCGACCCACCCCACCGCCGCGGGCGGGTGGGCGATGTGGTGCGGGGCCGCCCTGCTGGTGGCGGGCGCGGCTGCCTGGGCGATCGACCGGCCCTCGCGTACGCCGCACTGGGCGAGAGGGGGCGTCATCGTGGCGCCTGCGGTCGGCGCCACGATCTGGATCACCCGGGTCGACCGGCTGATGGGACTGTCGTCCACCGACCTCGACAATGAGTGCTTCACGTGGCAGGTCAGGCATCTGCACACAGCGCCGGGCGGGGAGATCGTAGGAGCCGACCGGAGCGTGGTGCCGCCGGTCGTCGACTGCGTCTTCACCGACGGCGCCGCCAGTCTCATCCGCTTCGAAACCCTCGGACTGTGGTGCTGCTTCCTGGCGTGGCTCGGGTGCGCGGCGGCACTTCTCGTGCCGGTGGCCCGAAGCCGGATGCGCGGCCGTGCCGCGGGCCTTGCCGAGTAGCCGCCCCGCAGCCCTCAGTTGCGCTCGGCTGCCCTGATGGCTGAGGTAATGGTGGGGTGGGTGAAGGTGAAGCCGGAGTCCTGGAGGCGGGTGGGGACGACGCGCTGGCTCTGGAGGACGTCCTCGGCGAACTCGCCGAGGGCCAGGCGGAGCGCCTGGGGCGGGACGGTGAAGAGGGTGGGGCGGCGCAGGACCTTGCCCATGGCGGCCGTCGCCTCGCGGTTGGTGACGGGCTCCGGCGCGGTGAGGTTCACCGGGCCGGAGAGCGTGGCGTCGTCGATGAGGTGGCGCAGGGCGCGGATGTGGTCGTGGAGGGAGATGAACGACCAGTACTGGCTGCCGTTCCCGAGCCGGCCGCCGAGCCCGGCCTTGAAGATCGGGAAGAGGCGGCCCCAGGCGCCGCCGGAGCGCGAGACGACCAGGCCGGTGCGGGCGAAGGCGGTACGGACCCCGGCCTCGACGGCAGGCTCGGCCGCGGCCTCCCAGTCGACGCAGACCCCGGCGAGGAAGCCGTCGCCGGGCGGGGCGTCCTCGTCGACGCGCTGCGACCCGGTGTCGCCGTAGTAGCCGATCGCACTGCCGCACACGAAGGAGCGCGGCGGGGTGTCGAGGGAGGCGAGGGCCTCGGCGATCGTGGCCGTGCCCAGGACCCGGCTGTCGCGGATCTGCTTCTTGTACGCGGCCGTCCAGCGGTGGTCCCCGACGCCGGCGCCGGCGAGGTGCACGACGGAGTCGCAGCCCGCGAGCGACGCGGCGTCGACGGTCTGGCGTTCGGGGTCCCAGGCGACTTCGTCCGTGGCGCGTGGCGCGCGCCGGACGAGGCGCAGCACCTCGTGCCCGTCCGCGCGCAGTGATTGCAGGAGCGCCGTGCCGATGAGACCGGTCGAGCCGGTGATCGCGATCCGCATGGTCCCCATACTGCCGGTCGTGGCGGGTGCGTGGCACAGTGACCCGCATGTCCGAGCTGATCGTACGTACCGCCGTGCCCGCCGACGAGGCTGCGCTGGGTGCCCTGGACCGACGTACCTGGTCGCCGCTGCACTCCGTCCAGCCGCGGCCGGAGCCGCCGTACGACCCGTTCTTCGACGCCTGGCACGTGCCGGACGACTTCCTGGTGGCGGTGGCCGACGGGCGGATCGCGGGCTATCTGCGCCTGGTGCGGCCGACGCCGCTGGACTGCAATGCCCATGTGCGGCAGATACAGGGGCTGGCGGTGGACGACCGGGTGCGCGGGCGCGGGGTGGCCCGCGCGCTGCTGGCCGCGGCGGTCGACCGGGCGGTGGCGGAGGGCGCGGAGCGGATGACGCTGCGGGTGCTGGGGCACAACGCGCCGGCCCGGCGGCTGTACGAGTCGGCGGGGTTCCGGGTGGAGGGCGTGCTGCCGGGGGAGTTCCGGCTGGAGGGGCAGTACGTGGACGACGTGCTGATGGGGCGGAGTCTGGATGGGGATCGGGAGGGGGAGGGGGACGGGGTGGAGGTGGGCGGCTGAGGGCCGCGGGATCACGGGCCATCGGCTGAGGGCCGCGGGATCACGGGCCATCGGCTGAGGGGCCGCGGGACCACGGGCCATCGGCTGAGGGGCGCGGGACCACGGGCGCCACGGGTCACGGGGCGGGAACACGAGTCACGGGGCACCGGCCACCGTCACCACCGCCGTGCCCCGGGTCAGGCCCGAAGCGGCCCGGGCATGCGGCTGAGGGCCACTGGCCGCCTCACCACTGGCCGCACCCTCACCACGACGTGTCGCGGAAGCGTTCCCAGAGGGCGGGGAAGCGTTCCTCCAGGGCGGCGTCGTCCTCGAAGTCGATCACGGTGCCGAGCGGTTCCCTGGGGGCGGGGGCGATGCCGAGGTCGGGCATCACGGCGCCGGTGAGGCGCTCGTACGCCTCGTCCGCCGCGTACCCCAGGTCCTCGGCGTCGCCGTCCTCCTCCTCGTCGAACTCCGGGAGCAGGTCGGCGAGCCGGTCCGGGTCGTGCAGCGCGCCCTCGAAGACCTCGCGGCCCTGGCCGATGAGCCAGCAGCGGAAGTAGTCGAAGGCGTCGTCGCTCGCGCCGTCCAGCAGGATGGCGGCGGCGGCCCACAGGTCCCAGGAGTAGGCGCGGTTGTAGCGGGCCTCGAAGTGCCGGGCGAAGTCGATCACGGCGTCGGGGTCGCGCCGCATCAGCCGCTCGACCAGCAGATCGGCCTGTTCCTCGGGGTCGCCCCCGGCGGCCTCGCGGGAGTCGTCGATGAGCTCCCAGAACTCCGTCTCGTCCATCACAGGGTCCAGCATCCAGCCTGCCGCCCGGCGACGCACGCGGAGCGCGGGCATCCGTCCGGGTCGTTACCGACACGGAATTCCACGGAAAACCGGACAGGAGGTGACGGGATGCGGTGCGAAAGTCGGGTCACGCGAAGGAAAGAGGGAGCGGAAGTGGGCGCAAAAGCGACGGGGAGCAGCGGCAGCGCGGCGGAGGCCACGGGCACCACGGCGGAGGCCACCGGTGCCACGGGCACCACTGCGGAGGCCACCGGTGCCACGGGCATCGCGGCGGAGGCCGCCGGCGGTACGGCGGCAGGATCCGGGGCGCTGGCCGGCAAGGTGGCGCTGGTCGCCGGGGCCACCCGGGGCGCGGGCCGGGCGATGGCCGTGGAGCTGGGGCGGGCCGGTGCGGTCGTCTACGTCACCGGGCGTACGACACGGGACCACGTCAGCGAGGTGGGCCGGGCCACCGAGACGATCGAGGGCACGGCGGAACTGGTGACCGAGGCCGGGGGCACCGGCATCGCCGTACCGGTCGACCATCTGGAGCCGGACCAGGTGCGTGCGTTGGTCGAGCGGATCGAGCGGGACCACGGGCGGCTGGACGTGCTGGTCAACGACCTGTGGGGCGGCGACCGGCACGTCGAGTGGGACAAGAAGGCATGGGAGCACGACCTCGACAAGGGGCTGCGGGTGCTGCGGCTCGGCGTCGAGAGCCACCTGATCACCAGCCGGTACGCGCTGCCGCTGCTGATCCGGCGGCGCGGCGGGCTGCTGGTGGAGGTCACGGACGGGACGGCCGAGTCCAACCGCGAGTACCGCAAGCCGCTCTACTACGACCTCGCGAAGAGCGCGCCGATCAGGATCGCGCAGGACCTCGCGGAGGAGCTGGCGGAGTACGGCTGCACGGCGCTCTGCCTCACGCCGGGGTGGCTGCGTTCGGAGGCGATGCTCGACACGTACTTCAAGGTGCCGGAGGAGAGCTGGCTGGACGGCTGCGCGCAGAACCCGCACTTCGCGATCTCGGAGTCGCCGGTGTTCGTGGGGCGGGCGCTGGCGGCCCTGGCCACCGATCCGGATGTGGCGCGGTGGAACGGGCGGTCGCTGTCCAGCGGCGGGCTGGCGGGGGAGTACGGCTTCACGGACGTGGACGGTTCGGCGCCGGACGCCTGGCGGTACATCGCGGAGGTCGAGCGGCCGGGCAAGCCGGCGGATGTGACGGGCTACCGGTAGACCACCGGTCTCACGGTCACCGGTCTCACGGTCCGTACAGCTCCGCCATGCGCCGGCCCGCCTCCGCGAAGCGGGCGCGCAGCTCCGGCGGGGCCAGGACCTCGGCCTCGGGGCCGAGGCCGAGCAGCTGGGAGCAGGCGACGTCGGGGGACTCGACGGCGAGCGTGACGGTGATCCGTCCCTGGCCGTCGGGGTCCGGCGCCGCGTCGAGGGCCTCCCGGGCCGCCACGCGGTCGGTGACGTGCGGCAGCCGGCGGGCGCCCGCGGGCGTGAGCCGTACGGTCACCTCGTCCCGCAGGATCGAGCGGGCGAACTGGGCGGCGCGCTCCTCCCAGAACGCGGGCAGGTCGAAGTCCGGGTCGCGGACGAAGCGGTCCGCGCCGGCGGCGACGGAACGGAAGCGGTCGACTCGGTAGACCCGGCAACGGGCCCCGCCGCGGCCACCGCCACCGTCGCGGCCGCTGTCACCGGCACGGTCCCCCGTACCGTCGCGGTCACCCGTACCGGACCGATCACCCGTACCGGCGCGGTCACCCGTACCGGCACGGCCGTCCGCCGCGTCGGCCGCCAGGTACCACACGCCCGCCTTCAGGACGAGCCCGTACGGCTCCAGGACGCGGTCGACCTCGGTGCCCTTGCGGTCGTAACGGGCGGTCAGCACGCGGTCGTCCCACAGCGCCTCGGCGATCGTGGGCAGCAGCTCGGGGGTGCTCGGCTCCTGATACCAGCCGGGCGCGTCCAGGTGGAAGCGCTGCGCCGCGCCGGTCGCGGCGTCCCGCAGCTCCGGGAGGAGGGCGGCGGAGACCTTCAGGCGTGCGGCGGAGGCGGCGTCGGCCAGCCCCAGCTCGCGCAGCGCGGAGGGCACGCCGGCGAGGAAGAGGGCCTCGGCCTCGCTGCGGCCCAGGCCGGTGAGGCGGGTGCGGTACCCGCCGACGAGGCGATAACCGCCGGTCCGGCCGCGGTCGGCGTAGACGGGGATGCCGGCCTCGGAGAGGGAGAGGACGTCCCGGGCGACCGTGCGCTCCGAGACCTCCAGCTCGCGCGCCAGCTCGGCCCCCGTCATCGAGGACCGGGACTGGAGCAGCAGCACCATCTTGATCAGCCGGGCAGCACGCATGAGGTCATGATGCCGCCCGCCACTGACAGCCGGGGGGGGGGGGGGGGCCCCCCGCCCCCCCCCCCCGGGGCCCAGGTTGGCCGGGGGCGGGGCGGGCGGGGGGGGGTGGGACCGCCCCGGCGGCGGGGGGGGGGGGGGGGGGGGGGGGGGGGGGGGGGGGGGGGGGGGGGGGGGGGCCCGCGGGGGGGGGGGGGGGGGGGGGGGGGGGGGGGGGGGGGGCCCCGGCGGGGGGGGGGGGGGGGGGGCCCCCCCCCCGCCCCCCCCCCCCACCGGGAGGCACGGTCCCGGTGCTGACCGGAGCGCTACGGCCCCGGCGTCCTGCGGGTACGGCACTCGGGCCGTACGGGGATACGGCTCACAGGCCGTACTTCTCGGCGGCCTCCTTGACCGTCTCCGCCTTGACCTCACCGCGCCGGGAGAGCGCCGCGAGGACCTGGACGACGATGGACTGCGGGTCGACGCCGAAGTAGCGGCGGGCGGCCTCACGGGTGTCGGAGAGACCGAAGCCGTCGGTGCCGATGGAGACCCAGTCCTGCTCGACCCAGGGGGCGATCTGGTCGGGCACGGCCCGCATCCAGTCGCTGACCGCCACGACCGGACCCTCGGCGCCGGCCAGCGCGCGGGTCACGTACGGCACGCGGTCCTCGCCCTTGAAGCGCGCGGCGTCGCACTCCAGCGCGTCGCGGCGCAGCTCCGTCCAGGACGGCGCGGACCAGACGTCGGCCGCCACGTCCCACTCCTCGGCGAGCATCCGCTGCGCTTCGAGGGCCCAGTGGATCGCGGTGCCGGAGGCCAGCAGCTGGGTCTTCGGGGCCTCGTCGGTGGCGCCCTCGGCCTGCTTGAAGCGGTACAGGCCCTTGAGGATGCCCTCCTCCACGCCTTCGGGCATGGCCGGCTGCACCTTGGTCTCGTTGTAGACCGTCAGGTAGTAGAAGACGTCCTCCGCGTTCTCGCCGTACATCCGGCGGAGGCCTTCCTTGACGATCACCGCGACCTCGAAGGCGAACGCGGGGTCGTAGGAGAGCGCCGCCGGGTTGGTGGACGCGATGAGGTGGGAGTGGCCGTCGGCGTGCTGGAGGCCCTCACCGGTCATCGTCGTACGGCCGGCGGTCGCGCCGATGACGAAACCGCGGCCGAGCTGGTCGGCGAGCGCCCAGAACTGGTCGGCGGTCCGCTGGAACCCGAACATCGAGTAGAAGATGTAGAACGGGATCATCGGCTCGCCGTGGGTGGCGTAGGCCGTGGCCGCGGCGGTGAAGTCGGCGAGCGCGCCGGCCTCGGTGATGCCCTCGTTCAGGATCTGACCGTTCTTGGCCTCCTTGTAGTACAGGAGCTGGTCACGGTCGACCGGGTCGTACGTCTGGCCCACAGGGGAGTAGAGGCCGGCGGACGGGAAGAGGGACTCCATGCCGAAGGTGCGGGCCTCGTCGGGCACGACGGGGACCCAGCGCTTGCCGGTCTCCTTGTCCCGCATCAGGTCCTTGACCAGGCGGACGAACGCCATCGTCGTGGCGATCTCCTGGCTGCCGGAGCCCTTCTTCAGCGCGTCGAACGCCTTCTCCGACGGCATCGGCAGCGGCTTCGGGGTGACCTTGCGGGCCGGGGCCGGGCCGTCGAGCTCGGCGCGGCGCTTGCGGAGGTACTCCATCTCGGGGGAGTCCTCGGCGGGACGCCAGTACGGCACCAGCTTGTCGTCCAGCGCGCTGTCCGGGATGGGCAGCTCCAGGAGGTCCCGCATGGCGCGGAACTCCTCGCCGGTCAGCTTCTTCATCTGGTGGTTGGCGTTGCGGGACTCGAAGCCCGCGCCGAGGGTGTAGCCCTTGACGGTCTGCGCCAGGATGACGGTCGGCGCGCCCTTGTGCTCGACGGCGGCCTTGTACGCGGCGTAGACCTTGCGCGGCTCGTGGCCGGCGCGGGAGGTCTGGAACAGCTCGATGATCTTGGCGTCGGACAGGCTCTGGCCGATGCGCTTCAGGGAGTCGTTCGCGCCGAAGAAGTGGTCGCGGATGTAGGCCGCGTCGCGGGTGGCGTACGTCTGGAACTGCGCGTCCGGGGTCTCCCGGAGGCGGCGGACCAGGGAGCCGTCGGCGTCCTGGGCGAAGACCTCGTCCCAGGCCTGGCCCCACAGGGATTTGATGACGTTCCAGCCGGCCGCGCGGAACTGGGCCTCCAGCTCCTGCACGATCTTGAAGTTCGGGCGGACCGGGCCGTCCAGACGCTGCAGGTTGCAGTTGATGACGAAGGTGAGGTTGTCCAGGCCCTCACGGCCGGCCAGCGCGAGTGCGGCGGTCGACTCGGGCTCGTCCATCTCGCCGTCGCCCAGGAAGGCCCAGACGTGGGAGTTCGAGGTGTCCTTGATCTCGCGGTGCTCCAGGTAGCGGTTGAAGCGCGCCTGGTAGATCGCGGAGATCGGGCCGAGGCCCATGGAGACGGTGGGGAACTCCCACAGCCAGGGGAGGCGCCGCGGGTGCGGGTACGAGGGCAGGCCCTCGCCGCCGGCCTCGCGGCGGAAGTGGTCGAGGTGGTCCTCGGTGAGCCGGCCTTCGAGGAAGGCGCGGGCGTAGATGCCGGGGGAGGCGTGGCCCTGGATGTAGAGCTGGTCGCCGGAGCCGTCACCCTCCTTGCCGCGGAAGAAGTGCTGGAAACCGGTCTCGTAGAGCCAGGCCGCCGAGGCGAAGGTGGCGATGTGGCCGCCGAGGCCGTCCTTGGAGCCGCGCGTCACCATGGCCGCCGCGTTCCACCGGTTCCAGGCGGTGATGCGGGCCTCCATCGCCTCGTCACCGGGGAACTCCGGCTCGTCGGCGGTGGGGATGGTGTTGACGTACTCGGTCTCCAGCAGACCGGGGAGGGTGGATCCCTCGGACTGCGAGGCGTGCTCCAGAGCGCGACGCATCAGGTAATCCGCGCGCTGCGGGCCCGCTGCCTTGGTGACGGCGTCCAGCGACTCGCGCCACTCGGCCGTCTCCTGCGGGTCCCTGTCCGGGAGCTGGTCGAGCTGGCTGTACGCGGGGCGTACGGGATCGGGCATGGGTGGCCCCTTTCCGGACGGAGGGAGGGAGGGTGCGAGGTTGTGCTGGCAGGCAGGTGTCGCGCCCCGCTGACCGACGATACGCCCCTGATCGATGATCGATCAACGCTCATGGGCGGAAAAACCCCAGGTCGGCACGGGGTGTCGCCAATTTGGGCACCGCGTGCCAGGCTCAGATGAGCCCCCGGAGGCTCACTCCGGTACGTCCGTCAGCGTCCCCTCCGGACCTCTCCGGACCCCCTCAGACGCGAGGTGCGCAGCTCAGGACGTGTGTTCGCAGGATTTCCCCGATCTTGGGGTCGCGCCGCCGGAACGCGTCGACGATCTCCTGGTGGTCCTGGGCGTGCGACCGCGGGTCGGGCGAGAACCAGCGGATCGACAGCGTCGTCCACACCTCCACGCCCAGCGACTCCCAGGTGTGCAGCAGCACCCCGTTCTCCGCGGCCCGAATGATCTCACGGTGGAAGGCCACCGTGTGCCGCACCTGCGCCTCGCCGTCCGCCGCGGCGTCGGCCGTGGTGAGCGCCGCCACCTCGCGCTCCAGGGCCGCGGTGTCGTCCGCCAGCCGGCCGGCCGCCAGCTCCGCCGCGACCTGCTCCAGCCCCGCCCGGACGGGATAGCTCTCCTTGAGGTCGGCCGCGGTCAGGTTCCGTACGCGCACGCCCTTGTTCGGGGCCGACTCGATCAGACGGAGGCTCTCCAGCTCGCGCAGGGCCTCCCGTACGGGCGTCTGGCTGACCTCCAGCTCCACCGCGATGCGCCGCTCGACGATCCGCTCGCCCGGCTGCCAGCGGCCGCTGACGATCCCCTCGAGGATGTGCTCGCGGATCTGCTCGCGCAGCGAGTGGACGACGGGTGGGGTCATGCGGGTGCTCCTTAGCGGCGGACGGGCCGGCGCACGGGACGGGCGGGCCAGCGTTTCATTATCTGCGGAAGCGCAACGGGGGACGGCCCCGGTTCGTACGAACCGGGGCCGTCCCCTTCGTCACACCTGCTGACGACCGGGCGGGATCAGAGACCGATCTCGGTCTCGAACTCGGCGGCCTCCAGGATCTGCTTGACCGTGGTCAGGTAGCGGGCGGCGTCCGCGCCGTCCACCAGACGGTGGTCGTAGGAGAGCGACAGGTACGTCATGTGGCGGACCGCGATGGTCTCGCCCAGCTCCGGGTGGTCCACGACCACCGGGCGCTTGACGGTGGCGCCGATGCCCAGGATGGCGACCTGGTTCGGCGGCACGATGACCGTGTCGAACAGCGCACCGCGCGAGCCGGTGTTGCTGATGGTGAAGCTGGCGCCGGACAGGTCGTCCGGGCTGATCTTGCTCTCGCGGACCTTGGCGGCCAGCTCGGCGGTCTTCTTGGCGATGCCCGCGATGTTCAGGTCGCCGGCGCCCTTGATGACCGGGGTCATCAGGCCCTTCTCGTTGTCCACCGCGATTCCGACGTTCTCGGAGTCGAAGTAGGAGATGGTGCCCTCGTCCTCGTTGATCCGGGCGTTGATGACCGGGTGGGCCTTCAGCGCCTGGACGGCGGCCTTGACGAAGAACGGCATCGGGGACAGCTTGACGCCCTCACGGGCGGCGAAGCCGGCCTTGGCCTTCTCGCGCATCCGCATGATCTTGGTGATGTCCACCTCGACCACGGAGGTCAGCTGCGCCTGGCCGTGCAGGGCCTTCATCATGTTGTCGCCGATGACCTTGCGCATCCGCGGCATCTTGACGGTCTGGCCACGCAGCGGCGAGACCTCCAGCGCCGGCGTCTTGGGCGCGGCGGAGGTGGCCGGGGCGGCAGCAGCCGGGGCAGCGGTCTTCGCGGCCTCGGCGGCGGCGATGACGTCCTGCTTGCGGATGCGGCCACCGACGCCGGTGCCCTGGACCGAGGCCAGGTTCACGCCGTTCTCCTGGGCCAGCTTGCGGACCAGGGGGGTGACGTAGGCGCCGTCGGGCTCACCAGCAGGCTGCGCGGCGCCGGCCGCTCCGGTGGAGCCGGTGCTTGCACCGGGGGCCGGGGTGACGGGCGCGGGCTGCGCGGCGGGGGCCGGAACCGGCGCCGGGGCGGCCGGCTGCGGGGCCGGAGCGGGGGCCGGGGCCTCCTGCTTCGGCGCCTCCTGCTTCGGGGCCTCCTGCGGGGCGGGCTGCTCGGCGGCGGGCGCCGGAGCGGCCGGGGCGGCCGCGGGGGCAGCACCGGCAGCGCCGATGACGGCGAGCTTGGCGCCGACCTCGGCGGTCTCGTCCTCGCCCACCACGATCTCCAGCAGGGTGCCGGCAGCGGGGGCGGGGATCTCGGTGTCGACCTTGTCGGTGGAGACCTCGAGCAGCGGCTCGTCGGCCTCGACGGACTCGCCGACCTCCTTCAGCCACCGGGTGACGGTGCCCTCGGTGACCGACTCGCCCAGCGCGGGCAGCACGACGTCGGTGCCCTCGGCACCACCGGCGGCGGGAGCCGCCGGGGCCTCGGCGGCCGGGGCCGGAGCCTCGGCAGCGGGGGCGGGCTCGGGCTGCTCGGCCGGGGCCTCGGCGGCGGCGGGCTGTTCGGCGGGGGCGCCGGAGCCGTCGTCGATGATGGCCAGCTCGGCGCCGACCTCGATGGTCTCGTCCTCGGCGACCTTGATGGACGCCAGAACGCCGGCAGCGGGGGCGGGGATCTCGGTGTCGACCTTGTCGGTCGACACCTCCAGCAGGGGCTCGTCGGCCTCGACGCGCTCACCCTCGGCCTTGAGCCATCGGGTGACGGTGCCCTCGGTGACGCTCTCGCCGAGCGCCGGAAGGGTTACGGAAACCGCCATGGTTTCTGTTGCTCCTAACGAATGGTGCGGATGTGGTCGCGCCCGGACTGGGGGTCAGTCGTGGGAGTGGAGGGGCTTGCCGGCCAGCGCCAGGTGGGCCTCGCCGAGCGCCTCGTTCTGCGTGGGGTGCGCGTGGATGAGCTGCGCAACCTCGGCCGGCAGTGCCTCCCAGTTGTAGACCAGCTGGGCCTCGCCGACCTGCTCGCCCATACGGTCACCGACCATGTGGACGCCGACCACGGCACCGTCCTTGACCTGGACGAGCTTGATCTCGCCCGCGGTCTTGAGGATCTTGCTCTTGCCGTTGCCCGCGAGGTTGTACTTCAGGGCGACGACCTTGTCGGCGCCGTACAGCTCCTTGGCCTTCGCCTCGGTGATGCCGACGGAGGCGACCTCCGGGTGGCAGTACGTCACGCGCGGCACGCCGTCGTAGTCGATCGGCACGGTCTTCAGACCGGCCAGCCGCTCCGCCACCAGGATGCCCTCGGCGAAGCCGACGTGCGCGAGCTGGAGCGTGGGAACGAGGTCGCCGACCGCGGAGATGGTCTCCACGTTCGTCCGCATGTACTCGTCGACGAGGACGTAGCCGCGGTCCATGGCGACCCCGGCCTCCTCGTAACCGAGGCCCTGCGAGACGGGGCCGCGGCCGATCGCGACCAGCAGCACCTCCGACTCGAAGGTCTTGCCGTCGGCGAGGGTGACCTTCACACCGTTGTCGGTGTACTCGGCCTTCTCGAAGAAGGTGCCGAGGTTGAACTTGATGCCCCGCTTGCGGAAGGCGCGCTCCAGCAGCTTGGAGCTGTTCTCGTCCTCGACCGGGACGAGGTGCTTCAGGCCCTCGATCACCGTGACGTCGGTCCCGAAGGACTTCCACGCCGAGGCGAACTCGACGCCGATGACGCCGCCGCCCAGGATGATCGCGGACTCCGGCACGCGGTCCAGCGTCAGCGCGTGGTCCGAGGAGATGATGCGGTTGCCGTCGATCTCCAGACCCGGCAGCGACTTCGGCACGGAGCCGGTCGCCAGCAGGATGTGGCGGCCCTGGACACGCTGGCCGTTCACGTCGACGGAGGTGGGGGAGGACAGCCGGCCCTCGCCCTCGATGTAGGTCACCTTGCGGGAGGCGACCAGGCCCTGCAGACCCTTGTACAGGCCCGAGATGACCTCGTCCTTGTACTTGTGGACCCCGGCGATGTCGATGCCCTCGAAGGAGGCCTTGACACCGAACTGGGCGGCCTCACGGGCCTGGTCCGCGATCTCACCGGCGTGCAGCAGCGCCTTGGTGGGGATGCAGCCGTTGTGCAGGCAGGTGCCGCCGAGCTTGTTCTTCTCGATCAGGGCGACGTCCAGGCCGAGCTGCGCACCGCGCAGGGCAGCCGCGTAGCCGCCGCTACCGCCTCCGAGAATCACTAGGTCGAAAACGGTGCTGGCGTCGTTCGCCACGTCACGTCCTCCATGCATGGGTACGCCGGAGCCGGTCTCCGATGACCGGACGGCGGCTGTTGTTCGGCCGCTAGTACTTCGGCCCTGGGTAAGGGGGGCCCTGTCCTGCCAGGCCCCATCTTCGCACTTGTTGAACACGGACGGGACGGCGGGCCGGGCTCAGGGCCCGTCGATCGGCTGCCCGGGCCGCGTACCCAGCCGCACGACCGTGCGGATTTCGTCGAGAGCGAACAGCGGCGTCCGCGCGCACGGGAGGCCCCGGGCGCAGCGCCCGGGGCCTCCCGAAAATCGGCCTGCGCCGCAGGTCAGAGCAGGTCGCCCGCCGCGGTGCGCTCGGCCAGCCGGACCAGGGTGCGGACCGCGGAGCCGGTGCCGCCCTTGGGGGTGTAGCCGTACGGCGCACCCTCGTGGAAGGCCGGGCCCGCGATGTCCAGGTGCGCCCAGGTGATGCCCTCGCCGACGAACTCCTGGAGGAAGAGGCCGGCGACCAGGCCGCCGCCCATCCGCTCGCCCATGTTCGCGATGTCGGCGACCGGGGAGTCCATGCCCTTGCGCAGCTCGGCGGGCATCGGCATGGGCCAGGACTGCTCGCCCACCTCGGTCGCGATCTCATGGACCGAGGTGCGGAAGGCGTCGTCGTTGGCCATGATCCCGAAGGTGCGGTTGCCCAGGGCGAGCACCATGGCGCCGGTCAGCGTCGCGACGTCGACGATCGCGTCCGGGGTCTCCTCGGAGGCGCGGGTGATCGCGTCGGCCAGCACGAGCCGGCCCTCGGCGTCGGTGTTCAGGACCTCGACGGTCTTGCCGCTGTACATGGTCAGCACGTCGCCGGGGCGGGTGGCCGAGCCCGACGGCATGTTCTCCGCCAGCGCGAGCCAGCCGGTGACGTTGACCGGGAGGTCCAGCCGCGCCGCGGTGACGACGGCGGCGAGGACGGCGGCGGCGCCGCTCATGTCGCACTTCATCGTCTCGTTGTGGCCGGCCGGCTTCAGGGAGATGCCGCCCGAGTCGTAGGTGATGCCCTTGCCGACCAGCGCCAGGTTCTTCTTGGCCTTGGCGTGGGTGTGGCTGATCCTCACGAGCCGGGGCGGGTTCTCCGAGCCCTGGCCGACGCCCATGAGGCCGCCGTAGCCGCCCTTCTTCAGCGCCTTCTCGTCCAGCACCTCGACCTTGAGGCCGTACTCCTTGCCCGCGGCCTGCGCCTCGGCGGCGAAGGTCTTGGGGGTGAGGCCGTTGGAGGGGGTGTTGATCAGGTCGCGGGCGCGGTTGATCTCCGCGGCCAGGGCCTGCGCGCGCTCGGCGGCGGCCTTGTGGGCCTTGTCGCGCGGCTTGGCGCCCAGGACGGCGACGTCGGCCAGCGGCGCGGACTTGTCGGCCGCGCCCTTCTTGGCGTCGTTGTTGCTGCGGTAGGCGGTGAAGCTGTACGAGCCCAGGAGCGCGCCCTCGGAGACCGCGGCCACCGCGTCGGCGTCCTCGACCGGCAGCGCGAAGGCGGCCTTCTTGGTGCCGGTCAGTGCGCGGGCCGCGGCACCGGCGGCGCGGCGGAGCGCCTCGTTGTCGTAACCCTCGCCCTTGGCCGGTGTCTCGCCCAGGCCGACCGCCAGCACGACCGGCGCCTTGAGTCCGGAGCCGGCCGGGACCTTGGTCACCTCGCCCTCGGCGCCGCTCGCGCCCAGGGTCTCCAGGACGTCGGCCAGCTTGCCGTCGAAGGCCGCGTCCACGGCGTCGGCGCCGGGCGCCAGGACGGGTCCCTTGTCGCCCTTGGCCAGGCCGATGACGACGGCGTCCGCGCGCAGTGTGGCGGCGGAAGAAGTACTGAGGGTCAGTGCAGTCACGGTATTGAAGGTCCTGTTCCGTCCGGGGAATCCATGAGCGCTCGTGGCGCCGCTGGCGCCGAGCCTACGCTTGGGGGCCCTGCTGGGTCCCGCGCGATGCCATACCCGTTCCCCCGGCTGACCGGTCGAAATGCCGTACGCGGTGACGAACTCTTTTGTTTTTACCGTTACTTGGGCGACATCTGGGTGTTGTGGCGAATTGCTCCGGAGGGCATGGCGCCGTGCCGGGGCAACCGTCCGGCGCCGGTCACCGTCCCCCAGGACGGACGCGCACCCGCGCGCACGGCTGCACGACAGGAAAGTTGAGAACCCCTCAGTGGAACGACCGGCCTCCCCCCGAAGACTGCTGCTCCGCCGCCCCCGCCGGGCGCCCCTCCTGCTCGGCGTGGCGGGCCTGGTGCTCGCCCTCACCACGGCCTGCGGCCCGGCGCCGTCCGGGGACGGGGGAGGCGGAGGAAACGAGGGAGGAGCCACGAAGGACCGGGCGGGGGAGCGGTGGCAGCCGGAGCCCGGTACGGACTGGCAGTGGCAGCTGACCGGCCGGCTCGACCGCGGTGTCGACGCGCCCGTCTACGACATCGAGGGCTTCGACCACGGCAAGGCCACCGTCGCCGGGCTGCACCGCGACGGCCGCAGGGTGATCTGCTACCTCAGCGTCGGCGCCTGGGAGGACTGGCGGCCCGACGCCGGTGACTTCCCGAAGTCCGTCATCGGCCGGTCCAACGGCTGGAAGGGCGAGCGCTGGCTGGACATCAGGAAGCTCGACGTCCTGGAGCCGCTGCTCGCGAAGCGCTTCGACATGTGCCGCGACCGGGGCTACGACGCCATCGAGCCGGACAACGTCGACGGCTACGCGAACCGCTCCGGCTTCCCCCTCACCGCCGCCGACCAGCTGAGGTTCAACCGCATGGTGGCCCGGCTCGCGCACGAGCGCGGCATGGCGGTCGGCCTGAAGAACGACCTCGACCAGATCCCGCAGCTGGTGAAGGACTTCGACTTCGCGGTGAACGAGCAGTGCGCGCAGTACGGCGAGTGCGACCGGCTCACCCCGTTCATCCGCGCGGGCAAGGCCGTCTTCCACGTGGAGTACGAGCTGCCGACGGACCGCTTCTGCGCCACCTCCCGGAAGCTGAAGCTCAGCTCGCTGGAGAAGAAGATGGACCTGACGGCCTGGCGGCGCACCTGCTGACCGGCTGAGCCGGGGCGTCAGCCGAGGGCCAGCACCACGACCGTCACCAGCCCGGCGGTCTCCGCGAGCCCGCCGAAGACGTCCCCGGTCACGCCGCCGAGCCGCCGCCGGCAGTGCCGCAGCAGCAGCTCGGCGGCGCCCAGGCCGAGAACCACCGCGAGCACGACGTGCAGCGCCCCGAGGGCTCCGCCGTACGTCCCGTACCCGGCAGCCGCTGCCAGAGCGGCCACCAGGACGCCCGCGACGGCGGCAGCGCGCGGGGAGACCGTCCCGGCGACCGCGGCCCCCAGCCCCTCCGGGCGGGCCGCCGGTACGCCGGTGCGGGAGGCGAGGGTGAGGGCCAGGCGGGCGGTGACCGCCCCGGCCACCGCCGCCACCGCGCCCGCCGGGCGGCCCGCCGCGTACAGCTCGTACACGGCGGCGACCTGCGCGAGCAGGGCCAGCAGCAGGACGATCACGCCGAACGGGCCGATGTCGGACTGCTTCATGATGCGCAGCGCGTCCGTGGCCGGCTTGCCGCTGCCCAGCCCGTCGGCGGTGTCCGCGAGCCCGTCCAGGTGCAGGCCGCGGGTGAGCGCAGCGGGCACCGCGACCGTGCCGACGGCCGCCAGCAGCGGGCCGCCGCCGAGCAGCAGCAGGACCGTGCCGAGCGCCGCCGCGCACCCCCCGACGACCAGCCCGGCGACCGGCGCGCAGAGCATGCCGCCGCGGGCCGTGGCCCGGTCCCAGCGGGTCAGCCGTACGGGCAGCACGGTCAGCGTCCCGAAGGCGAACCGCAGCGCGTCGGCGACGGTCGGGGGGCCGGCGGGGGACTCGGTGGGGGTGGCGCTCATCGCGGCAGGCTAACCCGGCTCCCATGCCCCCTCGCCGTCCGGGGCGGCCCGTACCCGGCCGTACCCGGCCTGCCGCCGGAGTTCGGCGGCGCCGCACAGCGCGAGCACCGCCACGATGGCCGCGAGGTGCTCCTTGCCCGCGAGGTTGGCCTTCACGAGGACCTCGGCGATCATCAGGGCCGCGACCAGCGCGCCGGTCAGCCACGCACGGTGGCGCCAGCACACGGCCATGGCGAGGCCGACCACGGCCGCCGAGGGGCCGGTGTCGACGACCTGCGCGTCGGCGGCGGGCAGCCCGAGGGGGAAGCCGGGGCCGATGGCCACGCCGAGGCGCGCGTACAGCGTGCCGGCCAGCGACGCCGTGTACGCGATCAGCAGCGTCCGGCGGCGGCCCAGGACGAGCTCCGCGATCCCGAAGACCACCAGGATCTGTGCGAGCGCGCCCCACACCGGCAGGTCCAGGGCCGGTACGAACAGGGACAGCGGCGTCCGCAGCAGGGCGGCCCACAGCGGGTCGGCGGCGCGGACGCAGCCCAGCTGCTGGATGATCCCGTAGCCCCAGTGCTGGTTCTGCGCGAGCTGGCAGAACGCGGTGAGGGCCACGGCGGCGAGCGTCATCGGGACGGCCCGCCACGTCCGGCCGGCCCGCGCCTCCCGCACGGCCGCCAGCAGCGGGCCCCACTCGGCACGCGCGGCACGTCTGGCGCGGGCGCGGAAGTGCGATTCGATGGGACACCGCCAGAGGGTGAGGACAGGCGGCGCCCGCCCCGTCGGCGGCACCGGGTGCGCGCCGGCCGCGCACCGTCCCTGTAGACCCGTCCTCGCGGCCGGAAGTTCATCCGGCGGCCGAGTGATCTCCGCCTCGGCCGCCGCGCCGTCGGGGGATCAGCCCTCCGCGGCGTCCTTCTCCGGTGCGTCCTCGTCCTTCGCGTCCGCCGGCTCCCGTACCGGCAGCTCGGCCGCCAGCGCCGCCGCCGCCTGGACCAGGGGAAGGGCCAGCAGGGCGCCGGTGCCCTCGCCGGCGGTCACGCCGTGGTCGAGCAGCGGCGTGAGCGCGATCCGGTCCAGCGCCTTGGCCTGCGCGGGCTCGCCGCTGGCCTGGCCGGCCAGCCACCAGTCCGGCGCGCGGAAGGCGATCCGCTGCGCCACCAGCGCGCACGCCGCCGAGACCACGCCGTCCAGAATCACCGGCGTCCGGCGGACCGCGCTCTGCAGCAGGAAGCCGGTGGCCGCGGTGAGGTCGGCGCCGCCGGTGGCGGCCAGCAGCGCGAGCTGGTCGCCGAGCACCGGCCGGGCCCGGCGCAGCGCGTCGCGGATCGCCGCGCACTTGCGCATCCAGGCCAGGTCGTCGATGCCGGCGCCGCCGCGCCCCGTGACCACCGAGGCGTCCGTGCCGCACAGCGCGGCGATCAGCGTGCCCGCCGCCGTGGTGCCGCCCACGCTCAGGTCGCCGAGCACCACCAGATCCGTACCGGCGTCCGCCTCCTCGTCGGCGATTGCCATGCCCGCGCGGAACGCCTGCTCGGCCTCCTCCGCGGTCAGCGCGTCCTCGATGTCGATCCGGCCCGAGCCGCGGCGCACCCGGTGCTTGGTGACGTCCTCGGGCAGCTCCCCGGCGTCGCAGTCCAGCGCCATGTCGACCACGCGCGGCGCGGCGCCGAACCGGCGCGCCAGCACCGCCGCCGGGCTCGTCCCGTCCAGTACGGCGCGCGCCAGGCCGGTGGCGCTGCCGGCGGCGCGCCCGGAGACGCCCAGCTCCGCCACGCCGTGGTCGCCCGCGAACAGCACCGTACGGACCCGGTCCAGGGGCCGGACCGGGACCTGCTGCTGTACGGCGGCCAGCCAGTCGCCCAGCTCGTCGAGGCGGCCCAGGGCTGCCGGCTGGACGAGGCGGCGCTCCCGCCGCTCCTCGGCGTCCCGGCGCCGGCCGCCGTCGGGACGCTCGATCAGGTTCGCGAAGTCATCGAGGTTCAGGGCGCTCATTCGGCGCAGGTTACCGGCAACGCGCCACTCGGTGCGCGGGCGGTCGGCGCAGGGGCTGGCGGCGGCCTCAGAAGCGGAATTCGGTGGGGGCCGGCGCCGCGGTCCGCCGCGGCGGCTTGGCGCGGCCCGGCCGGCCGGCGGCCGCGAGGCGTTCGAGCGGCGCGTCCAGCAGCAGCGTCGCGCCGGGCAGCCGGCGGGCGCACAGCGCGCACAGCTCGTGCAGCACACCGGCGGCGGGCGGCCCGAAGGCGAGCACCAGGACACCGAGCGCGGGACGGGCGACGGCGGCGGGCCAATGGGGCCCGGCGGGCCGCCCGGTGAGGGTGCGCCACCGCGGGCCGTCCGGCAGCAGCATGCGGCGCAGCGCCGCGGTCGCCGGCTCCTCGACGGTCAGCCAGCGCAACTGCCCGTTGTCCACCCGCCAGAATCCGGGGTCCAGGCCCTCGCCGAGCGCCACGACCGTGGCCTGCGGGCGGTCGCGCAGGTACCGGCGGACCGCGTCGTCGAACCGGCCGCCGTCGGAGGGCGGTGCCATGCCGCCGCGGGACGGTGTCATGGCGTCAGATGACGGTACGGAGCGCCGTCCGGCAAGCGGGACACGGGCGGGCGCCCGCGCGCGTCACCCGCGCAGCGTAATGGCCTGCCCCGCGACGACCAGCAGGACGTGCTCGCACTCGGCGGCGAACGCGGCGTTCAGGCGGCCCAGTTCGTCCCGGAAGCGGCGCCCGGCGGGGGTCGCGGGCACCACCCCGGAGCCGACCTCGTTGCTGACCGCGACCAGCGGCCTGCGGGTGGCGCGCACCGCGGCCACCAGCTCGTCCGTCCGCGCCCGCAGCGCCCGCTCGCCGCCGCCCGCCCAGGTCTCGTCGTCCCAGGCGCCGACGTCGTCCATGGCGTGCGTCAGCCACAGGGACAGGCAGTCGATCAGCAGCGGGGAGGCGGCGGTCTTCTCCGTGCCGGGCCCGTCTTCGGCCTCGTCCTCGCCCGCCAGCAGGGGCACCAGGTCGCAGGTCTCGGCGGTCCGCCAGGAGGCCGGGCGGCGCTCGCGGTGGAGGGAGACCCGCGCCGCCCACTCCTCGTCGCCGTTCCGCAGCCCGCCGGTCGCGACGTACAGCACGTCGGGGAAGGCCGCGAGCCGCCGCTCGGCCTCGACGGACTTGCCGCTGCGCGCGCCGCCCAGCACCAGCGTCCTGCGCGGCAGGTCGGGCACCGCGTGGTACTCGCCGACCAGCAGCGACGTGCCGTCCGGTACCGCGCGGGCGCCCAGCGCCGCCAGCCGCCGGTGCAGCTCGGCGCCGGGCGGGGTGTCGTGGTCGAGATGCACCGCGAGCACGTCGGTCGCCGCGTCCACCGCGCCGCTCGCCCGCAGCCGGGCCAGCGCGTCGGGCCGTCCGAGCACGTCCAGCACGACCATCTCGTAGGGCCCCTTGCCCTCGGAGGCCCCGGCGGGCGCGGCACCGGGCGGCAGGTAGAGCAGCCGCTCGCCGTACGGGCCGCCGATCTCGTACCCGGTGCCCGGCACGTCCACCGCCACCGCCCGGACCCGGTGCCCGTCCAGCAGCGCCAGCTCCCGCCCGTCCGCGACCCGGCCCGGCTGGGGGATTCCGGTCGGGACCTCGACGGCGGGTCCCTCGTGCGGGTGCGTCAGGAGCACTTGGCGCACCCCCGTGAGTGACTGGCCCGCGCGGGCCGCGGCGAAGGCGGCCCCCGGGGTGAGGTCGAGGAGCAGTGCGCCGTCCAGGAGCAGTGCGGTCGCCGCCCGCGCCGCGCCGCCCGTGGCGCCGGCGCAGGACGCGCACGGGCAGCCGGGGCGGGGCAGCCCCTCGGGGGCGCCGGTGCCGAGCAGTGTCAGTTCCACGCGCCGATTTTCTCCTGTCCGCGGCCGCCGGGCGCGCGGGGGGACGTCTCGACACGGCCGTTAGGCTGCTGATCAGTACCACGGGACATGACACCTGAGCGGCAGAACAGGGCATGACCACTGCACGGCACCAGCACGAGCAAGCACGTACCCGGTGGGACCAGGAGGCGGACATGGCGTGGACGTGGCGGTTCGAGAAGGCCGACGGTACGGAGGCCGCTCCGGGGGAGAACCCCCCGGAGGACTTCTCCACGCAGGGGGACGCGGAGTCCTGGATCGGCGAGTATTTCAAGTCGCTCGTGGACTGCGGCGTCGACCAGGCGACCCTGTTCGAGGACGGGAAGAAGATCTACGGCCCGATGAGCCTGCACGCCGAGGACAGCGAGGGCACGGAGGCCGCCGAGGCCTGAGCGCCGTGCCGGCACGGACGAGGGGCGGCGGGCTTCCGGGCCCGCCGCCCCTCGTCGCCGTGTGTCAGCCGCGTACGCCGCAGACGTGCAGCAGGGCCGCCACCGCGCGGTACGGGTCGGTGCGCCCGGCGCGTTCCTCGGCGGCCAGCAGCCGGGTCAGCTCCTCGACGGGCAGCGGCACCGCGTCGTCGGCCGCGAGGTCGGTGAAGAGCCGTACGCCGTACCAGGCGTGCAGCGGGGCGCCGATGCCCGCGAGGGTGGTGGTGAGCGCCGCCAGCCGGTCGGCGCGCACGCTGAGGCCGAGCCGGTTCTTGTAGCGCGGCGAGTCGAAGGCCGACAGCGCCGTGTCCCAGTCGCCGGACAGCCCGGAGCGCAGCGCCAGCGCGTCGGCGTTGCGCACCAGGACGGAGAGCAGGCCGCCGGGCGCCAGCACCCGGGCGAGCCCGGCCAGCATCGGGTCGGGCTCCTCGACGTACATCAGGACGCCGTGGCAGAGCACCACGTCGAAAGTGCCGGGCAGGAAGTGCACGCCGGTCTCCCGGCCGTCGCCCTCGACCAGCCGGACCCGCTCCTGGATGCCGGCCGGCTCGCCGGCCAGCGTGGTGCGGGCCGCGGCGAGCATCTTCGGGTCCGACTCCAGGCCTGTGACCTTGTGCCCGGCGCGGGCCAGGCGCAGTGCCTGGGTGCCCTGGCCGAGGCCGACGTCCAGGACGCGCAGTCGCTGGCCCACCGGGAACCGTGCGGAGATCTGCTCCTCCAGCTGCCGGGCCACCAGCTCCTGCCGGACGGTGTTCCGGATTCCCCCCAGCTCGTCCAGCCAGGGCTCGGCCCCTCCGGCAAAGCCGGAGGAACCGGTGCTCAGGGCCGTTCTCCCCGCTTGACCTGCGGCTTGGGCAGCCGCAGTCGACGCATCTGGAGGGTGCGCATCAGGGCGTAGGGCTTGACGCCCTTGAGGTTCTCGTTCGGGAACCGCTGCTTGAGGCGCTTGGTCAGGCCGGTCCACACGACGATCGAGTCCAGCACGATCAGCAGGATCACGACCAGCCACAGGATGAGCGCGATGCTCTGGATCTGCGGCACCCGGACCATGGTCAGCACGAGGATGATCACGGCCACCGGGAGGAAGAACTCCGCGACGCACCAGCGCGAGTCGACGTAGTCGCGCGCGAAACGGCGGACGGGGCCCTTGTCCCGTACGGGGAGGTACCGCTCGTCACCGTTGGCCAGCGCTTCGCGCTGCTTGGCCATGTCGGCGCGGCGTGCCTCCCGCTGGGCCTTGACGGCCTCCTTGCGGTTGGCCGGCGCCGACTGCGCGCGGGAGCGGCGCTGGGACTGCGCCTGACTGCGCTTGGGCGTCGGGCGGCCCTTGGGGGCCTGCGGGTCGCGGGGCTGCTGGGGCTGGTCCGCGGTCACCTTGGAGGTCGCGGCCTGCTCTTCCTTCGAACGGCTTCGGAACACAGAACCCAAGGGTACGCGGTCGCCCTCCGTGAGCCAGAGCTTGAGGGGAACGATCCGGCAACGGCCGGGGCGGGTACACGTACTACGCCTACTCCCTGCGCCTGAGAAAAGGAGCTGCGTGATCGTCCTGCAGGAGGAGCACATCCGGGTCCAACCAGTGCGGTAATGGAACCGGGGCCCGTACTGTGGGGTCTGTAGATGTGCTGGAGCCGAAGCCCGAAGTAACTCGGTGAGAAGGGGGCGCGCGAGGCCCATGAGCGACGGTGTCATGAAGCGGATGGGGATGATCTTCCGCGCGAAGGCCAATAAGGCCCTGGACCGGGCCGAGGATCCGCGCGAGACCCTCGACTACTCCTACCAGAAGCAGCTGGAGCTGCTCCAGAAGGTGCGGCGCGGCGTCGCCGACGTCGCGACGTCCCGCAAGCGCCTGGAGCTCCAGCTCAACCAGCTCCAGGGCCAGTCCTCCAAGCTGGAGGACCAGGGCCGCAAGGCGCTCGCGCTCGGCCGCGAGGACCTGGCCCGCGAGGCGCTCTCCCGCCGTCAGGCACTGCAGCAGCAGGTCACCGACCTGGAGACGCAGCACCAGACGCTGCAGGGCGAGGAGGAGAAGCTCACCCTCGCGGCGCAGCGCCTCCAGGCCAAGGTGGACGCCTTCCGTACGAAGAAGGAGACCATCAAGGCCACCTACACCGCGGCCCAGGCGCAGACCCGGATCGGCGAGGCCGTCTCCGGCATCTCCGAGGAGATGGGCGACGTGGGCCTGGCCGTGCAGCGTGCCGAGGACCGCACCGCGCAGATGCAGGCCCGGGCCGGTGCGATCGACGAGCTGCTGGCGTCCGGCGCGCTCGACGACCCGACCGGCATGGCCAAGGACGACCTCACGGCCGAGCTGGACCGGATCTCCGGCGGCGGCGACGTCGAGCTGGAGCTGCAGCGCATGAAGGCCGAGCTGGCCGGGGGCTCCTCCGCCGGGCAGCAGGCCATCGAAGGGGGGCAGGGCGGCCAAGCTCAGCAGGCCCCGCAGCAGGACCAGCCGCGCTTCGACAAGCAGTGACCGGCGGACGCGGATAGCCTCGTCGGGACGCCGGACCGGACCAGAGGAGACGTCATGATCGTACGGATCATGGGCGAGGGGCAGGTAAAGGTCGAGGACAGCCACTTCGTCGAGCTGAACAAGCTGGACGACGAGCTGCTCGAAGAGATGGAGAGCGGCGACACGGACGGCTTCCGGCGGACCCTGGGCGCGCTGCTCGACGCGGTGCGCCGGCTGGGCGAGCCGCTGCCCGACGACTCCCTGGAGCCCTCGGAGCTGATCCTCCCCGCCCCCGACGCCACCCTCGACGAGGTCCGCCAGATGCTCAGCGACGACGGCCTCATCCCGGGCTGACCCGGCCCGGCCCCGGCGATCCGGCCCCGTCCCGTACGGGACCGTGACCGCCCGGCTTCTTCCAGCAGGGACGCGCCCCGGCCACCGGCCCCGCCGTCCGCCGAACACCCTCGGCGGGCCGCGGCCGGTGACCGGGGCGCTACCGTTTCTCCTCGTGACTCCCCTCGCCACCGGACAGGGCACGCGGCCCGGGCCCGCGCTGCTCGCCCGGCTCCGCGCCCACCCCGTCGCGCTCGACGCGGTCCTGGCGGCGGCCGTGCTCGCGGTGATCCTGACCGGCGCCGCGGCCGGCCCGCACGGCCGGTACGGGCCGCGCTTCGGCGACCGGCCGCTGGAGGCGTCCACGGTCCTCCTCGCGACGCTGGCCTGTAGCGCGCTGGTGCTGCGCCGCCGCTACCCGCGCACCGTCCTCGCCTTCACGGGCGCCATGACGCTGGCCGAGCTGATGACCTCCACCAGCGAGCCGCGCGGCCCGGTCGCCGCCGCCTCGGTCATCGCCGTCTTCACCGTCGCCGCCCGCACCGACCGCCCCACCACCTGGCGGATCGGCGCGCTCACCGTGCTGGTGCTCACCGCCGCCGCCATGCTCACCAGCACCCGCCCCTGGTACGCCCAGGAGAACCTGGCGATCTTCGCGTGGACCGGCATGGCGGCCGCGGCCGGCGACGCGGTCCGCAGCCGCCGCGCCTTCGTCGACGCGATCAGGGAGCGGGCCGAGCGGGCCGAACGCACCCGCGAGGAGGAGGCCGGGCGCCGGGTCGCAGAGGAGCGCATGCGCATCGCGCGCGAGCTGCACGACGTCGTCGCGCACCACATCGCGCTGGTCAACGTGCAGGCCGGGGTCGCCTCGCACGTCATGGACAGCCGCCCCGACCAGGCCAAGCAGGCCCTCGCCCACGTCCGCGAGGCGTCCCGCTCGGCCCTGGAGGAGCTGCGCGCCACGGTCGGCCTGCTGCGCCAGTCCGACGACCCGCAGGCCCCCACCGAACCGGCCCCAGGGCTCGGCGTCCTCGACCAGCTGATCGACGGGTTCGTACGCGCCGGGCTCCCCGTCGAGCTGGAGCTGCCGCCCGGCAGTCCCGAGGGCCTGCCCGCCTCCGTCGACCTGACCGCGTACCGCATCGTCCAGGAGGCGCTGACCAACGTGCACAAGCACGCGGGGGAGGGCGCACGCGCCACGGTGCGCATCGTCCGCTCGGCCGAGGCGCTGACGCTGACGGTGCTGGACGACGGCGGCGGCGGACCCGCCCGGCCCCGCCCGCGCCCCGGTGAACAGCAGGAGCCGGCGGACCGTACGGACGGCGGCGGGCACGGCCTGATCGGGATGCGGGAGCGGGTCGCCGCGCTGCGCGGCTCGGTGGAGACCGGGCCGCGCCCGGCCGGCGGATTCAAGGTACGGGTACGGCTGCCGCTGCAGACCGCACGCACGGGGGAGACAACATGACGATCAAGGTGCTGCTCGCGGACGACCAGGCGCTGCTGCGCAGCGCGTTCAAGGTGCTGGTGGACTCCGAGCCCGGGATGCGGGTGGTGGCCGAGGCGTCGGACGGCGCCGAGGCGTACGAACAGACCCGTGCCACGGCGCCCGACGTGGTCCTGATGGACATCCGGATGCCCGGCGTGGACGGGCTGGCCGCCACCCGCATGATCAGCGAGGACCCGGAGCTGGCCGGGGTGCGCGTGGTGATCCTGACGACCTTCGAGGTCGACGACTACGTGGTGCAGGCGCTCCGGGCGGGCGCCAGCGGCTTCCTCGGCAAGGGCGCCGAGCCGGACGAACTGCTGAGCGCCATCCGGGTCGCGGCGGCCGGGGAGGCGCTGCTGTCCCCGGTGGCCACGAAGGGGCTGATCGCCCGGTTCCTCGCCCAGGGCGACGGCGAGGACGGCGCGGCGGGCCCGGACGCCGAGCGGCTGGCGACGCTGACCGGCCGGGAGCGCGAGGTGCTGGTGCTGGTCGCGGGCGGGCTGTCCAACGACGAGATCGCCGAGCGGCTGTCCGTCAGTCCGCTGACCGTCAAGACGCATGTGAACCGGGCGATGGCCAAGCTGGGCGCCCGCGACCGGGCACAGCTGGTGGTCATTGCGTACCAAACCGGACTCGTCCGCCCGCGGGTGTAGCAGCGGGTGGAGCGGGGCGTACTGCGGACGCGGTACGCCCCGGCCCCGGAAATGGACCTGGGTGCTAGGGAAACCGCGCTGCGCGTGCCGGATGGTGTAAGCGGGCCCGCCATGGGCCGTTGCCGGAAGCGTTCAGAACAAAAGAGAGAGACCCCACCCATGTTCAGGCTGTCCCGACTCAGCCTCGCACAACGGGGCCTGATAGCACTGATGTCGATCGTGGCGATCGTCTTCGGGGCCATCGCGATCCCACAGTTGAAGCAGCAGCTGCTGCCCTCCATCGATCTGCCCATGGTGTCCGTCGTGGCGCCGTACCAGGGCGCCTCGCCCGACGTCGTCGAGAAGCAGGTCGTCGAACCGCTGGAGGACGGCATCCAGGCGGTCGACGGCATCACGGGCGTGACCTCGACGGCCAGTGAGGGCTCGGCCGTGGTCATGGCCGAGTTCGACTACGGCAACGACTCCAAGACGCTGGTCGCCGACGTCCAGCAGGCCGTCAACCGGGCCCGCGCCACGCTGCCCGACGACGTCGACCCGCAGGTCGTGGCCGGCGGCACCGACGACCTGCCGACCGCGGTGCTGGCCGTCGCCTCTTCCGGGCAGGACCAGCAGGCCCTCGCCGACCGCCTGGACCGCAGCGTCGTCCCGGCCCTGAAGGACATCGACGGCGTCGGCCAGGTCAGCGTCAACGGCGTCCGCGACCGGGTCGTCGCGGTCACCCCCGACGACGCCAAGCTCGCCAGGGCGGGGCTCACCCCGGCAGCCCTCGGCCAGGCCCTGGAGGCCGGCGGCGCCTCCGTGCCGGCCGGCTCCTTCGCCGAGGACGGCAAGAGCCGCACCGTCCAGGTCGGCAGCGGCTGGACCTCGCTCCAGCAGATCAAGGACCTCACCGTCTCCCCGGCGGCGGCCGGTGCCGCGGCGGGCAAGGGCGGGGCCGGCGCGCCGGTACGCGTCGGCGACCTCGCCACCGTGAAGCAGGAGTCGGCCACCCCGACCTCGCTCACCCGCACCAACGGCAAGCCCAGCCTCGCGGTCCAGATCACCATGGACCAGGACGGCAGTGCCGTCGCCATCTCCGACGCGGTCAAGGACAAGCTCCCGCAGATCCGCGCCGACCTCGGCCAGGACGCGGACGTCACGGTCGTCTCCGACCAGGGCCCGCAGGTCTCCAAGTCCATCGAGTCCCTCACCACCGAGGGCCTGCTCGGCCTGGTCATGGCCGTGATCGTGATCCTGGTCTTCCTGCTGAGCCTGCGCTCGACGCTGGTGACCGCGGTGTCCATCCCGCTGTCCGTCGTCATCACGCTCATCGTGCTGTGGACCCGCGACCTGTCGCTGAACATGCTGACCCTGGGCGCGCTGACCATCGCCATCGGCCGGGTCGTGGACGACTCCATCGTCGTCCTGGAGAACATCAAGCGGCACCTCGGCTACGGCGAGGAGCGCAAGCACGCCATCCTCACCGGCGTCCGCGAGGTGTCCGGCGCGATCACCTCCTCCACCCTCACCACCGTCGCGGTCTTCCTGCCGATCGGCGTGGTCGGCGGCATGGTGGGCGCCCTCTTCGGCGACTTCTCGATCACCGTCACCGTGGCCCTGCTGGCCTCGCTGCTGGTCTCCCTCACCGTCGTACCGGTCCTCTCGTACTGGTTCCTGCGCGCCCCGAAGGCCGTCGAGGGCAGCGACCCGGAGGCGCTGCGCAAGGCCGCCGAGGAGAAGGAGAGCCGCAGCGCCCTGCAGCGGCTGTACGTACCGGTGCTGCGCTTCGCGACCCGGCGCCGGGCCACCAGCCTCGTCATCGCCGTGGTCATCCTCATCGGCACCTTCGGCATGGGCCCGCTGCTGAAGACCAACTTCTTCGACCAGGGCACGCAGGACACCCTCTCCATCCAGCAGGAGCTGGCCCCCGGCACCAGCCTCGGCGCCGCCGACAAGCAGGCGAAGCGGGTCGAGAAGCTGCTCGCGGACACCGACGGCGTGCAGGACTACCAGGTCACCGTCGGCTCGTCGGGCATGATGGCGGCCTTCGGCGGCGGCGCCAGCGCCAACCAGGCGTCGTACCAGGTCAAGCTGGCGAACGCCGACGACTCCGACCGGGTCGTCGCGGACATCCGGGACGGGCTGAAGAAGCTCGGCGAGGACATCGGCGACACCACCGTCTCGGCCGGCCAGGCCTTCGGCAACCAGGACCTGAGCGTGGTCGTGAAGGCCGCCGACGGGGACGTGCTGAAGGACGCGGCCGAGCAGGTACGGAAGAAGGTCGCCGGCCTGGACGACGTCACCGACGTCACCAGCGACCTGGCACAGAGCGTGCCCCGGATCTCCGTCACCGCGAACGACAAGGCCGCGGCCGCCGGTTACACCCAGGCCACCCTCGGCCAGGCCGTCGGCCAGGCGGTACGCGGCACCACCAGCGGCAAGGCGCTGCTGGACGACGCGGAGCGGGACGTCGTGGTGAAGTCGGCGCACCCGGCCACCACCGTGGCGCAGCTGAAGAAGCTGACGCTGCCCGGCCCGTCGGGCATGGTGCGGCTCGGCGACATCGCCGAGGTGAAGACGGTGGCGGGCCCGGTGCAGATGACCCGCATCGACGGTGCCCGGTCCGCCACCATCACGGCCAAGCCGACCGGTGACAACACCGGCGCGGTCACCACGCAGCTGACGTCCGAGCTGAAGGACCTGGACCTGCCCAAGGGCGCGACCGCCGAGATCGGCGGCGTCTCGGCCGACCAGGACGAGGCGTTCTCCTCGCTCGCCCTGGCCATGCTGGCGGCCATCGCGATCGTCTTCATGCTGCTGGTGGCGACCTTCCGATCGCTGATCCAGCCGCTGATCCTGCTGGTGTCGATCCCGTTCGCGGCGACCGGCGCGATCGGCCTGCTGGTCGCCACGGGCACCCCGCTGGGCGTCCCGGCGATGATCGGCATGCTGATGCTCATCGGCATCGTCGTCACCAACGCGATCGTGCTGATCGACCTGATCAACCAGTACCGGGCGCAGGGGTACGGCGTGGTCGAGGCGGTCGTCGAGGGCGGCCGCCACCGGCTGCGGCCCATCCTGATGACGGCCCTCGCAACGATCATGGCCCTGCTGCCGATGGCCCTCTCGGTCACCGGTGACGGCGGGTTCATCTCCCAGCCGCTGGCGGTCGTCGTGATCGGCGGCCTGATCACCTCCACCCTGCTGACCCTGCTGCTCGTGCCGACGCTCTACGCGATCATCGAGCTCCGCAAGGAGAAGCGGGCGGCGAAGAAGGCCGCCAAGCGGTCCGGTTCCGCCGCGCCGGAGGGGGACCGTACGCCGGAGCCCGCCGGCGTCTGACCCGCACAGCACGTGGGGCCCGTACCGAAGTCCGGTACGGGCCCCACATGTGTGACGGCTACGGCAGCGCCAGCATCCGCTCAAGCGCGAGCTTGGCGAAGTCCTCCGTCTCCTTGTCCACCTCGATCCGGTTGACGACCTTGCCGTCCGCCAGGGACTCCAGGGCCCAGACCAGGTGCGGGAGGTCGATGCGGTTCATCGTGGAGCAGAAGCAGACCGTCTTGTCGAGGAAGACGATCTCCTTGTCCTCGGCAGCGAAACGATTGGCCAGGCGGCGGACCAGGTTCAGCTCGGTGCCGATCGCCCACTTCGACCCGGCGGGCGCCGCCTCCAGGGTCTTGATGATGAGCTCCGTGGAGCCCACGTGGTCGGCCGCGGCCACGACCTCGTGCTTGCACTCCGGGTGCACCAGCACGTTCACGTCCGGAATGCGTGCCCGGACGTCCTCGACCGACTCCAGCGAGAAGCGGCCGTGCACCGAGCAGTGCCCGCGCCACAGGATCATCTTCGCGGCGCGCAGCTGCTCGGGGGTGAGGCCGCCGTTCGGCTTGTGCGGGTTGTAGACCACGCAGTCGTCCAGCGACATGCCCATGTCGCGCACCGCGGTGTTGCGGCCCAGGTGCTGGTCGGGCAGGAAGAGCACCTTCTCACCCTGCTCGAAGGCCCACTCCAGGGCCCGCTTGGCGTTCGACGACGTGCAGATCGTGCCGCCGTGCTTGCCGGTGAAGGCCTTGATGTCCGCCGAGGAGTTCATGTACGACACGGGTACGACCTGCTCGGCGACGCCGGCGTCGGTCAGCACGTCCCAGCACTCCGCGACCTGCTCGGCGGTGGCCATGTCGGCCATCGAGCAGCCGGCGGCCAGGTCGGGCAGGACGACCTTCTGGTCGTCGGTGGTCAGGATGTCGGCGGACTCGGCCATGAAGTGCACGCCGCAGAAGACGATGTACTCGGCGTCCGGCCGCGCGGCCGCGTCCCGCGCCAGCTTGAAGGAGTCGCCGGTGACGTCCGCGAACTGGATGACCTCGTCGCGCTGGTAGTGGTGGCCGAGCACGAAGACCTTGTCCCCGAGCTTCTCCTTGGCCGCGCGGGCCCGCTCCACGAGGTCGGGGTCGGAGGGCGCGGGCAGGTCGCCCGGGCACTCCACGCCCCGCTCGCTCTTCGGGTCGGCCTCCCGGCCGAGAAGGAGCAGCGCGAGCGGCGTGGGCTGCACGTCGAGGTCCTGACGGGACTGGGCGGTGGTCACGACACGCACCCTCTCTTCGTAATCGATCAGGGCGGCAGGGCCGCTCCAGTGGAGCCGGTGCTGGTGGGCACCGGGGTTACTTCTCGTCGAAATGACGTTATCTATCATAGTCGCTTCACGTCAGTTTGACGATGGGCATTGTGTCGATGTGACGCATCACCCGGCCGGCCGTACCCCGGCAGTCGCTGACCTTCGCGGCGGGGTGTGCGAGCATGAAGAGGGGTGGAAAATTCCCCAGAACTTCGAGCCCGCCCGGAATGAATCCGGGGCCCCGTCGGTTACTGCCGAGGGCAAGGGGTCCGTACAACCCGGGAGAGATGTAGATGAGCGTTCAGGACGAGACCACCGTCAGCGACGGCATCATCCTGTCCGACGCAGCCGCGTCGAAGGTCAAGACCCTGCTGGAGCAGGAAGGCCGGGACGACCTCGCGCTGCGGGTGGCCGTTCAGCCCGGTGGCTGCTCCGGCCTGCGCTACCAGCTCTTCTTCGACGAGCGCTCGCTCGACGGCGACGTCGTGAAGGACTTCGGCGGCGTGAAGGTCGTCACCGACCGGATGAGCGCCCCGTACCTGGGTGGTGCCTCCATCGACTTCGTCGACACCATCGAGAAGCAGGGCTTCACGATCGACAACCCCAACGCCACCGGCTCCTGCGCCTGCGGCGACTCCTTCAGCTGAGCCGGCCGGCTCCGGCACACGGAGACATATGACGAAGGCGGCGTTCCCCGCGGGGAACGCCGCCTTCGTCATGGCCGCCCTCGAACCTCCGGCTCGCGGCGGCCCGCCGTCACTTCTGCGGCACCGTCTCACCGCTGGAGGCGTCGATGACCTCCCGGCCGTCCAGCGGGGAGTCCAGCGTCACCGTCTTGCTGAACTGCTTGGCGATCTTCACGCAGACCCCGCCCGGCTTCTTCTCCTTGCCGGTGACCTGCGCGGTCACGGCCGTGCCCGACTGATCGGCGCTGGCCGAGTAGTTGCTGCACACGCCGCCCCAGAAGTGCAGCGTCAGCTTCTTGCCGTCCTTGGAGACCGCGTACGACTCCAGGCTCTGCGCACCCTTCTGGCCCTCCTTGCCGCCCTGCGGCGGCTGCGCGGGCCGCTGGGTGGCGGCGTCACCGGCGTTCCGGTCCACCACGAACTTCGGGTCGACCGCCGGGTGCGCGACCGTCGTGCCGGCGTCCTTGCCGCCGGGCGAGCCGGGCTGCCGCACCTCGTACATCCACGAGGGCACGAGCGCCTGGCTGCCGTTCACGAACTGCACCGACAGGCCGAACCGGGCGCCGGTCACCTCGGCGGGCGAAGGCTTCCCGGGCGCCGGCTCGCACGGCGCGACACCCTTGTCGCCCTTGCCGTCGGCCTTCTCGTCCTTCTCGCCCTTGTCCGGCAACGGCGTCGCGCACTTCTCCTTGCCCTTGCCCTCGGCGGAGCCGGCCCCGCCGTTCAGGTGGTCAAGGGTCTTCCCCGCGCTCAGCACCGGGTAGGTGTCGCCCTTGACCGGCCGCGCGAGCTGGCCGCTGCCGCCGACGACCCGGCCGTCCGAGCCGACCTGGAGGTCGCTCTGCCAGCCGTACGTCGGCAGGCCGCCGAACGTCGGGTTCGCGGAGACGATCCGCACCGCGCCGGACAGCCCGCCGGCGTCCAGCTTCGCGTCCTGCTGCCCCAGCGCCGCGAGCACCGGCTGCACCGCCTGCTTCGCCTCGTTCTGCGACACCGCGCCCTTGCCGCTGCCGTCGTCCTCCGTGCTGGCCTCCCGGCCGCGGTACGAGGGGCAGCCGGGCCCGTCGGAGGAGTGGCCCGTCTTCGCGTCCGCCGCCTCGCCCTTGGGCGCGGCGGGCAGCGCGCAGTTGACCCCGCCCGGGGTGCCGTACTGCGCGAACGTCCACGAGCCGGTGCCGGCCTTGGCCACCTGGAGCACGGGCCCGCGGGAGTCCTTGTCCTGGCCGCCGACCTTCCAGGTGCCGCCCTCGGAGCGGACCTGGCCCGAGACGTCCAGCGCCTTGGCCAGCCGGGCCACCGCGGCCTTGCCGACCGGGCCCTGCGGGCGGTAGACGGGCGCGTCGGCCGGCCCGTCCGGCAGCTCGCCGACCGCGCGGTACCCCGCGCCCTGCGGGTTCGGCTCGCCCGGCGCGATGCCGCTGTTGCCGCTGTTCCCGCTGTGCGACTGGCCGTAGCCCTCCAGGGCCAGGGGCGGCGGGTCGGCCGCCGCGCCGGCGCTGCCCTCGCCGTCCTGGCCGGAAGCGCCCGATGCCCAGTACGCCGCGCCACCGCCGGCCAACAGCACGGCGGCGGCCATCGAGGCGACCACCAGCGGGCTGCGCCCGCGCCGCCCCGGGGTGGTGGGGGTCTCGGTGGAATTCTTCCCGCTGCCGGTGGCAGGGGGAGTGTCCTCGGTGCTCACCGCATCGCTCCTTCGGCTCCGCTGAACAACTGATGCGCCATCCTCCGTGAGGGGGACGCCGATTGGACGGAGCCGGGCCGCGGACGGTTCCGCCCGCGGCCCGAACGGGCCGCTGACGGCCCGTGGAAGAGCGGTGGAGGAGTGGCTCGCCGTACTCAGTCGCCGTACTCGGACATCCCGTCCAGCAGTTTCGCAGAGGTGGCGGGCACCGTGATCCCGCGGAGCTCGGCGGCCGGGCGCGGCGGCGCGGCGAAGTGGCCGTCGCTCCGCCAGTGCGGCGCCATGCGGGCGCAGTCGCCGAGCAGTTGCTCCATCGAGTCGTGCGCGGCTCCGTCCGGGTGACGGCCGGTGGAGCGATCTGTTGTGACGGGCTTCACATGTGGGGTCATATGCGCACCGTACGCACCCTTCACACCGCGAAAGAAGACCTACTATCGGGTAGTTTCGCCAGGTCGGAAGGGTCGTCCCGAACGGGTAGCGTTGGGTCACGTCCGTCACCGCCCCACGCCTCCCCGCAGGAGCGAATCGCCGTGCGTATCGCAGTCACCGGCTCCATCGCCACCGACCACCTGATGACCTTCCCCGGACGCTTCGCCGACCAGCTGGTCGCCGACCAGCTCCACACGGTCTCCCTCTCCTTCCTGGTCGACCAGCTCGACGTGCGGCGCGGTGGCGTCGCCGCGAACATCTGCTTCGGCATGGGCCAGCTCGGCACCGCGCCGATCCTGGTCGGCGCCGCCGGCAACGACTTCAGCGAGTACCGCGCCTGGCTGGACCGGCACGGCGTCGACACCGCCTCCGTACGGATCTCCGAGGTGCTGCACACCGCCCGCTTCGTGTGCACCACCGACGCCGACCACAACCAGATCGGCTCCTTCTACACCGGCGCGATGAGCGAGGCCCGGCTGATCGAGCTCCAGCACGTCGCCGAGCGCGTGGGCGGCCTGGACCTCGTCCTGATCGGCGCGGACGACCCCGAGGCGATGATCCGGCACACCGAGGAGTGCCGTACCCGCTCCATCCCCTTCGCCGCCGACTTCTCCCAGCAGATCGCGCGGATGGACGGCGACGACATCCGCACCCTCATGGACGGCGCGGCCTACCTCTTCTCCAACGAGTACGAGAAGGGCCTCATCGAGTCCAAGACCGGCTGGACCGCCGAGGAGATCCTCGGCAAGGTCGGCACCCGCGTCACCACCCTCGGTGCCAGTGGCGTCCGCATCGAGCGCGAGGGCGAGCCGGTCATCGAGGTCGGCGTCCCCGAGGAGAAGGCCAAGGCCGACCCGACCGGCGTCGGCGACGCCTTCCGCGCCGGCTTCCTCTCCGGCCTGGCCTGGGGCGTCTCCCTGGAGCGCGCCGCGCAGGTCGGCTGCATGCTGGCCACCCTCGTCATCGAGACGGTCGGCACCCAGGAGTACGAGCTGCGCCGCAGCCACTTCCTGGACCGCTTCACCAAGGCGTACGGCCACGAGGCCGCCGCCGAGATCCAGCAGTACCTGGACTGAGACCCGGCACGGACTAGACGCGGCGCCGCACCACGTACGCGGCGCCGCGCTCCGGGGGCCCGGCGGCTTCCCCCAGGTACTCCTGGCCCTGCGTCCAGCACCACGCGGGGATGTCCAGCGCCGCCACCTCGTCATCCGACAGCACGGTCACCGTCGTGCCGACGGCCACCCCGGCGACCGCCTTCGCCAGCTCGATCACCGGCACCGGGCAGCGCGCGCCGAGCGCGTCCACGACCACGTCGCCGGACGCGCCCTCAGGGGCCCGCGCGGGGCGCGCAGCGGGCGCGCCCAGCTGCTCCCGCACCCCGGCCACCGCCTCCGGCAGCACCGCCAGGAAGCGGTCCACCTCGGCCTCGTCGGTCCCGGTCGGCAGCGACACCCGTACGTTGCCCTCGGAGAGCACGCCCATCGCCTTCAGGACGTGGCTGGGCGTCAGCGTGCTGGAGGTGCAGGAGGAGCCGGAGGAGACGGAGAAGCCCGCCCGGTCCAGCGCGTGCAGCAGCGTCTCGCCGTCGACGTAGAGGCAGGAGAAGGTCACCAGGTGCGGCAGCCGCCGGACCGGATCGCCGACCACCGCCACGTCCGGCACCAGCTCCGGCACCCGGGAGCGGATCCGGTCCACCAGACCGCGCAGCCGCGCCGCCTCGGCCACGGCCTCCCCGCGCACGGCACGCAGCGACGCGGCCGCCGCCACCACCGCCGGGATGTTCTCGAAGCCGGGCGCCCGGCCCGACTCGCGCTCGTCCGCCGGGCCCCGGTGCGCGAAGCGGGTGCCCTTGCGTACCGCCAGCAGGCCGACCCCGGCCGGGCCGCCCCACTTGTGCGCGCTGCCCGCCAGCAGCGACCAGGGGCCCTCCACCGCTCCCCAGGCGAGCGACTGGGCGGCGTCCACCAGCAGCGGCACGCCCGCCGCGCGGCACGCCTCGGCCGCCTCGGCCACCGGCTGTTCGGTGCCCACCTCATGGTTGGCGGACTGCAGGACGGCCAGCGCGGTGTCCGGGGTGAGCGCCGCGGCGAACTCCTCGGCGGCCACCCGGCCCGTACGGTCGCAGCCCACCACGGCCACGGTGCCGCCGGCCGCCTCGTGCGTCTCCGCCGCGTGCAGTACGGAGGAGTGTTCGACGGCGGAGTGGACCAGCCGGGTGCCGACACGCCGACGGCCGGCCAGCGCGCCCGCCACGCCCGAGTGCACGGACCGGGTGCCGGACGGGGTGAAGACCAGCTCGTCGGGGCGGCAGCCGACCCCCTCGGCGGCGGCCTCGCGCGCGGCGTCCAGCAGCAGCCGGGCGCGCCGCCCCTCCCGGTACAGCCGGGCCGGGTCGGCCCACCCCTCGTCGAGCGCGGCGAGGAGCGCCTCGCGGGCGACCGGGTGCAGGGGAGCGGAGGACGCGGCATCGAAGTAGGACACGGCGAAACGCTAACGCGTTCGGGCGGTGACCCCTCCGGTGCGCCGGACCGGACCGGCGGCGCGGCGTCAGATGCCGGGCAGAAGCGGGGAATCCGGTTGTTCCGGGGGGCCAGTGAGGGGGCCGGGCCACCCCTTCGGGGGGTGACGCGCCGCGTTGGGCACCCTCCCCGCGCGACGCCAAATAGCGTCCAGTAGGGTTTGGTCCGCATAAACATCCAAACCCCTGCCCGTGACAGGGCCGGCGACCGACCAGCTGAGACGGCCGCAGCCGGTCCGCGGGCGAGACTCTCGGGAAGGCGCTACGTGAGTCCCAACGGCTCCGACCGCTCGTCGCGGCGCCCGATGCGGCGGAAGCTGCCGCAGGTGCTGGCTGCGGGCCTGGTCCTGCTGACCGCGACCGGTTGCACATACAAGGACTTCCCCCGCCTCGGCATGCCAACGCCCGTCACCGACGAGGCGCCGCGGATCCTCTCCCTTTGGCAGGGCTCCTGGGCCGCCGCCCTCGCAACGGGCGTGCTGGTGTGGGGCCTGATCATCTGGAGCTGGATCTTCCACCGCCGCAGCCGGACCAAGGTGGAGGTCCCTGCACAGACCCGGTACAACATGCCGATCGAGGCGTTGTACACCATCGTCCCGTTCATCATCATCGCGGTGCTCTTCTACTTCACCGCGCGCGATGAGAACGAACTCCTCAAGACTTCCAAGAAGCCGGACCACGTCGTGAACGTGGTGGGCTTCCAGTGGAGCTGGGCGTTCAACTACATGGAGAACGTGGACGGCGACAAGTCGACCACGAACATCGACTCCAAGGAACTCTCCGCGATCCCGGACAAGTGGAAGAAGTCGGCGCCCCAGGGTGCCGAGGGCGTCTACGACCAGGGCACGCCGGGCGAGCGGAACCCGCAGAACGGCAACCCCGGCCCCACGCTGTGGCTGCCGAAGGGTGAGACCGTCCAGTTCATCCTGACCTCGCGTGATGTCATCCACTCCTTCTGGGTGGTGCCGTTCCTGATGAAGCAGGACGTCATCCCGGGTCACACCAATGTCTTCGAGGTGACTCCGAACAAGGAGGGCACCTTCATGGGCAAGTGCGCCGAGCTCTGCGGCGTTGACCACTCCCGGATGCTCTTCAACGTCAAGGTCGTGTCTCCCGAGCGGTACCAGGAGCACCTGAAGGACCTGGCGAAGAAGGGCCAGAACGGTTACCTGCCGGCCGGTATCGAGCAGACCGACCACGCCAGGAACGCGGAGACGAAGAACAAGTGAGCATCCTCAACGAACCTCAGGGTGCCGCCGCCGCATCGGCCTCGGCAGCACCACCCGTACGCAGGAAGCAACCCGGCAACGTCGTGGTGAAGTGGCTGACGACCACCGACCACAAGACGATCGGCACGCTCTATCTGGTGACGTCGTTCGCCTTCTTCTGCATCGGCGGCCTGATGGCGCTCTTCATGCGCGCCGAACTGGCTCGTCCCGGCACGCAGATCATGTCGAACGAGCAGTTCAACCAGGCGTTCACGATGCACGGCACGATCATGCTGCTGATGTTCGCGACGCCGCTGTTCGCAGGATTCGCCAACTGGATCATGCCGCTGCAGATCGGCGCGCCCGACGTGGCGTTCCCGCGGCTGAACATGTTCGCGTACTGGCTGTACCTCTTCGGCTCGCTGATCGCGGTGGCCGGCTTCCTCACCCCGCAGGGTGCGGCCGACTTCGGCTGGTTCGCCTACTCCCCGCTGTCGGACGCGGTCCGCTCGCCGGGTGTCGGCGCCGACATGTGGATCATGGGTCTGGCCTTCTCCGGCTTCGGCACCATCCTCGGCTCGGTCAACTTCATCACCACGATCATCTGCATGCGTGCCCCCGGCATGACGATGTTCCGGATGCCGATCTTCACCTGGAACGTCCTGCTGACCGGTGTGCTGGTCCTGCTGGCCTTCCCGGTGCTGGCCGCCGCGCTGTTCGCCCTGGAGGCGGACCGTAAGTTCGGGGCGCATGTATTCGATGCGGCCAATGGCGGCGCATTGCTCTGGCAGCACCTCTTCTGGTTCTTCGGACACCCAGAGGTGTACATCATCGCGCTGCCGTTCTTCGGCATCATTTCCGAGGTCATTCCGGTCTTCTCGCGGAAGCCGATGTTCGGTTACATCGGTCTGATCGCGGCGACGATTTCGATCGCGGGCCTTTCGGTGACCGTGTGGGCGCACCACATGTACGTCACCGGCGGAGTACTCCTGCCGTTCTTCTCCTTCATGACGTTCCTCATCGCGGTTCCGACCGGTGTGAAGTTCTTCAACTGGATCGGCACGATGTGGAAGGGCTCGCTGTCCTTCGAGACACCGATGCTCTGGGCGGTCGGCTTCCTGATCACCTTCACCTTCGGTGGTCTGACCGGCGTCATCCTGGCCTCGCCGCCGCTGGACTTCCACATCTCCGACTCGTACTTCGTCGTGGCGCACTTCCACTACGTCGTCTTCGGTACGGTCGTCTTCGCGATGTTCGCCGGCTTCCACTTCTGGTGGCCGAAGTTCACCGGCAAGATGCTGGACGAGCGGCTCGGCAAGATCACGTTCTGGACGCTGTTCATCGGCTTCCACGGCACCTTCCTGGTCCAGCACTGGCTGGGCGCCGAGGGCATGCCGCGTCGTTACGCCGACTACCTGGCGGCCGACGGCTTCACCGCCCTGAACACGATCTCGACGATCAGCTCCTTCCTGCTGGGCCTGTCGATCCTGCCCTTCATGTACAACGTCTGGAAGACGGCCAAGTACGGCAAGAAGATCGAGGTCGACGACCCGTGGGGCTACGGCCGCTCGCTGGAGTGGGCGACCTCCTGCCCGCCGCCGCGGCACAACTTCCTCACGCTGCCGCGCATCCGCTCGGAATCCCCGGCGTTCGACCTGCACCACCCTGAGATCGCCGCTCTCGACGCGCTCGAGAATGACGAGCAGAAGGACTCCGCGCTCATGGGCGGCAAGAAGGAGGCCGGCAAGTGAAGATCCAGGGCAAGATGTTCATCTGGCTCTCCGTCTTCGTCCTCGCCATGGCGATCGTCTACGGCGTCTGGTCGAAGGAGCCGGCGGGCACCACCGCGCTGTTCCTGGCGTTCGGTCTCTGCATCATGATCGGCTACTACCTGGCCTTCACGGCCCGGCGAGTGGACGCGGGTGCGCAGGACCGCAAGGACGCGGACGTCGCGGACGACGCCGGCGAGGTGGGTTTCTTCAGCCCGCACAGCTGGCAGCCGCTCTCGCTGGGCATCGGCGGAGCGTTCGCCTTCCTGGGCGTCGTCTTCGGCTGGTGGCTGCTGTACTTCTCCGCTCCGATCATCCTCGTCGGCCTGTTCGGCTGGGTGTTCGAGTACTACCGGGGCGAGAACCGCACGCAGTAAGCGCGGATCCGCACCGACGGGCCGGGCCCGGCCACTCCACGGAGTGGCCGGGCCCGACCCATTTGGCCTCCTCCAACGCGCCGTACGGGGGAGGTTTTTCCTATTTTGTTGCTATGAGCCACATGCCACGATCCCGGACGGTGCTCAGCTCAGCGCTCCTGCTGCTGCCGCTCGCGGCGGGGGTCACCGGGTGCGGCGGGGCGTCGCCGGATCCGCTCGCCGCCCAGCCCTACGATGCGGCCGGCCAGATCGCGGCCAACGCCCCGGCGGGCGAGCAGAAGGCCGATCCGGACAAGCCGCTGGAAGTGACCACCAAGGGCGACGAGGCGAGGATCACCGATGTCACCGCCACGGACGCCGCCGGCCGCTACATCCGCGGCCGCCTGACCGCCGACGGCACCCGCTGGCGCAGCACCGTGCCGCTCGCCGCCGGCACCCGCTACACCGTGCGGGTGAGCACCGAGGACAGCGACGGCAAGCCGGGCCGCAAGGTCCTGCACACGGAGACCGAGGGCAACGGCGACCGGCGGCTGCGAGTGACCTTCGGGCCCGACAGCGGCACGTACGGCGTCGGCCAGCCGCTCACCGCCGAACTCAGCCGGCCGGTGCACGGCAAGCGCGCCAGGGCGCTCGTGGAAGGCGCCCTGAAGGTCGACAGCAGCCCGCGCGTGCTGGGTTCCTGGCACTGGGCGGACGACAAGACCCTGCACTACCGCCCGCGTTCGTACTGGCCCGCGCACGCCACCGTCGAGGCGTACAGCAACCTCCAGGGCCTGAAGATCGCCAAGGGGCTGTACGGCGGGCCGGGCAAGCCCGTGAGGATCCGTACGGGCGACCGGGTCGAGGCGCGCACGGACGCCGCGGCCCACCGGATGACGGTCCGGCGCAACGGCAAGGTGATCAAGACCCTGCCCGTCACCACCGGCAAGCCCGGCTTCGACACCCGCAACGGCATCAAGGTCGTGCTGGGCAAGGAGGCCTTCGTCCGGATGAACAGCAACACCGTGGGCATCGCGCGCGGCAGTTCGGAGTCCTACAACCTGCCGGTCCACTGGGCCACCCGCGTGACGTGGAGCGGCGAATACGTGCACGCGGCCCCCTGGTCCGTGGGGTCGCAGGGCGCGGCCAACGTCAGCCACGGCTGCACCGGCATGTCCACCGCCGACGCCCGCTGGTTCTTCGAGCACGTACGGGTCGGCGACCTCGTCGAGGTGGTCCACAGCAAGGGCGACGCCATGACCCCGTTCGACAACGGGTTCGGCGACTGGAACATGTCCTGGGACAAGTGGCGTGCCGGCAGCGCCCTCGGCGGCGGTATGAGCGGCGCGGACAGCGGCGAGAAGGCCTCGGGCCCCGCCGACGCCGCCAGACTGCGCCCGCGGGTCTGAGAAGCCCGCAGAACGGCACACAGCGCCCCGTCCGGGCTGCTCCGCCCGGACGGGGCGCCGTACGTCGTGCGGCCGGTGTTGCTCAGGCCTCCGCGAGCAGCCGGCGGCGCAGCAGCCCCGCCAGCGCGTCGGCGAACGCCACCGGGTCGATCGGATGGGTCACCGCGGCGTCGGCCCGGCTCCAGGTCGCCAGCCAGGAGTCCTGGGGACGGCCGATCAGCAGCAGCACCGGCGGGCAGTGGAAGATCTCGTCCTTGATCTGCCGGCACACGCCCATGCCGCCGGCCGGCGCGGTCTCGCCGTCCAGGACACAGGCGTCGATGCCGCCCTGTTCCAGGGCCGCGAGGACGGCCGGGAGTGTCGCGCACTCCACAATCTCCACCTGCGGCACATCGGCGGCGGGGCGCCGGCCGGCCGCGAGGCGTACCTGCTCGCGGGTGCCCGAGTCGTCGCTGTAGACCAGCACCGTGGCAGTCGCCTGCATCGTTCCTCCACGCTTTTGGGGGAGCACCGTTCACGGGAGCACCTCGGGGGCCGGTCCCGTTCAGCGGATGCTACTGCCCGGAAGGCCCCGTGGAGGAGGGTCCGTACCGGACGAAGATCCGCCCGACGACCCGTCAGGACTGGTCGGAGCGGGGGCGTCAGGGGGGTGCGGAAGGTGTGCTTCCCCCCTTCGGGGGACCCCTCCACTGGACCGTACGGGCAGGGCACACCCCCTTGACACACCGAACGGCACCCCCCGGAGTGAGCGCAAGATAAGCGACCGACATAATGTCGGTCGTGGCGACAGCAACAGCAGTAGAAACCGGGCACGCGCACCCGTCGGTCAATCGGCCGAACCTCACCAGCGTCGGAACCATCATCTGGCTGAGTTCCGAGCTGATGTTCTTCGCGGCCCTCTTCGCGATGTACTTCACCCTCCGATCGGTGACCGGAGCCGAGTATTGGAAGGAATCCGCCGATGCGCTGAATCTTCCGTTCTCCGCGACGAACACCACGATCCTGGTGCTCAGCTCTCTGACGTGCCAGCTCGGTGTTTTTGCGGCCGAGCGTGGCGACGTCAAGAAGCTCCGGGCCTGGTTCGTGATCACCTTCGTCATGGGTGCGATCTTCATCGGCGGTCAGGTCTACGAGTACACGGAGCTGGTCAAGCACGAGGGGCTCTCGCTCTCGTCCGGCCCGTACGGCTCGGTGTTCTACCTGACCACCGGCTTCCACGGACTGCACGTGACAGGCGGTCTGATCGCCTTCCTGCTGGTCCTGGGCAGGACGTACGCGGCCAAGAGGTTCACCCACGAACAGGCCACCGCGGCCATCGTCGTGTCCTACTACTGGCACTTCGTCGATGTCGTCTGGATCGGCCTCTTCGCCACGATCTACCTGATCAAGTAGGCAGTCCGGTCCCCGACCGGACCCGCAGTTCAGACAGACACAGTCCAGAAGCATCGACGCAGAAGATCCTGACACCGGGGTAATCCGTGAAAAAGCTCTCCGCACGACGGCGCCATCCGCTGGCGGCGCTCGTCGTCCTACTCTTCGCGCTGGCGGTCACTGGGGGGCTGTACGCCGCGTTCGCGCCGGCGGACAAGGCTCAGGCCGATGACACCGCCCAGTCTCTTGCCATCAAGGAGGGCAAGAAGCTCTTCGCCGTCGGCTGCGCCAGCTGCCACGGCACCGGCGGTCAGGGCACCTCCGACGGCCCGAGCCTGGTCGGCGTGGGCGCTGCCGCCGTCGACTTCCAGGTCGGCACCGGCCGCATGCCGGCGCAGCAGCCGGGCGCCCAGGTACCGCGGAAGAAGAACATCTACAGCCAGGCCGAGATCGACCAGCTGGCGGCGTACGTCGCGTCGCTCGGCGCCGGTCCGTCCGTGCCGGAAAAGAAGGACTACAGCGCCGACGGCGCCGACATCGGCAAGGGCGGTGAGCTCTTCCGTACGAACTGTGCCCAGTGCCACAACTTCACCGGTAAGGGCGGCGCCCTGACCAACGGCAAGTTCGCACCGGCGCTGGACGGGGTCGACCCGAAGCACATCTACGAGGCCATGGAGACCGGCCCGCAGAACATGCCTTCGTTCGGCGACGGCAGCCTCTCCAAGGCCAACAAGAAGGACATCGTCGCGTACCTCGGTGAGGTCAACGGCGACAAGACCGCGAGCCCCGGCGGCATGGACCTCGGTGGTCTCGGCCCGGTCAGCGAGGGCCTCTTCGGTTACATCTTCGGCCTGGGCGCGCTGGTCGCGGTCGCCATCTGGGTCGCAGCCCGGACAGCGAAGGCCAAGAAGTCATGAGTGAGACTGGACGACACGCAGACGTGCCAGAAGAAAACCTGCCCAGTGAGCGCGACGGTGCTCACGGTGACGTGGCGACGAAGAGCAACCCCTTCGCCGACCCGGGCCTGCCCCCCCACGAGCACCGCATCCAGGACATCGACGAGCGGGCGGCCAAGCGCTCCGAGCGTGCCGTGGCACTGCTCTTCGTGGTGTCCATGCTCGCGACGATCGGCTTCATCGCCTCGTACGTGATCTTCCCGATCGACAAGATCATCTACGTCTGGCCGCTCGGCCACATCAGCGCGCTGAACTTCGCGCTGGGCCTGACGCTCGGCGTGGCGCTGTTCTGCATCGGCGCCGGCGCGGTCCACTGGGCCCGCACGCTGATGTCCGACGTGGAGGTCGCCCAGGAGCGGCACCCGATCGAGGCCGAGCCCGAGGTCAAGGCCAAGGTCATGGCCGACTTCCGGGAAGGCGCCGCGGAGTCCGGCATGGGCCGCCGCAAGCTGATCCGCAACACCATGTTCGGTGCGCTGGCCCTGGTGCCGCTCTCCGGTGTGGTGCTGCTGCGCGACCTCGGTCCGCTGCCGGAGAAGAAGCTCCGCACCACGGGCTGGAAGAAGGGCATCCGCCTGGTCAACCAGTCCACCAACCTCCCGCTGCGTCCCGAGGACATCGCGGTCGGCTCGCTCACCTTCGCCAAGCCCGAGGGCCTGGAGGAGGACGACCACGAGTTCAACCAGAAGATTGCCAAGGACGCCCTGATGCTCGTGCGGATCCAGCCGCAGAACATCAAGGACAAGCAGGAACTTGAGTGGTCGCACGAGGGCATCGTGGCGTACTCGAAGATCTGCACCCACGTCGGTTGCCCGATCTCCCTGTACGAGCAGCAGACGCACCACGTGCTCTGCCCCTGCCACCAGTCCACCTTCGACCTTTCCGACGGTGGCCGCGTGATCTTCGGCCCGGCGGGCCACGCCCTGCCGCAGCTGCACATCACGGTGAAGGACGGCTACCTCGAAGCCGTCAGCGACTTCGCGGAGCCCGTCGGCCCGAGCTTCTGGGAGCGCGGATGAGTAACGAAACGAGCGCGACCAACGCGCGTCGCGGCCAGGCGCCGCGGGGCGAGCGGATCGCCGACTGGGCGGACGGCCGGCTGGGCATCTACAGCCTCGCCAAGTCCAACATGCGGAAGATCTTCCCGGACCACTGGTCCTTCATGCTGGGCGAGATCTGCCTCTACAGCTTCATCATCATCATCCTGACCGGCGTCTACCTGACGCTGTTCTTCCACCCGAGCATGGCCGAGGTCGTCTACCACGGCTCCTACGTGCCCATGCACGGCATCCGGATGACCCAGGCCTTCGAGTCGACGCTGGACATCAGCTTCGACGTCCGCGGCGGTCTGCTGATCCGGCAGATCCACCACTGGGCCGCGCTGGTGTTCGTCGCCGGCATGATGGTTCACATGATGCGGGTGTTCTTCACCGGCGCCTTCCGCAAGCCGCGCGAGGTCAACTGGCTGTTCGGCTTCCTGCTGCTGGTGCTCGGCATGTTCACCGGCTTCACCGGCTACTCGCTCCCGGACGACCTGCTGTCCGGTACCGGTGTCCGGTTCATCGAGGGTGTCATCCTGGCGATGCCGCTGGTCGGCTCGTACCTGCAGATGTTCATCTTCGGCGGGGAGTTCCCCGGCCACGACATCATTCCGCGGTTCTTCTCGGTGCACGTGCTGCTGCTGCCGGGCATCATGCTCGGCCTGCTGGTGGCGCACCTGATCCTGGTCTTCTACCACAAGCACACCCAGTTCCCGGGTGCCGGCAAGACGGAGAAGAACGTCGTCGGCATGCCGCTGCTGCCGGTCTACATGGCCAAGGCCGGAGGCTTCTTCTTCCTGGTCTTCGGTGTGATCTCGGTGATCGCCGCGATCGCGAGCATCAACCCGGTGTGGGCCATCGGCCCGTACCGCCCGGACCAGGTGTCCACCGGCGCCCAGCCCGACTGGTACATGGGCTTCGCCGAGGGTCTGGTCCGTGTCATGCCCGGCTGGGAGTGGGACATCGCCGGTCACTACACCGTCAACTTCGGTGTGCTGATCCCGATCATCATCTTCCCGCTGGTCCTGGCGGCCATCGCGGTCTACCCGTTCATCGAGTCCTGGGTCACCGGCGACAAGCGTGAGCACCACCTGCTGGACCGCCCGCGCAACGCCCCGACCCGCACCGGCTTCGGTGTGGCCTGGCTGATCGCGTACTTCGTCATGCTGATCGGTGGCGGTAACGACCTGTGGGCCACGCACTTCCACCTGTCGATCAACTCGATCACCTGGTTCGTCCGGATCGCGTTCTTCGTCGGGCCGGTGCTCGGCTTCATCGCGACCAAGCGGATCTGCATGGGCCTGCAGCGGCGCGACCGCGACAAGGTGCTGCACGGACGCGAGTCCGGCATCATCAAGCGGCTGCCGCACGGTGAGTTCATCGAGGTGCACGAGCCGCTCGGCCAGGAGCAGCTGCACCACCTCACCTCGCACGAGCAGCCCAAGCCGCTCGAGCTCGGCCCCGAGGTCGACGAGAACGGTGTCAAGCGCAAGATCCCGCGCTCGCAGAAGCTGCGCGCCAAGCTCTCCAAGAGCTACTACGGCGAGGACAACGTCATTCCGAAGCCGACGGTGGAGGAGTACGAGGAGATCACCAGCGGCCACGGCCACCACTGATCTCCACGGGGGAGCGGTGCCCGCACCGTGACCCCGAGCACGTAGCAGAGCACGCCACCCAGAGGGCCCTGTCCGACGATTGGACGGGGCCCTCCGGCGTGTCTGCAGGCCCGATAGGCTCGCCGTGAAGCAGTTGACATGAACCAGGAGTGTGGACCATGAACGTTGTGACCCCGGATGACGGCGGCAGCGTGGCGGCCCGCACCTGGCCGGGCGTGCTGAACGCCCTCCTGGAAGGCCGTGACCTCTCCGCCGACTCCACCGAGTGGGCGATGGACCGGATGATGCGCGGCGAGGCCAGCGACGCGCAGATCGCCGGCTTCGCGGTGGCGCTGCGGGCCAAGGGCGAGACCGTCGCGGAGATCTCCGGACTGGTCCGTGCCATGTACGAGCACGCCAACCTCATCGAGGTACCGGGGCCCGGCGTGGACATCGTCGGCACCGGCGGCGACGGCGCCAAGACCGTGAACATCTCCACGATGTCCTCGATCGTGGTGGCCGGCACGGGCGCGAAGGTCGTCAAGCACGGCAACCGCGCCGCGTCCTCCGCCAGCGGCGCCTCCGACGTCCTGGAGAAGCTGGGCGTGAACCTGGACCTGACCCCGCGGCGGGTGGTGGAGGTCGCCGAGGAGGCGGGCATCACCTTCTGCTTCGCGGTGAAATTCCACCCGGCGCTGCGGCACGTGGGCGCCGCGCGCGGCCAGTTGGGCATCCGGACGGTCTTCAACTTCCTCGGTCCGCTCACCAACCCCGCCAAGGTGCGCGCCCAGGCGGTCGGCGTGGCCGACGCCAGGATGGCGCCCATCGTGGCCGGCGTCTTCGCCGAGCGCGGCCACTCCTCGCTGGTCTTCCGCGGTGACGACGGCCTCGACGAGCTGACGACGACGACCACCTCCCGGGTCTGGGTGGTGCGTGACGGCGCGGTCCGCGAGGAGTCCTTCGACCCGCGGGACGTCGGCCTCGAACTGGTCCCTGTGGAGGCGCTGCGCGGCGCTGACGCCTCCTACAACGCGGACGTCGCGCGGCGCCTCCTGGCCGGCGAGCGGGGCCCCGTACGGGACGCGGTCCTGCTGAACTCCGCGGCGGCGCTGGTCGCGCTGGAGCCGACGGACGCACCCCTGACCGACCAGATCGCGGCAGGCATCACCCGCGCCGCCGAGTCCATCGACTCGGGCACGGCCCAGAACGTCCTGACCCGCTGGGTGGCCGCCTCCCAGGCGTAGCCCCCTCAGGGGCGCGGGACGTGTCGGTATGCGGCTCCGCCGCGTGGGCGCGACCAGCCACAGCGGCGCCGCGCCCGGCACACGAGGAGCTGAGCCTCCCCGGATGCCGGGCGCGGCGTCCGTCATACGGACACCTCTTGCGCCGACGCGATCATGTGGCATGATTCTCGGCAGGTCACGAGCGACAGCGAATAGGCCCCGGCCCGCTGTCCGGCAACCCTCCGTCCGTGGCGGGGTGCCCCGGGTGATGACCAGGCCGCAGGCAGCAAGGCCCGCGGCAAGCGCGGATCCCTCGCCAGGGATCCTGGTTATCGAGGGAGCCTTTCCGTGATGCAGCGAATGCGATAGGGCCGGCCGGCCCCTTTCTCCGAACACCCCGCCAGAGGCGCCCCCTTTTCCTTTCCGTGTGCGCGGCGCCCGCGGGTTCCTTTCACGCCTCGTGCGTGTCATTCGCTCACTCCGTACGTTCTCGTACGGTGTTACGCCTCCGGGAGACTTCGTCATGTCCGTGCGCCCTGACACCGCCACCGCCACCGCCGCCACCACCGCCGACGCCGACCCCGCCTGCGCCGCCGCCGCGCCGCTCCCCGTGCTCGGCCGCGACGTGAGCGTCCCGCTCGTCACCGGCGGCGAGGTCACCTACGCCGCGCTGGACTACGCGGCCAGCGCCCCGGCGCTCCAGCGGGTGTGGGACGACGTGGCCGCGTACGCGCCGTACTACGGGAGCGTCCACCGCGGCGCCGGGTACCTCTCCCAGCTCTCCACCGACCTCTTCGAGAACAGCCGGCAGACCGTCGCGGAGTTCCTCGGCTGCCGCGAGGCGGACCAGGTGGTCTTCACCCGGTCCACCACCGACTCGCTCAACCTGCTGGCGGGCGTGCTCCCCGCGGGCACCCGGGTGTTCGTCTTCGAGACCGAGCACCACGCCTCGCTGCTGCCCTGGGAGCAGCGGGGCGACCTGACCGTCACCTACCTCGACGCCCCCCGCACCCCGCAGCAGGCGGTCGACACGCTGGAGAAGGCGCTGGCCGGCCGTGAGCCCTACGGCCCGGCGCTGGTGTGCGTGACGGGCGCGTCGAACGTGACCGGCGAGCTGTGGCCGGTGCGCGAACTGGCCGCCGCGGCCCACGCGCACGGCGCGCGGATCGTGCTGGACGCCGCTCAGCTCGCCCCGCACCACCCCGTCGACATCGCCGACCTGGACGTGGACTGGGTCGCCTTCTCCGGCCACAAGCTCTACGCGCCCTTCGGGGCCGGTGTGCTGGCCGGCCGCGCCGACTGGCTCCAGGCGGCCGAGCCCTACCTGGCCGGCGGCGGCGCCAGCCGGACGGTCGCCCGCCGCGAGGACGGGGGCGTGGCGGTCGAGTGGCACACCACCGCAGCCCGCCACGAGGCCGGCTCCCCGAACGTGATCGGCGTCTACGCGATCGCCTCCGCCTGCAAGGTGCTGACCGAGGCGGGCTTCGACGCGCTGGTCGCACGGGAGCGGGAGCTGATCGCGAAGGTGCGGACCGGGCTGGCCGAGGTGCCCCAGGTGAAGGTGCTCTCGCTCTTCGGCGACGACGCCGACCGGGTGGGCGTGCTGTCCTTCGTCGTCGAGGGCTGGAACAGCTCGCACTTCGCGGCCGCGCTGTCCGCCGAGTACGGCATCGGCGTACGGGACGGTCTCTTCTGCGCCCACCCGCTGGTGCGCACCCTGCTGGGCAGCGACCCGCAGGACCCGGGGGCCTGCGGTGCACCCGAAGGGGCGCCGGGGGAGCGAAGCGAGGTGGGGGTCCCCCCGGCCGAAGGCTGGGGGAGGTCGCTGAACGCCATCCGGGTGAGCTTCGGGGCGGGTACGCCCGACGAGCACGTGGAGCGGTTCGTGCGGGCGGTCAAGGAACTGGTCTCCGACGGCGCGCGGTGGTCCTACCGGACCGAGGAGGGGCGTTGCGTGCCGGATCGCGGCTGAGCCGCGTCGTCGGAACCGGCCGGTGGTGGTCCTGCTGGGGGACCGCTGCCGGCCGGTGGCCGTTTGCCTACGGGCCTGTCCTCAACCGCCGGACAGGCTGAGTTTTAGGCATCCAGCCCGATCGCGAACGCCGCTTCCAGGTCGTGCTGGGAGTACGTGCGGAACGCGATGTGCGTCTCGGTGGAGGCGACGCCGGGGACCTTGCTGATCCGGCCGGGGATGACGTCGGCCAGCTCGTCGTGGTCGGCCACCCGGACCATCGCGATCAGGTCGTGCGCCCCGGTGACCGAGTAGACCTCGCTGACGCCGTCGAGGGCCGCGATCTTCTCGGCGATCTCCGGGATCTGGTCCACGCTGGTCTTGATGAGCACGATCGAAGTGATCACGGTTGGCTCTCTCCCTCGGTCGGCCGTTCTGTGGGCCCCACCCTACCGGGGAGCCCCGGCACGGCCTGCGGTGGAGCGTCCGGTGCGCGGTACCGCACCCAGGCGTGGACGAGGCCCAGCAGGAACCCCACGACGTGGGCCAGATAGGCGACGCCGGGCCCGTTGACCGCGCGCTGCGCCGCCAGCCACTGGAGCACGAACCAGAAGATCAGTACGGCCCAGGCCGGGAAGCGCAGCGGCAGGAAGAAGAGGAACGGGAAGAGGCTGGTCACTCGCGCGCGGGGAAAGAGGTAGAGGAAGGCGCCGAGCACGCCGGAGATCGATCCGGACGCGCCGACCAGGGTCTGGCCCGACTCGGCGTGCGCCGCCGCGTAGCCCAGCAGGGCCACGTAGCCGGTCAGGACGTAGAACACCAGGAAGTGCAGCCGGCCCATCCTGGCCTCGGCCATGCCCCCGAAGACGTAGAGGAAGAGCATGTTGCCCAGCAGGTGCAGCCAGCTGCCGTGCACGAAGAGCGCGGTGAGCGGGGTGAGCAGCGCCTTCGGGTCGCCGCTCCACAGATCGCGCGGGATGACGCCCCAGCGGGCGAAGTACGCGCTCTGCGCCTGGAGGAGCGACTCGCCCGTGCCGTATATCCCGTTGAGTCCCGATGCCGGGCCGATGACGAAGACCACGCAGCAGATGCCGATCAGGACGTTGGTCATACGGGAGAACACGGTCCGCGGGGACGGGATCGAGGCCGACATGAAGTGATCATGCCGTAATGACCATAAAGGGGACAGAGTGCCTCGCCGTGTTCCGGCAGCCGGGCACGGACGGCGCCGGGCCGCCGCCAGGCCGTAGGGTTACGGGCAGTACTTTCCGTACTTCCGCAGTTCGACGGCGCACCGCGTGAACCCGCACAACCGCACGAGCTTGACGAAAGAGGACGACACAATGGCTGTTCCCCTGCCGACGGCCGAAACCCGGTGGCGCTGCACCCTGTGCGGCAACCTCACGCGTTTCGACGTCACCCGCCGGTCCAAGGTGGTGGAGTACGTCCACCTCGACCTGGCCGGTGAGCCCAAGGTCGAGGAGCGCGAGGTGCTCAGTGAGAGCATCGAGTCCGTCCGCTGCCGCTGGTGCAACGCGGTCGACCAGATCGAGCTGGTGGACCGGCCCGGCGCGGACGCCTGAGATCGGAGCGGTGCAGCAGTGGTGGAGCGTCCAGCGGGGTATGAGGGGGAAGAGCGCGACCCGGAGGCCGGTGCGGCCGACGAAGTGCTCGACCGGCCCCTGCCCGAGGGCGTGCGGCGCCGTGTCGTGGCGCTCACCGCGGAGTCCTTCGGCGGCCTGACGGTCGCCGAACTTCCGCCGCCGCTGCGCCAGTACGCGCGGTTCACGCCGTCCCGGCGGCTGAAGTTCGCGGGCAACGCCATGGCCGCCGCGCTGGAGAGCGACCCGGTCTTCCGGCAACGGATCGCGGCCCGGCTCCGCGAGACCCAGCAGGAGCTGGCCGACGCCCTCCAGCAGGGCACCCCGCCCGCCGCCGCCGACCCGCAGGATGTCGCGGCGGCGGCGTACGTGCTGCGCCCGCCGGGCTGGGCGAAGCTGGTCGCCGCGGCGGGCGAGGAGGTCCGGCGCGCCGACGAGCAGCGGGCCGACGAGGAGACCGAGCGGGAGCTCGCCCGGCTGCGGGAGGAGCTGGCCGAGGCGCGGGCGGCGTCCCGCGCCGAGGCCGACAAGGCCAGAGGCGACCTCGAAGCGGCCCGCAAGGAGAACGACGTACTCCAGCGCAAGCTGCGCAGCGCGCTCAGCGACGTCAAGCGCGCCCAGGCCGCGGCGCGCAAGGCGGACGCCGAGACCGAGTCGCTGCGCTCGGCGGCGGCCACGGAGAAGGCGGCCACCGACAGTGAGACGCGGCGGCTGAAGGCCCGGGTCGCGGAGGCGGAGGCGGCGCTCGAAGCCGGCCGCCGCGCCGCGCGCGAGGGGCGCAGTGTGGAGGACATGCGCCTGCGACTGCTCCTGGACACCGTGCTGGACGCGGCCCAGGGGCTGCGCAGAGAGCTGGCGCTGCCGCCCGCCAACGTCCACCCCGCCGACACCGTGGACGCGGTGGAGCCGGGCCGGATGACACCGAAGGACGTCGCCACCCGCGCGCTGTCCGAGACGGACCCGGCGCTGCTCGACCAGCTCCTGGCGCTGCCGCAGGCCCACCTGGTGGTGGACGGCTACAACGTCACCAAGACCGGCTATCCGACGATGCCGCTCGACAAGCAGCGGCTGCGGCTGCTGGGCGGACTGGCCGTGCTCGCCGCACAGACCGGCGCGGAGATGACGTGTGTCTTCGACGGCGCGGAGCTTGCCGCGCCGGTACTCCTCGCCCCACCTCGGGGCGTTCGGGTTCTTTTCAGCAAACCGGGCGTAACGGCCGATGAGTTGATTCGTCAGCTCGTACGTGCCGAACCGCCCGGCCGTCCGGTCGTGGTGGTCTCCACCGACCGCGAAGTGGCCGACGGAGTGGCGAAGGCGGGAGCCCGTCCCGTCGCATCCGCCCTGCTCCTCAAGCGACTTGCCCGTACCTGAAGGCGTGCGGACCCTCCCGCGCGCCGTGTGGGATAGAACACTCCGGCTGCATTTCGCCGGTGCCTGAGCGTCAATTCCCAGCTACGCGCGGTGCGCTATTGGTAAAGGATGCTCGTGTGGCCAAGTTTTTTCCCGTGAAGATTTGAAGCGATCACAACTCGGTTACTAAGGTCAGGCCTCGAACCTTCATGCAGTTGATCATCCAACCGGGATGAACAGTGAAGGAACCGCCGAGTCCGCAGCGTTCACGCGGAGCCGGGGAGCCCAGTCCCCCCATCAACCCGGTAGGCGGCTGAAGGAAGAAGGAGCTCGCCTCCGTGGCGTCCCACCGTCGACCCAAGCAGCCGAGCCGCACTCGCGTCACCGTGTTCACCGCGACCGCAGCGGCGGCCGTCGCTCTCTCCTCCCAGGCCGGGTCCGCCCAGGCCGCCCCGAAGCCGACCAAGGAAGAAGTCAAGTCCAAGGTCGACAAGCTCTACGAAGAGGCCGAGGCGGCCACCGAGAAGTACAACGGGGTCAAGGAGGACCAGCAGGAGCTGCAGAAGGAGGTCGACCGCCTCCAGGACAAGGTCGCCCGCGGCCAGGAGGAGCTGAACTCGCTCCGCAAGGGCATCGGGGCCGTGGCGTCGGGCCAGTACCGCAGCGGCAGCATCGACCCCTCGGTGCAGCTCTTCCTCTCCGGCGACCCGGACACCTACCTGGAAAAGGCCTCCACGCTCGACCAGTTGAGCGGTAAGCAGGCGTCGCAGCTGAAGGTCATCGCGGACAAGCAGCGCACCCTGTCGCAGGAGCGCGAAGAGGCCGCCGGCAAGATCAAGGACCTCTCCGACACCCGCAAGGCGCTGGGCGACAAGAAGGACGAGATCCAGGGCAAGCTCGCCAAGGCGCAGGAGCTGCTCAACACCCTCACCGCCAAGGAGCGCGAGGCCCTAGAGGCCAAGGAGGAGCGCGCCAACCGCGCCAACAGCCGGGTCGACCTCGGCACCGCCGTCCCCAGCTCGCAGCGGGCCGCCGCGGCCCTCGCCGCCGCAAAGACGAAGATCGGATCGCCCTACGTCTGGGGCGCCACCGGCCCCTCCTCGTTCGACTGCTCGGGCCTGACCCAGTGGGCGTACCAGCAGGCGGGACAGTCGCTGCCGCGCACCTCGCAGGAGCAGGCGACCGCCGGCACCCAGATCGGCCGCGGCCAGCTCAAGCCCGGCGACCTGGTCATGTTCTACGACGACCTGCACCACATCGGCCTGTACGCGGGCAACGGCCAGGTGCTGCACGCGCCCAAGCCCGGTGCCGCGGTGCGCTTCGAGCCGATGGACAACATGCCCTTCATGTACGGCGTCCGCGTCTGACGCCGGCTGACCGCGGCCGGGCCCGACACGCCGAGGGCATCCGGACGCGCCGCCCGATCGGGGGAATTGCGGCAGCCGCCGCTGACTTATCGCCTCGCCGGTGACCTGCGGAGTCACCGGCGAGGCGCTTTTTTGTGCGGGCTCCGAGGTCTTTGGCCGGGGTGTACCGCCGCGATTACTGTCTGCCCTCGCAGTCGCCGGTCAACGACCGCCCGCCCCGGGCGGCAGGGGCTGCACGGGAAGGGAGTGCGGCCTCACGTGGCGTCCCACCGCCGTTCCTCGCCGTCCGGTCCGCAGGGCCCGGCACGGATCACGCTGATGTCGGCCGCAGCGGCGGCCACCGCCGCCGCGCTGACCGCGGTCCCCGCGACCGCCGACCCCGGCACCGGCCGGGCCGCCGGGCGCGCGGAACTCACCGCACGCGTCGACGCGCTCTACGCCCAGGCCGAGCGGGCCACCGAGAAGTACAACGGCGCCAAGGAGCGCACCGCCGAACTGCACGAGCAGGTGGGCGTGCTCCAAGACCGCACGGCCCGCGCCCAGGAACGGGTGAACCGGCTGCGCGACCGGCTCGGCGCCATGGCCGCCGCCCAGTACCGCGCGGGCGGCGTGGATCCCTCGCTCGCCCTGATGCTCTCCGCCCGGCCGGCGGACTACCTCGACAAGGCGCAGACGCTCAGCCGGCTCGGCACCGCCCAGGCGAGTCGGCTCAACCGGCTGGTGGACGCCGAGCGGGTGCTGAACCGGCAACGCCGCGCCGCCGCCGGCCGGCTGACGCGGCTGGAGGAGGCGCGCCGGGCCGTCGCCCGCCACAAGGACGCGGTCGAGCACAAGCTCGCGGCCGCCAAGCGGCTGCTCGACGCGCTGCCCGAACGGGACCGGGCGGCGTACTCGCGTGCCTCGCGCGGTGACCGGCCCGGCTCCCTCCCGGAGCTGACCGAACTGGCGGGCGCCTCCGGCCGCTCCTCGCTGGCGGTGGCCGCCGCGCGGTCCGCGGTCGGCGCCCCGTACGTCTGGGGCGCGTCCGGGCCGCGCTCCTTCGACTGCTCCGGGCTGATGCAGTGGGCGTACGCCAGGGCCGGCGTCTCGCTGCCCCGCACGTCGCAGCAGCAGCGGTCCGCCGGGCGGCAGGTGCCGCTCTCCCAGGCCCGCCCCGGCGACCTGGTCATCTACCGCTCCGACGCCAGCCACGTCGGGATGTACGTGGGCAACGGCCAGGTCGTCCACGCCCCGCACCCGGGAGCCCAGGTGCGGTACGACCCGGTCGGGATGATGCCGGTGTCCGGGGTGACCCGGGTCTGACCGCGGGCGCGGGCGCGTGGCCGCGCGCCGGGCGCACGATCCGGTGACCAGCGGCCGGATGTTGCCCGTCCGCATCCGCTCACGCATACGATTTGCCGCGTGGCGGAAAAGCGGCGGCCGTACCGGCGGCACACGGCGGCGACCTGGACGGCGGGCGGTCTGGCCGGGCTGCTGACGGCACTGACGGGCTGCGGGGGCCCGGCGACCGAGCGGACCGGCCCCGCGGCCGTCCAGCGCGTGCTGGACGCCCGCGCGGCCGCCGTCCGCGACCGGGACGCCGACGCCTTCCTCGCGTCCGTCGACCCGGCCGCCGACGGATTCCGCGACCGGCAGCGGCGGATGTTCGCGAGCCTGCGCGGCGTGCCGCTCGCCGACTGGCGCTACCGCGTCGTACGGACCGGCGCCTTCCCGCTCCCCGCGGCGGCCGGCGGCGGCCCGCGGATCGCCGTCGAGGCCCGGCTGAGCTACCGCCTCGCGGGGTACGACACCGCGCCGGTCGGCGCCGTCCAGTACCTCACCCTCACCCGGCGCGACGGCCACTGGCGGATCAGTTCGGACTCCGACGGCGCGGCCGACGGCAAGCGGACGGCCCGCCAGCTGTGGGACCAGGGCCGGGTACAGGTCGTGCGCGGCGACCACAGCCTGGTGCTGGGCACGGGACAGACCGGGGCCAGGCTGCGCGAACTGGCCCGGCGCGCGGACGACGCGGTGCCGGCCGTCGCCGACGCCTGGCCTGGGCGCTGGTCGCGCGAGGTGGTGGTCGAGGCGCCGGACTCGGTGCGCGGCATGGCCGAACTGCTGGGCTCCCCGGACGACTCCGCGTACGAGGGGATAGCGGCCGTCACCACGGGCGAGGCGGGCGCCTCGAACCGGGCCCCGGCGGACCGGGTGATCGTGAACCCGCGCGCCTACGGGGAGCTGAGCGGTCTCGGCCGGCGGATCGTCCTCACCCACGAGACGGCCCATGTCGCCACCCGCACCACGACGACGGCCGAGACTCCGCTGTGGCTCTCCGAGGGGTTCGCCGACTGGACCGCGTACCGCACCGCGCAGCGCACGCCGCGGGCCGCCGCGCCCGAACTGACCCGCGCGGTGGCCGCGGGCCGGCTGCCGGACCGGCTGCCGACCGCGGCGGACTTCGGCTTCGACGCGGGTGCCGACCGGCTGAACCGCGCGTACGAGGGCGGCTGGCTGGCCTGCCGCATGATCGCCGACACGTGGGGCGAGGGCCGCCTGGTCTCCTTCTACCGGGCGGTGGGCACGGCGCCGAACGGCCCGGGGGCCCTGGACCGCGCGCTCCGCGAGGAACTGCACCTCTCGGCGGCGCAGTTCACCGAGCGCTGGCGTACGTACGTGGCCCGTGTCCTGGGCTGACCACCGGACGACCGGCCGGCGCGACCGCGTACCTGGGCCGTGTCGCCGGGTGGGTACGCGCTACTGTCGGCCCCGATGGACAAGACCCTGATCGTCACGAACGACTTCCCGCCCCGTCCCGGTGGCATCCAGGCCTTTCTGCACAGCATGGCGCTGCGGCTCGACCCGGAGCAGGTCGTCGTCTACGCGTCGACCTGGAAGCGCACCCCGGAGGGCATCGCGGCCACGGCGGCCTTCGACGCCGAGCAGCCGTACCCCGTCGTCCGGGACCGCACCACGATGCTGCTGCCCACCCCGCGGGTGACCCGGCGCGCCGTCGACCTGCTGCGGGAACACGGCTGTACGTCGGTGTGGTTCGGCGCGGCGGCGCCGCTCGGCCTGATGGCGCCCGCGCTGCGCAAGGCGGGCGCGCGCCGGATCGTGGCCACCACGCACGGCCACGAGGCGGGCTGGGCGCAGCTGCCGGGCGCGCGCGAACTGCTGCGGCGGATCGGCGAGGGCACCGACACGATCACCTACCTCGGCGAGTACACCCGCTCCCGGATCGCGCGGGCGCTGACCCCCGCGGCCGCCGGCCGCATGGTGCAGCTGCCGCCCGGCGTGGACGAGAAGACCTTCCATCCCGGCTCGGGCGGCGACGACGTCCGCACCCGTCTCGGGCTGGCCGACCGCCCGGTCGTGGTGTGCGTGTCCCGGCTCGTCCCGCGCAAGGGCCAGGACACCCTGATCGAGGCCCTGCCGCGGATCCGGGCCGAGGTCCCGGACGCGGCCCTGCTGATCGTCGGCGGCGGCCCGTACGAGAAGGACCTGCGCGCGCTCGCCGAGGCCCGCGGTGTCGGGGACGCCGTGCACTTCACCGGTGCCGTCCCGTGGGAGGAGCTGCCCGCGCACTACGGCGCCGGCGACGTCTTCGCGATGCCCTGCCGCACCCGGCGCGGCGGCCTGGACGTGGAGGGGCTGGGCATCGTCTACCTGGAGGCGTCCGCCACCGGCCTGCCGGTCGTCGCGGGCGACTCCGGCGGCGCCCCGGACGCGGTCCTGGACGGCGAGACCGGCTGGGTGGTGCCCGGCGGCTCCCCGGCGGCCGCGGCCGACCGCATCGTCCCGCTCCTCCAGGACCCCGCGCTGCGCCGCCGCATGGGCGAGCGCGGCCGCGCCTGGGTCGAGGAGAAGTGGCGCTGGGACCTTCTCGCGGAACGCCTGCGCACCCTGCTCTGACGGCCCTCGCGGCCGCACGAAGCCGGCCGGGCCCCTCTCCGGGGGCCCGGCCGGCTTTATGTCGTGCGGGAGCGCTCAGCCACGGTACAGGGCCTCGATGTCCTCGGCGAAGTCCTTGGCGACGACGTTGCGCTTGAGCTTCAGGGACGGGGTGACATGGCCCGACTCCTCGGTGAACTGGGTCGGCAGGACGCGGAACCTGCGGACCGACTCGGCGCGCGAGACCGCCGCGTTGCCGTCGTCCACCGCGCGCTGGACCGCCGCCAGCAGCTCCGGGTCCTGGGCGAGCTCCTCGGGGCCCTTGCCCACCTTGCCGTGCTCGGTCGCCCAGCGCGGCAGGAACTCCTCGTCGAGCGTGATCAGCGCGCCGACGAAGGGACGGCCGTCGCCGACGACCATGCACTCGGCCACCAGCGCGTGCGCCCGGATGCGGTCCTCGATGACGGCGGGAGCGACGTTCTTGCCGCCGGCCGTCACCAGGATCTCCTTCTTGCGCCCGGTGATGGCGAGGTAGCCGTCCTCGTCCAGGGTGCCGAGGTCACCGGTGTGGAACCAGCCGTCGGAGAGCGCGTCGGCGGTGGCCTGCTCGTTGTTCCAGTACGTCGTGAAGAGGTGCTCGCCGTGCAGCAGGACCTCGCCGTCGTCGGCGATCCGGACGACCGAGCCGGGCAGCGGCTGGCCGACCGTACCGATCTTCTGCCGGTCCCAGGGGTTGAAGGCGGTCGCCGCGCAGGACTCGGTGAGGCCGTAGCCCTCCAGGACGGTGAAGCCGATGCCGCGGTAGAAGTGGCCCAGCCGCTCGCCCAGCGGCGCGCCGCCGGAGATCGCGTGCGTGGCGCGGCCGCCGAGGACGGACCGCAGCTTGCTGTAGACGACCCGGTCGAACACCTTGTGCTTCAGCCGCAGGGCCATCGAGGGGCCGGCCGGGGTGTCCTGCGCGCGGCTGTAGGCGATCGCGGTGTCCGCGGCCTTGTCGAAGATCTTGCCCTTGCCGTCGGCCTGCGCCTTGGCCCGCGCCGTGTTGTAGACCTTCTCGAAGACGCGCGGCACGCCGAGCACCATCGTCGGCCGGAACGCGGCCAGTTCGTCGGTGAGGTGCTTGATGTCCGCGACGTGCCCGAGCTTGATGGGGGCCATCACGGAGGCGACCTCGACCAGCCGCCCGAAGACGTGCGCGACCGGGAGGAAGAGGAGGACCGAGGAGTCGCCGGTACGGAAGAGGGGGCGCAGCCGCTCGACGATGTTGCCGCACTCGGCGAAGAACGCCCGGTGGCTGAGTACACAGCCCTTGGGGCGGCCCGTCGTGCCGGAGGTGTAGACGATGGTCGCGGGGGAGTCGGCGTCGGCGAGGGCGCTGCGCGCCTCCACCTCGTCGTCGGAGAGCCCGTCGCCCGCGGCGTGCAGCCGGGCTATCGCGTCCCGCTCGATCTGCCAGATGTTGGCCAGCCCCGGCAGCCGGTCGCGCACCGACTCCACCGCGGCCTCGTGCCCGGGTGTCTCGACCACGCAGGCCACCGCGCCGGAGTCGCCCAGGATCCACTGGATCTGCTCGGGCGAACTGGTCTCGTAGACGGGGACGGTGACGCCGCCCGCGCTCCAGATGGCGAAGTCCAGCAGCGTCCACTCGTACCGCGTGCGGGACATCAGGCCGATGCGGTCGCCCGGCTGGACGCCGGAGGCGATGAGCCCCTTCGCCACGGCGCGCACCTCGGCGAGGAAAGCGGCGGCGGTGACGTCCTGCCACCGGCCGGCGACCTTGCGGCCGATGACGGCGACATCGGGGTGCTGCGCGGCATTCCGGCGGATGAGATCCGTCAGATTGCCGTCCGCGGGGACCTCGTAAAGGGCCGGAAGGCTGAACTCGCGCAAGACTGCTGCTCCTCGGTGGCCGCCGGCGTCACCACGCGGTGCGTCAGGCCGGCTGCGGTCCATGATCAGGCAGGGGGGATTGGACTGCCCGGACGTTACCCATCGGTATGCCTTCGGGGATAGGGGGTCCCGCCCAGATGTTTTATGCGTCACACATGCCGGGACGGCTCACGCGCAGCGTAGTCGAGGCCTCCGGTGACTCGGAAGTAACCGCAGGTCGGCGGGGTCTCCCGGCACCGGCCTCCGGGGCCTAATCTGAGTCGTATGCGCGTACATGTGGTCAGTGACGTACACGGCAACGCCCGGGACCTCGCCGCCGCCGGGGAGGGGGCGGACGCCCTGGTCTGCCTCGGCGACCTGGTCCTCTTCCTGGACTACGCCGACCACTCGCGCGGCATCTTCCCCGACCTCTTCGGCACCGAGAACGCCGACCGGCTGGTCGAGCTGCGCACGGCCCGCCGCTTCGAGGAGGCCCGTGAGCTGGGGCGGAGCCTGTGGGACGGGATGGACAAGAACGCCGCCATCGAAGGCGCGGTGCGCAAGCAGTACGCCGAGATGTTCGCCGCGTTCCCCACTCCTACGTACGCCACCTACGGCAATGTCGATCTGCCCCGTCTTTGGCCGGAGTTCGCCGGTCCCGGCACCACCGTCCTGGACGGCGAGCGGGTGGAGATGGGCGGCCGGGTCTTCGGCTTCGTGGGCGGCGGCCTGCGCACCGCGATGCGCACCCCCTTCGAGATCAGCGACGAGGAGTACGCCGCCAAGATCGAGGCCGTCGGCGAGGTGGACGTGCTGTGCACCCACATCCCGCCGGACGTCGCCGATCTCTGCTACGACACCGTCGCCCGCCGCTTCGAACGCGGCAGCCGCGCCCTCCTCGAAGCCATCCACCGCACCCGGCCGCGCTACTCCCTCTTCGGTCACGTCCATCAGCCGCTCACCCGGCGGATGCGGATCGGTCGGACGGAGTGCATCAATGTCGGGCATTTCAACGCCACTGGGACGCCGTTCGCGCTGGAGTGGTGACCCCCCGGCGCCCGCCGGTACCCACCGCGCCCGCCGGCACCCGTGCCGTCCCGCCCCGCGCCCCCGGCCCGCGGGTCGGAGCGGCCCCGCCCGCGCGGTAGCCTTCAGCAGCAGGGTCGGCCCCGGTTCCCGCACCGTCGGGCCCCGGCCCCCACGAGTCGGCGTACCGGCATGAATCGGCATGGAGGAGTCACGGCGATGGCCGAACACACCAGCTCTAGCATCACGATCAAGGCGGCACCCGCCGATGTGATGGGAGTGATCGCCGACTTCGACCGCTATCCGGAATGGACCGGAGAGGTCAAGCAGGCCGAGGTGCTGGAGAAGGACGACCAGGGCCGCGCCCGGCAGGTCCGGCTGGTGCTGGACGCCGGCGCGATCAAGGACGACCACACCCTCGCCTACACCTGGACCGGCGAGCACGAGGTCAGCTGGTCGCTCGTGAAGTCCCAGATGCTGCGCGCCCTGGACGGCTCCTACCGCCTCGCGCCGCAGGACGGCGGAGCGCGTACGGAGGTCACGTACCAGCTCACCGTCGACGTCAAGATCCCGATGCTCGGCATGATCAAGCGCAAGGCCGAGAAGGTCATCATCGACCGCGCGCTCGCCGGCCTGAAGAACCGTGTCGAGGGCGGCGCCGCGGGCTCCGACGAGGCCGCGCGTCCCTGATGACACGTACGGTCCTCGTCACCGGTCCCGGCGGCGCGGGCCGCACCACCGTCGCCGCCGCCACCGCCCTCGCGGCGGCCCGGCGGCAGCGGCGCACCCTCTTCCTCACCCTGGAGAGCGGCGCCCCCGAAGCGCTGCTCGGCACGTCGCTCTCCGGTGGTCCCGTCGAAGCGGCGCCCGGCCTCACGGCCGCCAGGGTCGACACCGCCGAGCACTTCCGCCGCGAGTTCCTGGCCTTCCAGGACCGCGCCGCCGCCGCACTCGACCTGCTCGGCGCGACCCCGCTGGACGAGGACGAGCTCACCGAGCTGCCCGGCGCGGAGATCTTCGCGCTGCTGCACGCGCTGCGCGCCGCCCACGAAACCGGCGGCTGGGACCTGATCGTCGTCGACCTGCCGCCCGCCGACCGGGCCGTCCGGCTGCTGGCCCTGCCCGAGCAGGCACGCCGCGGGCTGGGCCGGCTGCTGCCCGTCGAACGCCAGGCCGCCCGCGCGCTCCGCCCGGTGCTCGCGCAGCTCGCCGGGGTGCCGATGCCCGCGCAGAAGGTGTACGAGACCGCCGCGCGCTGGGAACAGGAACTGGCCGCGGTCCAGGCCGTCATCGAGGCCCCGGGCACGACCGTCCGGCTGGTCGCCGAGCCGGGTTCGACGGGCGCCGCCGGCCTGCGCGCCGCCCGCGCTGGCCTGGCCCTCTTCGGCCACCGGCTGGACGCCGTGGTCGCCAACCGGCTGCTGCCCGTGGGCTCCGCCGACCCCTTCCTGGCCGGGCTCTCCGGCCGGCAGCAGGTCGCGCTCAAGGCGCTGCGGGAGGACTTCGCCGGGGTACCGGTGCACGAGGTGCCGCACCTGGGCCGCGATCCGCAGGGCCCGGAGGACCTGGCCGCGCTGCTCGACGTATCGTCGGACGGGAGCGCGGACGCGGGGGAGAGCGCCGCGGCGGACACCGCGGGGACCGTGGAGGACCGCCTCGCCGAGGACGGGCTGCTGATCTGGCGGCTGCCGCTGCCCGGTGCCACCCGCGAAGCGCTCGGCCTGGTCCGCCGCGGCGACGAACTGATCGTCACCGTCGGCCCGTTCCGGCGCATCCGCACGCTCCCCTCCGTACTGCGCCGCTGCACCGTCTCCGGTGCCGGGCTGCGCGACGGGGCGCTGCACGTCCGCTTCACCCCCGACCCGGACCTGTGGCCCCGCGAGCGGTGACCCGGGGCGCGCGGCCGTGCCGTGCGCGGCCCGTACGTACGGAATCCGTGCAGGTCCGGGCTGAGGGGCGTGCGGGTACCGCCATTCCGGTAACGTCGAAAGTGCCCGCCCTCCGACGTACCGCCGCCAGGAGCCCGTCATGACCGATGACACCGAGCGCCCCGCCGACCACACCTCCCGGACGGACGACGACGCCTGGGAGCAGGCCTGCGCCGAGGACCTGGCAGGGGAGCGCGCCCGCCGCCGCGCCGAGTACGGCCGGCAGCCCGGCAGCGCCGCCGAGGAGCTGCGCAAGCTCGCCGAGGCGGTCGGCGACCGGATCGCGGGCATCCAGCTGCCCGGCGCGGTCGGCGGCATGGCCGCCAAGGGCGCGGTCAACCACCTCATCCAGCAGGCCAGGGCCGCCGTCGAGCCGGTCGTCGAGCGCAACCCCGAGGTCTTCGACCACCTCGCTGCGGCCGGCTCCGAGCTGCTCGCCGCCTACCGCTCCGCCGTCGAGGCGGGCGAGCGCCGCTGGACCCGCGACGCCGCCGACGGCCGGGACGCCACGGCCCGCGGTCCGCACGCGGACACCGCCGAGGGCTCCGACGGCGGGCGCGACGACGACGGCCCGGCGGGCACGTCCGGCAGCGAGCGCATCGACCTCGACTAGGGCCGCCCCGGGGCGAGCCCGCCGGGCCGCCTCCGGTGCGTGAGGTGCCCGGCTGATGATCCATCGGCCTCCGGTCGCCCCCCGGCTCCGGTACGGTTGTCCGTTGGCGGGGTTCGACCGGAAAACTGAGGGACACATGGGACTCACCATCGGCGTCGACATCGGCGGCACGAAGATCGCGGCCGGCGTGGTCGACGAAGAGGGCACGATCCTTGAGACGTGCAAGGTGCCGACCCCGCCGACCTCCGAGGCACTGACCGAGGCCATCGCCGACGCGGTCCGCACCGTCGGGGCCGACCACCAGGTGGAGGCCGTGGGCATCGGCGCCGCCGGCTACGTCGACGAGAAGCGCGCCACGGTGCTCTTCGCCCCGAACATCAACTGGCGCCACGAGCCGCTCAAGGACAACGTCGAGCAGCGCGTCGGCCTGCCCGTCGTCGTGGAGAACGACGCCAACGCCGCGGCCTGGGGCGAGTACAAGTTCGGCGCGGGCCAGGGGCACAGCGACGTCATCTGCATCACGCTCGGCACCGGCCTCGGCGGCGGCATCATCATCGGCAACAAGCTGCGCCGCGGCCGCTTCGGCGTCGCCGCCGAGTTCGGCCACATCCGGGTCGTGCCCGACGGCCTGCTGTGCGGCTGCGGCAGCCAGGGCTGCTGGGAGCAGTACGCTTCCGGGCGCGCTCTGCTCCGGTACGCACGGCAGCGCGCCTTCGCCACCCCGGAGAACGCCGGGATCCTGCTCGGCCTGGGCGACGGCACCTCCGAGGGCATCGAGGGCCGGCACGTCAGCGAGGCCGCCCGGCAGGGCTGCCCCGTCGCCGTCGACTCCTTCCGTGAACTGGCCCGCTGGGCCGGCGCGGGCCTGGCCGACCTCGCCTCGCTCTTCGACCCCTCCGCCTTCATCGTGGGCGGCGGCGTCTCCGACGAGGGCGAGCTGGTCCTGGACCCGATCCGCAAGTCCTTCCGCCGCTGGCTGGTCGGCAACCAGTGGCGGCCGCACGCGCAGGTCCTCGCGGCCCAGCTCGGCGGCAAGGCCGGCCTCGTCGGCGCGGCCGACCTGGCCCGCCAGGGCTAGGGGCGCGCCTCCTTGCGCCTGAACCGGCGCCGCTGTCGCGGAGGCGGCCGGGCGCTGTGGGGGTTGCTCGATTGATGGTTGCGGTGGTGGGTTCTGCCCGTTGCGTCTTCTCGGACGTGGCGGGCATTGCCTTAGTCTGTGGCCGCATGTGCCCGCGTGACGTCCCGGAGTCCGGCGAGAGGATCTTGGCGCCTTGAGCATGTTTCCCGAGTCCCGCACCGAGTCCGACGGGTCGGCCGTCGTCCGGGTGCTCAGCTACAACATCCGCTCCATGCGGGACGACCGGGCGGCGCTCGCCAGGGTCATCAGGGCATGCGCTCCCGACGTCGCGCTCATCCAGGAGGCGCCGCGCTTCTTCCGCTGGCGGAAGGCCGCCGCGGCCCTGGCCCGGGAGTCGGGGCTGGTGTACGCCACCGGCGGCGCTACGGCCTGCGGCCCGATGATCCTCACCTCGCTCCGCGCCCACGTGGAGCGCGCCGAGGACGTCCTGCTCCCCAAGACCCCCGGCCTGCACCGGCGCGGCTTCGCGACGGCGGTGCTGCGGTTCGGCGGGACGGCTACGGAGGAGCCTTCGCCGGAGGCGGCGGCCGGGCGGCGTCCCGGCGCCCGGCTCGGGGTGCTCAGCGCCCACCTGAGCCTGAGCGCGGCGGAGCGGTACGAGCAGGCGGGGCTGCTCCTGGAGCGGCTCGCGCTGCTGGACGCGCCGCACGCGGTGGCCGGCGGCGACATCAACGACCGGCCGAAGGGACGCAGCTTCCGGCGGCTGGCCGGGGCGCTGACGGACGCCTGGGAGGCCGCGCCGTGGGGCGGTGAGTACACCTCGACCCCGCACGACCCGCACCAGCGCATCGACGGGGTGTTCACCACCCCGGGCGTGGCGGTCCTGGGCTGCGGCGTACCGATCGACCTGCCGGGCGTCGAGGAGGCCGACCTGCTGGCGGCCTCCGATCATCTGCCGGTGCTGGCGGCGCTGCGGGTGCCGGCCGCTTCCTGAGCGGCCGGCCGCGGGCGGCGCCCGGCGTCCTCAGACGACCGCGCCGCCCCCGGGCCGGGGGTCCTCGTCGTCATCGTCCTTCATCCGGGCGACGAGCGTCACGAAGCCGCCCAGGAAACCGCCGATGCCCAGCGTGGTGATCCACCACGTCACCGGCTGCTGGAAGACCAGTACCAGGATGAGCAGCAGCGGCCCGCCGAGCAGCGCGATCCACGCGAACTTGGTCGTCACGTCGGCCTGCGGCAGCGGCGGCGGCTCGGGCGGGGTGAAGTGCCCCTCGTCGTCCTCGTCGAGGTCGTCGTCGGAGGGCTCGGCGGCCGACCAGTCGCGCGGACCGACGCCCGGCGCGAACACGACGAAGCTGCCGGGCCGGTCGCCGGAGCCGCCGGGCCGGTCGGCTCCACCGCTCTCCGGCCGCTCGGCGGGCGGTGCGTCACCCGCGGCCTCCCCGGCGTCCGGCCGCGCCTCGGCCGTCGTCTCCCGCCCGGCTGCCGCGCCCTTCTCCGGCTCCGTGCCCAGGGGCCCGTCCGGCTTGTCCAGCGGGCCCTTTTCCACCGGGCCCTTCTCCAGTCCCAGCTCCTTCTCCCAGTTGGCCAGGCCTTTCTCCAGGTCCAGGTCGGTCACCGGGCGCTCCGGCTCTCCGGAGACCGGCGCGGACGGCCGGTCCTCCGGCGCGGGAAAGGCCGGCTCCTCGCCGTAGGAGGCCACGATCTCGGCCCAGGCGGCGTCCTCGTCGAGAGGATCGCGCGGGTCACGCTCCACCACTGGTGGTCGTCCCCTCCCCCTTCACGACCGGTGCAAGGCGGGCGATGAAGTCGTAGGTGTCCTCGAAGATCTGCTCCGCGTCGTGGTCCAGGGTCGCGACGTGGTAGCTGCGTTCCAGCAGCTTCTGCCGCAGGTCCTTGGACGAGACCCGGCTCATGATGCGTTCGGAGTCGGCCGGCGGCACGACGTGGTCCTGCGGGCTGGTCATCACCAGCAGCGGCTGGGTGACCTGCGGCAGCTCGGCGTCGACCAGCCGGAAGAACTGCCGTACGGAGTGCGCGGCGTGCAGTGGGACCCGGTCGTAGCCGGTCTCCATCGCGTTCGCCTGGCAGATGTCGCTGGTCAGGCCCTTGGTGGTGCGGACGAGGTGGCGCAGTACCGGCAGCAGCGGGGCGGCCGCGTCGTGCACCTTGTTCGCGGGGTTGACCACGACCATGCCGCTGATCGCGTCGCCGTGCCGCGCGGCGAGCCGCAAGGTGAGGGCGCCACCCATCGACAGACCGCAGACGAACACCTGGTCGCAGCGGGCGGTCAGCGCGCGCAGCTCGCGGTCGACCTCCGCGTACCAGTCCTGCCAGGTGGTGATCTGGAGGTCCTGCCAGCGGGTGCCGTGGCCGGGCAGCAGCGGCAGCGAGACGGTGAGCCCGCGGGCCGCGAGGTACTCGGCCCAGGGGCGGACGGACTGCGGGGAGCCGGTGAAGCCGTGGCAGACGAGGACACCGACCTGACCGCCTTCATGGCGGAACGGCTCGGCCCCGGGAAGGAGCGGCACCGGAGGACTCCGTTCGGTAAAGGGGAAGCGCCGGCCTGCGGCGAGAGCTGGTAACTGCAGGGTACGCAAAGCTCAGCCGCCCGGATAGGTCCGCAGGGGAGGGTGTGCCGTGCGGCGGGGCGGCGGCGTCGCGCACGGTGAGGGCGCGTGCCGCCCCGCGGGTTAAGGTCTTTGCGTCGGACACAGAAGGAGTGGCGTTGATCTACGGCGCAATGAAGTTTTCCATCGGCGGATCGCTGAAGCTCGCGTTCCGTCCCTGGGTGGAGGGCTTGGAGAACATCCCCGCCGAGGGCCCCGCGATCCTGGCGAGCAACCACCTGTCGTTCTCGGACTCCTTCTTCCTGCCCGCGGTGCTCGACCGGAAGGTCACCTTCATCGCCAAGGCCGAGTACTTCACCTCGCCCGGCGTCAAGGGCAAGCTGACGGCCGCGTTCTTCAAGGGCGTCGGCCAGCTGCCGGTGGACCGCTCCGGCGGCCGCGGTGCCGGTGAGGCGGCGATCAAGAGCGGTATCGAGGTGCTGGAGCGCGGCGAGCTGTTCGGGATCTACCCCGAGGGCACCCGCTCGCCCGACGGCCGGCTCTACCGCGGCAAGCCCGGCGGCCTGGCCCGGGTGGCGCTGGCCACCGGCGCGCCGGTGATCCCCGTGGCGATGATCGACACGGAGAAGGTGCAGCCGCCCGGCAAGGTCGTGCCGAAGATGATCCGGCCCGGCATCCGGATCGGGAAGCCGCTGGACTTCAGCCGGTACCACGGCATGGAGGGCGACCGCTTCATCCTGCGGTCGGTCACCGACGAGGTCATGTACGAGATCATGAAGCTGTCCGGCCAGGAGTACGTGGACATCTACGCGACCGCGGCCAAGCGGCAGATCGCCGACGCCGCCAAGAAGCAGGCCGAGGCGGAGAAGGCGGCGAAGAAGTCCGGGCCCGGCGGCCAGTAGCCCGGCGAGGGGGGCCAGATGACATCGGAGGACCGGATACCCGCTGTGGTGGGGCCGGCGAGCACGGCGGCGGCCACGGAGCAGGCGGCCAGGGGGCGGCCCGGGCAGCCCCGGGTGCTGCGGATGTCCGTCGAACTCCCGCTGTGGCGGGCGCTGACGGGGTACCGCGTGCTCACCCTGGTCTACGCCGTGGCGATCTTCTCGCTCAACTACACCGAGTACGCGCACCCGTTGGGCGGCGCCGCGTACATGGCCGCGCTCACCGTATGGATGGTGCTGACCTGGCGCTGCACCACCTCCGCCGAGCGCTGCACCCGCCGTTTCCTCCTCGGCGACCTCGCCTTCGCGGTCACCGGCATCCTGCTGACCCCGCTCGTCGACACCCATGCGCGGGTGGCGGGCGGCGCGCCCACGCTGCCGTCGATATGGACGGCCGGCGCCGCGCTGGGCTTCGCGATCAAGGGCGGCTGGCGCTGGGCGGCGGGCGCCTCCTCGGTGGTGGCGGTCGCCAACCTCGTGGAGCGCCAGGAGTTCGCCCGGGACACCGTCCACAACGTGCTGCTGGTGTGGGTGGCGAGCGTGGCGATCGGTTACGTCGTCGAGGTGGCCAGGGCGAGTGAGCGCACCCTCGCGCGCGCCCTGCAGATCGAGGCGGCCACCCGTGAACGCGAGCGGCTGGCCCGCGACATCCACGACAGCGTGCTCCAGGTGCTCGCGATGGTGCAGCGGCGCGGTGCCGCGCTCGGCGGCGAGGCCGCGGAGCTGGGCCGGATGGCGGGCGAGCAGGAGGTCGCGCTGCGCACGCTGGTCTCCAGCGGCCTGGTGCCCGCGCAGCGGCCCGTGCCGCCCCCGGGCGGGGCGGCCGCGGCGCACGAGGACGGCGAGGCCGACGGGCCCTCGTACGGCGACAACTGCGTGCCCGAGGGGGAGGAGTTCTCGGACGAGCCCTGCGACGTGCGGGCGCTGCTCGCGCCGCACGCGGGCGCCGGGGTGACCTTCTCCGAGCCGGGCGCCCCGGTGCTGCTCCCGGCGTCCCGTGCCGCGGACCTGGCCGCGGCTGTCAGTGCCGCGTTGGACAATGTGCGGGTGCACGCGGGGGACGGGGCCCACGCGTGGATCCTGGTCGAGGACGAGCCGGAGGCAGTGATCGTGACGGTGCGGGACGACGGTCCCGGCATCCCGGAGGGCCGGCTCGCCGACGCCGAGCGCGAGGGCCGGCTCGGGGTCGCGCTGTCCATCCGCGGACGGCTGCGGGACCTCGGCGGCAGCGCCGAGTGGATCTCCGTCCCGGGCCAGGGCACGGAAGTGGAGCTGACGGTGCCCAAGGGCGGTACGCCCGGGGGCGGACGACGGGGGGAGGCAGGCGTATGAGCGAGCCGCAGGGCGTGAAGGTCATGGTGGTCGACGACCATCCGATGTGGCGGGACGCGGTGGCCAGGGACCTCGCCGAGGCCGGGTTCGAGGTGGTCGCGACCGCGGGCGACGGCCCGCAGGCGGTCCGCAGGGCCCGGGCCGCGGCCCCCGACGTGCTGGTCCTGGACCTCAACCTCCCCGGCCTGCCCGGCGTCGAGGTCTGCCGCGAACTGGTCGGCGGCAACCCCCGGCTGCGGGTCCTGGTGCTGTCCGCGAGCGGTGAGCACGCGGACGTCCTGGAGGCCGTGAAGTCCGGCGCGACGGGCTATCTGGTGAAGTCCGCGAGCACGGCGGAGCTGATCGAGGCGGTCCGCTCCACCGCCGACGGCGACCCGGTGTTCACGCCCGGCCTGGCCGGGCTGGTGCTGGGGGAGTACCGCAGGCTGGCGACCGAGCCGGCCCCGGCCACCGCGGACGAGCCCGGCGCGCCGCAGCTCACCGACCGCGAGACCGAGGTGCTGCGCCTCGTCGCCAAGGGGCTGTCGTACAAGCAGATCGCCGAGCGGCTGGTCATCTCGCACCGCACGGTGCAGAACCACGTCCAGAACACCCTCGGCAAGCTCCAGCTGCACAACAGGGTGGAGCTGGTCCGGTACGCGATAGAGCGCGGCCTGGACACGCCCTGACGGCGGAGCGGTGGCCTGCGCCGTTTCGGGAAACGCTCGTACGAGTGAACGGCAGTGCGCCAACACCCCCGAAAATCACCGGAATCCGCCCCTCGCCCCTCTCCTGAGTGACCTGGATCACCATTAGCGTGACCCGCGTCGGTCCATCACGGGTGAAGGGAAGTAGCGATGCGGGTCGGAGTGCTTACCGGTGGCGGCGACTGCCCCGGTCTGAACGCGGTCATCCGGGCGGTGGTCCGCAAGGGCACCCAGGAGTACGAGTACGACTTCGTGGGCTTCCGGGACGGCTGGCGCGGGCCCATGGAGAGCGACACGGTGCCGCTGGACATCCCCGCGGTGCGCGGCATCCTCCCCCGCGGCGGCACGATCCTGGGATCCTCGCGCACCAATCCGTTCAAGCAGGACGACGGGGTCCGGCGGATCCGGGAGAACCTCGCCAAGAACGAGGTCGACGCGCTGATCGCGATCGGCGGTGAGGACACCCTCGGCGTCGCCGCGCGCCTGTCGGACGAGCACGGCGTGCCCTGCGTGGGCGTCCCCAAGACCATCGACAACGACCTCTCGGCCACCGACTACACCTTCGGTTTCGACACCGCCGTGGGCGTGGCCACCGAGGCCATCGACCGGCTGCACACCACCGCCGAGTCGCACATGCGGGTCCTCGTCGTGGAGGTCATGGGGCGGCACGCGGGCTGGATCGCGCTCCACTCCGGCCTGGCCGGCGGCGCCAATGTGATCCTCATCCCCGAGCAGCGGTTCGACATCGACCAGGTCTGCGACTGGGTCGAGTCCCGCTTCAAGGTCCGCTACGCGCCCATCGTGGTCGTCGCCGAGGGCGCCATGCCCAAGGACGGACAGATGGTCCTGAAGGACGACTCCACCGACTCCTTCGGGCACGTCCGGCTCTCGGGCGTGGGGGAGTGGCTGTCCAAGGAGATCGAGCGGCGCACGGGCAAGGAGGCGCGCACGACCGTACTGGGCCACACCCAGCGCGGCGGCACGCCCAGCGCCTTCGACCGCTGGCTGGCCACCCGCTTCGGGCTGCACGCCATCGACGCCGTGCGCGACGGCGACTTCGGGAAGATGGTCGCGCTGCGCGGCACGGACATCGTCCGGGTGCCGATCTCCGAGGCCACCGCGAAGCTGAAGACGGTGGACCCGAAGCTGTACTCCGAGGCCGGGGTCTTCTTCGGCTGACAGCTGACGCGGCGGGCGCGCGCCGGTGGCGGCGCGCCGCCCGTCCCGTACGGCAGGGCCGGGCGATGGGCCGTATATTCGGCCCATCGCCACAAGATGCCCAATACGGGAAGCCGTAGGAGTAAGCGTGGAAATCCTGGCATTCGGCGTGCAGGTCGATGAGCGCCCGCTGCTGGAGCGGGCCTTCGACGGCCGGCACCAGATCCGCAGCCTGGACGTCTTCCTCAACGGCGACACCGCACCCATCGCGGCCCGCTACGAGATCGTCAGCACCGCCGTCAACGACGAGCTGAACGCCGACGTGCTCCAGGAGCTCGCCGTGGGCGGCACGAAGATGATCGCCCAGCGTTCCACCGGCTACAACAACATCGACCTGCGGGCCGCCGCCGACCTCGGCCTCACCGTCGCCCGGGTGTCCTCCTACTCCCCGTACTCCGTCGCCGAGTTCGCCTGGGGGCTCGCGCTGGCGGTGAACCGGCGGATCGTACGCGCCGCCAACCGCACCCGGAACTTCGACTTCCGGCTGGACGGCCTGATGGGCCGCGACCTGCGCGGCCGTACCGTGGGCGTGGTCGGCACCGGCAAGATCGGCGAGGCGTTCACCCGTATCGCGCACGGCTTCGGCATGCGGCTGCTCGGCTGGGACATCGCCGAGAACCCGGCCTGCACCGAGCTGGGCATGACGTACGTGGACCGGGAGCGGCTGTTCGCCGAGTCCGACCTGATCAGCCTGCACGTCCCTCTGCTGGCGGACACCCGGCACCTCGTCGACGCCAAGGCGCTGGCGATGATGAAGGACGACGCGCTACTGATCAACTCCAGCCGCGGCGGCCTCGTGGACACCGCGGCCCTCGTGGAGACGCTCAAGGCCGGCCGGCTCCTCGGTGTCGGGCTGGACGTCTACGAGGAGGAGGCCGGGCTCTTCTTCTTCGACAAGTCGCTCGAAGTCGTCGAGGACGACACCCTCGCCCGCCTGATGACCTTCGGAAACGTGCTGGTCACCTCGCATCAGGCGTACTTCACCGAGGACGCGGTCGGCCAGATCGTCGACACCACTGTCGCCAATGTCGAGGACTATCTGGCCGGCCGCGCGGGCGGCAATTTCCTCGTCACACCAGGACAGCGGCCAGCAGCTGGGAGATGAGCGCGGCCCCGTCCAGGGTCAGCACCGACTCCGGGTGGAACTGGACGCCCGCGAAACCCGGGCCGCGCAGCGCGTGCACGTCCCCGCTCTCCGGGTCCCGGCTCAGCTCCACCCGGTGCATGGCCAGCTCCTCGACGGTCGTCTCGTCGCAGCGCGCGGTGAAGGTGTTGTAGAAACCGACCGTCTCCTCGCGTCCGAAGAAGTCGATCCGCTCCTGCGCCCCCTGGAACGGCACGTCCTTCCGGACGATCTCCAGGCCGAGCACGGCAGCGATCAGCTCGTGCCCCAGGCAGACCCCGAGAAGGGCCGGGCCCGAAGGGCCTCGATGAGGGGTGGTGGTCGGGCGACGGGCGGGCCCGTGCTTGTGCTCCCGCAGCAGCTCGGCCGCCAGCCCCCGCAGCGCCCGCATCTTCGGGTCGGCCGCGTCGGAGGGGTTGCCGGGCCCCGGGCCCAGCACGATGGGCCCCTCGTGCGCCAGCGCGGTCTCCCGCAGCCCCGGCTCGTCGTACCGCCGTACCGTCACCTCCAGCCCCGAGGTGCGCAGCAGGTGCGCCAGCATCGCGGTGAAGGTGTCCTCGGCGTCGATCACCAGCGCGTGGCCCTCCAGCGCCGCGGTCGGCGCGGTGGTCTGCATCCGCAGCCAGAACGGCGCGAGATCGGCGCGGCGCGCGTCCAGCGCGGCCCGCACCCGCGGGTCCTCGGCCAGCCGCGGCGGCTCGGCGGCGGTGCGGCGGGCCGGTGCCTCCCGCACGCCCAGCGCGGTGAGCACCCCGGCGGCCTTGGCGTGCGTCTCGGCCACCTCGCTCGCCGGGTCCGAGCCGCGCACCAGCGTCGCGCCGACCGCCACCCGCAGCTCCCCGCCCGCGTCGATGTCCGCGGTACGGATCAGGATCGGCGAGTCCAGCGTCTGGGCGCCGACCTCCCCTTCCCGCCCACCGCTCCCGGCGTTCCGCCCGATCAGCGCCAGCGCGCCCGCGTAGTAGCCGCGCCCGCCGGGCTCGTACCGCTCGATGACCCGGCAGGCGTTCTGCACGGGCGAGCCGGTGACGGTGGCCGCGAACATCGTCTCCTTGAGCACTTCGCGCACGTCCAGGGAGGACCGGCCGCGCAGCTCGTACTCGGTGTGCGCGAGGTGCGCCATCTCCTTCAGGCGCGGGCCGATCACCACGCCGCCCATGTCGCCGACCGTGCACATCATCTTGAGCTCCTCGTCGACGACCATCGAGAGCTCCTCGATCTCCTTGCCGTCGGCGAGGAAGTCCAGCAGGTCGTCGGCGGTGGGGCCGCCGGCCGGGTAGCGGTAGGTGCCGCTGATCGGGTTCATGACCACGGTCCCGCCGCTCATCCGCACGTGCACCTCGGGGCTGGCGCCCACCAGGGTGCGCTCGCCGGTGTGCACCACGAAGGTCCAGTACGCGCCGCGCTCCGTGGTCAGCAGCCGCCGGAAGAGGGCGAGCGCGTCGGCCCGTCCGAAGTCCGGGATCCCGCCCCGGAACGTCCGCCGGATGACGAAGTTCGCGCCCTCGCCCTGGCCGATCTCCTCGTCCAGCACCCGCCCGACGATCCCGGCGTACTCCTCGTCCGTCACGTCGAAGTCGCCGTCCGTGACCGCCACCGCGTGGTCGGGGAGCTGTGCCAGCGCGTCGGAGAGCGGCAGCTCGTACCGCTCCTCGGGGACCAGTGCGGCCAGCGGCGTGCCGTCGTCGCGCACGTCGAAGCCGCGCTCCCGGATCTGCCGGAAGGGCACCATGGCCAGGCCCTCGGGGAGGTCGGCGAGCCGTTCGTACGTGGCGACCGGGCCGATCAGCACCTCGACCGTGTCGTGGTCGCGGCCGGGGGTGCGGCGGCGCAGCAGCGCGAAGGGCCGGTCGTCGGCGAGCAGCTCGGCAAGGTGCATGATCTCGTCCTTCTCACTCAGGGGGCTGGGGGAGAGGGACGGACCGGAGCCGGAAAGACCGAAGGCCGCCCCTCGGGCGGCCTTCGCAGTCAGTGGTGTACGCGCGAATCAGTGGGCCGCCGGATGAGCGGTCCACCACCAGTTCATGGGTGTGTGCGCGAACATGGCCTGCAGCCTACCCGATGGCACGGTGGGCTCTGTGGGTCCTGTCTCATACTGCGGTCGGCGTACTGGACGGCCCCGAAGACCCCGTAATGTTGACGAGGTGACCGTGAACGCTGAAATCCACGCCGGTGGCCACACCTGGCGAGACCTGCCCGCGGCGCAGCAGCCTGACTGGCCGGACCAAGAGGCTCTGCGCGATGTGATCGCGGAGCTCGAGTCCTATCCGCCGCTCGTCTTCGCGGGCGAGTGCGACCAGCTGCGCGAGCGCCTGGGAGCAGTCGCCCGTGGAGAGGCGTTCCTGCTGCAGGGCGGCGACTGCGCCGAGGCATTCGACGCGGTGTCGGCCGAGCACATCCGCAACAAGCTCAAGACGCTGCTCCAGATGGGCGCCGTCCTCACCTACGCCGGGTCCGTGCCCGTCGTGAAGGTCGGCCGGATCGCCGGCCAGTACAGCAAGCCGCGTTCCAAGCCGACCGAGACCCGCGACGGCGTCACCCTGCCGACGTACCGGGGCGACTCCGTCAACGGCTTCGAGTTCACCGAGGCGGCCCGGATCCCGGACCCCGAGCGGCTGAAGCGGATGTACCACGCCTCCGCCGCCACGCTGAACCTCGTGCGCGCCTTCACCACCGGCGGCTACGCCGACCTGCGCCAGGTGCACGCCTGGAACCAGGACTTCGTGAAGTCCTCGCCCTCGGGCCAGCGCTACGAGGCGCTGGCGCGCGAGATCGACCGGGCGCTGAACTTCATGAACGCCTGCGGGGTGGACCCGGAGGAGTTCAAGACCGTCGAGTTCTACGCCTCGCACGAGGCGCTGGTGCTGGACTACGAGACGGCGCTGACCCGTACGGACTCCCGTACCGGCAAGCTGTACGACGTCTCCGGCCACATGCTGTGGATCGGCGAGCGCACCCGGCAGCTGGACCACGCGCACATCGAGTTCGCCGCCCAGGTGAACAACCCGATCGGTGTGAAGCTCGGCCCGACGACCACGCCCGAGGACGCCCTCGCGCTGATCGACCGGCTGGACCCGGACCGCGAGCCGGGCCGGCTGACCTTCATCACCCGCATGGGCGCGGACAAGATCCGCGACAAGCTGCCCACGCTGGTGGAGAAGGTCACCGCTTCGGGTGCGCAGGTCGCGTGGATCACCGACCCGATGCACGGCAACACCTACGAGGCGGCCTCCGGCCACAAGACGCGCCGTTTCGACGACGTGCTGGACGAGGTCAAGGGCTTCTTCGAGGTCCACAAGGCGCTCGGCACGCACCCCGGCGGCATCCACGTCGAGCTGACCGGTGACGACGTCACCGAGTGTGTCGGCGGCGGCGACGAGATCTTCGTCGACGACCTGCACCAGCGGTACGAGACGGCCTGCGACCCCCGGCTGAACCGCAGCCAGTCGCTGGACCTGGCATTCCTGGTCGCGGAGATGTACCGGGACCAGTAGACGGGCGCGTAGACGCAACGTGGGGCGCGGATTCTGTGATCCGCGCCCCACTGCGTTGTTAAGTGCCCGCGATGGCGGGTAAGGTAAGGGTAACCTCACTCAAGATCATCCGAAGCTACGGGGAAGGACGGGGGTGACCGCGTGTACGTCTGCTCGTGCTTCGGAATCACTGAGGAAAAGGTGCGCGAACACGCGGACACCGGCGCCTGTACCCCGCGCCAGATAGCGTCCGCCTGCAAGGCCGGTACCGACTGCGGCGGCTGCGTGAAGCGCATCCAGGCCCTGCTGGGCCGTGGCGCCTGCCCCCGTCGCGAGCTGGCCGACAAGGGTGCCCCCGCGCTGGAGGAGCTGCCCGACCGGGGCGCGCCCGCGCCGGCGGAGCTGCCCGAGGCCGCCTAGCGGCCCGCCGGGCGACGGAGCCGCCCGTGTACGGTCACGCCGCCGAGTCCGGTGCCGTCTGCTCGATCACCGTGGACAGGTAGAGCGCCTCGCCGAGCTTCTCGATCAGCTCCAGCTGGGTGTCCAGGTAGTCGATGTGGTGCTCCTCGTCGGCGAGGATCGCCTCGAAGACATTGGCGGACGTGATGTCGCCCTTGTTCCGCATCACCTCGATGCCGCGCCGCAGCCGGTCGATGGCCTCGACCTCGACCTGCCGGTCGGCCTGGAACATCTCGGTCACCGTCTGCCCCACGCGGACATGGAAGAGCCGCTGGTAATTGGGCAGGCCGTCGAGGAGCAGGATGCGGTCGGTGAGCACCTCCGCGTGGCGCATCTCGTCGAAGGACTCCGCGCGTGTGTACTTGGCGAGCTTGGTCCAGCCCTTGTGATCCTGCAGCTTGGCGTGCAGGAAGTACTGGTTGATCGCGGTCAGCTCGGCGGTCAGCTGCTCGTTCAGGAACTCGATGACCTCGGGATCTCCCTGCATGACTGCAAGGCTCCTTCCACGCGACGACTGGACAGGTGCCGGGCATCCTTGCACCGGGGTGCATGGAGCGTCCAGTAAGTGCACGCTTAGTGTGAGTTGCCCGAATCGGTCCCGCCCTGGTCATCAGCACCCCTTCCGGTCTGACACCATGGAGACATGGGTCAGCCGGATAGCCGCGAAGAGGAGCTTCCTCAGCTGCCTCCGGGGCAGCGACTGCAGCGCGGATGGCCGGTCACACACTACGGACCCGTGCCCAAATTCCGCCCCGAACGCTGGGAATTCCGGGTCTTCGGCGCCACGGCCGACGGGGACAAGCACTGCTGGACGCACGAGGAATTCACCTCGCTGCCGTATGCCACCGTCGTCGCCGACATGCACTGCGTGACGAAATTCAGCATGCTGGGTGCCGAATGGGGCGGGGTGTTGACGCGTACGGTGCTCGATCTGGCGCCGCCCGACCCCGATGTCACCCATGTGATGGTCTGGGCCGAGTACGGCTTCAGCTCCAACATCCCGCTGGCGGACTTCGCGGACGAGCGCTGCCTGTTCGCCAGCCACCGGGACGGTGAGCTGCTCACCGCCGAGCACGGCTTCCCCGTACGGCTCGTCGTGCCGCACCTGTACGCGTGGAAGGGCCCGAAATGGGTCCGCGGCATCGAGTACATGAGGGCGGACCGCCGCGGCTTCTGGGAAGAGCGCGGCTACCACAACCTCGGCGACCCGTGGCGCGAGCAGCGCTACTCCTACCAGGAGGTACCGGGCGACGGCCCGGAACTCTGAGCCGTACGCCCTCGGCACTCCCGCGATACCCGGCCGCCTCAGTGGTACTGGTGCACCACGGCGTGCCCCTTGCCGCGGCCGATCATCCAGCGGTTCACGGGCGTGGTCACCAGGAACGCCATGGCCAGCGAGAACGCCAGCGTTCCCCAGAACAGCCCCTCCGACAGGTGGGCGTCCATCGCGCCCGGTACGAGAGCGATCACGCCGTTGTCGATCAGCTCCATCACCGCGATCGAGAGGGTGTCGGCGGCCAGCGCGACCTTGACGGCGGCCCGGAAGCCCAGCCCGGCCCGCAGGACGCCGCGCAGCGTGAGCGAGTAGCCGAAGACGAACGCCAGGGCGATGGCGAGGACCATCGTCGGCACGTTGTGCCAGCCCAGCGCGGTGCCGATCACCATGCCGAGGATCTCGCCGACGGCGCACCCCGTGAGGCAGTGCAGGGTGGCCTTCGCGGCCATCGCCCAGCCTGCCGGGGCGTGGTCGTGCGCGTGCTGTCCGGCGGGTGCGTGCTGGTGCTGCATGGAGACCTCCGTTCAGAAGGAACGGTTCCCGCCAAAGGCGGGAACCGCCGTATACCCCCCTAGGGTATTCCTCAAGAGGTCTCGGGAAGTTCTCCGCCGTCCCGCAGCTCCTTCAGACGTGCCACGTCCGCCGCGTGGCCTTCCTTGCCGCCCGGGGTCTCGATCACCAGCGGGACGCCCGCGGTCGCCGGGTGCCGGAACAGCTCCCCGAAGGGCTCGGCGCCGATGTGGCCGGACCCGATGTTCTCGTGGCGGTCCTTGTGCGCCCCCACCACGTCCTTGGAGTCGTTGGCGTGGATCAGCTTCAGCCGGCCCTCGCCGGCCACCGCCACCAGCTCGTCCAGCAGCGCCTTCGTGCCGCCCGGCGCCGCCATGTCGTGCCCGGCGGCGAACGCGTGGCAGGTGTCCAGGCAGAGCCCGGCCTTCGGGTGCCGGTCCAGTGCGTCCAGGTACGGGCCCAGGTCCTCCGCCAGCGAGCACAGCGAGGCGCCCTGCCCGGCGGTCGACTCCAGCAGCAGCCACGGGTCGTCGTCGTGCGTCAGCTCCTCCAGCAGCGGCAGCAGATGCTCGCGCACCTGCGCCAGCGCCGTGGCCCGCTCCCGTCCGCCGGTCGCCGAGCCGGTGTGCACGACGACGCCGAGCGCCCCGATGTCCCGGCCGCGGCGCAGCGAGTGCCGCAGCGACTCCACGGACTTCTCGACCGTCGCCGGGGTGTGCGAACCGAAGTTGATCAGGTACGGCGCGTGCACGTACGCCGGGATCGCGCGCTCCGCGCAGGCCGCGCGGAACGCCTCGTCCTGCATCGGGTTGCCGGGCGGGGTGGCCCAGCCGCGCGGGTTGGCGACGAAGACCTGGACGGCCTCGCCGCCGATGTCCTGTGCGTACGGGATGCCGACCTTGGCGAGACCGCCGGCCACCGGGACGTGGCCGCCGATCGGATTGCGCTCACGGGCGCGCTGCGGGGAAGTGCTCACCCGTCAAGGGTGCCAGGCGGCCGGGCGCCTGCGGCTGTCAGGTACGCCTCACAGCTTGCTGTCCAGCGTGATCGTGACCGTGCTGCCCTTCGGGGCGGTGTCGCCCGCGTCGACGGACTGGCTGTCGACCGTGTCCGACGGGAAGAGGAACGGCTTCTTCACCTCGACCTCGAAGCCCGCGTCCTCCAGCGTCTTCTTCGCGTCGGCGGCCTTCTCGCCCTCGACGTCCGGCACCTCGACCAGCTGCGGACCCTTGGACAGCGTGAGCGTCACCGTGTCGCCCTCGCCCAGCGTCTTCCCCTCACCCGGGGACTGCCGCGCGACCGTGCCCTTGTCCTCGGGCGAGTACACCGGCTGCGCGGCGATCTTCACCCGGAAGCCGGCCTCGCGCAGCTCGTCCGCCGCGTCGGCCCGCTCGTCGCCGACCACGTCCGGCACGTCGATCGCGCGGCCCCGGCTCACGGTCAGCGCCACCGCCGTATCGGGCCGCCGCTTCGCCCCCGCGGCCGGGTCCGTACGGATCACCGAGCCCTTGGCCACCTCGTCGCTGAACGTCTTGCGCTCGGTCCCCGGCGTCAGCCCCCGGTCGCGCAGCTTGCGCCGCGCGTCGGCCACCGGGGTGCCCGACAGGTCCGGCACGGAGACGATGTCCGGGCCCTTGGAGAGGGTGACGGTGACCGTGCCGGTGCCCCGGATGCGCTTGCCGTTCTCCGGGTCGGTGGAGATCACGTGCCCGCGCTCCACGGTGGAGCTGTAGGCGTGCGCCACGTTCATGTCCAGCCCGGCGTCGTGCAGCGTCCGCTCGGCCTTGGCCTGCGTCATGTCCAGCACCGCCGGCACGGTCGTGAACTGGCCCGTGGTGACGTACCAGGCGCCCGTGCCGAGCAGCAGCGCCGCCAGCACCGCGAGCACCACGGTGAGCGTCCTGCGGCGCGGCACGCGGGCGGGACCGGCACGTCGCGCGCCGCCCGCCGTGGGCAGCCGGTCGGTCCGCGCGTTCGCGCCGGCCGCCGTCGGCAGCAGGCTGGTGTGCCCCGCGGCGTCGTCGGCGTCGTCCGTACCGGGCAGCGAGAGCTGTACCGCGGCGGCGCGCTGGATCACGCTCGTGCGGTCCTCCGAGCCCGCCGTGCCGGTCGCCGGCTTCGCGCCCGGCGGCACCGCGTCCAGCTGCTCCTCGGTGAGCGCCGCGCGGGCGTTCCTGGCCAGCGCGAGCAGCGTGACCGCGTCCTGCGGGCGTACCTCGGGGTTGCGCGCGGTCGCCTCGACCACCAGATCGTCCAGCTCCGGCGGCAGCCCCGGCACGAGCGCGGACGGCGCCGGCACGTCCTCGTGGAGGTGCTGGTAGAGCACCTGGGCCGCGGTGCCGCCGTCGTGCGGCTTGCTGCCCGTGAGCATCTCGTACAGGGTCACGCCGCAGGCGTAGACGTCCGCGCGGGTGTCCGCGCCGCCGTCCTCGATCTGCTCGGGCGCGAGGTAGGCGACGGTGCCAAGGACCGTGCCTGTGGAGGCCGTGGTGTGCGTGTCGACCGCCCGGACCAGCCCGAAGTCGGCGACCTTGACCCGGCCGTCGTCCCCGATCAGGACGTTCTCCGGCTTCATGTCGCGGTGGATCATGCCGGCGCGGTGCGCGGAGCCCAGCGCCGCCAGGATCGGCTCCAGGATGTCCAGCGCGGCGCGCGGCTGCAGGGCGCCGCGCTCGCGCAGCACGTCCCGCAGGGTGCACCCCGCGACGTACTCCATCGCGAGGTACACGTACGAACCGTCCGTGCCCTGGTCGAACACGCCGACCACGTTCGGGTGCGACAGCCGGGCGACCGACTTCGCCTCCCGGATGAAGCGCTCGACGAAGGAGGCGTCCGCCACCAGGGACGGGTGCATCACCTTCAGGGCGAGCACCCGGTCCAGCCGGGTGTCGACGGCGCGGTAGACCGTCGCCATCCCGCCGGCGGCGATCCGCGCCTCTACGCGGTAACGGCCGTCGAGCAGCTGTCCGACCAGGGGGTCCTGAAGGGTGGTGTCCACGGCAGACGAGTCTACGAGCAGCCGTCCACCCGCCTCACGCCCCTGGCGCAGATCGCTCAGAAGGCGGGCCGCTCCGGGTCCAGCTCGGCCAGGCCCGCGGTCGGCGAGGACGCCTCGGCGAAGTGGCGGCGCGGGATCCGGCCCGCCCGGTACGCCAGCCGGCCCGCCTCGACCGCGTGCCGCATGGCGTGCGCCATCAGGACCGGCTCCTGCGCCCTGGTCACCGCCGAGGCCAGCATCACCGCGGCGCAGCCCAGCTCCATGGCCTGCGCGGCGTCCGAGGCGGTGCCCGCACCGGCGTCGAGGACGACCGGCACCCCGGCCCGCTCGGTGATCAGCTGGAAGTTGTGCGGGTTGCGGATGCCGAGCCCGGAGCCGATGGGGGAGCCCAGCGGCATGATCGCCGCGCACCCCACGTCCTCCAGCTTCCGCGCCAGCACCGGGTCGTCGTTGGTGTACGGCAGGACGGTGAACCCGTCGTCGACCAGCGTCTCGGCTGCGTCCAGCAGCTCCACCGGGTCCGGCAGCAGGGTCCGCTCGTCGGCGACGACCTCCAGCTTCACCCAGTCCGTGCCGAGCGCCTCGCGGGCCAGCCGGGCGGTGAGCACGGCCTCGCCGGCGGTGTAGCAGCCCGCGGTGTTCGGCAGTGTCCGGATGCCGTGCCTGTTCAGCACGGAGAGCACCGAACCCTGCACCGTCGGGTCCAGCCTGCGCATCGCCACGGTGGTCAGCTCGGTGCCCGAGGCGAGCAGTGAGCGCTCCATGATGTCCAGGCTCGGCGCGCCGCCGGTCCCCATGATCAGCCGGGAGCGGAAGGCCGTACCGGCGATGACCAGCGGGTCCGCTTCGGGGGCCGCGTCGTTCGCCGCCTCGGGGGCGGCCGTCTCTTCGAGGGTGTGCGTTTCGGTCATCTGTACGGATCAGCCTCCCTGTACCGCGGTGAGCACCTCGACGCGGTCCCCGGCGCCGAGCGGGGTCGCCGGCCACTGGCCGCGCGGCACGACCTCCTCGTTGACGGCCGCGGCGACCCCGCTGGCGGCGGTGGTCAGCGTTGCCACGAGCCGGTCGAGCGGCAGCCCCGCAGGGATCTCGCGGGGCTCGCCGTTCACGGAGACGGTCACGGGCGCCGGTCCGGAGGCGGCTTCGGGTGCCTGCTGGAGGGTCATGAGGTCTGCTCCTGAAGTGCGGGGCGCGCCGACGAAGAGGGGGAAGAGGCGATCGCGGGCCCGAAGCGCAGCGGCGTGAAGGGGCGCGCCTCCTCGGGCAGCTCGCCGGTGGTCAGCGCGTGGGCCATGACGTCGCCGGTGGCCGGGGTGAGCAGCACACCGTTGCGGAAGTGGCCGGTGGCCATCAGCAGGCCGGGCAGCGCGCTGGGCCCGAGGAGCGGCGCGTTGTCGGGCGAGCCCGGACGCAGCCCGGCGATCGTCTCGACCAGGGGCAGCTCCGTGATGCCCGGCACCAGCTCGTGCGCGTCGCGCAGCAGCTCGTAGACGCCGCCCGCGGTCACCGTGGTGTCCCAGCCCAGCTCCTCACTGGTGGCGCCGACGACCATGTCGCCGTTCTCGCGCGGCACCAGATAGAGCGGGCCGCCGCGTACGACGGCACGCACGGTGCGGGACAGGAACGGACCGTACGCGGCGGGGATCTTCAGCCGCAGCACCTGGCCCTTGACCGGCCGCACCGGCGGCCGCACGTGCTCCGGCACCCCGGCCAGCAGCCCGCTGAAGCTGCCGGCCGCCAGCACGACCTGCCCCGCCGGCAGCGCCGTGCCGTCCGCCAGCTCGACGCCCGTGGCCCGGCCGTCGGCGACGGACAGCTGTCCGGCCCGGTCCCGCACGAACGCCACCCCGGCCCGCTCGCAGGCCGTCAGCAGGGCCGTCGCGAGCCGCCTCGGGTCGATCTGGTGGTCACCGTCCACCCGGAGTCCGCCACGCACGCCCGGCGCGAGCATCGGTTCGAGCTTCCGGCACTCGCGGCCGGTCAGCCACTCCGAGTCCAGGCCGCAGCGGCGCTGCAGCGCGTGCAGCTCGCGCAGGTGGGCGCGGTCGTCGGCGTCCAGGGCCACGGCGAGCGTGCCGCACCGCCGGTACCCCAGCTCCTGGCCGCTCGCCTCGGCCAGCTCGGCGGCGAACACCGGGTAGCGCGCGGCAGAGTCGAGATTCAGCCCAAGGAGCGTTTCTTCGCCGTAATGCAGCTCGGTGACGGCGGCCAGCATGCCGGCCGCGACGCGTGCCGCACCGCCGCCCGGCGCCGGATCCACGACCGTCGTGCGCAGCCCCCGCTGGGCGGCGCGCCAGGCCGTCACGAGCCCCGCCAGACCGCCCCCGACGATCACCACGTCGGGGTGCCCGGAAGCCGTCCCCGGCGACATACCTGCAGGTGGATGCATGAGTGTCCAGCCCCTCCCTTCGCCGGCATGACCCGGATCAGGTTCGTACGGTCGGAGGCCGCCGCAGCCTCCCTCTCAGCCCGGTGCGTCCGGGCTCCCGCGAGTACAAGTGCCGTCAGAGTAGTACGCGTGCCCGACGCGTCGTAAGGGTGCTCTGCGCGGCCGGACCGTGACCCTGTGTCAGAGATCTCGTCGCGCGGTGCTGAGCCAGTCGAAGGACCGCGTCCTAGAGTGATCGAGTGAGCCAGCAGAGCAAGTACTCGCGGACCCCCGACCGCTCGCGCCGCGTCGTCATCGTCGGCGCGGGGATGGCGGGCGTGCAGACCGCCGTTGCCCTGCGCGAACAGGGCTGGCGCGGCACGATCACCCTGCTCGGCGCCGAACCCCACCCGCCCTACGACCGGCCGCCGCTCTCCAAGGCGGTGCTGCTGGGCAAGGCGGACGGTTCGGCCTTCGACGTCGACTTCGCCTCCCTCGGCATCGACCTGGAGCTCGGGCGGCGCGTCACCGGACTCGCCGCCGACGCCCACGAGGTGCTGACGGACACCGGCCCCGTTCCGTACGACCGCCTGGTCATTGCCACGGGGGCCGAGGCGATCACCCTCCCCGGGAGCGAGGACGTCCCGGGCGTCCACGTGCTGCGCACCCTGGACGACGCCGAGCGGCTGCGCCCGGTGCTCTCGGCGCAGCAGCGCGTCGTGGTGGTCGGCGCCGGCTGGATCGGCGCGGAGTTCGCCACCGCCGCCCGTGAGGCCGGCTGCGCGGTCACCGTCGTCGAGGCGGCCGACCGCCCGCTGGCAGGCGCGCTGCCCGAGGAGGTCGCAGCGCACATGGCCCGCTGGTACGCCGACGCGGGCGCCGTCCTCCGTACGGGCACCCGGGTCGCCGCGGTGAAGGAGGGCGCCGTCGTGCTCGCGGACGGCACGTCGCTGCCCGCGGACGCCGTGGTGATCGGCATCGGCTCGCGGTGCGCCACGGACTGGCTGGCCGGCTCGGGCGTCGAGTTGTGCGAGGACCGCTCCGTACGGGCCGACGAGCGGCTGCGCACCTCGCTGCCCGATGTGTACGCGGTCGGCGACTGCGCCTCCTTCCCGTCCGCGCGCTACGGGCGCCGCCTCCTCGTGCACCACTGGGACAACGCCCTTCAGGGGCCGCGCACGGTCGCCACGAACATCGCCCGGTGCGAGGCGGAGGGCACGGTGTACGACCCCGTGCCCTACTTCTGGTCGGAGCAGTTCGGCCGCTTCGTGCAGTGCGCCGGGTACAGCCCGGTCGCCGACGAGCTGATCTGGCGCGGTGACCCGGAGAGCGCGGCGTGGACGGCGCTGTGGCTGCGGGAGGGCGCGCTGGTGGCGCTGCTGGCGGTGGGCCGGCCGCGCGATCTGGCGCAGGGCCGCAAACTCATCGAGCGCGGCGCCCGGTTGGACCGGGCACGCGCCGCCGACGCCTCGGTGCCGCTGAAGTCGGCTGCGCTGTCCGGGCTCTGAGGGGCGGTCCGACCCCTGGTGTGGCCGGTGGTGTGCACTGATGGCGATGCCCGGCTACCGACTGTCAGTGGGGGATGGCACGCTTGGGGTGTGACCGAGATTGACGCAAAGATCGATGGACTGGTTTCCGCCTGGCTCACGCTTCCCGACATCGCCGAGGAGTTCGGCGTCGAGGTGACGCGGGTCCGGCAGCTGGTCAAGGAGGGCCAGCTGATCGCGGTGCGCCGCGGTGAGAACAGGGCCCTCCATGTGCCGGCCGAGTTCATCAAGGACGGAAAGGTCGTCAAGGGCCTGGTGGGGACGCTGACGCTCCTCAGGGACGACGGCTTCACCGACGAGGAGATGCTGGAGTGGCTGTTCACCGCCGATGAGACCCTGCCGGGGACGCCGGCGCAGGCGCTGCGCGAGAATCGCGGCACGGAGGTGAAGCGCCGGGCGCAGGCGCTCGCCGTCTGACACACCCGTCATCACCGCCGTAACCGCAGGGCGTACGGACCGGCAGATCCGGTCCGTACGCCCGGACTGGGGGAGCACCCGATGAGCACCGCACGACAGGCCCTGTCCGACGCCCGGCTGTACCTCTGCACGGGGGCACGCAAGGAGCAGGGCGATCTGCCGGAGTTCCTGGACGCCGTGCTCTCCTCGGGCGTGGACATCGTGCAGCTGCGCGACAAGGGCATGGAGGCCGGCGAGGAGCTGACCCACCTGGAGGTCTTCGCCGACGCCTGCAAGCGGCACGGCAAGCTGCTCGCGGTCAACGACCGCGCGGACGTCGCGCACGCCATCGGCTCCGACGTGCTCCACCTCGGCCAGGGCGACCTGCCGGTCCCGGCGGCCCGCGCCGTCCTCGGCGACGACGTGCTCATAGGCCGTTCCACGCACGCGGAGGCGGAGGTCGACGCCGCCCTGACCGCGCCGGGCGTGGACTACTTCTGCACGGGCCCCTGCTGGCCCACCCCCACCAAGCCCGGGCGGCACGCCCCCGGCCTGGACCTCGTGCGCTACACCGCCGCGCAGAGCCCCGCCCGCCCCTGGTTCGCCATCGGCGGCATCGACGCGGACAATCTGGACGAGGTGCTGGCCGCAGGCGCCCGCCGCGTCGTGGTGGTGCGCGCGATCACCGAGGCGGAGGACCCCGGCGCCGCCACGGCCGCGCTGGCGAAGCGGATCCGCGCGTACGACGCCTGAGCGCGACGCGCACCCGGAGTGACGCCGCGCGCATACGGAGCGTCACGAACCCCGGGGCGGTGAGCAGTGGTCTGACGTGAAGTGTCCGACTGGTGAACAGGAGCCCGGCAAACCTGGGCATTCCGCCAGGCGTGGTTGGGGGCCTGCCAGGCCGGTGGTTAACCTGCCGGTATGGCCCTAGGTACCCCTTCCACCAGGACTGACCGCGCGCGTACGGTGCGTGAACTGCTCGCTTCGGGCAAGCGGTCCTATTCGTTCGAGTTCGCCGCCCCCAAGACCGAGAAGGGCGAGCGGACTCTGTGGAAGGCCATTCGCCGGATCGAGGCCGTCGCGCCGACCTTCGTGTCCGTGACGTACGGCGCCGGCGGCACCTCCCGTGAGGGCACCGTCCGCGCGACCGAGCGGATCGCCACGGACACCACCCTCACCCCGGTCGCGCACCTGACGGCGGTCAATCACTCCCTCGCCGACCTGCGGAACATCATCGGCCAGTACGCCGGTGCCGGGATCCGCAACATGCTCGCGCTGCGCGGCGACCCGCCCGGCGACCCGATGGGTGAGTGGGTGCGCCACCCCGAGGGCATCGAGTACGCCGCCGAGCTGGTCCGGCTGATCAAGGAGTCCGGCGACTTCTGCGTCGGCGTCGCGGCCTTCCCCGAGATGCACCCGCGCTCCACCGACTGGGACACCGACATCCGGCACTTCGTGGACAAGTGCCGAGCGGGCGCCGACTTCGCGATCACCCAGATGTTCTTCAACGCAGAGGACTATCTGCGCCTTCGTGACCGGGTGGCCGCCGCCGGTTGCGAAACGCCGATCATCCCGGAGATCATGCCCGTCACGAACGTCCGGCAGATCGAGCGGTTCGCCCAGCTCAGCAATGCGGCATTCCCGCCGGAGCTGGCGGATCGCATCCTTGCGGTCAAGGACGATCCGGCGGCTGTACGCTCCATTGGCATCGAGTACGCCACGGAGCTGTGTGCACGCTTGACCGCCGAGGACGTTCCCGGGTTGCACTTCATTACCCTGAACCACTCCACGGCGACGCTGGAAATCTACGAGAATCTGGGTCTGCACCAGCAGACCTGACCACGTGCCCGCAGCGGCGGAAACAGGGGCGTACATGGGCTGGACGATCCTCTACATCGCGTTCGGCATCGTGGCGCTCTGGCTGCTGAGCGAGGTACTGCTCCAGTACAAGGCCCGGCTGCGCTGGCGGCTGCTCGCCTTCACCGGCTTCCTCGGCGTCGTCATCGGCGTGGTGCTGCCGTCGATCGTGGTCATCGCGATCGGCGCCGCGGCCTTCGCGGTGGGCCAGACCTACGTCACGCTCTCCTTCCGCCGCGGCTTCACGATGGGCTGGGCGCTGGCCGCGGGGAGACCGAAGGTCGGCCGCCGCCGGCGCGGCGGCTCCCCGGCCGCGGCCGGCACCGCCCCGGACGCCTCCGCGCCGCAGACCGGCCCGGACCCGGCCGACGGCTACGACGGCCCGCAGGAGAACGCGGCGGGCCACGGCGATGATGCCGACGGGATGCCGGGCGGGTACGACGGTCCCGCGGGCCACGCCCCCGACGCGGCAGCGCCGTACGCGGACGCCTACGACGCCCACCCGGGCGGCTACGCCGATCCGTACGCCGACGCCACCGGGGTCACGCCGGTCTACGCCCCGGAGCCGATGCCCGACGAGACCGGCCAGTACGGCATCTACAGCACCGATGCCCGGCCCGGCCACCCGCAGCACGACCCGTACGGCGGCTACTACGAGCCCGCCGCAGCCCACGACGGCTACGACGCCCCCTACGGCGGCTACGGCGACGGCCACGGTGGCTACGCCGACCCGTACGCGCAGCAGGACCCCTACGGCGGCGCCTCCGACCCCTACGGCGGGCACGACCCGTACGGCCACGGCGGCCAGGTCCCTCCGCAGTACGGCGGGGGCTACGACGACCAGTACTACGGAGCGGGCCCCGACACCCCGCCCGGCGGCGTCTGGGTCCCCCAGCAGCGCGCGGGCGCCGAACAGCCCCCGCAGCAGCCCGAGTACCAGCCGGAGCACCAGGGCTACGGCTACCCGCCCCAGCAGGGGTACGACGGGCAGCAGTACCGCTACTGACGCGTCGGCCGCCCCGGTCCGATCGGGCCCGCCGCCTGCCGGCGACTGCCCGGTGATCCCGGGGCCGGCTCCCCACCGCCCGGCAGGTGCCCGCTGCCGCGTGTCGCCGCTACTGAGAGCCGTGCCAGTCGTCGCCGTGCACGACGAGGCCCGCCACCAGCGCGCCGGACATGCCCGCATGGGCCAGGCCGCCGCCGGGGTGGGACCAGCCGCCCGCGGTGTACAGCCCCGGTATCCGCGTGCCATTGGCGGGGACCAGGGCACGGCCGTCCAGCCCGGCCAGCGCCGGACCCGGCACCGCGCCGCCCGCCGCGCCCGTATCGGCGGCGGTGTCCGCCGGCGTCCGTATCTCGCGCCACAGGATCCGGTCCCGCAACTCCGGCACCGCGGCGCCGGCCGCGGCAATGACCCGGTCCGCGAACCCCTCGGCCACGCCGGCCGCCGTCCAGTCCACCCCGCCGGCACCGCCCGCCGCGTGCGCCGGGACCGTGACCGTCAGGGTCACCGCCTCGTGGCCGTCATCGGGCCGCTGGGCCGGGTCGTCGGGGCGCAGCACCGTCACCGTGGGCGACTGCGGCAGCCCGCCGCCCCCGTAGACGGCCGTCAGCTCCGCCTCCCGGTCCGCGGCGTGCACGACCGTACGGTGCGCCGCGTCCGCCGGCCGGCCGCCGCGCAGCGCCAGCAGCACGCTGAACCGCCCGCTCGGGGGCGCCGCCGGCGGAAGCACGTCGCCGGTGCCGCGGACCTGCCCGGCGGCGCCGGGGGAGTCGCCGGTCAGCCGGGCCAGCGTCCACGGGTCGACGCCCGCGACCACCACATCGGCGTCCTCGACGCTCCCGTCGGCCAGCTCCAGCCCGGCCACCCGGCCGTCCTTGCGCACCAGCCGCCGCACCTCGGCCCCGAAAGTGAACTCCACCTTGCGGGCCAGGCAGCGCTCGTACAGCGCGGTGGCCAGCGCGCGCATGCCGCCGCCGACGTACCACGTGCCGAAGGTCTGCTCCATGTACGGCAGGACCGTGGCGCTCGCGGGGGCCTCGCGCGGATCGAAGCCGTACGCCAGCGCGTGGCTCTCCAGCAGCGCGACCAGCCGCGGGTCCTTCAGCTCCAGGGCCGCGACCTCGGCGAGGGTGCGCGCCGGGCGCCGCTTGAGCAGGCCCTTGCGGCCCACGGCGGGGTACGGCTCGCGCCCCAGCACCTGCCAGTCGGACCACAGCGGCTCCTCCAGCAGCGGCCGCCGGGTCCGGTCCCAGGCCTCCCGCGCGCGGCCGAGCAGTTCGCTCCAGCGCTCGCCGCCGCCCGCGCCCAGCGCGCGGTCCAGGGCTTCGGTGACCCCGGCCCGTGAGGCGTTCGGCAGGGCGACGTCCGTGCCGTCCGGGAAGACGTGCCGGCTCGCCGGGTCGACCTGCACCAGGTCGACGACGTCCTCCAGCGGCTCCTTGCCGGTCTTGACGAAGAGGTCGCGGTGCACGGCGGGGAGATGCAGCAGCCCGGGGCCGGTGTCGAAGCCGAAACCGGCGCGCTCGAACCGCCCCAGCGAGCCGCCGTAGGTCCCGCCGCGCTCCCACACCGCCACCCGGTGGCCCGCGACGGCCAGCCGGGCGGCGGCCGCCATCGCGCCCGTCCCGGCGCCGATCATCGCAATCCGTGCCATGTCCGTGACTTTATCGGCGACCACTGACAACGCCGCCGGGCGGCCTCCCGCGCCGGGGCCGGACAACAAACCCGGGCAATAAACCCGGGCAACAAACCCGGATACGAAAATCCGGGCACGAAAGCCCGGGCACAAGAACCCGGGCACGAAAAAGCGCGCTGCCCTGGCACGGATCGTTCCCCCTTCGATCCGACCAGGACAGCGCGTCCCCCGTGCTTCCCCCGTACTCCCCGGGTTTCCCGGGGCCCCCGTGCTTCCCCCGTGTTCCCCCGCGGAGCGTGGAGCCCCGTTCCCCCGTGACCCCCCGTGGAGCCCCGTGTCCCCCGTGGCTCCCCCTGCCACGTCGGGGAGGCCGCACCGTTCCGCCGCCCCGTGTCGGCGGTCCCGGTGCCGGCTTCCCCTCCGTGGTCTCCACTCTCTCGTCCGCGCAGGTCGCGGCCCATCCGCGTACCTACTCATCTCCTCCACTGAGTACGAGTACTCAGGGCTGGGTGCTCATCCTCAGGACGGGCCCGGAGCGGCCACGGGGCCTGCGCCGCCCTCGCCCTGATGACCGCTCACCCGCCCCTGGAGGAGGCGGGAGAGCGCCGCGTGCACGTCGTCGATCGACCGGTCGGGCTGGAAGGACTGCCAGTCCAGCGCGGCCACCAGCACCATCCCGAAGAGCGCGGAGGCGGTCAGCGGGATGTCGATCTCCTCGCTCAGCTCGCCGGCGGCCACCGCCTCGCGGATGACCTCGGCGACCACGGACACGGCCCGCTCCCGCACCATCATCAGCGTGGTGTTCCACGTCCGGTTCGTGCGCCACAGCTCGGCCACGTAGAGCTGGGTGAGCGCCGGGTACTGGGAGATGAAGTACAGCCCCGCGTGGATCATCGCGTCCAGCGCGTCGATCCGGGAGCCGCCCCGCTCGGCCACCTCGTCGGCGGCGTTCTGGAGCGAGCCTGCCAGCATCTCCACGCCGTGCCGCAGCAGCTCTTCGAAGAGCACGTTCTTGCTCGCGAAGTTGTAGTAGACCGTGCCCTTCGCCACGCCCGCCCGCTCGGCGATCTCGTCCACCGTGGTGGAGGAGAAACCCTGTTCGGCGATGAGTGTCACCGCGGCCTCGAAGAGCTTGCGCCGGGTCGCCTCACGACGCGTGTTGGAGCTGTCCATGGAGGCGATTGTGCCCGTTGCGGGCGGCACCGCGGCGCCCGCCCTCACGGGACGTGACGCGGAGGTGACCCGCCGGGCCCCGGACGTCGCCGCCCGGGACCCCGACGCCGCGGTGCGCGCGCTCACAGGCTGAGCTCCGGGTGCAGGTCCTTCATCCGTACGACCTGCCGGCCGCGCGCGGTCCACGTGGTGAGCGCGAGCGCGCCCACGGTGAAGAGCGCCAGCACGATGCTGCCCTGCCACACGGGTGTCAGGTCACCGCCCGTGATGAGGCGGCGCAGGCCCCCGACGATGTACGTCATCGGCAGGTACGGGTGGAGCGCGTTGAAGAACCCGGGGCTGGTCTGCACGGGGTACGTACCGCCCGCTGAGGTCAGCTGGAGCATCAGCAGCGCCAGGACCAGGATCCGGCCCGCCGCGCCGAACTGCGCGTTCAGCCACTGCACGATCGCCGAGAAGCAGGCCGTGGCCAGCACCAGGAACCCGATCGTGCCCGCCGCGTGCATCATCTCCAGGCCCAGTCCGAAGTGCAGCACGGACATCAGAGCGGCGATCTGCAGCACCCCGATGGCGAACACCGGGAGCCAGCCGGACACCGCGGTCCGCCAGGCGCTCGCGCCGGCGGCCAGCGCACGCCGGTTCAGCGGCTGGATCAGCATGTAGGCGACCATCGCGCCGACCCAGAGGGACAGCGGGATGAAGTACGGGGCGAAGCCCGTGCCGTAGTTGGGCGCCTTGTGGGCCGAGTCCGAGGCGAGCTGCACCGGGTCGGACATCACGTTCGTCCGCGAGTCCCGCTGGTCCTTGTCGTAGTCCGGGATCTTCTTGACGCCGTCGTGCAGCCCGTCGGACAGCTTCGAGGAGCCGTCCGAGAGCTTGAACATGCCGCCGTTGAGGGTGTCGGCGCCGTTCTTGAGCTTGCCCACGCCCTCGTCGAGGTCGCCGGCGCCGGTCTGCAGCCTGCCCAGACCGCTGTCCAGGTCGCTGCCGCCCTGCTTGGCGGTGCCGGTGCCCTTGTGCAGGTCGCCCGCTCCGGCGGCCAGCTTGTCGGCTCCGGATGCCACCGTGTGCGCGCCCTTGTTGAGCTGGTTGATCTGCTGGACGGCGGCGTCCAGGTCCTTGCCCAGCGTGGGGCCGTGATCGGCCAGGGTGACGGCCAGCTTGTGCAGCGTGCCCAGGTCCTTGTTGAGCTGGGCGAGGTTCTTCTCGTTCTTGACCAGCCCACTGACCTCTTCGGCCTTGTCGGCCGCCGCGTCGGACCTGTCGCGCATGTCCTTGAGCGTGGTGCAGGACGGGTCGCGGTCGGTCAGGGGCTTCTCGCAGCGCAGCTTGTAGAAGGTCGCCACCTGGTTGGCCAGCGCACGGGAGGTCGTGGCGCCGTCGGAGGCGGCCTTCGGGAGCTTGTCGAGGTTGTCCCGTACGGCCTGCGAGCCGTCGGCCACGAGGCGCGCGGCGTTGCCGATCTCCTTGCCGTGCGCGCGCACGAACGGGCCGTACTCCTTGTTCGCCGCGTTGACCTTGTCGGCGAGCTGCTGGGTGCCGTCGGCCACCCGGCCCGCGCCCGTCGAGAGCTTGCCGGCCCCCGTGTCGAGCCTGCCGGCCCCGGAGTCCAGGTCCTTCAGGCCGTTCGCCAGGTCGTGGCTGCCCTTCTTGGCGGTGTCCACGCCGTCGGCCAGGTCGCCGCTGCCCTTCTTGGCGGTGTCCAGACCGTCCTTCAGGTCACCGGTGCCCTTCTTTGCCTTCCCGATGCCGCCCTTCAGCTCGGAGGCGCCGTCGGCCGCCTCCTTCGTCTTGTCGTGCAGGTCGGAGAAGGACACGAAGATCTTGTCGAGGAAGGTGCGCGAGGACTTCGCCGAGGCCGCCGCGCGCACCTCGGAGAAGACCGACCGGGAGATCTGCCCGACGATGTAGTTGTTCGCGTCGTTCGTGCGGACCTTCAGCTCGCCGGTCACCGGGTCGTCGCCGGAGCTGGACGCGATGCGCTTGCTGAAGTCGTCGGGCACGGTCAGCGACAGGTAGTACGCGCCGGACTCCAGCCCCTTGGAGGCGTCGGAGGCGCTGACGGGGTGCCAGTCGAAGGTGTCGCTCTCCTTGAGCCCGTCGACCAGGTCGTCACCGGCGTTGACCTGCTTGCCCTCCGCCGAGGCGCCCCGGTCGGAGTTGACCAGCGCGACCGGGATCTTGTCCAGGCGCGAGTACGGGTCCCAGAAGGACCACAGGTAGAGCGCCCCGTAGAGCAGCGGCAGCAACAGCAGGGCCACCAGCGCCGCACGCGGCAACTTCCCCCTGCCGAACCGCTTCAGCTCAAGCGCGGCCAGCTTCGGCGAGCGCATCCGCCGCCCCCTCCTCGTTCTTCATGTTCTTCTCGGTGCCCGTAGCGGCGTCCGGCTTCTCCGTGCCGCTCTCCGTGGCTTCGGGCGCGTCCGGCCCGGCCGCCGAATTGTTCGGTGCCTGCTCGGCCTGCTCGGTCCGCGGCTTCTCCGGGCGGCGCGCCGTGGAGACCACGACCGCGTCCTCGGGGGCCTGGCTGCACACCGCCAGTACCGTCGTGCCGGCCTCCGCCAGCCCGCGGAGCATCGCCCAGGCCTGCACCCGCTCCTCGTCCGACAGCTTCATGTCGGTGTCGTCCACGGCCAGCAGCCGCGGCGAGCCGATGAGCGCCAGCGCGACGGACAGCCGCAGCGCCTCCAGCCGCTCCAGGTCCCGTACGGAGGTCCGTACGCCCTTGGGCAGCGTCTCCGGGTCGAGGCCCGCGGCTTCCAGTGCGGTGTCGATCCGGTCCCGGGCCTCGGCCCGGCGCTCACGGCGCGGGCGCAGCAGCGCGCGTACGGGGCCACCGAAGCGGCGCTCCAGCAGGGCGCGTTCGTGCAGGTGCTCGGCGACCGTGAAGGCCGGGTCGAGCTCGGAGACGCCGGGCACATGGGCCAGCGACGTGACGCCCCGTACGGCGGCCATCTTCTTCGGCAGTGACAGGCCGGCCACGCGGGCCTTGCCCGCCGCGGTCTTCATGCGTCCGGTGAGCGCGAGCAGCAGACACGTACGGCCCGAGCCGGACGGCCCCTCGATTGCGATCAGCGCGCCGGGCTCGGCCGTGATGTCGACGTCCTGGAACGCCCAGCCGCGAGGTCCCTTGACCCCGAGTCCTTGGGCCTTGACCGCCGCCCCGTGCGGGGTGCTGTCCACGTTCCCTCCCTCTTGAACTGACCAGTCAGTTCAAAAAGTATGCCGCACGGTGCCGGGGTGCGCGCAAGTCGGCCGGGGGTTTTCGTGGTGTTTCCGGGGCGTGATCTCGGCTACAGGGGGAAAGTCCAGGTCAGGCCGATTGTCAGTGGTGTGCCTCACGATGGTGTGAGCGGTTCCGAACCGTTATGCGACGACAGGAGGTTCGTCATGGCAACTCGTCCCCATGGGACAGGTTCCGCTGCGTACGGTCCCCCGAGCGATGTCCATCCCGTTCTGCGCCGGACGGGTGCCCCGCCCGCCGCCCTGGAGCTGCTCGCCAAGGCCCAGCGCGGCCTGGAAGAGGCCGCCTCCCTGGAAACCCCCAACGAGCGTTTCGCGACCGCCCACCTCGCCGCCCTGCGCGGCGCGGCCGCCGTCCTCGCCGTACGGGGCCGGCCCGAGCCCACCCTCCGCCGCCGCCAGCGCATCCGCAGCGCCTGGGAGGTGCTGCCCGAGGTCGCGCCCGAATTAGCCGAGTGGAGCGCCCTGTTCGAGGCCGGCGCCGAGCGCCGGGCCCGCGCGGAGGCCGGCATACCCGGCGCGGCCGGCCCCCGCGAGGCCGACGACCTCCTCCGCGCCACCGCCCACTTCCTCCGCCTGATAGAGCGCCTCCTCGCCCTCCAGCCCCTCCTTCCGCCACCGCGGTCCCGGGCGGGGTGAGGGGGTGACCATCGGAGGCCGGAGCTGGGGTCGGGACCGGGGCCGGGGTCGAGTTCCGGTACGAGCGACGGCGGCGACCGGCGCGGGAAAGGCGGAGCGGGGCCCGCTCCAGGGAGGCGGTTTCCGTGAAATGCCGGGCGCTTTTCCCACCCACCGGAGCCTGTCCACCGGAACATGCTCACCCGAGCATGCCCACCGGAAGGGACCGAGGCGGAGCGCATTCCGTGCCGTGCGATTCCCGCCGCGGGCTTTCCTTCCCCCTCCGGGGCGGAGGACGACTTCCTCGCCCCGCGCCGACGGGCGCCCGCTTTCCGCGGCGGCAGCCGAAGGGAATTCCCTCCCGGCCGGTTCTGCCCGGGGCGCTCCCGGCCGCATTCCCTCTCGGTCTCTCCCCGGACACCCGGTGAATCCGGGGGGCCGGCCGGAGTGTCGCGGAGCTTTCCGGGGCGCGCAAGCGGGGAAGGCGGCGGGTGCGTGCCGATGCGGGCGGTCCGGAAAGGCCGGGAGCGGGCTTCCGACGGGCCTCCGGAGGGGTTCGGCCGTGCTCGGTCGTGGCGGAGGCGGTGCGACCCCATAGGGTGGGAGGCGCCTCATCAGTACATGTCCTCGCGAGGAGCCACCCGCCGTGTCTGACCCGCTGCGCCCGCGCGCATCCCTTCGTACCGCCGTGGTCTGGGAGGTCCTGAAGGACGCCCTGGAGCGCCGGGCCAAGGCCGCCGGGCATGACGCCCTCGACGTCCTGGACACCGGCGGCGGCACCGGCAACTTCGCCGTGCCCGTCGCCCGCCTCGGCCACCGCGTCACCGTGGTCGACCCCAGCCCGAACGCCCTGTTCGCCCTGGAGCGCCGGGCGGCCGAGGAGGGCGTGGCCGACCGGGTGCGCGCCGTCCAGGGGGACGCGCACGGCCTCTTCGAGGTCGTCGAGCGCGGCGGCTACGACGCGGTGCTCTGCCACGGCGTCCTGGAGTACGTCGACGACCCCGCCGAGGGCGTCCGCAACGCAGTCGAAGCGCTGCGCCCCGCCGGCACGCTGAGCCTGCTCGCCGCCGGCCTGGGCGGCGCGGTGCTGGCCCGCGCCCTCGCCGGTCACTTTACGGAGGCGCAGCGCGCCCTGAGCGACCCCGCGGGTCGCTGGGGCGACGGCGACCCGGTGCCGCGCCGCTTCACCGCTGAGCAGCTCACCGAGCTGGTCACGGGTACCGGCCTGGAGGTCGGCGCGGTGCACGGCGTACGGGTCTTCGCCGACCTGGTCCCCGGCGTGCTCGTGGACACCGAGCCGGGAGCCATGGACGCCCTGCTCAAGCTGGAGGCGGCGGCCGCGGAGCTGCCCGCTTTCCACTCCGTCGCCACCCAGCTGCACGTACTCGCCGAGCGCGGCTGACGGGCCGCGGCACCCGCACCGGCCGGTCGCTCGCCCCGGGGCGGACACCGGTCGGCAGGTGCAGTCGGCCACAGGCCCCCCGATCAGCCGCTTCGCCCCGTATGATCGGAGGTACAACGTCCGGCATGGCGTGAGGGCGGTTGGGGAATGCAGGGTGCATCACCACCGGCCACCATGGTGGCGCGGACAGTGAATTGGCGTAGAGGGGCGGGTTTCACGGGGGCGATTCCCTGCCTATCCTGAAAGGGTCGCACCCGGTCGCCCCCCGCGACCGACGAGTAGGAGGACTCCGTGCCGCTCTCGGAGCACGAGCAGCGCATGCTCGAGCAAATGGAGCGAGCGCTGTACGCCGAAGATCCGAAGTTCGCGACAGCGCTTGAGGGAAGCGGGCTGCGTACGTACACCCGGCGACGGGTCTACCAAGCGGTCGTGGGCTTCCTGGTAGGTATCGCGCTCCTCATGGCCGGAATGGTCGCACAGCAGATCTGGATCAGCGTGGTGGGCTTCCTCGTGATGCTCGGCTGCGCGGTCCTGGCCGTCACCAGCTGGCGCAAGGCACCCAAGCCGGGTGAGCAGCAGCAGACCGGAGCGGGGGCCGCCCGAGGCGGTGGCGGGGGCGGACAGTCCCGCCGTACGTCCCGGTCGCGGCGCTCGATGATGGAGCGCATCGAAGAACGCTGGCAGCGCCGCAGGGACGAACAGGGCCACTGACCCCCTCCGCCCCCGGTCGGCCGGTGGAGCACGCCTGCGTGCCCTCCCGGCCGCGTGCGGTTCCGCGACGCGGGCCGTCCAGCGGGGGCCTGTCGTCCTCCCGGCGCCCGCTGTCGCCCGCCTCCGGTGCCGTCGTACGTCGTCCCCGTCCCGTCTCCCTCGCACGCGCGCCTGCTTACCGTCGCCGGACCTGCTGAACCCGGCAATGCGTCCGGCGCACGGGCTCCGGCGCACGGCCCCAGACTCACGGGGCCTATGGGGCTCCGACGGGAGGCCACAAGTTTTTCAAGGGTGTGGCCCGGCCCCCAGGTACCACTGGGGCCGGGCCACACCCTTTCCGTATGCCCGCAATTTCCGTATGTCTGCGCTCTCCGTATGCCCGCAGGGCCGCGTCTGCCGGGCTGTCCACCGGGCCGGCTACCGAGCCGCCGACCTCCCCGGTGCCGCCGTGCGGAGTCGTCCCACGAGGGCGGAGGCGCGGGCGGAGACGGACCACAGGAGGCGGACCGCGGAGGGCGGGGCGAGGAGGGCGCGCAGGCGCTGGGCCCGGGAGGCGGCGGCGTGCAGGCCGGTGCGGACCCGGCGTACGTCGTCGGCAAGGCCCGGCGTGACCTCGGGACGCGGCGCGTAAAGGGCTTGCTCGACGGCGCCGGCGACCCGGTGCGCCGCTTCCGCCGCCGGGCCCGTCAGCTCACCCACGCGTACGATCCGCTCGGCCGCCTTCCGCGGCGTCAGCGCGTCGTCCGGGACGATGCCGTAGTCCCAGCCCGAATCCACCAGTTCCCGCCAGGGGCCGAGCACGGCCGGGCGCGGGTCGGCGCCTCCGGGCGGGGAACCGGCACCGGCCGACCCGGTGGCGGCCGCACCTGTCAGCGGCCCGGAGCCGCCTGCGCGGGCATCGCGCGGCCGGGAGGACGGCCGGGACGATCGCGGGAACCCCGCGGCGCTGTGCGCGGAGCCCGGGGGAGCGGCGCGGCTCCTGGCGAGGCGGCGGGCGCGGCTGCGGATGCGCCAGAGGAGTGGTACCGCCGGCAGCAGCAGGACCAGCAGTGCGGCGAGCGCGCCGGCCGCCACGGCCCCCGGCGCCGGCCCGTCGTCGGCCGGACCGCCGCCGGACGCCTGGGGCAGCGCCCCGCACTCGGCCACCCGGCGCTGGTCCGGCGGGCAGGTCCCGCCGTCCGTGGACGGCGCGGGCTCCGGCGCGGCGGTCCGGCCCGGCAGCGGCTCGGCGCGGCCCGGGTCCGCCTCGTCCGGGGCGTCCGCGGTGACGGTGTAGTCCGGCACGCTGCCCCGGCTGGGCGTCGGCTCGAAGCGCGTCCAGCCGACCCCCTCGAAGTACACCTCGGGCCAGGCGTGCGCGTCCTTCAGGCCTACCGAGTACGAGCCGTCGGCCCGCTTGCCGCCCGGGGTGAAGCCGACCGCGACCCGCGCGGGGATGCCCAGCGTGCGGGCCATCGCCGCCATCGAGAAGGCGAAGTGGACGCAGAAGCCCTGCTTCTGTTGCAGGAAGCGCTCGATGGCCCGGGTGCCGCTGCCCGCCCGGACCTCGGTGTTGTACGTGAAGCCGCCCCGCAGCGCGAACCAGTCCTGCAGCCGGACCGCCTTGGCGTAGTCCGAGCGGGCGCCCCGCGTCACCTGTCGCGCCGTCCGCTCGACGACCGGGGGCAGCGAGCCGGGCACACGGGTGTACTCGCGCCGCAGGGCGGGCCGCGGCCGCGGCGCGTCGGCCAGCTGCCGGGCCGTCGGGCGCACGATCAGGCTCTCCACCTGGTACCGGGCCCCGCGGGTGTTCTGGCCGCGGTCGCCGACCAGGGTGCGGCCCTCCGGCTCGAAGCGCCAGCGGCCGGGTATGTCGACCCGGGAGGCGGGATAAGGCATGGGGAGCCAGTTCTGCGCGTACCACTGGGCGGCGGACACCGAGGTGTTCACCGCGGTGGTGTCCACGTCCGGGGCCAGCCCCGGGGGGTCGGGCAGCTGGTCCGGCACGTCCACGACCGTGCGCTGCGACGGCTTCCAGGCCGCCCCGTCGAACTGGTCCAGGGCGACGATCCGCAGGTACAGATCGCGGGTGTCGGGCGTGGTCGTGCGGTAGTTCAGGACCTCGCGGTCCTCGGGCTGGTTGAGGCTGTCCTGGAGGGACACCAGCGGGTTCACCGCGGAGATCGTGCCGCCGGCGGAGCCGGCCCCGCCGCGGCCGCTCATGTCCAGCAGGCCCCCGCTCAGCGAGGGCAGCACGGCCGGGACGACGAGGGCGATCCCCAGGGCGAGCGCGCCGATCCGGCGGCCCGTGCGGATCGGGGCGGGCGCGGCTCCACCGGGCGGCACGGGCCCGGTGGCGTACGGGCGGCCCGCGGTCGTCGGGCCGCCGCCGAGCACCCTGCCCCATCGGGACAGCCGGTCGCGGCCCTCGGCGAGCAGCAGGAGGAGGTACCCGGCGGCCGCCACCAGGAACCACAGCCAGCCCGCGCCGTCCTTGGCCAGCCCGGCGGCGACGGAGTACAGCGCGAGCAGCGGGAGGCCGGCGGGCGCCGCGCTGCGGTACGTGACGGCGAGCGCGTCCACGATCAGGCCGATCACCAGGACACCGCCGACCAGCAGCAGCCGGATGCCGGTGGTGACCGGGGCCGGGATGGCGTACCGGCCGACGTCGGACGCGCCCTCCTGGAGGAGCTGGCCGAACTCCCGGAAGGCGTCGGGGCCGGGCAGCACCCCGGCGACCGCCTGGCCGCGGGTGAACAGCAGGGTGAGCAGCAGGAGCCCGGTCACGGCCTGGGCCGCGACGGTCAGCGGGCGGGCCAGCGGAACCCGGCGGGCCAGCGCGCCGGCCACGATCACCAGCCCGAGGAGGGCCGCCGCCTGGAACATCCAGCCGATCGGCTCCACCAGCGGCAGCAGCGCGCACGCGGCGCTGAGCGTCGCCACCATCGCGCACACCGCGAGCCGCGCACGGCCGCTCATCGTCCCGCCCCCTTCCGGCCGTCGCCCCGAGGCGCCGCCCCCGGCCCGTAGGCCCCGCCCGGTCCGTACGCACTACCTGTCCCGTACGCCCCGCCCGATCCGTACGGCCCGGCCGGTCCCTGTCCGCCGCCCGGCCGTCCAGGGGGCCCGTCCGCCGGCCCGTGGGGCGCTGCCGTACCGGGAGGATTCTGCGGCGGAGTCCGGGGTGTGCGGGCGGGGTCGGCGAGTCGCCACAGGGCGGGGAGCGTGTCCCGCGGGGTCACCGGGAGTGCCGTCCAGCCGGCGTCGCCCAGCAGGCGCAGCCGGTCGGCCAGGGGGAGCGCGGGCGCCGCTTCGGGGCCGTCCGCCGCGGCGCCGCTCCAGGCGTCGCCGTCCAGCACGAAGGCCACCGCCGCCCCGCTGCTTCGGCGCAGCCGCCCCGCCAGCACGGTCTGCTCCTCGTCCAGGTCACCGAGGAAAGCGATCAGCAGGCCCTCGTTGCCGCCGCGCAGCACGTCGTACGCGCGGGACAGGCCGGGCTCCTCGGAGTGGTCGACGACGGCCAGCGTGTCCAGCAGCAGTCCCGCCGCGTCGGCCGCGCCGCCGGAGAAGCCGCCCGCGCCGTCCGTACCCGGCACGGAGCTGCCGGCGTCGGTCAGCAGGCGTACGGAGAAGCCGTGCTCCAGCAGGTGCATCCCGACCGACGCGGCGCCCGCGACCGCCCACTCGAACGGGGAGTCCGGGCCGGAGCCCCGGTGCGCCGCGCCGCGGGTGTCCAGCAGGATCGTGCAGCGGGCCTGCTGGGGCTGCTCCTCGCGGCGGACCATCAGCTCGCCGTGGCGCGCGGTGGAGCGCCAGTGCACCCGGCGCAGGTCGTCGCCGTGGCGGTAGCCGCGGGGGATCACGTCGTCGTCGCCCGCCAGCGCGAGCGCGCGGTGCCGCCCGTCGCCGTACCCGGAGGCGTCGCCGGCCAGCCGCACCGGGGGCAGCGGCTCGACCCGGGGCACCACCGTGAGGACGTCCTGCGCGCTGAAGGAGCGGGTCAGCTCGCACATGCCGAAGGGGTCGGACAGGCGCAGCTGGAGCGGCCCGAGGGGATAGCGGCCGCGCAGGTCCGAGCGGACGCGGTAGGACAGCTCCCGGTGGCCGCCCGCCTCCACCCGGTCCAGGACGAAGCGCGGCCGCGGCCCGAGGACGTACGGCACGTGGTCCTGGAGCATCAGGACGCCGGTCGGCAGCCGGGAGACGTTCTCGACGTGCAGCCGGACCCGGGTCTCGGAGGCCGCGGAGATCCGCGCGGGGGAGAGGGCGCGGCTGCCCGCCACCCGATGGCGGGTGCGGTGCAGCACGGCCACGCAGACGAGGGGGAGCGAGGCCAGCAGCAGGCCGACCCGGAGCAGGTCGGCCTGGCCCAGGACGTACGAGCAGGCCGCCGCGGCGATACCGGCCGCGAGGAACGACCGCCCGCGGGTCGTCAGCCCGCCCAGCGCGGCCCGCAGTCCGCTCCCGGCCGGCAGGCCCGGGGCCGCGGAGCCGCCGTCCTCCGGCGCGCCGGGCGGCCCGTACGACCGGCCGGCCGGCGGCCCCTCGGTCCCCCCGCTCGCGGTCGGCATCAGTAACTCCGTGAGGCCGGGGGCCACTGGGCCGCGGGGTCGGGCACCGGCGTGTGGTGCAGGATCTCCAGGACCACCTGTTCGGCGGAGCGGCGGTTCAGCTGGGCCTGCGCGGTGGGCAGCAGCCGGTGCGCGAGGACCGCGACGGCCAGCGACTGGAGGTCGTCCGGGAGGACGTACTCCCGTCCGGCGAGGGCGGCCGCGGCCTTCGCGGCGCGCAGCAGATGGAGCGTCGCCCGCGGGGAGGCGCCCAGCCGCAGGTCGGGGTGGTTGCGCGTGGCGGAGACCAGCTCGACGGCGTATCTGCGCACCGGGTCCGCGACATGCACCGTCCGCACCGCCTCGACCATCTTCACGATCTCGTGCGCGTGCGCGACCGGCTGGATGTCGTCCAGCGGGGACCTGCCGCCGTGCACGTCCAGCATCTGCAGCTCGGCCTCGGGGCCGGGATAGCCGATGGACACGCGGGCCAGGAAGCGGTCCCGCTGCGCCTCGGGGAGGGGGTAGGTGCCCTCCATCTCCAGGGGGTTCTGCGTGGCGACCACCATGAAGGGGCTCGGCAGGGCGTACGTCCGGCCGTCCATGGTGACCTGGCGCTCCTCCATGGCCTCCAGGAGCGCGGACTGGGTCTTGGGGGAGGCGCGGTTGATCTCGTCGCCGATGACGACCTGGGCGAAGACGGCGCCCGGCTTGAATTCGAAGTCGCGCTGCCGCTGGTCGAAGACGCTGACGCCGGTGATGTCCGAGGGCAGCAGGTCGGGGGTGAACTGGATGCGCCGCACCGAGCAGTCGACGGACCGGGCGAGCGCCTTGGCCAGCATGGTCTTGCCGACACCCGGCACGTCCTCGATGAGGAGGTGGCCCTCGGCGAGCAGCACGGTCAGCGCGAGGCGTACGACCTCGGGCTTGCCCTCGATCACGCCCTCCACCGACCGGCGGACACGCTCGGCTGTGGCGGTCAGATCTCTGAGGCTCGCTGGCTCGTCATAGGTCGTCACCCGGCCCTCCTCGGCCCTTTCCCGCGCTCGGGTGGAGCGGGGCTTCCCCTGTTTCCGGGCCGGCGCCTCTTTCCTGGTCCGGCCCACCCCGTGCGGCATCGTGACCGGCTGGGCCGGACACGACGTCACTTACGCATTCTTGCCGTTGGCGCGGCTTCGCGTCATGGGCTGTGGATAACTCGGAACCGTGGGCACCGGTCACCGGCAGGGGCGATGGCCGGAAAGCACGTTCGCCGGCGCGTCGACGACGCGCCGGCGAACGGGGACCGGTGGGCTCAGCCCTGCGGGTCCACCTCACGGAGCAGACCCGTCGTCACATCGAAGACGAAGCCGCGGATGTCGTCCGTGTGGAGCAGGAACGGCGAGGTACGGAGGCGCTGCACCGACTGGCGTACGTCGACGTCCACGTCCTTGAAGGACTCCACCGCCCAGGCCGGGCGCTGGCCGACCTCGTCGGCGAGTTCCTGGCGGAAGTCCTCGGTCAGGGTCTGCATGCCGCAGCCCGTGTGGTGGATGACCACGACGGAACGGGTGCCCAGCGCGCGCTGGCTGATGGTCAGGGAGCGGATGATGTCATCGGTGATCACACCGCCGGCGTTGCGCAGGGTGTGGAGGTCGCCGACCTCCAGCCCCAGCGCCTCGGGAAGGTTGAGCCGGGCGTCCATGCAGGTCACGACGGTGACCTTCTGGGCGGGCCGGGCGCTCAGCTCCGGGTCGGCGAACTTGTCTGCGTACCGGGCGTTGGCTTCGACGATGTGATCGATGACCGAACCGCCCGAAGCGGCGCCATGGTCATCGGACGGGGACTGTGCCTGCGACGCGGATATCGACATAGCCATAAAAGTAGTCGCTGCGGAGCCGGAGCACCCCTTGTGAGGACGGGCATAGCGGGTCAACGGGCCATTCCTGTGAGGTAACCCACAAGATTGACTGACCTTCCCCTGTACGAGTGAATCCGCACGCTTCCCAACACCCGGACGACGGCGTTCCGCAGCCCCCTGGCGGCGGCTTCAGGACGCGCCCGACCAGTTGGTTGACCGAAGGGATGAGTGGACTAAAGTGACGCGAAGTGGGAGGCGTGAGACTCTCCTTGGATCCCGAAAGTCCCGCGCGCGGGGAACCACGGCCTCCGTCGGCCAACGGCAGGTGGGCACCTTCCCCCGAGGGGGCGGTATCCGCCGCCCTCCTCATCGGAAGGCGCATGAACAGCAGCAACACCCGCCACGTCCCCGTCATGCTCCAGCGCTGCCTGGACATGCTCGCCCCGGCGCTCGCCGAGCCCGGTGCGGTCGTCGTCGACTGCACGCTCGGACTGGGGGGACACAGCGAGGCGCTGCTGTCGACGTTCCCCGCCGCGCGGCTGATCGGCCTGGATCGCGACCCCTCGGCCCTCAAGCTCGCGGGGGAGCGCCTGGCCCCCTTCGGGGACCGCGCGACCCTCGTGCACGCCGTCTACGACGAGCTGCCGGAGGTGCTGGCCCGGCTGTCCGTGCCCCGCGTCCAGGGCGTCCTGTTCGACCTGGGCGTCTCCTCGATGCAGCTGGACGAGGCCGACCGCGGCTTCGCGTACGCCCAGGACGCGCCGCTGGACATGCGGATGGACCAGACGACCGGCATGAGCGCGGCCGAGGTCCTCAACAGCTACGCACCGGGCGAGCTCGTACGGATCCTGCGCTCCTACGGCGAGGAGAAGCAGGCCAAGCGGATCGTCTCGGCGATCGTGCGGGAGCGCGAGAAGGAGCCGTTCACGAACAGCGCGCGGCTGGTCGAGCTGATCCGGGACGCGCTGCCGCAGGCCGCCAAGCGCACCGGCGGCAACCCCGCCAAGCGGACGTTCCAGGCGCTGCGCATCGAGGTCAACGGCGAGCTGTCGGTGCTCGAACGTGCCGTGCCGAACGCCGTGAAGGCGCTCGCCGTCGGCGGCCGGATCGCCGTCCTGTCCTACCACTCGCTCGAAGACCGGCTGGTCAAGCAGGTGTTCGCGACGGGCGCCGCCAACACGGCGCCGCCCGGACTGCCGGTCGTGCCGGAGCAGTACCAGCCGCGTCTGAAGCTGCTGACCCGGGGTGCCGAGCTGCCCACGGAGGCGGAGATCGCGGAGAACCGCAGGGCGGCGCCGGCCCGGCTGCGCGGTGCCGAACGCATCCGGGAGGACAACGCGTGACCGGACCCGGGCGGCTCCGCGGTACGGGGGGCGAGCGGCTGGCCGCCCTGTTCCCCTCCGGTGCGAGCACTGCGGCGCGTACGCCGTTCGTGCTGCTGGTCGTGGTGCTGCTCGGGTCCGGCCTGATCACGTTGCTGCTGCTCAACTCCGCCCTCAACCAGGGCTCCTTCGAGCTGAGCAAGCTGGAGAAGCGCACCACCGAGCTGACGGACGAACAGCAGGCCCTCCAGCAGGAGGTGGACGGCTACTCGGCGCCCGGCTCCCTGGAGAAGCGGGCCCGCCGGCTGGGCATGGTGCCCGGCGGTGACCCGGCCTTCCTGAACCCGGACGGCACGGTGCGCGGCGTGCCCTCCGAAGCCACGGGGCAGCCCGTGCCGATGGGGGCCAAGGAGAGCCTCCCGCCGGCCCTCTCCGGGACGCCCACGCCGTCCGGTACGCCGTCGGATCAGCCCTCCGGTACGCCGTCGGACCAGCCCTCCGGTGAGCCGTCGGACAAGCCGTCCGGGAGTCCGTCCGGCACCGCCTCCCCGAAGCCCGCACCGACGGCCTCCGGCGGGTGAGCCCGTGAGGCACGACGCCGCCCCCGTGGACGCATCGCTCGCAGACCGGACGGAGACGGAGGGGGAGCAGTGAGCGAACCGAGGGACCCCAGGGACCCCGAGAACCGGCGCGAGCAGCGCGCCCGCCGCGGCCCGGCCCGCCCCGCCGACGCCGGCCCGCGCCGCGTCCCGCGCCCCGCACAGGGCACGGCGGGCCGTGGCGCGTCCGGCCGGTCCGGCGGACGCTCCGCAGACGGCCGTGCGGCCGCTGAAGGCCGTGGCGTCCCCCGTCCGGCCGACCGGCGCCCGGCCGCCGCCAAGCGCCCCTCGGACGCCCGGCGCGAACCGAAGCGCGCCCCGTCCGCGGCCCGTTCCGCCGACGGCCGCCCCGCCCCGCAGAAGCGGCCCGCCGCGCAGCAGCGCCCCGCCGCCAAGAAGCGCCCCGCGACGCCGCGGCCGCCCCGCCCCCGAAACGGGGCGCCGGCCGCCATCCGCCTCGGCAGCCCCCGGCCGCGGCTCCGGCTGGTGGCCGTCGCGCTCACGCTGGTCATGCTGGTCTTCGCGGTACGGCTGTTCCAGGTGCAGGCGGTGAACGCCGACACGTACGCGGCCAAGGCCAACGTCAACCGGTACGTGCCGGTCACCCTCGCCGCCGAGCGCGGCGCGATCACCGACCGGGACGGCGTGGACCTGGCCACGAGCGTGGACGCGTACGACATCACCGCGGACCCCAGCCTGCTGGCGCCCGACAAGATCAAGATCGATGACGCGCCGCAGAAGGCCGCCGCGCTGCTCGCGCCGATCCTCGGCGAGCCCCAGAAGGAACTGGCCGAAAAGCTCTCCAAGTCCCGCTCCCGTTACGTCCTGCTCGCGCACCGCCGGAGCCCCCAGGTCTGGAAGCAGATCAAGGACCTGCGGAACGCGCTGGACGTCAAGGCGCAGGCCGCGCCCAAGAGCCGGCCGCGGCCCAACGTCCTGCTCGGGATCTTCGCCGACGAGCACAGCAAGCGGGTCTACCCGAACAAGGAGCTGGCCTCCGGAGTGCTGGGGTTCATGAACTCCGACGGCAAGGGCGCGGGCGGCCTGGAGGCCATGCTGGACAAGAAGCTGGCGGGCAAGGACGGCAAGCTCGTGTACGCCCAGTCCGGCGGCCGGCGGGTGCCGACGGCCGACACCCAGGAGCACCCCGCGGTGCCCGGTTCGGACGTCGAACTGACCCTGAACCGGGACATCCAGTGGGCCGCGCAGCAGGCCATCACCGAGCAGGTCGAGAAGTCCAAGGCCGACCGCGGCTACGTCGTCGTGCAGGACACGAAGACCGGCGAGCTCCTGGCGCTGGCCAACGCCCCCGCGTTCGACCCGAACGACATCTCCCGCTCGGACGCCGACGCGCTCGGCAACGCCGCCCTGAGCGATGCTTTCGAGCCAGGTTCGACCAGCAAGCTGATGTCGCTCGCGGCCGTACTGGAGGAGGGCGCCGCGACCCCCTCCACGCACGTCACCGTCCCGAACCGGCTGCACCGCGGCGACCGGCTCTTCGCCGACGACATCGACCACCCGACCTGGCACCTCACGCTCAACGGCGTGCTCGCCAAATCCAGCAACATCGGCACCATCCTGTCCGTCGAACAGCTGGGCAAGACCCAGCGCGAGGCCAATCAGGTGCTCCACTCCTACCTGCGGAAGTTCGGCATCGGACAGCCGACCGGGCTGGGCTTCCCCGGCGAGACCGCGGGCATCCTGGCGAAGCCGCAGGACTGGAGCACCTCGCAGCAGTACACGATCCCCTTCGGGCAGGGCCTCTCGCTCAACGCCGTGCAGGCCGCCTCCGTGTACTCCACCATCGCCAACGGCGGCGAGCGGATCGCGCCCTCGCTCGTCCGCGGCACGAAGGGCCCCGACGGCCGGTACGTCGCCGGGCCCAAGCCGGAGAAGACCCGCGTGGTGAGCCCGAAGACCGCGAAGACGCTCGCCCGGATGCTCGAATCGGTGGTCGACGACCAGGAGGGCACCGGCACCGCCGCGAAGATCCCCGGCTACCGGGTCGGCGGCAAGACCGGCACCTCCAACCGGGTGGATCCGAAGACCGGCCGGTACCACGGGTACACGGCCTCCTTCGCCGGCTTCGCGCCCGCCGACAAGCCCCGCATCACCGTCTACTGCGCCGTACAGAATCCGACCAGGGGCAGCTACTTCGGCGGCCAGGTCTGCGGCCCGATCTACAAGCAGGTCATGCAGTTCGCGCTGAAGACGCTCCAGGTGCCGCCGACCGGTGCCGAGGCGCCGCGGCTGCCGGTCGCCTTCAAGCCGGGCGGATGAGGTGATTCGTGATGACCATCACTCCGGACGTGGGGAACCGCCCACGACCGCGTCCCTCACTTCGCCCCGAGGCCCATGGGCCCGGTACGCTCACCGCCGTGTCACATGCTGATCAGTCCCCCAATGCCCAGCAGGACGGCCCCGGCAAACACCCCGGCCCGCCCCGCCCCGAGCGCGTCCGCCCGATCCCGCTGGCGGACCTGGCACACCAGCTGGGCACGGCCGTGCCGGCGGCGGAGGCCGCGGTCACCGGCATCACGCACGATTCCCGCGCGGTACGCCCCGGTGACATCTACGCGGCGCTGCCGGGCGCCCGCCTCCATGGTGCCGACTTCGCCGCGCAGGCCCGTGAGCTGGGCGCCGCCGCGATCCTGACCGACCCCGCCGGCACCGAACGGGCCGCCGCGACGGGCCTGCCGGTCCTCACGGTCGACAACCCGCGGGCCCGGATGGGCGCGCTGGCCGTGTCGATCTACGGCGACCCGGGTGCCGAGCTGCTGCAGATCGGCATCACGGGCACCTCGGGCAAGACCACCACCGCGTACCTGATCGACGGCGGCCTGCGGGCCGCGGCCGTGAAGGCCAGTCAGGAGGAGCAGCGCGAAGCGCTTCCGCTGGAGGGCGGTGGCGGGCGACGGGTGGGCCTGACGGGCCTGATCGGCACGGTCGAGTCCCGGATCGGCGACGAGCGGCTGAAGTCCGAGCGGACCACGCCCGAAGCCACCGATCTGCAGGCGCTCTTCGCGGTGATGCGCGAGCGCGGCGTCAAGTCGGTCGCCATGGAGGTCTCCAGCCACGCACTCGTGCTGGGCCGGGTCGACGGCTGCGTGTTCGACGTGGCGGTCTTCAACAACCTCAGCCCGGAACACATGGACTTCCACACGGGCATGGAGGACTACTTCCAGGCCAAGGCGCAGCTGTTCACCAAGGCCCGCTCCCGGGCCGGCGTGGTGAACTTCGACGACGAGTTCGGGCGCCGGCTCATCGAGGGCGAGTCCGAGGTGCCGGTCACCTCGTTCTCCGCCGAGGGCCACCCGGACGCCCACTGGCGTGCCGACGACGTCGAGGTCGGCACGCTGGGTTCGACGTTCACCGTGCACGGCCCGGACGGCGTGACCGTGCAGGCCGCCTCGCCGATCGCCGGTCCGTTCAACGTCGCCAACGCGCTGGCCGCGATCGTGGCGCTCGTGGCGGCCGGCGTGGACCCGCAGACCGCCGCCGACGGCGTGGCCGCCGTACCGGGCGTCCCCGGCCGCCTGGAGCGGGTGGACGCGGGCCAGGACTACCTCGCGGTGGTCGACTACGCGCACAAGACGGACGCTGTCGAATCGGTCCTGCGCGCGCTGCGCAAGGTCACCGAGGGCAAGATCCACGCGGTGCTGGGCTGCGGCGGCGACCGCGACCGCACCAAGCGCATGCCGATGGGCGCCGCCGTCGCCCGCCTCGCCGACACCGCCGTCCTCACCAGCGACAACCCACGCGGCGAGGACCCCCTCGCGATCCTCGCCACCATGCTCGCGGGCGCCGCCGACGTGCCGTCCCACGAGCGCGGCACGGTACTGGTCGAGGAGGACCGGGCCGCCGCCATCGCCGCCGCGGTCGCCCGCGCGGAGCCCGGCGACACCGTCATCGTCGCCGGCAAGGGCCACGAGCAGGGCCAGGACATCGCCGGAGTGGTACGCACCTTCGACGACCGCCAGGTACTGCGCGAGGCCATCGAGAGCTCACTGAAATCGCAGCACCACGATCACCAGGGATGACACACCGCCATGCGCGCACAACCCCCATCTCGCCATCTCCTGCCCCCGGCCGGAGGTGACCTGTGATCTCCCTGTCCCTCGCCGAGGTCGCCGGCATCGTCGGCGGGCGGCCGCACGACATACCGGATGACTCGGTCGTGGTCACCGGACCCGCCGTGCTCGACTCGCGGGCCGTGACCGACGGCGCGCTGTTCGCCGCGTTCGCCGGCGAGCGGGTCGACGGGCACGACTTCGCGGCCCAGGCCATCGAGGCCGGCGCGGCGGTCGTCCTGGCCGCCCGCCCCGTCGGCGTGCCCGCGATCGTCGTGGACGACGTCGTGGCGGCGCTCGGCGCGCTGGCCCGGGAGGTCGTCCGGCGGCTGGGCGTGGACGTCGTCGCGCTCACCGGGTCGGCGGGCAAGACCAGCACCAAGGACCTCATCGCGCAGCTGCTGCAGCGCAGCGGCCCGACGGTGTGGCCCGAGGGCAACCTCAACAACGAGATCGGCCTGCCGCTGACCGCGCTCCGCGCCGAGCAGGGCACCCGGCACCTCGTCCTGGAGATGGGTGCCCGCGGAGTCGGCCACATCCGTTACCTCACCGAGCTGACCCCGCCGCGTATCGGGCTGGTCCTGAACGTGGGCAGTGCGCACATCGGCGAGTTCGGCGGCCGCGAGAAGATCGCCGAGGCCAAGGGCGAGCTGGTCGAGTCGCTGCCCGACGCGAGCGAGGGCGGCATCGCGATCCTCAACGCCGACGACTCGTACGTACGTGCGATGGAGTCGCGCACCAAGGCCCGTGTGGTCTTCTTCGGCGAGTCCCCCGAAGCCGACATCCGTGCCGAGAACGTCCGGCTCACCGACGACGGTCGCCCCGCCTTCACGCTTCGCACACCCTCCGGGTGCAGCGACGTGACCCTGCGGCTGTACGGTGAGCACCACGTGTCGAACGCGCTCGCCGCGGCCGCCGTCGCCCATGAGTCGGGCATGCCCGCTGACGAGATCGCGTCCGCGCTCTCCGAGGCAGGCACGCTCTCCCGCTGGCGCATGGAGGTCACCGAGCGCGCGGACGGCGTGACGGTCGTCAACGACGCCTACAACGCGAACCCCGAGTCCACCCGGGCTGCGCTGCGCGCACTCGTGGCGATGGGCAAGGGGCGGCGTACGTGGGCGGTGCTCGGTCAGATGGCCGAGCTCGGCGAGGACGCACTCGCCGAGCACGACGCTGTCGGACGGCTCGCCGTCCGGCTCAACGTCAGCAAGCTCGTGGCAGTAGGGGGCCGGGAAGCCGCCTGGCTGCGAATGGGCGCTTATAACGAGGGTTCGTGGGGTGAGGAGTCGGTGCACGTGTCCGACGCGCGGGCGGCGGTCGACCTGCTGCGCAGTGAACTGCAGCCGGGAGACGTGGTGCTGGTGAAGGCGTCCAGGTCGGAGGGGCTGGAGCGGGTCGCGTCCGCATTGCTGGACGAAGGCAACGCTGCTGAGGGCGGGGCCGTCGCCCGATGAACACGATGAAGCAGATCCTCTTCTCCGGAATGATCGGGCTCTTCCTGACCCTGATCGGCACCCCCCTGCTGATCAAGCTGCTGGCCCGGAAGGGCTACGGGCAGTTCATCCGCGACGACGGACCGCGGGACCACCACAGCAAGCGCGGTACCCCCACCATGGGTGGTATCGCCTTCATCCTCGCCACGATCATCGCGTACGCGCTGACCAAGGTGATCACGAGCAGCGACCCCACCTTCTCCGGTGTGCTGGTGCTGTTCCTGATGGCCGGCATGGGTCTGGTGGGCTTCCTCGACGACTACATCAAGATCGTCAAGCAGCGGTCGCTCGGTCTGCGGGCCAAGGCCAAGATGGCGGGCCAGCTGATCGTCGGCATCGCCTTCGCAGTGCTGTCCCTGCAGTTCGCGGACCTGCGCGGACAGACCCCGGCCTCGGACCGGCTCTCCTTCACCCAGGACTTCGGCTGGCAGATCGGCCCCGTGATCTTCGTGATCTGGGCGCTGTTCATGATCCTGGCGATGTCCAACGGCGTGAACCTCACCGACGGCCTCGACGGCCTGGCCACCGGCGCCTCGGTGATGGTCTTCGGCGCGTACACCTTCATCGGCATCTGGCAGTACCAGGAGTCCTGCGCCAACCAGATCACCGCGGGCCCCGGCTGCTACGAGGTACGCGACCCGCTGGACCTCGCGGTCGTGGCCTCGGCCCTGATGGGCGCCTGCTTCGGCTTCCTGTGGTGGAACACCTCGCCGGCGAAGATCTTCATGGGTGACACCGGCTCGCTCGCCCTCGGCGGCGCGCTCGCCGGCCTGGCGATCTGCTCCCGTACGGAGCTGCTGCTGGCCATCCTCGGCGGCCTCTTCGTCCTGATCACCATGTCGGTGGTCATCCAGGTCGGCTCCTTCCGGCTCACCGGCAAGCGGGTCTTCCGGATGGCGCCACTCCAGCACCACTTCGAACTGAAGGGGTGGTCCGAAGTCCTTGTCGTGGTCCGGTTCTGGATCATCCAGGGCATGTGCGTGATCGTCGGCCTCGGCATCTTCTACGGCGGCTGGCAGGCGGCCAAGTGACCGGCGAGGAATTCACCGGACAGCGCATTACCGTTGCCGGTCTGGGCGTGAGCGGCATCAGCGCCGCGCGCGCCCTGGCCGGGCTCGGCGCCCACGTCACCGTCGTGGACGGCGGCGACGGCGAGAAGCAGCGGGCCACCGCGGCCGAGCTGCGGACCGCCGGGATCGAGGTCCGGCTCGGCGACGGCGAGACGCTGCCCGAGGGCACCGACCTCGTCGTCACCTCCCCGGGCTGGAAGCCCACCAGCCCGCTCTTCGCGGCCGCCGCCGAGGCGGGCGTGGACGTCATCGGGGACGTGGAGGTCGCCTGGCGGCTGCGCGGCCCCGACAGCGCCCCCTGGCTCGCCGTCACGGGCACCAACGGCAAGACGACCACCACGCAGATGCTGGCGTCGATCCTGGCCGCCGAGGGGCTGCGCACCGCGGCCGTCGGCAACATCGGGACGCCCATCGTCGACGTGGTGCTCGAAGGCGAGTACGACGTGCTCGCCGTCGAGCTCTCCAGCTACCAGCTGCACTGGGCGCCCTCGCTGCGCGCCCACTCCGCGGCCGTGCTGAACCTCGCCCCCGACCACCTCGACTGGCACGGCTCCATGGAGGCGTACGCCGCCGACAAGGGCCGGATCTACGAGGGCAACACCGTCGCCTGCGTCTACAACGTCGCGGACAAGGCCACCGAGGACCTGGTCCGGGAGGCCGACGTCGAGGAGGGCTGCCGGGCGATCGGCTTCACCCTCGGCACCCCCGGTCCCGGCCAGGTCGGCGTCGTCGAGGGCATCCTCGTCGACCGCGCGTTCGTCGAGAACCGGCAGAAGCAGGCCCAGGAGCTGGCCGAGGTCACCGATGTGAACCCGCCGGCGCCGCACAACATCGCCAACGCGCTCGCCGCCGCGGCGCTCGCACGCGCGTTCGGCGTCCAGCCTGCTTCCGTACGCGACGGCCTGCGCAACTTCCACCCCGACGCGCACCGCATCCAGCATGTCGCGGACGTCGACGGCGTTTCTTACGTGGACGACTCCAAGGCCACCAACACCCACGCCACCGAGGCTTCGTTGGCCGCCTACGAGCACATCGTGTGGATCGCCGGCGGGCTCGCCAAGGGCGCGACCTTCGACGAGCTGGTCCAGAAGTCGGCGGAGCGGCTCCGCGGCGCCGTCCTCATCGGCCGGGACCGTGCGCTGATCGCCGAAGCGCTGGCGCGACACGCCCCGGATGTGCCCGTCGTCGACCTCGACCGGACCGACACTGGGGCGATGTCCGAGGCGGTACGGGAGGCCCAGCGGCTGGCCCGGCCGGGCGACACGGTCCTGCTGGCACCGGCCTGCGCCTCGATGGACATGTACCTGAACTACAACAAGCGGGGCGACGCCTTCGCCGAAGCGGTCAGCGGCCTGGCCGCGCGGGACCGGTAGGGCCGGGCGTCCCCGCCCGCGTCGTGGACGCGCGGCGCTGCGCAACTGTGGAGGGGACGAGGATGACGGCCCTACCGGGCAAGCCGAGGCCCGTCGGTCCGGCCGGGCCGCCGGCCTTCTACACGCGCCTGAAGCGGGCCTGGGACCGGCCGCTGACGGCGTACTACATCGTCCTCGGCGGCAGTCTGCTGATCACGGTGCTCGGCCTGGTCATGGTCTACTCCGCCTCGCAGATCAAGGCCCTGCAGTCCGGGCTCGCCCCGGCCTACTTCTTCCGTAAGCAGCTGCTGGCGGCGGTGCTGGGCGGCGGGCTGATGGTGGTGGCGACCAAGCTGCCCGTCCGCGCGCACCGCGCCCTGGCGTACCCGCTGCTGGCCGGCTCCGTGTTCCTGATGTGCCTGGTCCAGGTGCCGGGGATAGGCGTCGCGGTCAACGGCAACCAGAACTGGATCTCGCTGGGCGGCCCCTTCCAGCTCCAGCCCAGCGAGTTCGGCAAGCTGGCCCTGGTCCTGTGGGGCGCCGACCTGCTCGCCCGCAAGCAGGAGCGGCGGCTGCTGACGCAGTGGAAGCATCTGCTCGTCCCGCTGATTCCGGCCGCTTTCCTGCTTCTCGGGCTCATCATGCTCGGCGGCGACATGGGCACCGCGATCATTCTCACGGCAATTCTTTTCGGCCTGCTGTGGCTCGCGGGGGCGCCCACCCGGCTCTTCGTCGGCGTGCTGGCAGCGGCCGGAGCCATCGGGGCGCTGCTCATCAAGACCAGCGCCAACCGGATGTCCCGGCTCGCGTGCATCGGCGCGACCGACCCGGGCCCCGGCGACCAGTGCTGGCAGGCCGTGCACGGGATATACGCTCTCGCGTCCGGCGGATTCTTCGGATCCGGTCTCGGCGCGAGTATGGAAAAATGGGGTGAACTCCCTGAACCGCACACCGACTTCATCTTCGCCATCACCGGGGAGGAACTGGGACTGGCGGGGACGCTGTCGGTGCTCGCCCTGTTCGCGGCTCTAGGCTATGCGGGTATCCGCGTGGCCGGACGCACGGAGGATCCCTTCGTACGGTACGCCGCGGGTGGCGTGACCACCTGGATCACGGCCCAGGCCGTGGTCAACATCGGTGCGGTGCTCGGCCTGCTGCCGATCGCCGGTGTCCCGCTCCCGCTGTTCTCCTACGGAGGCTCCGCCCTGCTGCCGACAATGTTCGCCGTCGGACTTCTGATCGCCTTCGCGCGTGACGAGCCCGCGGCGCGGGCGGCGCTGGCCATGCGGCAGCCGGTATTCGCGAGAATGCCGGCTGGGGTGAGACGGAAGACGATGAGACGGCGCGTCAAGAAGCGGCCGTCCGGAGAGCGGTGAATTTCGGTGCATGTCGTACTCGCCGGTGGGGGGACCGCCGGCCACATCGAGCCCGCGCTCGCCCTCGCGGACGCCCTGCGGAGGCAGGACCCGACCGTGGGGATCACGGCACTGGGCACGGAGCGCGGACTTGAGACCCGGCTGGTACCGGAACGCGGTTACGAACTGGGGCTGATCCCGGCCGTTCCGCTGCCGCGCAAGCCCACCCCCGAGCTGATCACCGTCCCCGGGCGGCTGCGCGGCACCATCAAGGCCGCCGAGCAGATCCTGGAGCGCACGAAGGCGGACTGCGTCGTCGGCTTCGGCGGTTACGTGGCGCTGCCCGGCTACCTGGCCGCCAAGCGGCTCGGCGTGCCGATCGTCGTGCACGAGGCCAATGCACGGCCGGGCCTGGCCAACAAGATCGGCTCGCGGTACGCCAAGTTCGTCGCCGTCAGCACCCCGGACAGCAAGCTGCGGGACGCCCGTTACGTCGGCATCCCGCTGCGCCGCACGATCGCGACGCTGGACCGGGCCGCGGTCCGCCCCGAGGCGCGTGCCGCCTTCGGCCTGGACCCGAACCTCCCCACGCTGCTGGTCTCCGGCGGCTCGCAGGGCGCCCGCCGGCTGAACGAGGTCATCCAGGCCGCCGTGCCCGCCTTCCAGCGCGCCGGCATCCAGGTGCTGCACGCGGTCGGTCCGAAGAACGAACTGCCGCAGGTCGACAACATGCCCGGGATGCCGTCGTACGTCCCGGTACCGTACGTGGACCGGATGGACCTCGCGTACGCCGCGGCCGACATGATGCTCTGCCGCGCGGGCGCGATGACCGTCGCCGAGCTGTCCGCCGTCGGGCTGCCCGCCGCGTACGTCCCGCTGCCCATCGGCAACGGTGAGCAGCGGCTGAACGCCCAGCCGGTGGTCAACGCCGGCGGCGGCCTGCTGGTCGACGACGCGCAGCTGTCCCCCGAGTGGGTGCAGGGCAACGTCCTGCCGGTGCTCTCGGACCCGCACCGGCTGTACGAGATGTCCCGCGCGGCCGCCGAATTCGGCCGCAGAGACGCCGACGAACTGCTCGTCGGCATGGTCTACGAAGCGATCGCCTCCCGCCGCGGCTGAGGCGGCCGGAAGGAGAGGGAGCGTGGCCGGACCGACGACCAGTCGCCGTAGTGAGCAGCAGCGGCACGTGCCGGCCGGCCCGCCCGACTCCTCCGAAGAGGTGGACGAGCGGCACGGCTCCCGGTTCCGGCGGCTGCGGCTGCCGCGGCCGGGGGCGGGCCGTTCCGGCCGTCCCCGCCGCCGCACCCTCATCGCGGGCACGGTCCTTATAGCGCTGCTGGGCGGCTTTGGTACCTGGGCGCTGTACGGCTCGGACTGGCTCCGGGCCGAGCATGTGCAGGTGCACGGGACCGATGTCCTGACGGAGCGTGAGGTGCGGGCCGCGGCCGAGGTGCCCCTGGGCGCGCCCCTCGCCTCCGTGGACACGGACGGCATCACCGCGAGGCTGGGTGACCGGCTCCGCCGAATCAAGTCGGTCGATGTGGCGCGCTCCTGGCCGGACACGGTCTCCCTGACCGTGACGGAGCGGCAGCCCGTTCTGCTCGTCCAAAAGGGCGGAAAATTCATTGAAGTGGACGACCGAGGCGTACGGTTCGCCACGGTCGGTACCGCGCCCCGCGATGTACCCCGGCTGGAAATGGACGCGGCGGATTCGCCGAGCCTGCGCCGTTTCGGTATCCCTGCACTGAACCGCGCGGCGGTGAAGGTCGCCACCGCGCTTCCCGATACCGTCAGCAAGGACGTGCGCGTCATCCGCGTACGTTCGTACGACTCGATCACCCTGGAGCTGACCGGCGGACGCCGGGTCGAGTGGGGCAGCGAGGAACGCGGCACAGAAAAGGCCAAGGTACTCGTCGCGCTGCTGAAAGCGGCGCGTGATGCGCGCCACTTCGATGTGAGCGTCCCCAGTGCGCCCGCCGCGTCCGGTAGTTGACGTACGTACGCGCAGGCCAGCACCCTGGATGGCTACCACTAAGGGTGATCACATAGGGTGAAAAGAAAAACGGGAGGTTCGGCGTGTTCGTTGAACGTGCGCCGCTTGTCGACTTAGTGTCTCGTTCCAAAGAACCCAGGGAACACAGGCACTGGTAACCCTAAACTTCAACGTTAGGGTTCGGGTCGGCAATACGGACCGTCCCATCGGCATCAGTCGTTGCCCGCAGCACAAGTGAGGCACCGACACGTAACTCGAGGCGAGAGGCCTTCGACGTGGCAGCACCGCAGAACTACCTCGCAGTCATCAAGGTCGTCGGCATCGGCGGCGGTGGCGTGAACGCCATCAACCGGATGATCGAGGTCGGGCTCAAGGGCGTCGAGTTCATCGCGATCAACACCGATGCGCAGGCGTTGCTGATGAGCGACGCCGACGTCAAGCTCGACGTCGGCCGTGAGATGACGCGTGGCCTCGGCGCCGGCGCCAACCCGGACGTGGGCCGCAAGGCGGCCGAAGACCACCGCGAGGAGATCGAGGAGGTCCTCAAGGGGGCCGACATGGTCTTCGTGACCGCGGGCGAGGGCGGCGGCACCGGTACGGGCGGCGCGCCCGTGGTCGCCAACATCGCGCGCTCCCTGGGCGCCCTGACGATCGGTGTGGTCACCCGGCCGTTCACCTTCGAGGGCCGCCGTCGCGCCAACCAGGCCGAGGACGGCATCGCGCAGCTGCGCGAAGAGGTCGACACGCTCATCGTCATCCCGAACGACCGGCTGCTGTCCATCTCGGACCGCCAGGTGAGCGTTCTTGACGCGTTCAAGTCCGCCGACCAGGTGCTGCTGTCCGGTGTCCAGGGCATCACCGACCTGATCACCACCCCGGGCCTGATCAACCTCGACTTCGCCGACGTGAAGTCCGTGATGTCCGAGGCCGGCTCGGCTCTCATGGGCATCGGCTCCGCGCGCGGCGACGACCGTGCGGTGGCCGCGGCCGAGATGGCGATCTCCTCGCCGCTGCTGGAGGCGTCCATCGACGGCGCCCGTGGCGTGCTGCTGTCCATCTCCGGCGGCTCCGATCTCGGCCTCTTCGAGATCAACGAGGCGGCCCAGCTGGTCAGCGAGGCGGCACACCCGGAAGCCAACATCATCTTCGGTGCCGTCATCGACGACGCGCTGGGCGACGAGGTCCGCGTGACGGTCATCGCCGCGGGCTTCGACGGCGGTCAGCCGCCGGCCCGCCGCGAGAACGTGATCAGCTCCTCCTCCGGCAAGCGCGAGGAGCCGGCCGCCCCGGCGAGCCGTCCGGCCGCGCCCCCGGAGCCCCGCCCGGCCTTCGGCGGTCTCGGCTCCGTCCCGGTGCGCGACGAGGAGCCGGCCCCGGCCGAGCCCGCGCCGGTCAGCGAGGCCCCGGCGCCCCCGGTCACCCCGCAGGTCCCCCCGGCCCGTCCGTACACGGACACCACGGCCGAGGAGCTGGACGTCCCGGACTTCCTGAAGTAGCCGAAGACCCAGCAGTGATAGGACAGCAGCACTCTGTGCTGACGGACGACGCGAGCGGCGCGCACTTCGCCTTCACCGACCGGTGGGGCGGGGTGAGCGCCGCTCCGTATGCCGAGCTCAACCTCGGCGGCGCCGTGGGCGACGACCCGCAGGCGGTACGGACCAATCGTGAGCTGACGGCGAAGGCCCTGGGGCTGGATCCGGCCGATGTGGTCTGGATGAACCAGGTGCACGGGCGCGACGTGGCAGTCGTGGACGGACCGTGGCGGGACGCGGCCGACGTGCCCTGTGTGGACGCGGTCGTGACGGCCCGTCGGGGCCTCGCCCTCGCGGTCCTCACCGCCGACTGCACCCCCGTCCTCCTCGCCGACCTGGTCGCCGGGGTGGTGGGAGCCGCGCACGCCGGACGCCCCGGCCTGGTCGCCGGCGTCGTTCCGGCCACCGTCGAGGCGATGACCGCTCTGGGCGCCGATCCCGCGCGGATCACCGCCCGTACCGGCCCCGCTGTCTGCGGCGGCTGCTACGAAGTGCCCGAGGCGATGCGCGCCGACGTGGCCGCCGCGGTGCCCGAGGCGTACGCGACCACCACGTGGGGGACCCCCGCGGTCGACGTGGGGGCCGGGGTGGCCGCCCAACTCGCCCGGTGCGGTGTGCGGATGCGTGAACATTCCCACATCTGCACGCTGGAGTCGGCGGATCATTTCTCCTATCGGCGCGACCGCACCACGGGGCGGCTCGCGAGCTATGTATGGCTGGACGGCTGAGCTGTGACGGACCGTAGAACGGAACTGGCCGAGAACCTGGCCCGGGTGGAGGACCGTATCTCCGCCGCTTGTGCCGAAGCCGGTCGTAATCGTGACGATGTCACCCTGATTGTGGTCACAAAGACATACCCGGCCAGCGATGTCCGTATCCTTTCGGAATTGGGCATCCGGCACGTCGCGGAGAACCGGGACCAGGACGCTGCACCCAAGGCAGAGGCCTGCTCCGATTTGCCCCTTACTTGGCATTTCGTCGGTCAATTGCAGACAAATAAGGTCCGGTCTGTAGCTGGTTATGCGGATATCGTGCAGTCCGTGGACCGGGCCAAGCTCGTCACCGCGCTCTCCAAGGAAGCGGTGCGCTCCGGACGTGAGCTGGAGTGCCTGATCCAGGTGGCGCTCGACGCCGAGTCGGACGCGCGCGGCGACCGTGGCGGCGTGGGTCCGGGCGGGGTCGCGGCGCTGGCCGACGCGGTGGCGGCGGCCGAGGGGCTGCGGCTGGGGGGCCTGATGACGGTCGCCCCGCTGGCCGGGCCGTTCGCGGGCCGCCAACGTGCGGCTTTCGACCGGCTGATGGAAATCTCATCCGGCCTGCGCGCGAGTCATCCTGCTGCGAAAATGGTCTCAGCGGGAATGAGTTCGGATCTCGAGGACGCGGTGGCCGCCGGTGCGACACATGTACGCGTCGGCACTGCGGTACTCGGAGTCCGACCACGGCTCGGGTAACGTCGCGAAGCAAGTCGGACCACAGCACAAAATATGGTCATTACCGTCAAAAGGCGGGCAGGCCGAGTGGATCCAAGGCGACCGGTGACGGAGCCGATCCACCACAGAGCGGAGGACGCAGAGAATGGCCGGCGCGATGCGCAAGATGGCGGTCTACCTCGGCCTCGTGGAGGACGATGGGTACGACGGCCGGGGCTTCGACCCCGACGACGACTTCGAGCCCGAACTCGACCCGGAGCCCGAGCCCGAGAGGCGGCAGCAGCACCAGCCGCCCACCGAGGCACGCCCCGAACGGGATGAATCGGTACGAGTCGTCCAGCCGCCGGCGCAGCGCGAGTCCCCGCCGCCGGCCACGGAAAACGGACGACCCGCCCGAATCGCCCCCGTGGCGTCCATCACACCCGAACGCCCGAACCTGGAGAAGAACGCACCGGTGATCATGCCCAAGGTTGTGTCCGAGCGGGAGCCCTACCGCATCACTACGCTGCACCCCCGGACCTACAACGAGGCCCGTACCATCGGGGAACACTTCCGTGAGGGCACTCCGGTGATCATGAATCTGACGGAGATGGACGACACGGACGCGAAGCGACTTGTCGACTTTGCGGCCGGGTTGGTGTTTGGTTTGCACGGCAGCATCGAGCGGGTGACACAGAAGGTGTTCCTGCTGTCTCCTGCTAACGTCGATGTCACGGCGGAGGACAAGGCCCGTATCGCAGAGGGCGGGTTCTTCAACCAGAGCTGAGACGCAACACCGGGCACACCGGCCGTAGGGCCACACAGGCAAGGGGAGAGGGAAGCGCGAGATGGGCATCGCACTGCAGGTGATCTATATCGCGCTGTACTGCTTCCTCGTTGTGCTGATCTTCCGGCTGGTGATGGACTATGTCTTCCAGTTCGCCCGTTCATGGCAACCCGGCAAGGCGATGGTGGTCGTACTGGAGGCCACTTACACTGTTACCGATCCGCCACTCAAGCTTCTGCGGCGAGTCATACCGCCGCTGCGTCTCGGGGGCGTGGCGCTCGATCTGTCCTTCTTCGTACTGATGATCATCGTCTACATCCTGATCACCGTCGTGAGCAACGTCGTGAGCAAGTTGTGAACGATACGGTCTTGCCGATTGCCGACGACTACGTTGAGGTGAAGAAGAGATGCCGTTGACCCCCGAGGACGTGCGGAACAAGCAGTTCACGACCGTCCGCCTCCGAGAAGGCTATGACGAGGACGAGGTCGATGCCTTCCTCGATGAGGTCGAAGCAGAACTGACCCGTCTGCTCCGGGAGAACGAGGACCTGCGCGCCAAGCTGGCCGCGGCGACCCGTGCTGCCGCGCAGAACCAGCAGCAGCAGGGGATGCGCAAGCAGCAGCAGGAACAGGACGGCCCGCCGCAGCAGCAGCAGCGGCCCGGTGCCCCTGTGCCCGCTGCCATATCCGGTCCGCAGCCGGTCCCGCCCGGTCAGCAGCAGGGGATGGGCGGACCGCCCCAGCTGCCCGGCGGTGCACCGCAGCTGCCCGCAGGTCCCGGTGGCCACGGCCCCGGTCCGCAGGGTCCGCACGGCGGTCAGATGGGCCCCGGCGGTCCCATGGGTGGCCCGATGGGCGGCCCCGGCGGTGGCCCGCAGCTGCCGCAGCCGGGCCAGGGTGGCCCCGGTGGTGACAGCGCCGCTCGCGTGCTGTCGCTGGCGCAGCAGACCGCCGACCAGGCGATCGCGGAGGCCCGTTCCGAGGCCAACAAGATCGTCGGTGAGGCGCGCAGCCGCGCCGAGGGCCTGGAGCGGGACGCCCGCGCCAAGGCCGACGCGCTGGAGCGGGACGCGCAGGAGAAGCACCGCGTCGCGATGGGCTCCCTGGAGTCCGCCCGCGCCACGCTGGAGCGCAAGGTCGAGGACCTGCGCGGCTTCGAGCGCGAGTACCGCACGCGTCTGAAGTCGTACCTGGAGAGCCAGCTGCGTCAGCTGGAGAACCAGTCCGACGACTCGCTCGCCCCGCCGCGGACCCCGGCTGCCGCTTCGCTGCCGGCGTCCCCGTCGATGGCGTCGGCCGGTGCCGGCTCCATGGGCGGCGGCTCCAGCCACACCATGGGCGGCAACCAGTCCATGGGCGGTCACGGCGGCTCCAACGGCAGCAACGCCCCGTCGTACGGCAGCCAGCAGCAGATGTCGCCGGCCATGACGCAGCCGATGGCGCCGGTGCGGCCGCAGGGCCAGCAGCAGATGCAGCAGGCGCCCTCGCCGATGCGTGGGTTCCTCATCGACGAGGACGACAACTAGGCGCTGTCGCGCCGGGTGTCCGACACAGGACGGTCGGTGCGGCGGGCATAGTCGGCAATCAGGGCCGGGCCCCCGGGGTTTTCCCCGGGGGCCCGGCCCTTTCGCCGTTCGGTGTCAGCCGACGTTTTTCGCCTTCGGCGTGGGCCGATGCTCGTCGTGGGCGGGACGGTCCACGGCGGAGCGCGGCGCCGTTGGAGTTGCTCGCGCAGTTCCCCGCGCCCCTTACGGGGCGCCTGATCCACCACGGTCGACAGCGAGGAACAGGTACACCGAGGCCCCCGGTTCGCTCGAACCGGGGGCCTCGGTGTTTCGTACGTACGGGTTATGCCTTGCGGAGGCGGAACGTCAGGGACAGTGCCTCGTCCGTGAACGGCTCGCCGTAGGCGTCGTCCGCGTCACCCGGCGCGAAGTCGACGGCCAGCACCTCGTCGGAGATCAGGGCCGTGTGGTCGGCCAGGGCCGTACGGACCTCCTCGTCCTCCGAGCGCCAGCGCAGCGCGATCCGGTCCGCGACGTCCAGGCCGCTGTTCTTGCGGGCCTCCTGGATCAGGCGGATGGCGTCCCGGGCCAGGCCCGCGCGGCGCAGCTCCGGGGTGATCTCCAGGTCCAGGGCGACCGTGGCGCCGGAGTCGGACGCCACCGACCAGCCCTCGCGCGGGGTTTCGGTGATGATGACCTCGTCCGGCGCCAGGGTGACCGTCTCGCCGTCGACCTCGACCGAGGCCGTGCCCTCGCGGAGGGCCGTCGACAGGGCGGCGGCGTCCGCGTTCGCGATGGCCTTGGCGACCGCCTGGACGCCCTTGCCGAACCGCTTGCCCAGGGCGCGGAAGTTGGCCTTGGCCGTCGTGTCGACCAGCGAGCCGCCCACCTCGGAGAGCGACGCCAGGGAGGTGACGTTCAGCTCCTCGGTGATCTGGGCGCGCAGGTCGTCGGAGAGCGTCTCGAAGCCGGACGCGGCGACCAGGGCGCGGGACAGCGGCTGCCGGGTCTTCACACCGGACTCGGCACGGGTGGCGCGGCCCAGCTCGACCAGCCGGCGGACCAGGACCATCTGCGCGGAGAGCGTCGGGTCGATCGCGGAGGCGTCCGCCACCGGCCAGCTCGACAGGTGCACGGAGTCCGGCGCGTCCGGGGTGACCGGCACGACCAGGTCCTGCCAGACCCGCTCGGTGATGAACGGGGTGAGCGGTGCCATCAGGCGGGTGACCGTCTCGACGACCTCGTGCAGGGTGCGCAGCGCGGCCGCGTCGCCCTGCCAGAAGCGGCGGCGCGAGCGGCGCACGTACCAGTTGGAGAGGTCGTCGACGAAGGCGGACAGCAGCTTGCCGGCGCGCTGGGTGTCGTACGCCTCCAGCGCCTCCGTGACGCCCTCGACCAGCGAGTTCAATTCGCCGAGCAGCCAGCGGTCCAGGATCGGGCGGTCCGCGGGGGCCGGGTCGGACGCGGTGGGCGCCCAGCCGGTCGTACGGGCGTACAGCGCCTGGAAGGCGACGGTGTTCCAGTACGTCAGGAGCGTCTTACGGACGACCTCCTGGATCGTGCCGTGACCGACCCGGCGCGCGGCCCACGGGGAGCCGCCGGCGGCCATGAACCACCGGACCGCGTCCGCGCCGTGCTGGTCCATCAGCGGGATCGGCTGGAGGATGTTGCCCAGGTGCTTGGACATCTTCCGGCCGTCCTCGGCCAGGATGTGGCCCAGGCAGACGACGTTCTCGTAGGACGACTTGTCGAAGACGAGCGTGCCGACGGCCATCAGCGTGTAGAACCAGCCGCGGGTCTGGTCGATGGCCTCGGAGATGAACTGCGCCGGGTACCGCTGCTCGAAGATCTCCTTGTTGCGGTACGGGTAGCCCCACTGCGCGAAGGGCATCGAACCCGAGTCGTACCAGGCGTCGATGACCTCGGGGACGCGGGTCGCGGTGGCCGTGGTGCCCGCCGCCGCGCACTCCGGGCAGTCGAAGGTCACGTCGTCGATGTACGGGCGGTGCGGGTCCAGGCCGGTCTGGTCGGTGCCGGTCAGCTCCGACAGCTCGGCGAGCGAGCCGACGACGGTGAGGTGGTCCTCCTCGCAGCGCCAGATGGGCAGCGGGGTGCCCCAATAGCGGTTCCGGGAGAGCGCCCAGTCGATGTTGTTGTTCAGCCAGTCGCCGAAGCGGCCGTGCTTGACCGACTCCGGGTACCAGTTGGTCTTCTCGTTCTCCCGCAGCAGGGCGTCCTTGACCGCGGTCGTGCGGATGTACCAGGACGGCTGGGCGTAGTACAGCAGCGCGGTGTGGCAGCGCCAGCAGTGCGGGTAGCTGTGCTCGTAGGCGACGTGCCGGAAGAGCAGGCCGCGCGCGTCGAGGTCGGCGACCAGCGCCTCGTCGGCCTTCTTGAAGAACTGCCCGCCGACCAGGGCGAGGTCCTCCTCGAAGGTGCCGTCGGGACGGACCGGATTGACCACCGGGAGACCGTAGCCCTTGCAGGTCTTGAGGTCGTCCTCACCGAAGGCGGGCGCCTGGTGGACCAGCCCCGTGCCGTCCTCGGTGGTGACGTACTCGGCGTTGACGACGAAGTTGGCGCCTTCGAGCTCGACCAGGCCGAACGGGCGCTCGTATGCCCAGCGCTCCATCTCGCGGCCGGTGAAGGTCTGCCCCGTGGTCGTCCAGCCCTCGCCCAGCGCCTTCTCGACGAGCTGCTCGGCGACGACCAGCTTCTCGTTGCCGTCGGTGGCGACGACGTAGGTGACGTCGGGGTGCGCGGCGACCGCGGTGTTGGAGACCAGCGTCCACGGCGTGGTCGTCCAGATCAGCAGCGCCGCCTCGCCGGCCAGCGGGCCGGAGGTGAGGGGCAGGCGGACGTAGACCGAGGGGTCGACGACCGTTTCGTACCCCTGGGCCAGCTCGTGGTCCGAGAGGCCCGTGCCGCAGCGGGGGCACCAGGGGGCGACGCGGTGGTCCTGGACCAGCAGGCCCTTGTTGAAGATCTCCTTCAGCGACCACCACACCGACTCGATGTACTCGGGGTTCATCGTGCGGTACGCGTCGTCGAGGTCGACCCAGTAGCCCATCCGGGTGGTCAGCTCGGCGAAGGCGTCGGTGTGGCGGGTCACCGACTCGCGGCACTTGGCGTTGAACTCGGCGATGCCGTACGCCTCGATGTCCTTCTTGCCGTTGAAGCCCAGCTCCTTCTCCACGGCGAGCTCCACGGGCAGGCCGTGGCAGTCCCAGCCGGCCTTCCGGCCGACGTGGTAGCCCTGCATGGTGCGGAAGCGAGGGAAGACGTCCTTGAAGACGCGGGCCTCGATGTGGTGCGCGCCCGGCATGCCGTTCGCCGTGGGCGGGCCCTCGTAGAACACCCACTCCGGGCGCCCCTCGGACTGGTCGAGAGTGCGCGCGAAGACCTTCTGCTCCTGCCAGAAGTCGAGCACGGCATGCTCAAGGGCTGGCAGGTCCACCTGCGCGGGCACCTGGTTGTACTGGGGTGTGGAACTCATCGGGGGCTTCCTCCGGCGGACACCGCTTGCGTTCTCCGACCGGAGGGACGAGAGCCGGCTGCTCCCGCGGTACCACCCTCCTTGGCCGAGGCGTAACTCCTCGGCCCCCTCATTGGGGTCGCGATGCCGGGTCTACTGGCACCCAGGGGTCCTGGGGCGTTCTTCCGGCGGCTCCGGGGTGATCTTCACGTCGCGCACACCCCCGGGCTCCCACCGTCCCCGGGTCGCTCTTGGCTGCGTGCGGCGCTACTCGTCCCATCCACGCTTTTCGCTCTGGCCAGTGTACGGGGCGCGCGCCGCGGCGGCCGACCGCTTTTCCCGCTGCGCCGACCGAGGTACCGGCGCCGGGAACCTTGACCCGAATGCCGATACGCAACGCGGCGGAATGCGACAGGCGTACGGCGGTGCCGCGACACCCCCTGTCGGGCGTCCGATGACGCCGGATTATGGGCCCGGGAGCGGGGCACAACGGATGCAGGCCGGGCTCCCGGGGCGGGAGCCGGACGGTGGAGGGCGGTGCGTCCCGTTGCCGCGTGCTGTGAGTCGATTTATCGTTCCGGTCACGATTCGCGAGCATGATCACATACGTGAAGGGACCGCGGCCATGGTGGCGAAAGAGACCGCCGCGCACGACAGCACGGCGGGGCCCGGGCGGGACGTGCCGGACGGCGGGACGTCCGCCGAGGGGGCCGCGGCGGAGCGGACGGCGACCGGTAATCCTCCGGCCGGTGAGGGCGCGGCGGAGTCGGGTACGGGGCCGCCCGTGAGAGAAGCCGGGACGAAGAAGACCGCGACCGGGAACCCTCCGCCGGAGGAGACCGTTTCCGGTGCGGCGCCCGCGAAGCGGACGGCGTCGAAGAAGGCAACGGCGAAGAAGACAGCCGCCAAGAGGACGGCGGCCAAGAAGACGGCGAAGAAGGCCGCCGCGAAGAAGACCGCGGCGGGACGCACAGCGGCAGCGGAGGCCGCGGCGGAGGACGCCGCGGCCGACACGTCCGCCGGCACGAGCACGGCCAGGAAGGCTGCACCGCCAGAGGGGGCGGTGCCCGCGAAGAAGACGGGAGCCAAGACGGTGGTGGCGAAGAAGACTCCGGGCGGGGCCCCGGCCGCTGCGCTGGACGACAGCGAGCAGACGGCCGGCGGGACGGCCCTGCCCAAGGCGCGTAGCGGCCCGGCGTCCGCCGCCGAGCTGCCCGTACGGCCGGGCGAGGACCCGTGGTCGGAGGCCGAGGCCGAGGAGGCCCGGTCGATGCTGCGGGCGGAGCAGGACCGGCTGCGCAACGAGATCCGGTCGTCCGAGGACGCCATCGCGGGGCTGATGCGGGACTCCAGCGACAGCACGGGCGACGAGGCCGACACCGGTTCGAAGAACATCACCCGCGAGCACGAGATGGCGCTGGCCTCGAACGCCCGCGAGATGCTGCTGCAGACCGAGCGGGCGCTGGAGCGGCTGGACGCCGGCACGTACGGCCTCTGCGAGAACTGCGGCAAGGCGATCGGCAAGGCCCGGATGCAGGCGTTCCCGCGGGCCACGCTCTGTGTGGAGTGCAAGCAGAAGACCGAGCGCCGCTAGCGGCCGGGCCGGGGCCTTCGTGCCCCGGCCCCGCGTCCGTACCGCCCCGGGTACCCCGTACTCGCCTGCGGCCGACCTCCGTGCCGTACCCTCGAACCTCAGCCAGGCGCGGCCTGGCCGGGGAAACGACGGGCCGAGGGACTCACACGTGGCAGAGGCGGAGCGCATCACCGGTACGCCGGAATCCGGGCCGGAGCCCGGGCAGGGGGACGGCGGAGAGACCGAGCGGGGCGCGGCGGAGGCGGGCGCCACGGCGACGCAGCCCAAGCGGCGGCGGATCACCGCGCTGCTGGTCGTCGCGCTGATCGTGTACCTGCTGGACCTCGGCAGCAAGCTGCTGGTGGTGGCGAAGCTGGAGCACCACGCGCCGGTCCAGGTGATCGGGACGCTGCTCCAGTTCGAGGTGATCCGCAACCGCGGGGCCGCCTTCAGCATGGGCGAGGCGCTGACGATCTTCCTGACCCTGATCGCCGTCGCGGTGATCGTGGTGATCTTCCGGGTCGCCCGCAAGCTCTACAGCCTGCCCTGGGCGATCGCCCTCGGCCTGCTGCTCGGCGGCGCCTTCGGCAACCTCACCGACCGGCTCTTCCGCTCGCCGGGCGTCTTCCAGGGCGCGGTGGTCGACTTCATCGCCCCGGCGCACTTCGCGGTCTTCAACCTCGCCGACTCCGGGATCGTGTGCGGCGGCATCCTGATCGTGCTGCTCTCCTTCCGCGGCCTGGACCCGGACGGGACGCTCCACAAGGACTGACGCCGCGTCCGGCCACGAGGATCTACGGTCCGGCCACAAGGACCGACGCCGCGTCCGGGCAGGGTTTTCCACAGGCGGGGGCGGGGCCGACGGGAGCGTCCTGCGGGACTGCCATACTCGTGGGGTGAGCACGATTCCCGAGATCCGCACCCTGCCCGTACCGGACGGCCTGGAGGGCGAGCGCGTCGACGCCGCGCTGGCCCGGATGTTCGGCTTTTCCCGTACGAAGGCGGCCGAGCTGGCCGCCGCCGGCAAGGTCCGGGTGGACGGGGCCGAGGTGATGAAGTCCGAGCGGGTGCACGGCGGCGCCTGGCTCGAAGTCGAGATGCCGCAGGCCGCGGCGCCGGTGGAGATCGTCGCCGAGCCCGTGGAGGGCATGGAGATCGTTCATGACGACGACGACATCGTCGTGATCATGAAGCCGGTCGGCGTCGCCGCGCACCCCAGCCCGGGGTGGAACGGCACGACCGTCATCGGCGGCCTGGCCGCCGCCGGGTACCGCATCTCGACCTCCGGCGCCGCCGAGCGCCAGGGCATCGTGCACCGCCTGGACGTCGGTACGTCGGGCCTGATGGTCGTGGCGAAGTCGGAGCGGGCCTACACCTCCCTGAAGCGGCAGTTCAAGGAGCGCGTCCCCGAGAAGCGGTACAACGCGCTCGTCCAGGGCCACCCGGACCCGCTCAGCGGCACGATCGACGCCCCGATCGGCCGTCACCCGCAGCACGACTACAAGTGGGCGGTCACCGCCGACGGCAAGCCGTCCGTCACGCACTACGACCTGGTCGAGGCGTTCCGCGCGGCCAGCCTGCTGGACATCAAGCTGGAGACCGGCCGTACGCACCAGATCCGGGTGCACATGTCCGCGCACCGCCACCCCTGCGTCGGCGACCTGACCTACGGCGCCGACCCCACCCTCGCCAAGCGCCTGGGCATCTCCCGGCAGTGGCTGCACGCCGTGCGGCTGGGCTTCGAGCACCCCGGGGACGGCCGATGGGTGGAGTTCGAGAGCGAGTACCCGGAGGACCTCCAGCGGGCCCTGGACCGGGTGCGGGCCGAGAGCGCCTGAGGCCGGCGGCCGGCCGGTGCGGCCGCCCCCGGCGGTCCCGCCGACGGGCGTTTCCCGGAGTTCATGGCAGGCTTGATCAGTGATCGACTGATTTCGAAGCTCCGGAGCGTGCCTGCCGTGGACCAGCTGGCCCTGATGTTCGTCCTGCTGCTGGGGGCCGTGCTCATGGTGCCCCTCGGCGACCGGCTGGGACTCCCGTCACCGGTGCTGATGACCCTGGCGGGCGCCGTGCTGGCCCTGCTGCCGTTCGTCCCGAACGTCCAGGTGCCGCCGGAGTTCATCCTCCCGCTGCTGCTGCCGCCCCTGCTGTACGCGGCGGTGCAGCGCACGTCCTGGCGCCAGTTCACCGCCAATATCAGGCCGATCTTCCTGCTCGCGGTGGCGCTGGTCTTCGCGACCACCGCCGCCGTCGCCGCCGTCGCGCACAGCGTCGTCCCCGGCCTGCCGGTGGCCGCCGCCGTGGCGCTCGGCGCGCTGGTGGCGCCGCCGGACCCGGTCGCCGCGACCGCCGTCGCCGGCAAGCTCGGCCTGCCCCGCCGTCTGGTGTCGATCCTGGAGGGCGAGGGTCTCTTCAACGACGTCACCGCGATCGTGCTGTACCACGTGGCGCTGGCCGCCGCGGTCTCCGGCGAGTTCTCCGCACCCTCCGCCGTCGGCCAGCTGCTGCTCTCGGCCGTGGTGGCCATAGCGGTCGGCGTGGTCCTCGGCTGGCTGGCGAACAAGCTGATGGAAGTGGTCGACGACGCGACGCTCCAGGTCGGGCTGACGCTGCTGGTGCCGTTCGTGGCGTACGTGCTCGCCGAGGAGCTGCACGGCTCGGGCGTGCTCGCGGTGCTCACCGCCGCGCTCTTCCTCGCGCACTACGCCGCGGACGCCGACGACGTGATGGGCCGGCTCGCGGGGCACACCTTCTGGGAGGTCGTCGACACCCTCGTCACCGGCGTCGCCTTCGGCCTGATCGGCCTGGAACTGCACAACATCTTCGGCACCGCCGCCGGGCACTGGCAGCAGCTGCTGGGCGCCTGCGCCGCCGTCATCGGGGTCGTGGTGGGCCTGCGGCTGCTGTGGCTGCTGCCCGCCGCGTGGCTGGCGCAGCGGCTGCACCGGCACCGGATCGCGGAGGAGATCCCCACCAGCTGGCGGGAGACCATCGTCATGTGGTGGTCCGGGATGCGCGGGGTGGCGTCGGTGGCGCTGGCGCTGGCCATCCCGTTCGAGGTCGACGGCGGCGGGCCGTTCCCGGCCCGCGACGAGATCCTCTTCATCGCCTTCGCGGTGGTGCTGGCCACCCTCGTCGTGCAGGGTCTGACGCTGCCGTTCCTGGTCAAGCGGCTGGGGGTGCGGGCCGACACGGACGCCGAGGACGCGCTGGAGCGCGAGCTCGCGGTCCGCGTGGTCAAGGCCTCCAAGCGGCGGCTGAAGGAGATCGTGTCGGAGGAGGAGCTGTCCGACGAGGTCGTCGAGCGGCTGTCCCGGAGCACGTACGAGATGGGCGCCCGCATCTCGCCGGACATCGTGGACGACGAGCGGCGCGAGGGCTACGACAAGCGCATCGCCCGCGTGAAGAAGGTCCAGCGCATCCAGAGCGAGCTGCTGTCGGCCGCGCGCCACGAGGTGCTCGCGGCTCGCAGCGAGCCCGGTTCGGACCCGGAGGTCGTCGACCGGGTGCTGCGCCATCTCGACGTCCGCAGCCTGCGCACGCCTTCCTGAGCGGCCCCTGGAGAAACGCTACTTGTCCAGCGTGGGCCGGGACCGCCCGTCTGCGGGCTCCTCCAGGACGGGCTCCTCCAGCACGGGTGCTGCCGCGGTCGAGATGCGCGGCAGCGCGTACGGGTGCGCGTCCCGCAGCCAGGTGATCATCTGCTCGCGCACCTCGCAGCGGACCGTCCAGATCGCATCCGCGTCCCGGGCGGTCACCAGCGCCCGCACCTCGATCGTGCTGGGGGTGGTGTCGGTGACCACCAGGGTCTGCGCCCGGCCGTCCCAGGAGTCGGAGTTCTTCAGGATCTCCTGGAGCTTCTCGCGCATCTCCTCGACGGGCGCGCGGTGGTCGAGCTGGAAGAAGACGGTGCCGGTCATCTGCGCGCCGCCGCGCGACCAGTTCTCGAACGGGCTGCTGGTGAAGTAGGAGACCGGCATGGTGATCCGGCGCTCGTCCCAGGTCCGTACGGTCAGGAAGGTCAGGGTGATCTCCTCGACCGTGCCCCACTCGCCCTCCACCACGACGGTGTCGCCGATCCGCACCATGTCGCCGAAGGCGATCTGCAGGCCCGCGAAGAGGTTGCCGAGAGTGGACTGGGCCGCGACACCGGCGACGATGCCCAGTACACCGGCCGAGGCCAGCATCGAGGTGCCGACCGCCCGCATCGCGGGGAAGGTCAGCAGCATCGCGGCGACGGCGACCACCGCGACCACCGCGGTGACCACCCGCTGGATCAGCGTGACCTGCGTACGGACCCGGCGGACCCGGGCGGCGTCCCGGGCGCCCGCCGCGTACCGGGAGTACGAGGACTCCACGATCGCCGCCGAGACGCGGATCGCCAGCCAGGCGGTGGCGGCGATCAGGACCAGGGACAGCAGCTGGCCGATTCCGGCGCTGTGCTCATCGATGATCTTGAGCTTGGTGCGGTCGAAGGTGCCGCGCAGCAGCGCCGTCAGGAGCACCACCTGGAGCGGGATCCGGCAGCGCCGCAGCAGGCCCCACAACGGGGTGTCCGGGCGCGCGGCATCGGCCCGGCGCATCGCCAGGTCGGCCGCCCACCCCAGGGCGAGCGTGAGGGCGACGGAGCCGCCCACGACGGTCAGCGGACGCAGTACGTCCTCCATGGACACGTGATCCCTCCTGGTCGGGGTCCGCTTCCTGTCGACCGTAACTGGCACGATGGGAGGAGTGCGATCCATCGACAGGGAAGTGAAACCAGTGACCGGCTCCGCGGCGACTCAAACCGTCATTCTGTTCCATTCTGTGTACGGGCTGCGGCCGGCCGTACAGGCGGGTGCCGAGCGACTGCGTGCCGCAGGGCATGAAGTGATCGTTCCCGACCTGTTCGACGGGCGCACCGCCGACACCATCGAGGACGGCATCGAGATCAAGGACGAGATCGGCAAGGACGAGCTGCTGCGGCGCGCGGTGGTGGCCGCGGCCCCGTACTCCGACCGCGGCCTGGTCTACGCGGGCCTGTCCTTCGGCGGTTCCGTCGCGCAGAACCTGGCGCTGGCCGACGCCAAGGCGCGCGGCCTGCTGCTGCTCCACGGCACCTCCGACATCGCCGACGACGCGGCCGTGGACGACCTGCCGGTGCAGCTGCACGTGGCCGACCCCGACCCCTTCGAGCCGCACGACTGGCTGAACGCCTGGTACCTCCGCATGCAGCGGGCCGGCGCCGACGTCGAGGTCTACCGCTACCCGGGGGCCGGGCACCTCTTCACCGACGACGGGCTGCCGGACCACGACAAGGAGGCCGCCGAGGGCGCCTGGAAGGTCGGGCTGGGCTTCCTCGCCGGCCTCTGAGCCCCGGGGCGCCGCCGGCGGCCGTGCACGGGCTCCCGCTCAGGCGACCGGCCCGTCGGCCCGCTCCATGCGCTGGGTGCCGCTGAGCGTGCGGTACGAGCGCGCCAGTGACGTCGTGGCGTTCCGGTCCGCCTTGTCGGAGACGACGTAGTAGTCCATCTGCGTGCGCTCGGCCGTGACGTCGAGGACGCCGTAGCCGTGGCTGTCCATGTCCACCCACTTCACATGGCGGTTGGCGGTCCGGACCGCCGCGGCGGCGGGCAGCGACAGCGTGTGCGGCGCGACGTGCAGGGTGTCGTCGAGGTTGTCGGAGGTGACCGAGGTGACGACGAATTCGGTGGCCACCGGTGCCTGGGACGGGTACGTCGCGGCCTTGAGCGGCACGTCGTTGGCCCAGGACATGTGGATGTCGCCGGTGAGGAAGACGGTATTGCCGATGGACCGGTCGCTGAGGTGCGTCAGCAGCTCGCGCCGGTCGTCGGTGTAGCCGTCCCACTGGTCGGTGTTGATGGCCAGCCCCTCCTTGGGCAGGCCCAGCACCTCGGCGAGCGGCTCCAGCAGATGGGCCGGTACGGAGCCGAAGGCCACCTGCGAGATCATCACGGAGGTGCCGACCAGCCGCCAGGCCGTGGCCGACCGTTCCAGCCCGGCCTTCAGCCAGTCCAGCTGTGCCCGGCCGGTGAGCGTGCGGCTCGGGTCGTCGGCCCGGCCGCTGCCGATCGGCGCCTGCTCGTCGCGGAAGCTGCGCAGGTCCAGCAGGTGCAGATCGGCGAGCGTGCCGAACTGGAGGCGGCGATAGGTGGTGCCGGCGGTGGACGGGCGCACCGGCATCCACTCGAAGTACGCCTGCTTGGCCGCGGCCATCCGCGCCGCCCAGTCGCCCTCGGTGTCCGGCGTGTGGTTCTCCGCGCCGCCCTTCCAGGCATTGTCGGCGAACTCGTGGTCGTCCCACATCGCGATCACCGGGTGCGCGGCGTGCATCGCCAGCGTGTCCGGGTCGGCCTTGTGGACGCCGTGCCGGATGCGGTAGTCGGCCAGGCTGATGATCTCGTGGCCGGGGGAGTGCGGCCGGACCACGTACTTCAGGGCCGGGTACTCGCCGGTCTTGTACTCGTAGAGGTAGTCCCCGAGGTGCAGCACCGCGTCCAGGTCGGTGCGGGCCGCGAGGTGCCGGTACGGCGAGAAGTACCCGGACTCCCAGTTGGCGCAGGAGACGACGCCGAAGCGGAGGTTGCGGACCGCGGAGCCGGCGGCGGGCGCGGTGCGGGTGCGGCCCACGGGGGAGTGGATGCCGAGCGTGGTGAAGCGGAACCAGTAGGTGGTGGCGGGCGAGAGGCCTCGTACGTCCGCCTTGACGGTGTGGTCGGTGGCCGCCGAGGCGGTCGCGGTGCCCCGCGCGACCACGTCGGTGAAGCCCTTGTCGGCGGCCACCTGCCAGCCCACCTCGACGGCCGGGCCCTTGCCCGAACCGGGCAGGGCGTCGGCGGCGGGGGTGACGCGGGTCCACAGCAGGATGCCGTCGGGCAGCGGGTCGCCGGAGGCGACGCCGTGCTGGAAGGGGGCCACCGCGGCGGCCCTGTCGGTCCGGTCGGCGGCGCGCGCGGTGGCGGCGGTGCCGAGGGGCAGCAGGGCGGCGGTGGCGGCTACGGCCGTGACGGCGGTACGGCGCGAGATCTGGTCATGATCGGTCACGGCCGATCACCCTACTGGCTGGTAAGTGACTTCAGGGGTACGGATTCCATCGAATTCATGAACCCGCGCCCCTGGTCACCGCAGGCGGCGCGTCACTTCTCCGCCGGGCCGAACTCCTCGTCGATCATCTTCTTGAAGTTGGCCTGCGCGAGCTTGTTGTACTGCTCCTGCGTCATCTGCTGCTGGGGGATCGGCGCCATCGTCAGCTTCTTGTCCCCGTGCATGAAGGTCGGGGTGCCCTTGACGCCCTTGCGGCCGAACAGCCCGGCCATCTCCATCGCCCAGCGGTCGTACGTGCCGTCCTTGACCGCCCGCTCGAACTTCGCGTCGCCCTTGAGCTCGGGCACCTGGCCGGCGACCTTCAGCAGCGCGGAGTCCTTGGCGTAGGTGTCCACGCTTTCCTCGGGGTGGTTCTTCAGCGAGTACAGCGCCTCCTTGTAGTGGAGGAACGCCTCGGGGCTCTTGTCCAGCGCGGCGCCCAGCGCGCTCAGCGCGTTCTTGGAGCCCTCGCCGCCGCCCATGTCGTCGATGAAGGCGTACATCGTGAAGCGGGCCTTGTAGCGGCCGTCGTCGATGTCCTTCTGGAGCACCTTGCCGGTGGACTGCTCGAAGGCGGCGCACGCCGGGCAGCGGATGTCCTCGAACACCTCCAGGGTGTCCTTCGCGCCCTTGTCACCGATGACGATCTCGGTGCCGTTCTTGCCCTGGGTGTGCGCGGGCCGCACCAGCTTCGCTTCCTTGGCGGCTTCCCAGCCGGTGGGCTCGTTGGCCTTCATCACGGCGTAGCCGATGCCGCCGGCGATCACCAGGACGCCGAGCACACCGCCCGCCACGACGAGCTGACGGCGGAGCCTTGCGCGCTTCTTCTCCCGCTCCCGTTCCGCGCGTATGCGCTCCCGGGCTGCGGACTTGGCGGCCTGGCTGTTGCGGTTGCTCATGCGGTCCCCTCCATGGCGGGGAGTCTGCCACGGGGGCCGGCCGGCGCGAGGTCAAGATTCGGCAACGGCCGGCGGACGTACGGGACGTATGCCGCCCGTGCCTCCGCCGGCCGTCACCGGTGCGTCCGCTACTTCTTGAGGTTCTTCTCCACAAGGGAGTTGAAGACGGCAGCCGTGGACGGCGCGCTCTGTCCGTCGGCGGAGAGCAGCTTGTCGTTCAGCTTGATCGTGGGCGTGCTCCGGACGTCCTTCGCGTTGTTGAACGCGTCCGACATCGTCAGCGCCCAGCGGTCGTACGTGCCGTCCTTCAGGGCCTTCTGGAACGCCTTGTCGCCCTTGAGCTCGGGCACGGTGTCCGCGACCTTGATCAGGTACGCGTCGTCGGCGAACTTGTCCGGGCCGGTCTCCTCGGGGTGGTACTTCTTCGAGTACAGCGCGTACTTGTACTTCAGGAACGCCTCGGGGCTCTTGTTCAGCGCGGCGCCCAGGGCGCTCACCGCGTTCTTGGAGCCGGTGCCCTGGAGGTTGTCGTCCAGGAACGTGCCCAGGTGGAAGGTGGCCTTGTACTTGCCGTCGGCGATGTCCTTCTCGACCGTCTCGCCGACGTTCTGCTCGAAGTTGGCGCAGCCGGGGCAGCGCGGGTCCTCGTACAGCGCGAGGGTGTTCTTCGCGCCCTTCTCACCGATGGTGACGGTCGTGCCGTCGGCGCCGGAGGTGTTCGCCGGCTTGACCAGCTTGGCGCTCTTGGCCTTGGCCCAGGTGTCCTCCGGGCTGCCGTCGTCACCGCCGCCGGAGTTGGCGACGGCCAGGCCGATGCCGCCGGCGATGGCCAGCACCACGACGATCGCGCCGCCGACCGTCAGCTGACGGCGCACCTTGTCCTTCTTGGCCTGCCGCTCGCGCTCGGCGCGCAGCCGCTCACGCGCTGCCTGCTTGTTGGCCTGGCTGTTGCGGTTGCTCATGATCGGGTTGCTCCTGGGGTCTGCTGTACCGGGGCGGCGCCGGAGACGGCGTGCCGTGCCCCGTACGGAAAGGGGAGGGGACCGGTGGCTCGCGGCGTCAGGCCGCGAGGGAGCAGGCCGGAGGTCCCCGGCGGACGACGCAGTGCACGAGCAGGGGGAGGGAGCGCGGGGGCGCGGCGGCCCTCACGGGCGGTACGGCCCGGCGGCGCGGGGCGCGGCCGGCGCCGAGCACCGCGACCGCGACCAGCAGCGGCCGCAGCGCGAAGACGGCCAGCGAGCCCAGCAGCCGCTCCAGCGCGGCCTCGCCGCGCCGCAGCCAGGCGGCGGCCAGCAGCCCGACCGCGACGTGCGCGGCGAGCAGCAGCAGCCAGGTGGCGGCGGGGGCCGGGTGGTGGCCGGTGGCCCGGGCCAGCGGGGTGCCGACGTCGCCGCCGCGGCAGAGCAGGTCCACGCCCAGCGAGCGGAGCGGGCCTGCGACGGGGCCGCCGGCCATGCCGTAGCAGGCGTGCTGGCCGACGCTGAAGACCGTGTCGGCGGCCAGCTCCAGCGGTACCAGCAGGGCCGCGATCGGCCCGAAGCGGCGCTCCCGGCCCGCCAGCGCGTACGCGAGCACGAAGACGACGGCGGCGAGCGCGGCCACCGTCGTCAGCGGCAGCGGCATCCGGGAGAGCAGCACATGGGAGGCGGTGGACAGCGTGACGCACAGCGCCGTGAAGAGCGCCGCACGCAGTGCCCTCAGGTGTGCCGCCGAAATGTCCATCGAAATCGAGTCTGCCATGGGGCGGAGTAAGCGCCGCTTAAGGGGGTTCTGTGAATCGGGGCCCGGGACCGGGCCCCGCGGATCACAGACCCGGGATGCGGCCGTTGCGGAAGAGGTCGACGAAGATCTGGTGGTCGCGGCGGGCCCGGGAGCCGTAGCCGTGCGCGAAGTCCACCAGCAGCTCGGCGAAGCCCTCCTCGTCGGCGGCGATGGCCGCGTCGATCGCGCGCTCCGTGGAGAACGGCACGAGCGAGTGGCCGCTCTCGTCGTCCGCCGCCGCGTGCATCGCGGCCGTCGCGCGGCCCAGGTCGGCGACGACCGCCGCGATCTCGTCGATCTCGTCGATGTCGGACCAGTCCAGGTCGACGGCGTACGGCGAGACCTCGGCGACCAGCTGGCCGCTGCCGTCCAGCTCGGTCCAGCCCAGCCACGGGTCGGCGTGGGCCTGCAGCGCGCGCTGGGAGATCACCGTGCGGTGCCCCTCGTGCTGGAAGTAGCCGCGCACCTCGGGGTCGGTGACGTGCCGGGAGACCGCCGGGGTCTGTGCCTGCTTCATGTAGATCACGACGTCGTTCTCCAGAGCGTCGCTGTTGCCCTCCAGCAGGATGTTGTACGAGGGCAGGCCCGCCGAGCCGATGCCGATGCCGCGGCGCCCCACCACGTCCTTGACGCGGTAGGAGTCCGGGCGGGCGAGGCTGGACTCCGGCAGCGTCTCCAGATAGCCGTCGAACGCCGCGAGGACCTTGTAGCGGGTCGCCGCGTCCAGCTCGATGGCGCCGCCGCCGGGGGAGAAGCGCCGCTCGAACTCGCGGATCTCCGTCATCGAGTCCAGCAGCGCGAAGCGGGTGAGCGAGCGGGCGTCGCGCAGCGCGTCCAGCAGCGGACCCTGGGCGGTGTCCAGGGTGAAGGGCTGGACCTCGTCGTCCTTGACGCCGGCGGCCAGGGCGTGGATGCGCTCCCGGTAGGCGGCGGCGTAGGTGCGCACCAGGTCGGTGATCTGCTCGTCACTGAGCGCCTTGGCGTACCCGATGAGCGCCACGGAGGCGGCGAAGCGCTTGAGGTCCCAGGTGAAGGGGCCGACATAGGCCTCGTCGAAGTCGTTGACGTTGAAGATCAGCCGGCCGGTGGCGTCCATGTACGTGCCGAAGTTCTCCGCGTGCAGATCGCCGTGGATCCACACCCGGGAGGTCCGCTCGTCCAGGTACGGGCCGGTGTCCTTGCCCTTCTCCAGGTCCTTGTAGAACAGGCAGGCCGTGCCGCGGTAGAAGGCGAACGCGGAGGCGGCCATCTTGCGGAACTTCACACGGAAGGCCGCGGGGTCGGCGGCCAGCAGCTCCCCGAAGGCGGTGTCGAAGACGGCGAGTATCTCCTCGCCGCGCTGGGCGGCGTCCTGCGCCGGGGCGTGCTGGGTCGACATCGCTGGCTGCCTCCTGGGGCCCGTGCGGGGGCCATCTGTTTTCGGACGGATGTTCCGTGACTGACAACGCGCGAGGCTACCTGCGCGTGCCCGCCCGTCGCCCGACCACCACCCCTCATCGAGGCGCTGACGCGCCGCCGGTCCGATTCCGAACGCCTCGATTGTCAGCCCGGAGTCGTAGACTTCCAGACCGTCCACCCCTCTTCCGTCGAAGCTCCCGGAGGTCCTCCGCCGTGGCCAAGCCGCCGTTCACGCACCTGCACGTTCACACCCAGTACTCGCTGCTGGACGGTGCCGCGCGGCTCAAGGACATGTTCAAGGCCGCCAATGAAATGGGCATGACGCACGTCGCCATGTCCGACCACGGCAACCTCCACGGTGCCTACGACTTCTTCCACTCCGCGCAGAAGGCGGACGTCACGCCGATCATCGGCATCGAGGCGTACGTCGCCCCGGAGTCCCGGCGGACCAAGCGCAAGATCCAGTGGGGCCAGCCGCACCAGAAGCGTGACGACGTCTCCGGTTCCGGTGGTTACACCCACAAGACGATCTGGGCGGCGAACAAGACCGGTCTGCACAACCTCTTCAAGCTCACTTCCGACGCCTACGCCGAGGGCTGGCTGCAGAAGTGGCCGCGGATGGACAAGGAGACCATCTCCCAGTGGTCCGAAGGCCTGATCGCGTCCACCGGCTGCCCCTCCGGTGAGCTGCAGACCCGGCTCCGCCTGGGGCAGTACGAAGAGGCGAAGAAGGCGGCGGCCGAGTACCAGGACATCTTCGGCAAGGACCGGTACTTCCTGGAGCTGATGGACCACGGCATCGAGATCGAGCGCCGGGTCCGCGAGGACCTGCTGAAGATCGGCAAGGAGCTGGGGATTCCCCCGCTGGTCACGAACGACTCGCACTACACCTACTCGCACGAGGCGAGCGCGCACGACGCCCTGCTGTGCATCCAGACCGGTAAGAACCTGTCGGACCCGGACCGCTTCCGCTTCGACGGCACCGGCTACTACCTGAAGTCGACGGAGGAGATGTACGCCATCGACTCCTCCGACGCATGGCAGGAGGGCTGCGACAACACCCGGCTGATCGCCGACATGATCGACACCACCGGGATGTTCGAGAAGCGCGACCTGATGCCGAAGTTCGACATCCCCGAGGGCTACACCGAGGTCACCTGGTTCAAGGAGGAGGTCCGCCGGGGCATGGCGCGCCGCTTCCCCGGCGGCGTCCCCGAGGACCGGCAGCGGCAGGCCGAGTACGAGATGGACATCATCCTGCAGATGGGGTTCCCGGGATACTTCCTGGTCGTCGCGGACTTCATCATGTGGGCGAAGAACAACGGCATCGCGGTGGGCCCGGGCCGTGGCTCCGCGGCCGGCTCGATCGTCGCGTACGCCATGGGCATCACCGACCTCGACCCGATCGAGCACGGGCTGATCTTCGAGCGGTTCCTCAACCCCGAGCGTGTCTCCATGCCCGATGTCGACATCGACTTCGACGAGCGTCGGCGCGTCGAAGTGATCCGGTACGTCACCGAGAAGTACGGCGCCGACAAGGTCGCCATGATCGGTACGTACGGCAAGATCAAGGCGAAGAACGCGATCAAGGACTCGGCCCGTGTGCTGGGCTACCCGTACGCGATGGGTGACCGCCTCACCAAGGCCATGCCCGCCGACGTCCTCGGCAAGGGCATCGACCTGGACGGCATCACCAACCCCGAGCACCCGCGCTACAGCGAGGCGGGCGAGATCCGGGGGATGTACGAGAACGAGCCGGACGTGAAGAAGGTCATCGACACCGCCAAGGGCGTCGAGGGCCTGGTCCGGCAGATGGGTGTGCACGCGGCCGGCGTGATCATGTCCAGCGAGCCGATCGTCGACCACGCCCCGCTGTGGACGCGGCACACCGACGGCGTGACGATCACGCAGTGGGACTACCCGCAGTGCGAGTCGCTCGGCCTGCTGAAGATGGACTTCCTGGGCCTGCGCAACCTCACCATCATGGACGACGCCCGGAAGATGGTGGAGGCCAACAAGGGCGTCAAGCTGGACCTCCTGGAGATCCCGCTGGACGACCCGAAGACGTATGAGCTGCTCTGCCGCGGTGACACGCTCGGCGTCTTCCAGTTCGACGGCGGTCCGATGCGGTCGCTGCTGCGCCAGATGCAGCCCGACAACTTCGAGGACATTTCCGCCGTCTCGGCCCTGTACCGGCCGGGCCCGATGGGCATGAACTCCCACACCAACTACGCGGAGCGGAAGAACGGCCGCCAGGAGATCACGCCGATCCACCCGGAGCTGGAGGAGCCGCTCAAGGAGGTCCTGGGCCTCACCTACGGCCTGATCGTCTACCAGGAGCAGGTCCAGAAGGCCGCCCAGATCGTCGCCGGGTACTCCCTCGGCGAGGCGGACGTCCTCCGCCGCGTGATGGGCAAGAAGAAGCCCGAGGAGCTGGAGAAGAACTTCGTCCTCTTCCAGGCGGGCGCCCGGAAGAACGGCTTCTCGGACGAGGCCATCCAGGCGCTGTGGGACGTGCTGGTCCCGTTCGCCGGCTACGCGTTCAACAAGGCGCACTCCTCCGCGTACGGCCTGGTCACCTACTGGACCGCGTACCTCAAGGCGAACTACCCGGCCGAGTACATGTCCGCGCTGCTCACCTCGGTGCGCGACGACAAGGACAAGTCGGCGGTCTACCTGAACGAGTGCCGCAAGATGGGTATCAAGGTCCTGCCGCCGAACGTCAACGAGTCCGAGGCGAACTTCGCCGCCCAGGGCGACGACGTGATCCTCTTCGGCCTCTCCGCGGTCCGCAACGTCGGCACGAACGTCGTCGACGCGATCATCCGCAGCCGCAAGGCCAAGGGGAAGTTCTCCTCCTTCCCCGACTACCTCGACAAGGTCGAGGCCGTGGTCTGCAACAAGCGCACCACCGAGTCGCTGATCAAGGCCGGCGCCTTCGACGAGATGGGCCACACCCGCAAGGGCCTCACCGCGCACTACGAGACGATGATCGACAACGTCGTGCAGGTGAAGCGCAAGGAGGCCGAGGGACAGTTCGACCTCTTCGGCGGTATGGGCGACGAGGCGGACGACGGCGGCCCCGGCTTCGGCCTGGACGTGGAGTTCTCCGACGTGGAGTGGGACAAGACCTACCTGCTCGCGCAGGAGCGCGAAATGCTGGGTCTGTACGTCTCCGACCATCCGCTGTTCGGCCTGGAGCACGTACTGTCCGACAAGGCGGACGCGGCGATCGCGCAGCTCACCGGCGGCGACTACTCCGACGGCTCGATCGTCACCATCGGCGGCATCATCTCGGGCCTCCAGCGCAAGATGACCAAGCAGGGCAACGCCTGGGCCATCGCCACGGTCGAGGACCTGGCAGGCTCCATCGACTGCATGTTCTTCCCGGCCACCTACCAGCTGGTCTCCACCCAGCTCGTCGAGGACGCGATCGTCTTCGTCAAGGGCCGCCTGGACAAGCGCGAGGACGTCCCCCGCCTGGTCGCGATGGAGATGATGATCCCCGATCTCACGGACGCCGGGACGAACGCGCCCCTGACGATCACCATCCCGACGCTCAAGGTCACCCCGCCGCTGGTCGAGAAGCTCGGCGACGTGCTGAACCAGCACCGCGGCTCCACGGAGGTGCGGATCAAGCTCCAGGGCACCCGCAAGACCACCGTGCTGCGCCTGGACAAGCACCGTGTCACCGCCGACCCCTCGCTCTTCGGCGACCTGAAGGTGCTGCTCGGCGCCTCCTGCCTGACCGGCTGAGCGGCCGGCGGACCGTACGCACGGGGCGCGCCCGGGAGCTTTCCCGGGCGCGCCCCTTTCTGTCGCGCTACCGCCGCACCGCGGCCGCGTCAGTTGTGCCCGAAGCGGCGCTCCCGGTGCTTGCGGGCCACGTCGCCCGGGGTCGCCTCGACGGCCGACTTCGCCTGTGCCTCCATCGCCGACTTCTGCGCCTGCTGCTGTCCGCGTTCGGCCTGGGCGGCGCCGGACTTCTGACTGCGGTCACGGTTCTTGTTCTTGGCCATGTCCGTGCCTCCTGAAGGGGAATCCTGGGATCGGGGCCGAAGCCAGAGTTACACGCCGGGCAAAAGGCTGCATTTCGGGCAATTCTCTTGGGTGAGGCGGAGTGTCGGCGGCGAGATCCGGGTGCCGGCGGCGTAAAGCGCCACGCCGATGATCGAGTTCCGGCAGATAACCCCCGCCCGGTCGGGCAGACTCGAAGAAAGCCGAAGACACCTCAGCCATCAGGCCGAGCCGGGGGGCGACCGGACTGCAGGACCTCAAGGGAAGAGGGTGCAACGTGGATCGCTGCGTCGTCCTGGTGGACGCCGGATACTTGCTCGGCGCCGCCGCGAGCCTGCTGGCCGGCGAGCCCGCCCGGTCCCGGATCACCGTCGACCACGCCGCCCTCATCCAGGGCCTGCGGGAGCGCGCGGAGGCCGACACCGAGCGGCAGCTGCTGCGCATCTACTGGTTCGACGGCGCCCCCGACCGGGTGCCGCAGCCCGAGCACCGCAGGCTGCGCGTGATGCCCCGGGTCACCGTACGGCTGGGCGCCCTGACCCGCAGCGACGGCCGCTGGGCACAGAAGGGCGTGGACGCCGCCATGCACGCCGAGCTGACCGAGCTGGCCCGTAACCGCGCCTGTTCCGACATCGTCCTGGTCACCGGCGACGGCGATCTGCTGCCCGGCCTGATGTCCGCCAAGGAGCACGGCGTCGCCGTCCACCTCTGGGCCGTCCAGGCCGCCGACGGCGACTACAACCAGTCCGAGGACCTGGTCGCCGAGGCCGACGAACGCCGCGTACTGGACCGCGCCTGGATCACCCGCGCCGTCCGCGCCAAGGACATCAGCGGAGTCTGCACCCCCGCGTCCGTACCGCGCACCGAGATCGCCGCGATCCTCTCCGCGCCGCTCCCGGAGTCCGCCGTCGCCGCGGCAGCGGCCGCCTCCGCTGCCGACCGGGACCCCGGCGACCGCCCCGAACGCAACGGCACCGCCCGACCGGGCCCCATCCCGCGCTCCGGCGCGCCCGACGGCGCGGCGGCCGCCGCCCCGGTCGGCGCCGACGGTGCCTGCGTGGTGGACCGGAACGAGGAGGCGGCGGCCGGCGCGGGCGGCAGGGGCGTGCCCACCCCCAAGGACCTGGCGGGCCTCGGCAAGAACCACACGCCGCCCGCCGGCACGCCGGTGCCCGCCGCCGCGACGCTGCGCTGGTCCTCCGACAAGGGCTGGATGGAACGGACCGGCGGGCCGGTCGGCGAACCCCCGGAGACCGCCTCGCTGCCCACACTCGCCCAGCTGACCAGCCCCGAGCAGCGCTGGGCCGACCGCGAGGAGGACATCACCGCGGTCGGCGGCGACCCCTTCGAGGTCGGCCAGGTTTTCGCCCGCCGCTGGACCGAACGGCTCAGCGACACCGCACACCTCCAGCAGCTCTCCACGGAGTACCCGCGCATCCCGCACCGCATCGACGGCGAGCTGCTGCGCTACGCCGCCCGGTTCGGGCTGCTGGCGCACAAGGACGACCAGATCGACGAGCACGACCGGTACGCCATCCGGGCCGGGTTCTGGCGCGAGGTCGACCTGCGGACGGCCGCCGAGCACGCCCCAGCGGCCGACTGACCGGGCCGCCCGCCGGACGCCCCGCGGACTTCGGGCCCGCGGCGGGCGCGTACCCTCGTTCCTCGTGAGGACGGGCACACAGACGGGCACACGACGGGCCGCGGACGGCGGGACCGTGGTGGCCGTGCGGGATCTGGTCAAGACGTATCCCGCGGTGCGCGGGCGCCGCGGCGCCCCCGACGTGCCCGCCGTACGTGCCAGCGACGGCATCGCGCTGGACATCGGGCGCGGCGAGATCTTCGGCCTGCTGGGGCCCAACGGCGCCGGCAAGTCCACCCTGGTACGCCAGCTCACGGGCCTGCTGCGGCCCGACTCCGGCAGTGTGACCGTGCTGGGCCACGACATCGTGCGCCACCCCGAACGCGCCGCCCGGCTGCTGGGCTACCTCGGCCAGGAGACCACCGCGCTCGACGAGATGACCGTGGCGCTCGCGGTGGAGACCACCGGGCGGCTGCGCGGGCTGGAGACCCGGGCCGCGCGTGCCGAGCGCGACGCCGTCCTCGACGAGCTGGACCTCGGCGGCATCGCCGGGCGACCGCTGAAGAAGCTCTCCGGCGGACAGCGGCGGCTGGCCTGCTTCGCCACCGTCCTCGTGGGCGAACGCCCGCTGCTCGTCCTGGACGAGCCGACGACCGGCATGGACCCCCTGGCGCGGCGCGCCGTGTGGGCGGCCGTCGACCGGCGGCGCGCCGAGCGCGGAGCCACCGTCCTGCTCGTCACCCACAACGTCATCGAGGCGGAGACCGTGCTGGACCGGGTCGCGGTGATCGACCGCGGCCGGGTCATCGCCTGCGACACGCCCGGCGGGCTGAAAGAACTGGTGGGCCAGGAGGTACGGGTGGAACTGGTCTGGCGCGACCGCCCGCCGCTGGAGGTACCCGAGGTCGCCCGGCTCGGCGAGCACGCGCGGCAGAGCGGCCGGCGCTGGACGCTGCGGATGGCGCCGGACGAGGCGCGTGCCGCGGTGGCCGCGGTCACCGGCGGCCCCGCGTTCGCCGCGCTGGACGATTTCACCCTTGCCACGCCCAGCCTGGAGGATGTCTACCTCGCCCTGGGCGGGCGGACTGAGGAAGGCTTGGTGAAGGCGTGAGGGCGGCCCGGCCGGAACGGAAGAGGAGCGGCGCGGCGTGACAGTGGTTCCTGCGGAGGCGGTGACCGGCAAGCGGGCCGGCACCGGGGCCCGCGACGTCCCGGCGGCGGCCGAACTGGCGCCGCGCGCACGACTGCGCCCGGCGCTGGCCGCCGTCTACCGCGCACAGCTCTCCCGGGCCCGGGTGGCCCGCATCCCGCTGCTGTTCGTCGCCACCTTCCAGTCCGTCGGGATCATGGTCCTGATGCGCGGCGTGGCGGACGGCCCCGACGAGGCACGGGCCGTGGTCGCCGGGTCCAGCGTGCTGGTCGTGGCGTTCGTGGCGCTCAACCTGCTCGCGCAGTACTTCGGCCAGCTGCGGGCCTGCGGCGGCCTGGACCACTACGCCACGCTGCCGGTGCCGCCCGCCGCCGTGGTGCTGGGCGCGGCCGGCGCGTACGCCTCCTTCACCGTCCCCGGCGCCGTGGTCACCGCGGTGGCCGGCAGCGTCCTCTTCCAGCTGCCGCTGGCCAACCTCTGGGTGCTCGTCGCCGTCATCCCGCTCTCCGGCGCGGCGCTGTCCGGCCTGGGCGCCGCGCTCGGGCTGCTGGCGCCCCGCCAGGAGCTGGCCACACTCCTCGGCCAGCTGGGCATGTCGGCGGCGCTGCTGCTCGGCGTGCTGCCCGCCGGCCGGCTGCCCGCCGTCATCGGCTACGCGCGCGACCTGCTGCCCTCCACGTACGGCGTGGAGGCGCTGGCGCACAGCTTCGACGCGCACCCGGACTGGCTGCTGATCGGTGTCGACCTCGGTGTGTGCGCGGCCGTCGGCGTGCTCTCGCTGTCCGTGGCGACCTGGGCGTACCGCCGGGCGGCAGTACGGTGACCGGGCGGAGCGGGGCGACCGGCCCGGAGGAGCGTCCTGCCGCCGGTGGGAGAGCCGGGACCTGGCACGATGGCGGGGTGAGTGCACCGCTGACACCGCCCGACCGCCCGTCGAACCAGCAGCCGGGGGACACCCGTGACCCGTGGGCCCGGCCCGCGACCGAGGAGGACCACGTGCCGACGTCCCCGCAGGAGTACGGCGGGTCCGACGCCCGCCCCCTTGACGGGGACGGCGGCCCGGGCCTGCGCGTCGAGCTGCGCGAGGCCCTGCTGATCGTGCTGGTCACGACGGTGTGCGGGGCGCTGTTCGGGGTGCTGTGGGCATGGCTGGCGCCGCACGTTCCGCTGATCTCGGACGGCAAGGCCGTCTATCTGAAGAACGCCGAGGGCGAGGAGTCGATCGGCGCCGACGGCACGTTCCTGCTGCTCGGGCTGGGCCTGGGCGTGGTGAGCGCCGCGCTGGTCTTCCTGTGGCGGCGGCGCGGCGGCGTGCCGCTCGTGGTGGCCCTGGTCGTCGGCGGCCTGCTGGCCTCGGTGCTCGCCTGGCGGATCGGGATGCTGCTCGGGCCGGAGCGGGACGTGGTCGCGCAGGCCAAGGCGGCCGGCAAGGGCATCGCCTTCGACGCGCCGCTGCGGCTCCAGGCCAAGGGCGCGCTGCTGGCCTGGCCGATCGGGGCCGCGCTGGCGAATCTCCTGCTGACCGGGGCTTTCGGCCCGCGCGACCCGGAGCCGTTCGTGCCGGACTGGCACGCGCCGCAGCCGCCCCGGGACTGACGTACCGGGTGACCCGCCCACGCGTGCCGGCCACCCGGGAGCGCCGTCCTCAGCCGGTCACGCCGGCCGACGGCCGTGGTTGGCCCGGCCCTTCTTGACGCGCCACTTCCGTTTGCGGGTCTTCTTCGACACAGGGACCTCCTCGGTCGGTCCCTACGGGTACTAGTCGCGGCCGAGGAGGGCGTAAAGGGGTCCCGTCGGTCAGGCCCGGCCGATCGGCGCGAGGACCGCGTCGGTGAGCGCTGCCAGGTCCTCCGGCGACAGTTCGATCTCCAGCCCGCGGCGGCCCGCCGAGACGCAGACGGCCGGCAGCCCCTCGGCCGAGGCGTCCAGGACCGTACGCAGCTTCTTGCGCTGGCCCAGCGGCGAGATGCCGCCGCGTACGTAGCCGGTGGTGCGCTCGGCGAGGGCGGGGTCGGCCATCGCGGCGCGCTTGCCGCCCACCGCCGCCGCCAGCGCCTTGAGGTCCAGCGAGCCGGAGACGGGCACGACCGCCACGGTGAGTACGCCGTCGACGTCCGCCACGAGCGTCTTGAAGACCTGGTCGGGCGACACGCCCAGCGCTTCGGCGGCCTCCTCGCCGTACGAGGGGGCCGCCGGGTCGTGCTCGTAGGCGTGCGTGGTGAAGGGGACGCCCGCGCGGGTCAGGGCCACCGTCGCCGGGGTGCCGCCCTGCTTGCCGTTCTTGGACTTCTTCGCCAACGTTTCGGCCTCGTCAGTTGGGGTGGGTCTGCTGCCGGGTCAGGTCCACGGCCGGCAGCGACGGGAGCTTACCGATCACCGCGGTCTCCTGGCGCAGCATTTTCAGCTCCTGCGCGAGCCGGTTGGCGGTGTCCGGCGCCTCCAGGAGCTGCTGCTTGCGGGGGACGTCCAGCACGGTCGCCGCTGCCACCAGGTAGGAGAGGACGGCCGGATCGTCCGGCAGCTCCTGGGAGCTGGTCACCGTGCGCTCGTTCGCCCAGGCCAACTTCTTCTGGTACATGCGGAACGCCCGCTCCACGCCGGTGGCGAGCGCGCCCGCGCCGTCGCCCTCCTCTTCCTCCAACGGCTCGATCTCGCCGGTGAGGTAGGGCCCCGAGGCGTCGACGGAGAGCAGCCGGAAGCGGGTGGTGCCGGTGGTCAGCACCTCGAAGGCGGTGTTCTCGTCGCTGCCCTCGGGGGCCGGGCCCGCCGCCGTGCTCTTCTCCTGGATCGTCGCCGCGTCCGCGATGCAGCCGACCGGATGGAAGGCGCGCATGGGGTCGTCACCGAAGCCGGCCGCCGCGCCCTGGTCGGGGACGGCGGTGCTGTCGGGCATGCCCGGGGCGGTCGCGGCGACCTCCCGCCCGTCGCGGATCGCGACGACGCCAAAGCGGCGCTCGTCCTCCGGGAGGTCGAGCAGGTCCCGCATCAGCGCTCGGTACCGCGCCTCGAACACGTTCAGCGGGAGCACGAGTCCCGGGAACAGCACCGAGTTCAGCGGGAAGAGCGGTAGGCGCACGGAGGTCACAGCCCGTAAGCCTAAATGGTCGGCGGCGTCCCGGGAGGGGCCGGGCGTCACAGGAGTGTTTCCCGGCCCCGTGGACTACTGGCGCCGCAGCAGCCGCGAGGCGCCGGCGGCGACCGTGGTGGCCAGCACCCAGCCCGCCAGGATCATGAGCGCGGCGACCCACTGGGAGCCGCCCTCGGGCCGCCAGTAACTGTCCTGGTTGAGGTCGATGACGGGCAGCAGGAGGTCGAGGGAGTACAGATACGGGTTCCACAGGGGCGTCTCGCCGGGCTTGAGGGCGTGCGGCGGATTCTGCGAGAAGAAGACCGTGCCCACCGCCCACAGGACGGCCATCCACACGGCGGCGCGGCCCGGCCGGTACCCGTAGGCCACCGTCCAGTCCTGGAGGAAGCCCCACGACTTGCCCGCGAGGGGCAGCGTCTCCCGGCGTCTGCGCTGCTTGGCGAGGAGGACCTCGCGCGCGTCGGCGTCCTCGCCGCTGCTGCGGAGCGCCGCGGCGAGCATCTCGTACGGCTCGGGGGCGTACTCCGGGGTGGCCGCGGCCACCCACTGGAGGCGCAGCGAGAGCGGGAAGTGGCCGCGGGGGATCAGCGTCTCGTATGCGAAACCGGCCATCCACAGGCCGCCCAGACCGGGCCAGCTGGTCGACTTGTCGACCAGGTTCACCACCCGCGCTCCGGAGAGGATGACCCGGCCGCGCTGCGGACGCTCGCCGAGAAAGCGCAGCTCAGGGGTCTGGATGCGGCGCATCGACAGCTCCTGGTCGGACTCCAGGACGAAGCGGGCCTGGTCCAGGTCGACGGCGTCGCCGAAGCGGCCGTCGTCCAGCCGCATGCCGCCCTCGCACTCGAAGCGCTGCATGCGGGTGCCGCGCGCCGGGGTGGCGGTGATGCCGTACGGGGGAGTGGCACTGCCGGCGACCGAGCCGGTGAGCCCGGCGGCGGTGAGGTAGAGCGTGCGCTCGACGGTGAGCTGCGGGGCGTTCAGTGCCCGGCGGCCGTACGGATTGCTCAGCCGGCTGCCGCGCAGGCTCAGCGACACGCCGACGGTCGCGCCGCGCAGCGTCAGCTCGCCGTAGGACTCCATCATCTCGGCCTGGAGGTCCTGGGCCACGGTCAGGCCGTCGGCGGTGATGGACCGGCCACGCCGGTCCTTGTGCACCACGGCCTGGTTGAGCATGAGGTCCGTGCCGATGTGCGCGTCGGTGAGCCGGATGCCGTTCTGCACGACACAGCGCGGCAGGTGCAGGTCACCCTCGGTGTGCAGGCGGGCCGCCTCCAGCCGCGGGATGGCGCAGTTCACCAGCCGCAGCGTCGTGAAGCGGCTCTCGGGGAGCGTGACCTCGCGCTCGAAGCGGCAGTCGCGCAGTTCCACAAATGGCTCGATCGTGCCCCCCGCGACGTCGAGGGAGCCGCTGATGTAGGCGCCGGTCAGCTTCAGCGCGGAGACCCGGCCGGGCTGGGCCGGCGGGCCGTCCAGGAGGAGCAGCGCGACGATCCGGGCACGCACCGTGCGCTCGGCGCCCCACGTGTGGCGGCCGTGCGGATCGTTGCGCGCCGGGTCGTCGGTGCGCAGATCGCATGTGCTGCCGTTGCGGTACGACTGCCACAGGGCCCATTCCGCAGGGCTCAGGTCCAGGTCGGCCGGCGCGTCGCCGTCGGTGGGGTCACTCACCGCGGCATCCCCCTCTCGTTCCCGGCCGCGCCGCCCGGGCGCCGCCGTCTTCTCCATGCGTACCGGGCGCCCCACACGTACCGCTGCGACCCCCTCGGCTCCCCATTCCCGCTGGGCGACCGGGTGAACGCCAGTGGTCAGGATCACCCCGGGGAGTGCGTATCACCGATTGATACGGGCGGCGGGCACCGGCAGCACGTCTGAGACACTGGAGGAGTGATCTCCCGAATCGATCTGCGCGGTGACGCCCTCCCCGAGGGTGGCGCCCTGCGCGACCTGCTGCCCCGTGCCGAGTTCGACGTGGAAGCCGCCCTGGAGAAGGTGCGGCCCATCTGCGAGGACGTGCGCCATCGTGGCACGGCTGCGCTGATCGAGTACGCCCATCGGTTCGACCGGGTCGAGATCGAGCAGGTACGCGTGCCCGCCGAGGCGCTGCGCACCGCGCTGGAAGAGCTGGACCCGAAGGTCCGGGCCGCGCTGGAGGAGTCCGTCAAGCGGGCCCGCACCGTCCACCGTGAGCAGCGGCGTACGGATGTGACGACGAAGGTCGTGCCCGGCGGCACCGTCACCGAGCGGTGGGTGCCGGTCGAGCGCGTCGGGTTGTATGTGCCCGGTGGCCGCTCGGTCTACCCCTCGTCCGTGGTGATGAACGTCGTCCCGGCCCAGGAGGCCGGCGTCGAGTCGCTGGCGATCGCCTCGCCGCCCCAGGCCGAGTTCGGCGGTCTGCCGCACCCCACCATCCTGGCCACCTGCGCCCTGCTGGGTGTCGACGAGGTGTACGCGGCCGGCGGCGCGCAGGCCGTCGCGATGTTCGCGTACGGCACCGAGGACTGCCTTCCGGTCAATCTGGTGACCGGTCCCGGCAACATCTATGTCGCCGCCGCCAAGCGCCTGCTCAAGGGCCGGATCGGCATCGACTCCGAGGCCGGCCCCACCGAGATCGCCATCCTCGCCGACGGCACCGCCGACCCGGCGCACGTCGCGGCCGACCTGATCAGCCAGGCCGAGCACGACCCGATGGCCGCCGCCGTCCTGGTCACGGACTCGGCGGAGCTGGCCGAGCGGGTCGAGAAGGAGCTGGAGCCGCAGGTCCGCGCGACCCGGCACATCGAAGACCGGATCATCCCCGCGCTGGCCGGCCGTCAGTCCGCGATCGTCCTGGTCGACGGCGTGGACGAGGGCCTGACGGTGGTGGACGCCTACGGCGCCGAGCACCTGGAGATCCAGACCGCGGACGCCGCTGCGGTGGCCGCCCGGGTCCGCAACGCCGGCGCGATCTTCGTCGGCCCGTACGCCCCGGTCTCGCTCGGCGACTACTGCGCGGGCTCCAACCACGTCCTGCCCACCGGCGGCTGCGCGTGCCACTCCTCGGGGCTGTCGGTGCAGTCGTTCCTGCGCGGCATCCATGTCGTGGACTACACCCGCGACGCACTGGCCGAGGTCGCCCACCACGTGGTGACCCTCGCCGAGGCCGAGGACCTCCCGGCACACGGCGCGGCCATCAAGGCAAGGTTCGACTGGAAGGTCCCGCAGTCCAAGTGACCAGGAACCCCTCTTCGTCCCCTTGGGACGAGCTCCCCATCCGGGACGAGCTCCGCGGCAAGTCCCCCTACGGCGCTCCGCAGCTGGACGTGCCGGTACGGCTGAACACCAACGAGAACCCCTACCCGCTCCCCGAGCCGCTGGTCCAGCGGATCGCCGAGCGGGTCACCGAGGCGGCCCGCGACCTCAACCGCTACCCGGACCGGGACGCGGTCGAGCTGCGCACGGAGCTGGCCCGGTACCTCTCCCGCACCGGCGGGCACGAGGTCACCAAGGACCAGGTCTGGGCGGCCAACGGCTCCAACGAGGTCATCCAGCAGCTGCTGCAGACCTTCGGCGGCCCGGGACGCACGGCCATCGGCTTCGATCCGTCGTACTCGATGCACGGCCTGATCTCGCGCGGCACGGGCACGGACTGGATCTCCGGGCCGCGCAACGACGACTTCACCATCGACGTCGAGGCCGCGAAGAAGACCATCGCCGAGCGCCGCCCCGACGTGGTCTTCGTCTGCTCGCCGAACAACCCCACCGGTACGGCCGTGGAAGCGGAAACGGTGCTCGCGCTGTACGAGGCGGCGCAGGCGGCCAAGCCGTCGCTGGTGGTCATCGACGAGGCGTACGGCGAGTTCAGCCACCGCCCGTCGCTGCTGCCGCTGATCGAGGGCCGGCCGAACCTGGTCGTCTCGCGGACGATGTCCAAGGCGTTCGGCGCGGCCGGACTGCGCCTGGGCTACCTCGCCGCCGACCCGGCCGTGGTCGATGCCGTACAGCTGGTACGCCTGCCGTACCACCTCTCCTCGGTCACCCAGGCCACCGCGCTGGCGGCCCTGGAGCACACCGACACCCTGCTGAAGTACGTCGAGCAGCTGAAGGCGGAGCGGGACCGCATCGTCGACGAGCTGCGCGCGATCGGCTGCGAGGTCGTCGACTCCGACGCCAACTTCGTGCAGTTCGGTAGGTTCGAGGACCAGCACGCGGCCTGGCAGGCCATTCTCGACCAGGGCGTCCTGGTCCGTGACAACGGAGTGCCGGGCTGGCTGCGGGTATCCGCCGGCACCCCGGCGGAGAACGACGCGTTCCTCGATGCGGTGCGCGCGATCATGAAGGAGACAGGCGCATGACTCGCGAGGGTCGCATTGGACGCATTGAGCGCAAGACCAAGGAGACCTCGGTTCTCGTCGAGATCGACCTCGACGGCACCGGACAGGTCGACGTCTCGACCGGCGTGGGCTTCTACGACCACATGCTCGACCAGCTCGGCCGGCACGGTCTGTTCGACCTCACCGTGAAGACCGACGGCGACCTGCACATCGACACCCACCACACCATCGAGGACACGGCCCTCGCGCTGGGTGCCGCCTTCAAGCAGGCCCTCGGCGACAAGGTGGGCATCTACCGCTTCGGCAACTGCACCGTCCCGCTGGACGAGTCGCTCGCCCAGGTGACCGTGGACCTCTCGGGCCGCCCGTACCTGATCCACACCGAGCCCGAGAACATCGCGCCGATGATCGGCACCTACGACACGACGATGACCCGGCACATCCTGGAGTCCTTCGTCGCGCAGGCGCAGATCGCCCTGCACGTCCACGTGCCGTACGGGCGCAACGCCCACCACATCGTGGAGTGCCAGTTCAAGGCGCTGGCCCGGGCGCTGCGGTACGCCTCCGAGCGGGACCCGCGAGCCGCCGGCATCCTGCCCTCCACGAAGGGCGCGCTGTGAACGGTCTGTCGACGGTCTTCATCCTCGTGGGCCTCTTCCTGCTCGGCGGGGTCTACTCCTTCTGGAAGCAGCAGCTGCCCAAGAGCGTGATCGTGCTGCTCGCCATCGGCTCGGTGCTCTGCCTGGCCGCCGGCGTCGTGCGGCTGGAGGTATGGAATTGAGCGCGCCGCGCAAGAAGGTCGTCGTCTTCGACTACGGCTTCGGCAACATCCGCTCCGCCGAGCGGGCGCTGGCCCACGTCGGTGCCGACGTCGAGGTGACCCGCGACTACGACACCGCCATGAACGCCGACGGGCTGCTCGTCCCCGGCGTCGGTGCCTTCGCGTCGTGCATGAAGGGCCTGCGCGAAGCGCGCGGCGACTGGGTCGTCGGCCGCCGGCTGGCCGGCGGGCGCCCGGTGATGGGCATCTGCGTCGGCATGCAGATCCTCTTCACGCGCGGCATCGAGCACGGCGAGGAGACCGAGGGCCTGGACGAGTGGCCCGGCACGGTCGGCCCGCTCAAGGCCGACATCGTGCCGCACATGGGCTGGAACACCGTCGAGGCGGCGCAGGACTCGCGGCTCTTCGCGGGCCTGGACGCCGACGCGCGCTACTACTTCGTGCACTCCTACGCGGTGCACGACTGGGAGCTGGAGGTCACCAACCCCAGCATGCGTGCCCCGCAGGTCACCTGGGCCACGCACGGTGAGCCGTTCGTGGCCGCCGTGGAGAACGGCCCGCTGTGGGCCACCCAGTTCCACCCCGAGAAGTCCGGCGACGCCGGCGCCCAGCTCCTGTCCAACTGGATCGAAACCCTGTGAGTGCTGAGAGTCCTGTGAGTGCTGTGAACAAGCTCGAACTGCTGCCCGCCGTCGACGTCCGCGACGGCCAGGCCGTCCGCCTCGTGCACGGCGAGTCCGGCTCCGAGACCTCCTACGGCGACCCGCTCCAGGCCGCGCTGGCCTGGCAGCAGTCGGGCGCCGAGTGGCTGCACCTGGTCGACCTGGACGCCGCGTTCGGCACCGGCGACAACCGCGCGCAGATCGCCGAGGTGGCCCGCTCCATGGACATCAAGGTCGAGCTGTCCGGCGGCATCCGCGACGACGACTCGCTGGCCGCGGCGCTCGCCACCGGCTGCAAGCGCGTCAACATCGGCACCGCGGCCCTGGAGAACCCCGAGTGGGTCGCCAAGATCATCGCCGAGCACGGTGACAAGATCGCGGTGGGCCTGGACGTGCGCGGCACGACCCTGCGCGGCCGCGGCTGGACCCGCGACGGCGGCGACCTGTACGAGACGCTGACCCGGCTGGACGCCGAGGGCTGCGCCCGGTACGTCGTCACCGACATCAACAAGGACGGCACCCTCCAGGGCCCCAACCTGGAGCTGCTCAAGAACGTCTGCGCCGCGACCGACCGGCCCGTCGTGGCCTCCGGCGGCGTCTCCTCCCTGGACGACCTGCGGGCCATCGCCTCGCTGGTGCCCGAGGGTGTGGAGGGTGCCATCGTCGGCAAGGCCCTGTACGCCAAGGCGTTCACCCTGGAAGAGGCCCTGGAGGCCACTCGCTAACGGAGGCAGTGCGATGAGCGGTGTACGGCGCGTACCTGGTGAGGGCCCCTGGGAAGAGGCCTTCGGCGCGGCACGCGCCGTCGCCGCCGGGGACCGGGTGCTGGTCTCCGGCACGACCCCGTTCGACGGCACGGTGCTGTACGGCGAGGGCGACCCGTACGAACAGACCCGGGTCGCCCTCACCCGGGCCGTCGACGCCCTGGCGGAGTTCGATCTCGACGCCGCCTCCGTCCTCCGCACCCGTCTCTACCTCGCCCACACCCGTGACCTCGACGAGGCGGCGCGGGCCCACCAGGAGCTGTTCGGCGCGGTCCGGCCCGCCACCACGGTCGTCGTGGTCTCGGGCTTCGTCGACCCGCGGATCCTGGTCCAAGTAGAACTGGAAGCCTTCGCAGGCCCCGAAGGCCTCCGCGCACCCATCGAAGGAGCCTCTCCCTCATGACCCTCGCGGTCCGAGTCATCCCCTGCCTGGACGTGGACAACGGCCGGGTCGTCAAGGGCGTGAACTTCCAGAACCTCCGTGACGCCGGCGACCCCGTCGAGATGGCCAAGGTCTACGGCGAGGAGGGCGCGGACGAGCTGACCTTCCTCGACATCACCGCCTCCTCCGGCAACCGCGAGACGACCTACGACGTGGTCCGCCGCACCGCCGAGCAGGTCTTCATCCCGCTGACCGTCGGCGGCGGCGTCCGCACCCCCGAGGACGTCGACAAGCTGCTGCGGGCGGGCGCGGACAAGGTCGGCGTCAACACCGCCGCCATCGCCCGCCCCGAGCTGATCCGGGAGATCGCCGAGCGCTTCGGCCGCCAGGTCCTGGTCCTCTCGGTCGACGCCCGCCGCACGCCCGAGGGCACCACCACCCCCTCCGGCTTCGAGGTCACCACGCACGGCGGCCGCCGTGGCACCGGCATCGACGCGGTCGAGTGGGCCCACCGCGCCGCCGACCTCGGCGCCGGCGAGATCCTCCTGAATTCCATGGACGCCGACGGCACCAAGGACGGCTACGACACGGAGATGATCGCCGCCGTCCGCAAGCACGTGACCATCCCGGTCATCGCCTCGGGCGGCGCCGGCAAGCTCACCGACTTCCCCCCGGCCGTCGACGCCGGCGCCGACGCCGTCCTGGCAGCCTCCGTCTTCCACTTCGGCGACCTCCGCATCGGAGAGGTGAAGAACACCCTCCGGGAGGCGGGGCGTCCGGTCCGCTGAAGCGGCCCGGTATACCTCCTGGTCAGCGGCGTGCCACCGCCGTAGGCTCGGCTCATGAGTCGAGTCAACGACGTGGGCGGGCAGACCGGCTTCGGCGCGCTGCGGATCGAAGCGGACGAGCCGCCGTTCCACGCGGACTGGGAAGCGCGGGTGTACGCGCTGAACATGGCGCTGGTGCGCGGCGGGGTCTACACGCTGGACGAGTTCCGGGACGCCGTCGAGCGGATGGCGCCCGCCGAGTATCTGGCGGCTTCGTACTACGAGCGGTGGCTGCACGCCATCGAGACGCTGGTCGTCGAGCGGAAGGTGCTCGGGGATGAGTAGCTTCACGGCCGGGCACACCGTGCGGGTCAGGCCCGTGGACCCTGCCGGGCACACCCGCGCTCCGCGCTACATCCGCGGCCATGTCGGGCGGATCGTGGAGGCCCAGGGCCAGTGGCCGCTGGCCGACGACCGGGCCGCCGGGACCGCCGAGCCGCGCGTGGAGACCGTCTACACCGTCGCCTTCCCGGCCCGGGAGCTGTGGGGCGAGGGCACGCACGAGGTCACGGTGGACCTCTGGGAGTCGTACCTGGAACGGGCGGAGGAGGAGCGGGTATGAGCGGGGAGCACGCGAGCAGCACGGTGGCGGTGCGGGTGCGGCGTCTGGAGGAGCGGCTGGTCGAGGCCGGGATCGTCGAAGACGATCAGTTGGATGCGATCCTGACGAAGGTGCTGAACGGGGCCTCGCCCGTCAACGGTGCGCGGATCGTCGCGCGGGCCTGGACCGACCCGGGCTTCCGGGAGCGGCTGCTGGCTGACGCCAACGCGGCGCTGCCGGAGGTCGGGCTGTCGATGGCAGGCGGTATCCAGGAGCAGCGGCTGAAGGTGGTGGCGAATACGGCGTACCGGCACAACGTGCTGGTGTGCACGCTGTGTTCGTGCTACCCGATCGGGCTGCTGGGGCCCTCCCCGTCCTGGTACAAGAGCGAGGCGTACCGGTCCCGGGTGGTGCGCGATCCGCGGTCGGTGCTCGGGGAGTTCGGGCTGACGCTCGGCGACGACGTCCGCATCACCGTCTGGGACTCCAGCGCGGAGAGCCGCTACATGGTGCTGCCGCGGCGGCCCGATGGCACGGACGGGCTGGGCGAGGAAGCGCTCGCCCGGCTGGTCACCCGGGAGGGTCTCATCGGGACCGCCGCGGTCTGAGGGGCGCCGCGGCCGCGGAGCGTCGGTTGCCGCCGCGGCGCCGGTACGGCGGGTCCGGACTCCCGGAGGCATGGGGAGCCCGGACCCTGGTCTGTCAGGCCTTGCGGGCAGCCCGTACGAATTCGCGGTTCATCTTGGTGATGCTGAACAGCGGGATGCCCTTCGGGCAGGCCGTCGCGCACTCACCGGTGTTGGTGCAGCCGCCGAAGCCCTCGGCATCCATCTGCCCGACCATGTCCAGGACCCGGGACTCGCGCTCCGGGGCGCCCTGCGGCAGGGAGTTGAGGTGGACGACCTTGGCGGAGGTGAAGAGCATCGCCGAGCCGTTCGGGCAGGCCGCGACACAGGCGCCGCAGCCGATGCACTCCGCGTGCTCGAACGCGGTGTCGGCGGCCGCCTTGGGCACCGGCGTGGCGTGCGCGTCCGGCGCGGCGCCGGTCGGGACGGAGACGTACCCGCCGGACCCGATGATCCGGTCGAAGGCGCCGCGGTCCACGACCAGGTCCTTCACGACGGGGAACGCCGAGGCGCGCCACGGCTCGATGTCGATCGTGTCGCCGTCGTCGAAGTGCCGCATGTGCAGCTGGCAGGTGGTGGTCCGCTCGGGGCCGTGCGCCTCGCCGTTGATGACCATGCCGCACGCGCCGCAGATGCCCTCGCGGCAGTCGTGGTCGAAGGCGACCGGCTCCTCACCGCGCAGGATCAGCTCTTCGTTGAGGGTGTCGAGCATTTCGAGGAACGACATCTCGGGGGAGATGTCCCGTACGTCGTACTCGGTCATGCGGCCCGCGTCGTCGGGGCCGGACTGGCGCCAGATGCGCAGGGTGAGGTTCACGCGTAGCTCCGCTGGGTGGGGTGGACGTACTCGAAGTCGAGCTGCTCCTTGTGCAGCACGGGCGCCTCGCCGCTGCCGGTGAACTCCCAGGCCGCGGCGTAGGAGAACTCCTCGTCCCGGCGCTCGGCCTCGCCGCCCCCGGTCTGGCTCTCCTCGCGGAAGTGGCCGCCGCAGGACTCGGCGCGGTGCAGTGCGTCGAGGCACATCAGCTCGGCGAGCTCGAAATAGTCGGCGATCCGGTTGGCCTTCTCCAGGGACTGGTTGAGGTCCTGGCCGGAGCCCGGGACCTTGATGCGGCGCCAGAACTCCTCGCGGAGTTCGGGGATGCGGTCCAGCGCCTTGCGCAGCCCGGACTCGGTACGGGCCATGCCGCACTCCTCCCACAGCAGCTCGCCCAGCTCCCGGTGGAAGGAGTCCGGGGTGCGGTCGCCGTTGTTGGAGAGGAGGCGGTAGAGGCGGTCGGTGACGGAGGTGACCGCTTCGACGACGGCCGGGTGGTCGTCGGGTACCTCGTCGTGGGGGTGCCGGGCCAGGTAGTCGTTGATGGTGGCCGGCAGCACGAAGTAGCCGTCGGACAGGCCCTGCATGAGGGCGGAGGCGCCGAGGCGGTTCGCACCGTGGTCGGAGAAGTTGGCCTCGCCGATGGCGAAGAGGCCGGGCACGGTCGTCTGGAGGTCGTAGTCGACCCAGAGGCCGCCCATCGTGTAGTGGATGGCCGGGTAGATGCGCATGGGCGTGGTGTACGGGTCCTCCGCCGTGATGCGTGCGTACATGTCGAAGAGGTTGCCGTACTTCTCCTCGACCGCCTTGCGGCCCATCCGGGCGATGGCGTCCGCGAAGTCCAGGTAGACGCCCTGGCCGCCGGGGCCGACGCCGCGGCCCTCGTCGCAGACGTTCTTCGCGGCGCGGGAGGCGATGTCGCGGGGTACGAGGTTGCCGAAGGCGGGGTAGATGCGCTCCAGGTAGTAGTCGCGCTCGTCCTCGGGGATCTCGTGCGGCGGCCGGGTGTCGCCCTTGGCCTTCGGCACCCAGATGCGGCCGTCGTTGCGCAGCGACTCGCTCATCAGCGTCAGCTTGGACTGGTGGTCGCCGGAGCGCGGGATGCAGGTGGGGTGGATCTGGGTGAAGCAGGGGTTGGCGAAGTACGCGCCGCGCCGGTGCGCCCGCCAGATCGCGGTGGCGTTGGAGTTCTTGGCGTTGGTGGAGAGGTAGAAGACGTTGCCGTAGCCGCCGCTGGCCAGCACGACCGCGTCCGCGAAGTAGGTGTCGATCCGGCCGGTGAGCAGGTCGCGCGCGACGATGCCGCGGGCCCGCCCGTCGACCACGATCAGGTCGAGCATCTCGGTGCGCGGGTGCATCTCGACCGTGCCGGCCGCGATCTGCCGGGACAGCGCCTGGTACGCGCCGAGCAGCAGCTGCTGGCCCGTCTGGCCGCGGGCGTAGAAGGTACGGGAGACCTGGACGCCGCCGAAGGAGCGGGTGTCGAGCAGGCCGCCGTACTCGCGGGCGAAGGGCACGCCCTGGGCCACGCACTGGTCGATGATCTCCACGGAGACCTGGGCGAGCCGGTGCACGTTGGACTCGCGCGCCCGGAAGTCACCGCCCTTGACCGTGTCGTAGAAGAGGCGGTGGACGGAGTCGCCGTCGTTGCGGTAGTTCTTCGCCGCGTTGATGCCGCCCTGGGCGGCGATGGAGTGGGCCCGGCGCGGCGAGTCCTGGTAGCAGAACTGCACGACGTGGTAGCCCTGTTCGGCCAGGGTGGCGCCGGCCGCGCCGCCGGCCAGCCCGGTGCCGACGACGATGACGGTGTGCTTGCGCCGGTTGGCGGGGTTGACCAGCTTCGCCTCGAAGCGGCGGCGGTCCCAGCGCTCGTTGATCGGCCCTTCGGGGGCCTTGGTGTCGACGACCGGCGCGCCGACCTCGTACTCCGCGTACGTGCTCATCTCAGCTCACTACTCCGGTCATCACGGATACGGGGACGGCGAGGAAGCCGACGGTGAGGACCAGCGCCAGCACATTGGCGACGGCCTTCAGGACCCGGTCGCGGGTCGGCCGGTTGGCGCCCAGGGTCTGTGCCGCGCTCCAGAAGCCGTGCCGGATGTGCAGGCCGAGCGCGAGCATCGCGACGATGTAGATGACGTTGCCGTACCAGGTGGAGAAGGTGGCGACGACATTGGCGTACGGGTGTCCGGCGGCGGCGTGCGGGTTCACCGTCAGGGTCGTCAGGTCCAGGATGTGCCAGACGATGAAGAGGCCCAGGATGACCCCGCCCCAGCGCATGGTGCGGGTGGCGTAGCTGGCGCGCTTCTTGAAGAGAAGCTGCGGCGCGAAGCGCCTCCGTGAGGGGCGGCGGCCGGGCGACGGGTGGGCATACTTGGCCGGGCGGGCCGCGATGTCGCGGCGGCTCAGCTGGTACGCGGCGACCGCGTGCACGATCACCGCGGCCAGCAGCACGATCCGGGCGATCCACAGGAACCACTCGTGGTGCAGGAAGGGCTCGCCGATGGTGCGCAGCCAGTGGGCGTATCCGTCGAACTCGACGGCCCCGAAGAAGATCTTGAGGTTGCCCAGCATGTGGGCGACCAAGTACAGCAGCATCACGATGCCGCTGACGGCCATCGCCGTCTTCTTGCCGACGGTCGAGTGCCACAGGATGCCCGCATAGGAGGACGGTCGTCGGTCCGTCCGGGTGTCCACTGCCATGGGCACGACGGTAGGGACGCCGTAAGCCATCAGTCCAAGACATGGTGGACCTCATCTCCATAGGCATTGGCTATCAAGCCACTACCCTGGCCGCATGCAGCTCCAGCAGCTCCGCTATTTCGCGGCCGTCGCGGACACCCGGCACTTCACCCGCGCCGCCGAGCAGGAACACGTCGCCCAGCCCTCGCTCTCCCAGCAGATCCGCTCCCTGGAGCGCGAACTGGGCGCCGAGCTGTTCCACCGGGCGCGCGGCCACATCACGCTCACCGACGCCGGCGAGACGCTGCTGCCGTTCGCCCGCCGGATCCTCGCCGACGCCGACACCGCGCGGCGCGAGGTCCAGGAGGTCGCCGGGCTGCGCCGCGGCCGGCTGCGCCTCGGGGCCCCGCCCAGCCTCTGCGCCTCCGTCGTCCCGGACGTGCTGCGCGCCTTCCACGACCGCTACCCGGGCGTCGACCTCCAGGTGCACGAGAGCGGCTCGCAGGACCTGGTACGGGTACTGGCCGCGGGCGAACTGGACCTCGCCCTGGTCATCACCCCGCTGCCCGTCCAGGCCCCCGCGCTGACCACCGCCGAGCTGCTGCGCGAGGAGCTGGTAGTGATCTCCGCGCCGGACGCCCCGCCCCCGGTGCGCCGTACGCACATCCGCGTCGAGGACCTGCGCGACCGCCCGCTGGTGATGTTCCGGCGCGGCTATGACCTGCGGGAGTTCACCGTCGCCGCGTGCCGGGCGGCCGGCTTCGAGCCGGTGTTCACGGTGGAGGGCGGCGAGATGGACGCCGTCCTCGGCTTCGTACGGGCCGGGCTCGGCATCGCCGTCGTGCCCGTCATGGTCGCCGAGCGCGCCGGGCTGCGCGCCACCCCGTTCGCCGCGCCCGGGCTGCACCGCAACATCTCCGTCGCGCACCGCGCCGACGTCTCGCCGCCCCGCGCGGCCCGCGAGCTGCAGCGGATCCTCGTCCGCCATCTGACGCCCGGGGCGGCTGACGGCTGATCCCGCCCCCGCGGCCCCTGCCGTAAAAGGGTGTTTTCCGGCCAGAACGTCGCGATATTGCCGTACGGCGGCAGGGGCGGCCCTGCCTGGTGACGGACGGCCGCGCGGCGCCCGCGGCGCATCCGCGCGCTCCGCGACCGGCGGTTTCCACGCACACTTCCAGAACTCCATTGCCCGTCCCGCGGCCGTCGGTGTACCAATGCCTCACTTGCCTTCCGGCGCTATGCGGAAGGCAATCGGGGGAATGGACGGGGGACACATCACCATGCTGCTCGAAGAGGTCTACGCGGGCGCGCCCACCGTAAAGTCGGGACGCCATCGGACCACCGTGAACGAATTCACGGACCAGACGCCCGCGCTGCGCCCGGAAGTCCTTGCCGAAGCCACCGGCCGGATGCTCGCGCTGGGGAACTTCGACGCCGACAAGATTCTTGTCGAGGAGGACAAGGGCGCCATTCTCGGCGGGGCGCTCTCGCTCGCCGCCGGCCTGCCGCTCGCGGTCGCCCGCTGGTACACCTACGGCCTCGGCGGCCGGTCCGTCGCCGTGCCCGTCGACAGCGAGTACTTCCAGGGCACGCTCTACGTCAACGGCGTCGAGCCGGGCGACCGGCTGACCCTCGTCGACGACACGATCAGTACCGGCGGCACCATGGTCGCCCTGATCGAGGCGGTGCAGGCGGCCGGCGCCCGGGTCGGCGAGGTCGTGGTGGCGGTGGAGAAGGCGGCCAACGGCGGCTGCCGGAAGGTCGCCGAGCGCTTCGGCATCACGGTCAAGTCCGTCATCCGGATCACCGTCGACGAGCGGACCGGACGCGCCGTCGTCCTGCCCTGACACCCGCTGTCGTCCGGCTCCGAGATCGGGCGCACCCGCCGGTCCCACGCGTCGCGGCCGTCGGCCCGACGCGGTCCGGGCATTTCCTCTTCACGTATTTCCGCATGCTGTCCAGCACGGTTCGGGGGAGCCGCACATGAACGCATCGGCGCATGGTGCCGGTATCGGTCACACGGAATTGTACGAACTACGGGAAACTGCCGAGGAAGGTGTCGCGCGGATATTCGCCAAGTGCGAGTTCCGTAATCCCACCGGCAGCCACAAGGACCGGGTCTTCACCTTCATGCTCGACGAACTGGAACGGGCCGGCACACTCGCCCCCGGAATGACCCTGGTCGAATGCTCCACCGGAAACGGCGGCGCGGCGCTCGCCCGGGTCGGCCGGGACCGCGGCTACCGCGTCGTCATCGTCATGCCCGCGGGCATGACCGAGGAACGTCGGAAGCAGATCGCCTCCTTCGGAGGCGCGGTCGTCGAGACCTCCCCGGAAGGCTTCCTGCTGGAAGGCGAGGAGGCGGCCCGCCGGTACGTCGCCGAGCACCCCGGCAGCCACTTCCTGGACCAGTCCACGAACGAGCTGAACTGGCGCGCCTGGCGCTCCTGCGGCACGGAGATCGTCACCGCGCTGGACGCGCTGGGCCTGGTCCCCGACCACTTCCTCTGCTCCGTCGGCACAGGCGGCACCTTCACCGGCATCGCCGACGTCCTCAAGGCCGCGTACCCCCGACTGCGCACCACCGCCGTCGAGGTCGACCGCTCGGCCGCCCTGTACGCCAAGCGGCACGGCCTGCCCTTCGCGCACCGCACCCACAACCTGATGGGCCTCGGGCCCGGCAAGGTACCGGCCAACCTGCGCGAGGAACTGGTCGACGACGTCGAGCTGATCAGCGGCGACGACGGCTGGACGGCCATGAAACGACTGATCGAGAAGGAGGGCCTGTACGTCGGGCCCACCGCCGGCGGCAATGTCTTCGCCGCACAACGCCTGGCGCGCCGGCTGCCGCCGGAAGCCGTCGTGCTCACCGTCCTGTTCGACTCCGCCTGGAAGTACTTCAGCGTCTGGGACGGCCGGTACACGCAGTACGCCACCGACGACGCGCCGTACGAGACCGAAAGGGCGGACTGACCGCCATGAACGAGGAACGCACCACCGAATACCGCACCGAAACCGACCGCACCGCACCCGACCGCACCGCACCCCGCGACAGGCCGTCGGACAGCCATCGCCCGGAGCCGGGGCCCGTCCCGGATCCCGCGGCGCGCCTGGCCGCCCTCACCCGCCGCCTGGACGAGGCGTGCCGGCGCGCCGGCCGCCCGCTCGGCTCCGTGACGCTCGTCGCGGTCAGCAAGTACCGCTCACGCGACGCCGTCGCCGCCGCGCTGGACGCGGGCCAGCGCGACTTCGCGGAGAGCCGCGTCCAGGAGGCCCGCGCCAAGTGGCCGCAGCTGCGCGCCCGCCACCCGGGCGTCCGGCTGCACCTCGTCGGCCCGCTCCAGACCAACAAGGTGACGGCGGCCGTCACCGGCTTCGACACGCTGCACAGCGTGGACCGCCCTCCGCTGGCCGCCGCGCTCGCCGCCGCCATGGCCCGTACCGGCCGCAGGCCCGACTGCTTCGTCCAGGTCAACACCGGCGACGAACCGCAGAAGAGCGGCGTGCCCCTGGACGGCGCCGATGCCTTCCTCAAGGAGTGCCGGGACGTGCACGGGCTGCCCGTCGTCGGCCTGATGTGCCTGCCGCCGGCCGGCCGCGACCCGCGTCCGCACTTCCGGCTGCTCCGCTCGCTCGCCGCCGCGCACGGCCTGTCCGGGCTGAGCATGGGCATGAGCGAGGACTTCGAGGCGGCGGTGGCGGAGGGCGCGACCGTGATCAGGGTGGGCCGGGCGCTCTTCGGGCCCCGGCCGCGGCGCGCCGGCGGCCCGCCCGGCACCCGCTAGGCACGCCGTGCCCGCCCTGTTCGTCTTCGCCCTGTTCTCCGCGCTGGTGGACGTGTTCGCCGCACACCGGCTCCAGCACCTCGACCCCGGCAGCGTCGCCGCGGTCGCCTTCACCCTCACCGGAGCCTTCTTCTGCGGCCTGACGCTGCTGCGGACGCGCCCGGCACGGCTGCTCGCCGTCGTCCGGGCGCACGCCGCCGACCTGCTCGTCCTGAACCTCACCACCGCGGTCACCTGGCTGTCGCTGCTGTACGCGCTCAAGCTCATGGAACCGGCCGTCGCCAACGTCGTCTCGATTGCCATCGGCCCGGCCTGCACCGTGCTGCTCCAGTACCTGTGGTGGCGCCAGGACCGGGTACTGCCCGGCGAACTGCTCTCCGCGCTCGGCATCGTCCTCGCCCTCGCCGGCCTGGTCTGGGCCTCGCTGGACGGCCGCAGCGGCGTCGGCGACCGGGCGGCAGCGACCATGGCACTCGGCGTGTGCGCCGCGGTCGCCTCCGGCGCCGGCGGGGCCGCCAACGTCGTCTTCTCCGCCCGGCTGGGCGCGGCCGGCGTCGACGTGCCGACCGTGATGGGGCTGCGCTTCGGCCTCGTCGCCGCGGCCGGCTGGCTGCTCGCCGCCACCGGGGACACCGGGCGGCTCGGCGCGGCGCTGCTCCCCGGCGCGGTGGTCGCCGTCATCGGCGTCGGCGTGCCGGCCGTCCTCGTCCAGATCGGCGTCCGCCGGACCACCCCGGTGACCGCCTCCATGATCTGCGCCCTCGCGCCCGCGCTGACCCTGCTGCTCCAACTGGCCGACTCCCGGCTGGCGTTCTCGGTGCCGTCGGCGCTCGGCATCGCCCTGATCACCGTCCTCATCGGATGCGGGCTGCTCGCCCGCCGGGGCGCGCCCCCGGCCGCTGCGGCCCGGGAAGGTACCAAGACTCATGCACTGCCTGGTGGTTGACGCCTACTCCACCGGCCGTTTCCTGCCCGCAGCGCTGGCCGCGCACGGCATCGGGACGGTCCACATCGACAGCGCCCCCGGCATCGGCGACCGCCTCGTCGGCGCGCCCTGCCCGCCCGGCACGTGCGCCGGCCGGCTCACCTACCGCGGCGACCTGGACGCCCTGGTCACCGCGGTACGCCCGTACGCGGCAGCGCGCGTCCTCCCCGGCAACGAGACCGGCGTGGATCTTGCCGACGCCCTCTCCGCGCGGCTCGGCCTGCCCGGCAACGTCGTCGACGGCCGCCGCGTGCGCCGCGACAAGTACGAGATGGCCGCGGCCGTACGGACCCACGGACTGCGCGCGCCCGACACGCTGCGCACCCACCGCTTCGACGCGGCCCTCGCCTGGACCCGCGCCCGCGGCCGCTGGCCCGTGGTGGTCAAGCCCGCCGACAGCGCCGGCACCGACAACGTCTTCTTCTGCGCCGGCCCCGTGGAGCTGTGCACCGCCTTCGACCACATCCTGCGCTCGGTGAACTTCGCCGGCGCCCGCAACCGCACGGTCGTCGTCCAGGAACACCTGACCGGCACCGAGTACTTCGCCAACACCGTCAGCGTGGCCGGCCGCCACCACATCGCCGAGATCTGGCGCTACCACAAGCGCCCCGGCCGCGGCGGCGCCCCGGTCTACGACTACGAGGAGCCGGTGCCCGCGCGCGACCCGGCCACCGCCGTGCTCCGCCCGTACGTCCTCGGCGTCCTGGACGCCCTCGGCGTGCGCAACGGGCCCGCGCACTCCGAGATCATGCTCACCGGCGAAGGCCCGGTACTGATCGAGACCGGCGCCCGGCTCGCCGGCAGCATCCTGCCCGACGTGGTGAGCCGCTGCTTCGGCACCGACCACGTGGCGCTGACCGCTCTGGCCTGCGCCGATCCGGCCGCCTTCATGGCGCTCACGGACCGCAGGGCGCAGCCGCGCACGCCTCTGCGCTATGTCTCGCTGATCGCCCCGCGCGCCGGCCGGCTGGTCTCCCTGGACCGCTTCACCGAGGTCCGCGCGCTGCCCTCGTACGCGGGGCACCACCTGGCCGTCGCGGTCGGCGACCACCTGGTGCCGACCGTCGACGCGGCCACCTCACCCGGCATCTGCTACCTGCTCCACGACGACCCGCGGCAGATCGAGGCCGACTACCGGCGGCTGCGCGCGCTGGAGGAGACGGACCTGTACGGGACGGAGGCCGGGACGGGCGGGCCGGACGCCCGCCGCCCGGCCTGAGCGCCCCCGCCCGGAGACGCCCGCCGCCCGGGGCTACAGCCCCAGCTTGGTCTCCTGCGCCCGGACCACCGCCTCCTTGTCGCCGTCCAGCTCCACCTTGGCGGCACCCTGCCGCCCGAACAGGAACAGCGTCAGCTCGCCCGGCTCGCCGGTGACGGTCACCACCGGCGTGCCGCGGTGCGCCACCGCGGTCCGGCCGTCCGGGCGGCGCAGCACCAGGCCCACCGGGGCCTTCCGCCCCAGCACCCGGGCCATCCGCTCGATCCGGGACCACAGGGCGTCGGCGAAGCCGGAGCTCAGCTCGCGCGGCGTCCAGTCCGGCTGGGCCCGCCGCACGTCCTCGGCGTGCACGAAGAACTCCACGGTGTTCGACGCCTCGTCGATCTGCTTCAGACCGAACGGCGAGACGCGCGGCGGCCCGGTCCTGATCAGCCGGATCAGCTCCTCGTACGGCTTGGCGGCGTACTCGCTCCGCACCCGCTCCATCCGGGACGCCAGCGGCTTGAGCACCAGGCCGCCGGCCGCGTCCGCGCGCCGCTCGCGCACCACCACATGGGCGGCCAGGTCACGCGCGGTCCAGCCCTCGCACAGCGTCGGGGCCTCGGGCCCCGCGCCCTCCAACAGGTCGGCGAGAAGAAGTCGTTCACGCTTGGCATGGGTCGACATGGCCTCACCCTACGGCCCGGCCCGCCGCCCGTGCCACGACGCCGCGCGGTCACTTCCGCACCCCGCGTCACCCCTGGACGAGGATCACCGCCATCACCACCACGGCCGCCACGAAGACCGCGCACAGCACGATCGTCGCCACCTTGGCCGCCCGGTCGTCGTCCGGGGGCGGATACCGGTCGTTCATGCCCGCATGATGCCGCACGGCACAATGGAGGGCATGAGCAGCAGTCCCGCCACCCCGTCCCCCGAGCCCTCGGCCCCGGCCGCACAGGCAGCAGCGCCCGCCGGCACCTCCCTGGACCCGGCCGTCGCCGCCCGGCTCAAGCGCACCCCCGACGGGCTGGTCCCCGCCATCGCCCAGCAGTACGACACCGGCGAGGTGCTGATGCTCGGCTGGATGGACGACGAGGCGCTGCACCGCACGCTGACCACCGGCCGCTGCACCTACTGGAGCCGCAGCCGCCGGGAGTACTGGGTCAAGGGCGACACCTCCGGCCACGTCCAGCACGTGAAGTCCGTCGCCCTGGACTGCGACGCGGACACCGTCCTGGTCAAGGTCGACCAGGTCGGCGCGGCCTGCCACACCGGCGCGCGCACCTGCTTCGACGAGGACGTCCTGCTCGCCGGGGAGTGACCCGCCGGGTGTCCGCTGCGCCGATCAGTACGCGGACACGCCCGGCCCCCGCCGCTGATCGCCACTAGGATCCGCTGGCATGACCACGGGAACCACCGGCACCGCCACTCCGGACCTCGAAAACTTCCGCACCCTCGCGAAGGACCGCCGGGTCATCCCGGTCACCCGGCGGCTCCTCGCGGACGGCGACACCCCGGTGGGCCTGTACCGCAAGCTCGCGGCGGAGCGCCCCGGCACCTTCCTCCTGGAATCCGCGGAGAACGGCCGCAGCTGGTCCCGCTACTCCTTCATCGGCGTCCGCAGCGCCGCCACCCTCACCGCCCGCGACGGGCAGGCGCACTGGCTCGGCACCCCGCCGGTCGGCGTGCCCACCGAGGGCGACCCGCTCGCCGCGCTCCGCGAGACCGTCGAGACCCTGCACACCCCGCGCGACCTCATCGAGGGCCAGGGCCTGCCGCCCTTCACCGGCGGCATGGTCGGCTACCTGGGGTACGACATCGTGCGCCGCCTGGAGAAGATCGGCGACAGCACCGAGGACGAGCTGCGGCTGCCCGAGCTGACCATGCTGCTCACCTCGGACCTGGCCGTACTGGACCACTGGAACGGCACGGTCCTGCTGATCGCCAACGCGATCAACCACAACGACCTGGACACCGGCGTCGACGAGGCGTACGCGGACGCCGTGGCCCGCCTCGACACCATGGCGTACGACCTGAGCCGCCCCGCCCCCTCGAACGCCGCAGCCCTCCCCGCCTCCGAGCTGCCCGAGTACACCGAGAAGTGGGGCGGCGAGGCCTTCAAGGACGCCGTCGAGGACATCAAGGAGCGCATCCGGGCCGGCGAGGCCTTCCAGGTCGTGCCCTCGCAGCGCTTCGAGACGCCGTGCACGGCCTCCGCGCTGGACGTCTACCGGGTGCTGCGGGCCACCAACCCCAGCCCGTACATGTACCTCTTCCGCTTCGAGGGCGGCGACGGCCTCCCCTTCGATGTGGTCGGCTCCAGCCCCGAGGCGCTGGTCAAGGTCGAGGACGGGCAGGCGATGCTGCACCCCATCGCCGGCACCCGGCCGCGCGGCGGCACCCCGCAGCTGGACCAGGCCCTCGCCGACGAGCTGCTGGCCGACCCCAAGGAACGCGCCGAGCACCTGATGCTGGTCGACCTGGGCCGCAACGACCTGGGCCGGGTCTGCGAGCCCGGCAGCGTCGAGGTCGTCGACTTCATGTCCATCGAGCGCTACAGCCACGTCATGCACATCGTGTCCACGGTCACCGGCAAGGTCGCGGACGGCCGCACCGCCTTCGACGTGCTCACCGCCTGCTTCCCCGCCGGCACGCTGTCCGGCGCCCCGAAGCCGCGCGCCCTGCAGATCATCGAGGAGCTGGAGCCCAGCCGGCGCGGCGTCTACGGGGGCTGCGTGGGCTACCTGGACTTCGCCGGCGACTCCGACACCGCCATCGCCATCCGCACCGCCCTGCTCCGCGACGGCACGGCGTACGTCCAGGCCGGCGCCGGCATCGTCGCCGACTCCGACCCGGACGCCGAGGACCAGGAGTGCCGCAACAAGGCGGCGGCGGTGCTGCGCGCGGTCCACACCGCCAACCACCTCGAAGGCCCCTCCGGCCTGTGAGGACACCGCCGCCGATGGCCGCCGGCCACCCCGGACGAGCGTGCAGCCGACGGCGTACGGGATAGTGGAAGGGTGAGTGCCGTACCCCCGCCCCGCACCGACGCCGCGACGGCCGACGCCGCAGCCCCAGCCGCCGGCGGCGGCCGGGGCAGCGCGCGCAAGCCCCTCGCCCTGGCCCTCCTCCTCGGAGCGCTCGGCGCCGCCCTGGCCCTGCTCTCCTCCGGCCGCACCTGGGCCACCGCCTCCGCCGTGGTCGCCCAGGGCGAGCTGCCGCAGAAGGCGTCGGGCCAGGACATCACCGGCGTACCCGGCGCGCTCGCCGTCGTCGGGCTCGCCGCCCTGGTCGCGGTCTTCGCCGTACGCGGCGCCGGCCGCCTCGCCGTCTCCGCGCTGCTGGCGCTCAGCGGGGCCGGCACCCTCGCCGGCGCCCTCCTCGGCAACGCCGACACCGCCGCGCTGAAGGCCAAGGCCGCCACCGCCACCGGCATGAGCGACGCGAGCGTCCACCACGTCGCGCACACCGCCTGGCCCTGGGTGGCCGCCGGCGGCGGCGCGCTCCTGCTGATCGCCGGGCTGCTGGCACTGGTCTACGGCCGGCGCTGGCCCGCGATGTCCGGGCGCTACGAGCGCGCGACGGGCGGCCCCCGCGCCACCCGCGGGCCGCGCCGCGCCGCCGCGAAGCCGGACCTGGACCGCCCGGAGGAGATCTGGAAGTCGCTGGACCGGGGCGAGGACCCCACCACCTAGGCGGTGGCCGGCACCGGCCCCTACCGACCCGATGGCGGGCCCACCCCGCGCATCAGGGACAATGATTCCGAGCGAACGCCGCGCCCCGACCCAGGCGCGAGAAAGCAACGAGGAGCACTCATGTCGAGCAATGGCCACGGCCACGGACACACCCCGGCTGCCTGGACCGGCGTCATCATTTCGTTCATCGGCTTCTGCGTCGCGGGCGCCTTCATGGTGGTCGCCAACGTGCCCGGCTTCTGGGCCGGCGTGGTCCTCATCCTGGCCGGCGCCGTAGTGGGCGGCATCATGCACCTCATGGGCCTGGGCTCCGCCCCGAAGCGCGCCAAGGGCACCCCGCAGCCGCAGCAGAGCTGACCGCCCGGCGGCCGGACACCGGTCCGGCCCCGGCCCGGGCCCGCTGCGGCCCCGTGCTCGACGAAGGCGCGGCTTCCCGGCCGTTCCGCACGCCCCGCGCTCATGGCGCGGAGTGGCCCGTGCGGCGGCAGGGAAGCTGCGCCTTCGTCCGTACCGGGGGAGAATCGGTCCCGTGACGGAACCCGTGGCGCGTACCCCGGACGGCCCGCCCTCCGCGGCCCGGCGCGGCGCAGCGCGCCGCCTCGCCGCCCCGCTGGGCGCCCTCGCGGCGGTCCTGGCGGCCTTCGCGTACGTCGGCGCCGTCGACCCCAACGAGGCCGGCCACTACCCCGTCTGCCCGCTGCTGCGGCTCACCGGCCTGTACTGCCCGGCCTGCGGCGGGCTGCGCAGCGCCCACGCGGTCGCGCACGGCGACCTGGGCGCAGCCCTCGGCGCCAACGCCCTGGCAGTGCTCGGCTACGCCGCGTTCGCGCTGTTCTGGGCCGGCTGGCTGGCGCGGGCCGGGCGCGGGCTGCCGGCCGCCGGGCCGCGGCCGAGACCCGTCCACTGGTGGCTGATCGGGGGCGCTGTGCTGCTGTTCACCGTGGTACGCAACCTCCCCGCCGGATCGGTTCTCGCCCCGTGAGCGCCGTGAGCGCCGTGAGCGGCCCTTTCCCGCCGCTTCCGGAGCGCCCGAACGCGGCCGGTATGTATCGGTATCTGTCCATGTTGTGGGACTGCGGACAGCCGGATGCGGGGCCGGAGCCCCTGGCCGGATACCATCGGAGTGCCTGCTGGGAGCGCACCGCGCCCCCGAAGGCGACAGATTTCCTCCACCGCTCTAGAAGGAGGCCGCTCGCGTGAGTGTGCTCGACGAGATCATCGACGGAGTCCGCGCCGACCTCGCCGAGCGACAGGCGCGCGTCAGCCTCGACGAGCTGAAGGAGCGGGCGAAGAAGGCCGCCCCCGCCAAGGACGGCGTGGCCGCGCTCAAGGGCGACGGCATCCGGGTGATCTGCGAGGTCAAGCGCTCCAGCCCGTCCAAGGGCGCGCTGGCCGCCATCGCCGACCCGGCCGGGCTCGCCGCCGACTACGAAGCGGGCGGCGCCGCCGTCATCTCCGTCCTCACCGAGCAGCGCCGCTTCGGCGGCTCGCTGGCCGACCTCGAAGCCGTCCGGGCCAAGGTCGACATCCCGATCCTGCGCAAGGACTTCATCGTCAGCGCCTACCAGCTGTGGGAGGCCCGCGCGTACGGCGCCGACCTGGCGCTGCTGATCGTCGCCGCGCTGGAGCAGGAGGCGCTGGTCTCGCTCATCGAGCGGGCCGAGTCGATCGGGCTGACCCCGCTGGTCGAGGCGCACGACGAGGAAGAGGTCGAGCGTGCGGTGGCCGCCGGAGCGAAGATCATCGGCGTGAACACCCGCGACCTGAAGACCCTCAAGGTCGACCGCGGCAACTTCGGCCGGGTCGCCCCGGAGATCCCCGACCACATCGTCAAGGTCGCCGAGTCCGGCGTCCGTGGGCCGCACGACCTGATCGCGTACGCCAACGAGGGCGCGGACGCCGTGCTCGTCGGCGAGTCGCTGGTCACCGGCAAGGACCCGAAGACCGCCGTCGCCGACCTCGTCGCCGCCGGCTCCCACCCCGCCATCCGGCACGGCCGGGACTGACGGGACCGAGAAGACCGCCTCTCATGACCGCCGCCACCCGATTCCAGCAGCCGCGCCCGGGCCACCACCCGGCCGCGGCCGGTGCCGCGCGCCTGCCGCACGCGGCCCTGGGACGAGGGTGCCCGCCCGTCTCCCGCCACCGCCCCGAGTCGAAGCGCTGCGCGCTGCCCCCATGGCATCGCGGCTGCCGGGCCCCGGCGCGCCGCGTGCACGGACGGCGCGTCCGCTACCACATCGGCGCGGAGCCCGGCCAGATCAACGGCAGCCGATGGCGCCGTGCCGCGCCGCGCGCGGGCTCCCACGCCTGACCGGACCTCCCCGGCGGACGCCTGTCCGTACGGGTGCTCCGGCAGTGTGTGACACCCGGGGCCGCGCCGCGCGCACGTAGCTTGATGCCCGTATTTCGCTACATCGAGACTTCCGGGGTGCCTGCGCGCGCCCCGGTGAGGAGTACGTCGGATGTCGTCTGACTTCTTCATTCCGGACCCCGAGGGCCAGGTGCCCAGCACCGAGGGCTACTTCGGCGCCTTCGGCGGCAAGTTCATCCCCGAGGCCCTGGTCGCCGCGGTCGACGAGGTCGCCGAGGAGTACGAAAAGGCCAAGGCCGACCCCGAGTTCGCCCGCGAGCTCGACGACCTGATGGTCAACTACACCGGCCGGCCCAGCGCCCTCACCGAGGTGCCGCGGTTCGCCGAGCACGCCGGCGGCGCGCGGATCTTCCTCAAGCGCGAGGACCTGAACCACACCGGCTCGCACAAGATCAACAATGTGCTGGGCCAGGCGCTGCTCACCAAGCGCATGGGCAAGACCCGCGTCATCGCCGAGACCGGCGCCGGCCAGCACGGCGTCGCCACCGCCACCGCCTGCGCCCTCTTCGGCCTCGAATGCACCATCTACATGGGCGAGGTCGACACCAAGCGGCAGGCGCTCAACGTCGCCCGCATGCGGATGCTCGGCGCCGAGGTCATCGCCGTGAAGTCCGGCAGCCGCACGCTGAAGGACGCGATCAACGAGGCGTTCCGCGACTGGGTCGCCAACGTCGACCGCACCCACTACCTCTTCGGCACGGTCGCGGGCCCGCACCCCTTCCCCGCCCTCGTACGCGACTTCCACCGCGTCATCGGCGTCGAGGCCCGCCGCCAGATCATCGAGCGTGCGGGCCGGCTGCCGGACGCGGCCGTGGCCTGCGTCGGCGGCGGCTCCAACGCCATCGGCCTCTTCCACGCCTTCCTGCCCGACGAGAGCGTCCGCCTGATCGGCTGCGAGCCGGGCGGCCACGGCGTGGAGACCGGCGAGCACGCGGCCACCCTCACCGAGGGCACCCCGGGCATCCTGCACGGCTCCCGCTCCTACGTCCTGCAGGACGAGGACGGCCAGATCACCGAGCCGTACTCGATCTCCGCGGGGCTGGACTACCCGGGCATCGGCCCCGAGCACTCCTACCTCAAGGACGTCGGCCGCGCCGAGTACCGCGCCGTCACCGACGACGCCGCCATGCAGGCGCTGCGGCTGCTCTCCGAGACCGAGGGCATCATCCCGGCCATCGAGAGCGCGCACGCGCTGGCCGGCGCCCTGGAGGTCGGCCGCGAGCTGGGCAAGGACGGCCTCATCGTGGTCAACCTCTCCGGCCGCGGCGACAAGGACATGGACACGGCCGCGCGGTACTTCGGGCTGTACGACGAGGCCTCCGACGACGCCGTCGAGGCGGACGACACCGACGCCACGGACACCGCGCTCGGCGCGCACCACGAGGGGACGAAGTGATGGCGGGCAACGTCGAACTGCTCAGCTCGGTACTGGCCGGCGCGAAGGCCGAGGGCCGCGCGGCCCTGGTCGGCTACCTCCCGGCGGGCTTCCCGACCGTGGACGGCGGCGTGCGCGCCGTCACCGCGATGATCGAGGGCGGCTGCGACGTCGTCGAGGTCGGCCTGCCGCACAGCGACCCGGTCCTGGACGGCCCGGTCATCCAGACCGCCGACGACATCGCGCTGCGCGGCGGCGTCAAGATCGTCGACGTGATCCGCACGGTCGGCGAGGCGCACGCCGCCACCGGCGCGCCGGTGCTGTGCATGACGTACTGGAACCCGGTCGACGCGTACGGCGTGGAGCGGTTCGCCGCCGACCTGGCCGCCGCGGGCGGCGCCGGCTGCATCCTGCCGGACCTGCCGGTCGAGGAGTCCGAGGTGTGGCGGAAGGCCGCCGAGGAGCACGGCCTGGCCACGGTCTTCGTGGTCGCGCCGAGCAGCAAGGACGCGCGGCTCGCCAAGATCACCGCGGCCGGTTCGGGCTTCGTGTACGCGGCGTCCCTGATGGGCGTCACCGGCACCCGCGAGTCCGTCGGCCAGGAGGCCCAGGACCTGGTCAGCCGCACCCGGGCCACCACCGACCTGCCGGTCTGCGTGGGCCTGGGCGTCTCCAACGCCGCGCAGGCCGCCGAGGTCGCGCAGTTCGCCGACGGGGTCATCGTCGGCTCCGCGTTCGTGAAGCGGCTGCTGGCGCACGAGGGCGACCTGGAGGCCGGGCTCGCCGGCGTACGGGAGCTGGCCGGGGATCTGGCCAAGGGCGTACGGGCGTAAAGCCGGTACCGCCGAGGTCCCTCGATAGGGCGAAATCCGGGGCGGAGGGGCGCAGTGGCGTCCCTCCGCCTCGTTTTTCAGCGGTGTGAGCCAGAAAACCCGAGCCGAAGGCACCGCACGCGAGCGGCTGCAGGCACAGCGCGACAAGGAAAAGGCCCGCGCCCGGCGCGGCAGGCAGGCGAAGGTCGCCGCGGTGGTGGTGGCGGTCCTGGCGGTGGCCGCCGGCATCGCGGTCTGGGCGTCCTCCACGGGCGACGACAAGAACACCCCGGTCGCCGCGCCGAAGGGCGCCACCGGCGGGGACAAGCCGGCGGTGACCGTCGGACAGAAGAGCGCACCGTCCACGCTCCAGGTGTGGGAGGACTTCCGCTGCCCCGCCTGCAAGCAGTTCGAGACGGGCTTCCGCTCGACGCTCCATGAGCTCCAGGACGCCGGTGAGCTGCGTACGGACTACCACCTCGCCCTGCTCATCGACGGCAACATGGGCGGCAAGGGCTCGCTGAACGCGGCCAACGCCGCGCTGTGCGCGCAGAACGCCGGCAAGTTCCGCGAGTACCACGACGTGCTGTTCGCCAACCAGCCCGCCGAACAGCAGGACCGGTACGCCGACAAGAACTACCTGATCAAGCTTGCCGGCAAGGTGCCGGGCCTGGTGACCCAGGACTTCCGCTCCTGCGTGAACGACGGCACGTACAACGCCTTCGTGCAGAAGTCGAACGAGGCGTTCCAGAAGGCCGGCCTCCAGGGCACCCCGAGCGTCATCCTCAACGGCAAGAACATCTTCGCCGACCAGAACGCGCAGATGACCCCGCAGAAGCTGAAGCAGATGGTCCAGGAGGCGAACAAGAAGAAGTAGGGCAAGAAGCGAGGCAAGAAGACAGGGCGTAGAAGTGCCGTCCGGGGGTCGTTACTGAGCCGTTGCCGGGTGGGTTGCCGCCCGGCCCGCCCGGCGCGGTAGCGTCGGGGCTGCCATGGACCTCGCATTCATTCCCAGCCCGTCGACCGGAGTCGTGCATCTCGGCCCGATCCCGCTGCGCGGCTACGCATTCTGCATCATCATCGGCGTCTTCATCGCCGTCTGGCTCGGCAACAAGCGCTGGGTGCAGCGCGGTGGCCAGAGCGGGACGGTCGCCGACATCGCCGTGTGGGCGGTGCCGTTCGGCCTGGTCGGAGGGCGGCTCTACCACGTCATCACGACGTACGAGCCGTACTTCGGCGCGGGCGGCGACCCGATCAAGGCGTTCTACGTCTGGGAGGGCGGCCTCGGCATCTGGGGCGCGATCGCCCTCGGCGCGGTGGGTGCCTGGATCGGCTGCCGCCGCCGGGGCATCCCGCTCCCGGCGTACGCGGACGCGGTGGCCCCGGGCATCGCGCTGGCGCAGGCGATGGGCCGCTGGGGCAACTGGTTCAACCAGGAGCTGTACGGCCGCCCGACGGACGTGCCGTGGGCGCTGAAGATCACCTCCGACCCGTCGATCGGCCGTGTGGGCGGCACGTACCACCCGACGTTCCTGTACGAGTCCCTGTGGTGCATCGGTGTCGCGATCCTGGTCATCTGGGCGGACCGGCGCTTCAAGCTGGGGCACGGCCGGGCGTTCGCGCTGTACGTCGCCTCGTACTGCGCGGGCCGCGCCTGGATCGAGTACATGCGGGTCGACGAGGCCCACCACATCCTGGGCCTGCGGCTGAACGTCTGGACGGCGCTGATCGTGCTGGTCCTCGCGGTGGTCTACATGGTGCTGTCGGCGAAGCGGTCCCCCGGCCGGGAGGCGGTCGTCGAGCCGGCCGCGGTGGAGCAGGAGACCGCCGACGCGGAGGACGCCGATACGGAGGACTCCGACGCGGCGGACGCCACCCCGGAGAAGACCGCCCCGGAGAAGGCCGCCCCGAAGGCCGCGGGCTCGGAGGACGCCGAGGACACGGCGGAGGCCGGTGCGGCGGACAAGCCCGCCGGGGCAGGGGAGAAGAAGTCCTAGCCGCGTCACGCGGTGCAGCGGGCCGCGGTCCCTTCGGGGGCCGCGGCCCGCTGCCGTGTCAGCCGAGGACAGCGCCCGCCGGCTCCGGAGCGGCGGCAGTTCCGGTGACGGCGAGGGCGGCCGTCTCCCGGGCCAGCGCATCGAAGCCGATGCCGTCCAGGCCGCCGACGGAGGTGGTCAGCCGGTTGGCGAGCGGTGCCGTCCAGCGGGCGGGCAGGGCGTCCGGCGCACCGGCCAGCAGACCGGTGAGAGAACCGGCCGTGGCGCCGTTGGAGTCCGTGTCCCAGCCGCCGGAGACGACGCGGCAGACGGACCCGGTGAAGTCGCCGTCGGCGTGGGTGAGCGCCGCGGCCAGCAGGGCGGCGTTGGGCAGTACGTGCACCCAGTGGTGCCAGCCGTAGGCGGCGTGCAGCCGGTCCACGACGGATTCGAAGCCGCCGGGTGTGGGATCGGGCGCCTCCCGGGCGGCCGCGATCCCGAAGCGCACGGCCCGCGCGAGCCGGGAGCGGGGCGGCACGACGGCCAGGCCGGCCGACAGGCACTGGTGCACGTCCGCGGTGCCGCCCGCTGCCGCGGCCAGCGCGGCGGCGGCGAACATCGCCCCGTACACGCCGTTGGCGGTGTGGGTCAGCACCGCGTCGCGCCAGGCGGCAGCGGCGGCCCCGGCCGGGTCGCCGGGGTGCGTCCAGCCGTGGACGTCGGCGCGGATCAGGGCGCCGATCCACTCGCGGAAGGGGTTGCGGAAGCGGGCGGTCTCCGGCGGTTCGAGGCCGTCGAGGAGGTTGCGGTACGCGACGCGCTCGGCGGTGAACGTACGGCCCGCCGGCAGCTCCTCCAGCCAGAGCCGGGCGAGGTCGGCGGTGGTGAAGCCGGGGCCGTGGCGGCGGAGCAGGAGCAGTGCGAGCAGGGGGTGGTTCAGGTCGTCGTCCTCGGGCATGCCGTCGATGTTCTCGGCGAGCGAGGTGGCACGGCTGCGGCGGTTCCAGGTGTACCGGGCGGCGGTCGCGGGGTCCAGCCCGGCTTCGGTGAACCAGGTGTGCAGCGGCCAGTTGGCGGTGGACCGGGCGATCTCCCGGATGCCGGCCAGCGGCAGCTTCTCCACCGGTTTGCCGAGCAGGCAGCCGGCGGCGCGGCCCAGCCAGGCGGCCTCCAGCCGGGGGAGGAGACCGGCGGCGACGGGGCCGGGCGGGGGCCCGGGGGCCGCGGCCCGGACGGCCGCCAGGTCGGTGGGTTCGTCGGCGGCCGTGGGACAGGGCAGGGTGGCCAGGTCGTCCAGGAGGGCGGTGGCCAGGGCGCGGAGCCGGGGGGACGCGGGCGTGGGGGAGGCGCCGGCCCGGTCGGGCGCGGGGGTGCCGCCCGCGGTGAGCCAGCGGCGGCGGATCACGGTGGCGTCCCGGCCGTCCTCGGCGGCCTGGCGCAGTTCGTGCCCGATCAGGTCCTCCGGCTGGACCCAGGTGACCCGCAGCGGGGCCGGGGGGTACGTCATCGGCTCTCCGTGAGGGCGGCGAACGCGGCCTCGTGGGCGCGGCGGCGGGACAGGTCGCGGTGGTGGATCTCGTGCGCGACGGCGGTCAGCGCGGCGGCCGGGCCCCGGAGGTCCAGGCGGCTGGCCTCGGTGACGGCCGCGGTCCACTCCGCGGGCACGGGCCGGCCGAGCGCGCCGACCAGGGCGCCGCACATGGTGGCGATGGAGTCGCAGTCGCGGCCGTAGTTGACGGCGCCGAGGACCGTCTCGCGGTAGTCGCCGCCGCCGATCAGCAACAGGCCGAGCGCGACGGGCAGTTCCTCGACGGCGTGCAGCCGGGAGGGCCGCCGGGCGCCCAGCGAGGGCCGGCGGTACTCGGGCCCGACGGTGTCGAACGGCGAGACCGCGCCCCGCAACGACGTCAGCGCGGGCTCGAACTCGTCGTATTTCACCGCCACTTCGCAGACCGCTTCGATCGCCGTGCGGGTGCCGTCCTTCGCAAGGGCGAGCGCCGCGTCGACGATCGAGGCGGGGGTGGCGCCGGGGACGCAGGCCGCGGCCACCGCGGCGGCGAGGACACCGGCCGCCTCCCGCCCGTACGAGGACTGGTGCGCGCCCGCGACGTCCAGCGCCTCGGCGTAAGCGCCGCGCGGATCACCGGCGTTGACCAGGCCGACCGGGGCCATGTACATCGCGGCGCCGCAGTTGACGATGTTGCCGACGCCGGCCTCGCGGGGGTCGGCGTGCCCGTAGTGCAGCCGGGTGACGAGCCACTTCTCGGCGAGGAACACCCGCTGCAGGGGCAGCGCCTCGGCCTCCAGCTCGGGGATCCAGCGGGGCTCGGTGATCAGTTCGGGGACGAGGTGGTCGGCCACTGCGTAGGCGTCGAGGTGGTCGCGGACCTTCTCGTACACCCTGATCAGCGCGTGGGTCATGAGGGTGTCGTCGGTGACGTGGCCGTCGCCCTTGTGGTACGGCGCGAGGGGGCGCGCTGTGCGCCAGTCCTCGTGCCAGGGGCCGACGATGCCGCGGACCGGTCCGCCGTGCCGCTCCCGGATCTGCTCCGGGCTCCAGCCCTCGACCGGACCGCCGAGCGCGTCGCCGACGGCGGCCCCGGCCAGCGCGCCGGCCGTGCGGTCGGCGAGGCTCGGGCACGCCGTGGTGGTGGGTGGTGCCGCGGTGTCGGTCATGGCTCGGCCGGTCCTTTCGCCAAGGGGGTCTGCGGGCTGATCAAGGGCGCCTGCGGAGTGGCCGGGGGCGTCTGCGGAGTGGTCAGTTCGGTGCCCGCGAGCAGCTCGGCCAGCTCGACCAGGTCGGTGCCGGCCAGCCGGGGCAGCGCGCAGCCGGAGAGCGTGCGGCAGGTGGCGCGCCAGGCGGCGGGCAGCGCGGCGGCGCCGCCGAGCGCGCCGGTCAGGGCGCCGGTGAGGGCGGGGGCCGAGTCGGCGACGCGGGAGAGGCAGGCGGCGGCGGGCACCGCCTCGGCGGTCCGGCCACCGCCGGCGAGGGCCAGTGCGAGGGCGACCGGCACGGTCTCGGCGGCGGCGATGCCGTAGCTGTAGACGTGGTCGACGATCTCGTGCTCCAGGGTGGGGACGAGGGCGAACGCGGCGCCGGGGCTGCCGTCGGCGGTGGCCTCGGCCAGGTGCACGGCGTGCAGGGCGTTGCGGCGGATCTCGGTGCCCTCGGGGAGCTGGGCGAGGGCGGCCTCGACGCACGCGGCGACGCCGGTGCCGCCGAGCGCGGCGGCGACCGCCGCGGCCATCGCGCGGGCGCCGTGCACGCCGTCGCCGTCCTGGGTGTACCGGGCGTCGAACTCGGCGAGCCCGGCCGCCGAGGCGGGGTCGCCGGGGTGGACGACGGCGAGTACGGCGGCGCGCACACAGGCCGCGTCGTCGAAGAAGTGCGGGTTGTCGTGGCCGGTGGCGGGCGGCCGCAGCCCGGCGGCGAGGTTGCCGAGCCCGGCGCGTACGGAGATCCGGGCGCGCAGCGGCAGCACCGCCGACTCGACCTCCGGGGCGCGGTCGGCGGCGGCCGCGACCTCGCAGGCCAGCGCGTTCCAGGCGAGGTCGAGGGCGGCCCGCATCCTCCGGTCCCGGCCCAGGTCGGAGAGGAAGGCGCCGGCGGCCGTGAGCACGGAGCCGGCGGTGAAGGCGGCCCACTCGGCGTCGTCGGAGGGGCCCAGGCGGAGCGGCTCGGGGGGCTGGTTGAGGGCGATGGGGACGGGGAGCGTGGTGGTGGCGTTCTGTTCGGCGAAGGTGTCCAGTTCGCGGGTGAGGCGGCGGGTCCACTCGGGCATCCGGGCGGCGCGGTGCCGGGCCGCGGGCCAGCCCGCGGCATCCCCGGCGGCGAGGCCCAGGAGGAGGCCCTCGATGCGGGTGGGGCTGGGTGGGACGGCAAGCCCGTCCGGCGTTTGAGGACGAGCCCGGAGGGCGATCGGGGCCGCGGGGAACTGCGCGAACGGCCCCGGCGGTGCGGCGGTCGCCCGCGGCCGGCCGGGGGCGGCCCCGGCAGCGCCGCCGTCGGGGCCGGAGGCGGTCATGACGTCACCCGGCCCGGGGGCGTCAGCATGTCCGCGATATCGAGGACGTGGTAGCCCGCCATGGACGGCAGGCAGCTGCCGCGTACCGGGCCGATGACCCGGGCCCAGTCCTCGGGGACGGCGGCGAGGCCGCCCAGCGCGCCGGCCAGGGCACCGGCGACCGCCGCCGTGGTGTCGGCGTCCCGGCCCATGTTGACGGCGGTCAGCACCGCGCCGCGGAAGTCGCCGGCCGCCGCGGCGAACGCGCCGAAGGCCAGGCCGACCGCCTCGGGCGCCAGGTCGGTCCAGGGATAGCCGCCGATGACCACGGCGGAGCGGACGGCGCGTTCGGTGCCGAGCCGGGTGATGCCGGGGTCCAGGCGGGAGCGCTGGGCGGCGGCCACGGCGCGGCGCAGCGAGCGGGCCGTCCAGGAGTCCTCGGGGACGACGGAGAGCGCGGCGGCGATCACCGCGTCGGTGGTCCGGGCGACCATCGCGGCCGCGACCCCGGCGGCCACGGCCTGGCCGCCGTAGATGCCCTCGCCGTCGTGGCTGACGGTGCCGTCCACCGCCACCAGGCGGGCGGCCTCGGCCGGCCGGCCCGCCGCGTGTACGCCGAAGGGGGCGGCCCGCATCGCCAGTCCGTCGCTCCAGGCATGCCGGTGCTGGGCCGAGATCGGTGCGGCGAGGCCCCTGCGGAGGTTCTCCAGGGTGCCGCGCTCGCTGAATCCGGCGCCGCGGAAGGGACCTTCGTCCAGGTCGGCGATCCACTGGTGCCAGGCGGCCTCGACGTGCGCGACGGTGAGCGCCGCGCCGTGCTCGGCCAGCAGCAGCCCGGAGAAGATGGCGTATTCGGTGTCGTCGGTGCCGGCGGGGTCGTCGGCGACGAAGCCCTCGATGCGGCCCCACCTGCGGCGGATCTGCGAGGGCTTCATGTTCTCGGCGGGGGCGCCGAGCGCGTCGCCGACGGCGAGGCCCAGGAGGGAGCCGCGGGCCCGGTCGCGCGGATCGGCGGTGCGGTCACCCGGGGTGAGAGGGACGGGCGAGGGGGCGTGCGGTGTGCTCATGTGCGTGCCCTTCCGCCGACCGGTCCCGGGTCCGTACGAGTGGGAGGGATCGTAGGGCCGGTTTGCCGCGAATGGGGGGACATCAGGCCGGATCGGATCGATGTCGCGATGGCCGGATCCAGGCCGCCGGTGAACAGCCGCTGTGATCCGGATCACGCGATGATCGTCTCGGTAAAGTCGCAGGTCAGAGCGGTAAGTACGGCCTTCCTTGCTAGCGCGGAGGGGTGTGGGCCGCATAACTTCGGAAGTGTTCCAGGGGGAAGTGCCGCTCATCGGCCCACACCTCGTGAGGGAGGAAGAGGTCCCTTATGTCCGTCACAGATGTCATGGACGCGTCGGCTCCTACGCACATTGCCCACCGTGACAACCACACCCACCGTGACGTGAACGGCGGCTGGCTCCGCCCGGCGGTGTTCGGTGCGATGGACGGCCTGGTGTCGAACCTCGCCCTGATGACGGGCGTGGCCGGCGGCTCGGTGTCGCAGCAGACCATCGTCATCACGGGGCTGGCCGGGCTGGCCGCCGGCGCCTTCTCGATGGCCGCCGGTGAGTACACCTCGGTGGCCTCGCAGCGGGAGCTGGTCCAGGCGGAGCTGGACGTGGAGCGCCGTGAGCTGCGCAAGCACCCCAAGGACGAGCAGGCTGAGCTGGCCGCCCTGTACGAGTCGCGCGGTGTGGAGCCGGCCCTCGCCCGCGAGGTGGCGGCGCAGCTCTCCAAGGATCCGGAGCAGGCCCTGGAGATTCACGCGCGCGAGGAGTTGGGCGTGGATCCGTCGGACCTGCCCTCCCCGCTCGTCGCCGCCGTTTCCTCGTTCGGGTCCTTCGCGCTGGGTGCGCTGCTGCCGGTGTTGCCGTACCTTCTGGGTGCCTCCGCGTTGTGGCCCGCGGTGATCCTGGCGCTGCTCGGACTCTTCGGCTGCGGTGCGGTGGTGGCTCGGGTGACGGCGCGTTCGTGGTGGTACAGCGGGTTGCGCCAGTTGGCCCTCGGCGGTGCCGCCGCAGGTGTGACGTACGTCCTGGGCGCACTGTTCGGAACCGCCGTAGGGTGACTTCCTATGCGTGCAGGCGCATAATTAACGTGTTACCTCGCGGTTTCAGAAAATGACCAGCGGGCATAAGGCACTGACGCCGGAGGCAACGTCGCTTGCCGGCGACCCGCGCTGTCGGACGATGCGCTGTCCCACTGCGTTCTCGATCCACCGCCCTGAGCGGTGTCCGCATGCTGGAAGCCTCTATCCGATTCGCGAGATCGAGGTCATCCTGTAACCTGCACGCAAAATTCGCGGAGGGCCAACGTCGTCCCTCGGCACTGCACATGCCACGACGACGTTGGGAGAGCCGATGCGTTCCGCGTCCACGCACTCCGCGACCACCGGCAGCGCTACCAGCGCCGCCTGGTCGCCCATGGACGGGCGCCCCGCCCAGCAGGGGATGTACGACCCGCGCAACGAGCACGACGCCTGTGGCGTCGGCTTTGTCGCGACCCTCACCGGTGAGGCGAGCCACGCGCTGGTCGAGCAGGCCCTGACTGTTCTGCGGAACCTCGAACACCGCGGCGCCACCGGCTCCGAGCCCGACTCCGGCGACGGTGCGGGCATCCTCCTGCAGATTCCCGACGCCTTCCTGCGCGAGAACGTCACCTTCGAGCTGCCCGAGGCCGGCGCCTACGCCGCGGGCATCGCCTTCCTCCCCTCGGACGCCGAGGAGGCCCAGGCCGCCGTCTCGAAGATCGAGACGATCGCGTCCGAGGAAGGGCTGAACGTCCTCGGCTGGCGCGTCGTCCCCGTCGCCCCGCAGCTGCTCGGCAACGGTGCCCGCGCCACCATGCCCGCCTTCTCCCAGATCTTCGTCTCTGGGGGAGGGGAGAACACCGGGCTGGCCCTGGACCGCAAGGCCTTCGTGCTGCGCAAGCGCGCCGAGCGCGAGGCCGGCGTGTACTTCCCCTCGCTCTCCGCCCGGACGATCGTCTACAAGGGCATGCTGACCACCGGTCAGCTGGAGCCGTTCTTCCCGGACCTCTCGGACCGCCGCTTCGCCACCGCCATCGCGCTGGTCCACTCGCGGTTCTCCACCAACACCTTCCCGAGCTGGCCGCTGGCCCACCCGTACCGCTTCGTCGCGCACAACGGCGAGATCAACACGGTCAAGGGCAACCGCAACTGGATGCGCGCCCGCGAGTCCCAGCTCGGCTCGAAGCTCTTCGGCGACGCCACCGAGACGCTGGAGCGCCTGTTCCCCGTCTGTACGCCGGACGCCTCGGACTCCGCGTCCTTCGACGAGGTCCTGGAGCTGCTCCACCTCGGCGGCCGCTCGCTGCCGCATTCCGTGCTGATGATGGTCCCGGAGGCCTGGGAGAACAGCCCCTCCATGGACCCGGCCCGGCGCGCCTTCTACCAGTACCACTCCACGATGATGGAGCCCTGGGACGGCCCGGCCTGTGTCACCTTCACCGACGGCACCCAGGTCGGCGCGGTCCTGGACCGCAACGGCCTGCGCCCCGGCCGTTACTGGGTCACCGACGACGGCCTCGTCGTGCTCTCCTCCGAGGTCGGCGTCCTGGACATCGACCCCGCCAAGGTCGTCCGCAAGGGCCGCCTCCAGCCCGGCCGGATGTTCCTCGTGGACACCGCCGAGCACCGCATCGTCGAGGACGACGAGATCAAGGGCGCCCTCGCCGCCGAACACCCCTACGCGGAGTGGCTGGAGGCCGGCGAGATCGAGCTGGAGGACCTCCCCGAGCGCGAGCACATCGTGCACACCCACGCCTCGGTCACCCGCCGCCAGCAGACCTTCGGCTACACCGAGGAAGAGCTGCGCGTCCTCCTCGCACCGATGGCCAAGGCCGGTGCCGAGCCCATCGGTTCGATGGGTACGGACTCGCCGATCGCCGCGCTCTCCGAGCGCCCCCGGCTGCTGTTCGACTACTTCACCCAGCTGTTCGCGCAGGTCACCAACCCGCCGCTGGACGCCATCCGCGAGGAGCTCGTCACCTCGCTGATCTCCTCGCTCGGCCCCCAGGGCAACCTGCTGGAGCCCACCGCGGCCTCCTGCCGCAGCGTCACGCTGCCGTTCCCGGTGATCGACAACGATGAGCTGGCCAAGCTCATCCACATCAACGCCGACGGCGACATGCCGGGCATGACGGCCGTGACCCTCTCCGGCCTCTACCGCGTCAGCGGCGGCGGCGAGTCCCTCGCGGCCCGCATCGACGAGATCTGCGCCGAGGCCGAGGCCGCCATCGAGGACGGCGCCCGCCTGATCGTCCTCTCCGACCGGCACTCCGACGCCGAGCACGCGCCGATCCCGTCGCTGCTGCTCACCTCCGCCGTCCACCACCACCTCATCCGCACGAAGCAGCGCACCCAGGTGGGCCTGCTCGTCGAGGCCGGTGACGTCCGCGAGGTCCACCACGTCGCGCTGCTGATCGGCTACGGCGCCGCCGCGGTCAACCCGTACCTGGCCATGGAGTCCGTCGAGGACCTGGTCCGCGCCGGCACCTTCCTGCCCGGCGTCGAGGCCGAGACCGCCATCAAGAACCTGATCAAGGCGCTCGGCAAGGGCGTCCTGAAGGTCATGTCCAAGATGGGCATCTCCACCGTCGCCTCCTACCGCGGCGCGCAGGTCTTCGAGGCCGTCGGCCTGGACGAGGCCTTCGTCGACAAGTACTTCCACGGCACCGCCACCAAGATCGGCGGCGCGGGCCTGGACGTCATCGCCAAGGAGGTCGCCCAGCGGCACGCCAAGGCGTACCCGGCCTCCGGCATCGCCCCGGCGCACCGCGCGCTGGACATCGGCGGCGAGTACCAGTGGCGCCGCGAGGGCGAGCCGCACCTGTTCGACCCGGAGACCGTCTTCCGCCTGCAGCACTCCGCGCGCTCGGGCAAGTACGAGATCTTCAAGAAGTACACCGAGCGGGTCAACGAGCAGTCCGAGCGCCTGATGACGCTGCGCGGCCTGTTCGGCTTCAAGTCCGACCGGCCCTCGATCCCGATCGAGGAGGTCGAGCCGGTCAGCGAGATCGTCAAGCGGTTCTCCACCGGCGCCATGTCGTACGGCTCCATCTCCCAGGAGGCGCACGAGACCCTCGCCATCGCCATGAACCAGCTGGGCGGCAAGTCCAACACCGGTGAGGGCGGCGAGGACCCGGAGCGCCTGTACGACCCGGCGCGCCGCTCCTCCATCAAGCAGGTCGCCTCCGGCCGCTTCGGTGTGACGTCCGAGTACCTGGTCAACTCCGACGACATCCAGATCAAGATGGCCCAGGGCGCCAAGCCCGGCGAGGGCGGCCAGCTGCCCGGCCACAAGGTCTACCCGTGGGTCGCCAAGACGCGTCACTCGACGCCGGGCGTCGGGCTCATCTCCCCGCCGCCGCACCACGACATCTACTCCATCGAGGACCTGGCTCAGCTGATCCACGACCTCAAGAACGCCAACCCGCAGGCCCGCATCCACGTGAAGCTGGTCTCCGAGGTCGGCGTCGGCACGGTCGCCGCGGGTGTCTCCAAGGCGCACGCGGACGTGGTCCTGATCTCCGGCCACGACGGCGGTACGGGCGCCTCGCCGCTCACCTCGCTGAAGCACGCCGGCGGCCCCTGGGAGCTCGGCCTCGCCGAGACCCAGCAGACGCTGCTCCTCAACGGCCTGCGCGACCGCATCGTCGTGCAGACCGACGGTCAGCTGAAGACCGGCCGCGACGTGGTCATCGCCGCCCTGCTGGGTGCCGAGGAGTACGGCTTCGCGACCGCCCCGCTGGTGGTCTCCGGCTGCGTCATGATGCGCGTCTGCCACCTGGACACCTGCCCGGTCGGCATCGCCACCCAGAACCCGACGCTGCGCGAGCGGTTCAGCGGCAAGGCCGAGTACGTCGTCAACTTCTTCCAGTTCATCGCCGAGGAGGTCCGTGAGCTCCTCGCCGAGCTGGGCTTCCGCAGCCTGGAGGAGGCCGTCGGCCATGCCGAGCTGCTGGACACCACCCGCGCGGTGAACCACTGGAAGGCGCAGGGCCTGGACCTGGCCCCGCTGCTGCACGTGCCCGAGCTGCCCGAGGGCGCCGTCCGCCACCAGATCGCCATCCAGGACCACGGTCTGGAGAAGGCGCTGGACAACCAGCTCATCAAGCTGGCCGCCGACGCCCTGAACGCGGACACCGCGGAGCAGGCCGAGCCCGTCCGGGCCCAGGTCGCCATCCGCAACATCAACCGCACGGTCGGCACCATGCTCGGCCACGAGGTGACGAAGAAGTTCGGCGGCGCGGGTCTGCCCGACGACACCATCGACATCACCTTCACCGGCTCGGCCGGCCAGTCCTTCGGCGCCTTCCTGCCGAAGGGGGTCACCCTCCGCCTGGAGGGCGACGCCAACGACTACGTCGGCAAGGGCCTGTCCGGCGGCCGCGTCGTCGTCCGCCCGGACCGCGGCGCCGACCACCTGGCCGAGTACTCCACCATCGCGGGCAACACCCTCGCCTACGGCGCCACCGGCGGCGAGCTGTACCTGCGCGGCAAGGTCGGCGAGCGCTTCTGCGTCCGCAACTCCGGCGCCACGGTGGTCTCCGAGGGCGTGGGCGACCACGGCTGCGAGTACATGACCGGCGGCAACGCGGTCGTCCTGGGCGAGACGGGCCGCAACTTCGCGGCCGGTATGTCCGGCGGCTTCGCGTACGTCATCGACCTGGACCCGGCCAACGTCAACAAGGACCTGGTGTCCGCGGTCAACCCGCTCAACGAGACCGACAAGCAGTGGCTGCACGACGTGGTGCGCCGCCACCAGGAGGAGACCGGCTCCACCGTCGCCGGGAAGCTCCTCGCCGACTGGGATGGCGCGGCCGCGCGCTTCAGCAAGGTCATCCCGCCCACGTACCAGGCAGTGCTCGCCGCCAAGGAAGCCGCCGAGCAGGCCGGACTCTCCGAGTCCGAGACCCACGAGAAGATGATGGAGGCGGCGACCAATGGCTGACCCCAAGGGCTTCCTGAACCACGACCGCGAGGTCGCCAAGACCCGTCCCGTCGAGGAGCGCGTCAAGGACTGGAACGAGGTCTACCAGCCCGGCTCCCTGCTGCCGATCATCAGCAAGCAGGCCTCGCGCTGCATGGACTGCGGTATCCCGTTCTGCCACAACGGCTGCCCGCTGGGGAACCTCATCCCCGAGTGGAACGACTACGCGTACCGCGAGGACTGGGAGGCCGCGAGCGAGCGGCTGCACGCGACCAACAACTTCCCGGAGTTCACCGGTCGCCTCTGCCCCGCGCCGTGCGAGGCCGCCTGCGTGCTGGGCATCAACCAGCCGCCGGTGACCATCAAGAACGTCGAGGTCTCCATCATCGACAAGGCGTGGGACAACGGGGACGTCACCCCGCAGCCGCCCGAGCGCCTGTCCGGCAAGACCGTCGCCGTCATCGGCTCGGGCCCGGCGGGTCTCGCCGCCGCCCAGCAGCTGACCCGCGCCGGGCACACCGTCGCCGTCTACGAGCGCGCGGACCGTATCGGTGGTCTCCTCCGCTACGGCATCCCCGAGTTCAAGATGGAGAAGCGCCACATCAACCGCCGCATCGAGCAGATGCGCGCGGAGGGCACCAAGTTCCGCACCGAGGTGGAGATCGGCCGCGACATCGACGCCGCCAAGCTGCGCCGCCGGTACGACGCCGTCGTGATCGCCGCGGGCTCGACCACCTCCCGCGACCTGCCGGCGCCCGGCCGCGACCTCAAGGGCATCCACTTCGCGATGGAGTACCTCCCCCTCGCGAACAAGGTGCAGGAAGGCGACCTGACCGTCGCCCCGATCTCCGCCGAGGGCAAGCACGTCGTCGTCATCGGCGGCGGCGACACCGGCGCCGACTGCGTCGGCACGGCCCACCGGCAGGGCGCGCTGTCCGTCACCCAGCTGGAGATCATGCCCAAGCCGGGCGAGGAGCGGAACGAGGGCCAGCCCTGGCCGACCTTCCCGATGCTCTACAAGGTCACCTCCGCGCACGAGGAGGGCGGCGAGCGGATCTACTCCGTGAACACCACCCACTTCGAGGGCGACGAGGACGGCAACGTCCAGGCGCTGCACCTGATCGAGGTGGAGTTCAAGGACGGCAAGCTGGAGCAGAAGCCCGGCACCGAGCGGAAGATCCCCGCCCAGCTGGTCACCCTCGCGATGGGCTTCACCGGCACCGACAAGGAGAACGGCCTGGTCGAGCAGTTCGGCCTGGAGCTGGACGAGCGCGGCAACATCGCCCGCGACGCCGAGTTCGAGACCAACGTCCCCGGCGTGTTCGTCGCCGGTGACGCGGGCCGCGGCCAGTCGCTGATCGTGTGGGCCATCGCCGAGGGCCGCTCCGCGGCCAAGGGCGTGGACCGCTTCCTGACCGGCGCGTCCTCCCTGCCCGCCCCCATCAAGCCGACGGACCGCGCACTGGCCGTATAACGCCCGTGTCGTCCTGACGGCCCCCAGATGTCCCGTACAACGACGTACGGAACAAACGCGGCGCCTGCCCCTTCCCCGACCGGTGAGGGCAGGCGCCGCAGTGTGCCGCGGGCGGGCCGGGCCGCCGCCGGGCCCGGGCCCGGCTCAGCTCTCCTCGTCCTCCACCAGCCGCGCCGGGAAGCCGCCCGTGGCGATGGGGCCCCAGCGGCGGGGGGTGATGCGGATGATCGACTTACCCTGCTTGATCATCGCGGCGCGGTACTCGTCCCAGTCCGGGTGCTCGCCGGAGATGTTGCGGAAGTACTCCACCAGCGGCTCGACCGAGTCCGGGGCGTCGATGACCTCGGCCTCGCCGTCGACCTGCACCCACGGGCCGTTCCAGTCGTCGGAGAGGACGATGACGCTGACGGACGGCGCGCGGCGGGCGTTGCGGACCTTGGCGCGCTCGGGGTACGTGGAGATGACGATCCGGCCCGAGTCGTCCACGCCGCAGGTCAGCGGCGAGCCCTGAGGGGTGCCGTCCGACCGGCGGGTCAGCAGGATGGCGCGGTGCCGGGGGCGGACGAATTCCAGCAGCTCGGCGAGTTCGACGGTGGTGTTGGTGGCGATGGAAGGACTCATAACGGGGAGCCTAGGCGCTGGAGTGCGCTCCAAGCCCCACCGCCGCGACCGGTCCCGGCCGCCGCCGCACCGGTACGACCGCACACCCGCCCCACCCGCCCGTGCGCCCCTCTTCCTCCGGCGCTCCGTACAGGACACAGTGGACGCCCGAAGACCGACCAGGACGCCGGCAGGGCGGGTGAGCGGAGACCTGCGCGGCCGGTCGGCCGAGACGAGGAGTGAGCGCGACGATGCGTGCCTACCGTGCGGCGCACGAACAGAGCATCACCGACCCCGAAGGCTTCTGGGGAGCCGCGGCCGAGGCGGTGACCTGGACGAGGAAACCCGGCCGCGTACTGGCCGCGGACCGCCCGCCGTTCTTCCGCTGGTTCCCCGACGGCGAGCTCAACACCTGCTACAACGCCCTGGACCGGCACGTCGCCGCCGGCCATGGCGACCGCACCGCGCTGATCCACGACAGCCCCGTCACCGGCACGCAGGAGCACTTCAGCTACGCCGAACTCCTGGACCGTACGGCCCGCTTCGCCGGCGTCCTTCGCTCCCTGGGCGTCGGCAGAGGCGACCGCGTCGTCCTCTACCTGCCGATGGTCCCGCAGGCCGTTGTCGCGATGCTGGCCTGCGCCCGCCTCGGCTCCGTGCACTCCGTCGTCTTCGGCGGCTTCGCGCCGCGGGAGCTCGCCGTCCGCATCGACGACGCCCGGCCCAAGGTCGTCGTCTCCGCGTCCTGCGGCATCGAGGGCAAGCGCGTCCTCCCGTACAAGCCGATGCTCGACGAGGCGCTGGGCATCGCCGAGCACACGCCCGACCACTGCGTCATCCTGCAACGGCCGCAGGAACGCGCGGAGATGACCGAGCGCGACCTGGACTGGGACGAAGCCATGGCGGCCGCCGCACCCGCCGCCTGCGTCCCCGTCGCCGCCACCGACCCGCTCTACATCCTCTACACCTCCGGCACCACCGGGCGTCCCAAGGGAGTCGTCCGCGACAACGGCGGCCACGCCGTCGCCCTCACCTGGAGCATGGCCAACGTCTTCGACATCGGCCCCGGCGACGTCTGGTGGACGGCCTCCGACGTCGGCTGGGTCGTCGGCCACTCCTACATCGTCTACGCCCCCCTGCTGACCGGCGCCACCACCGTCCTGTACGAGGGCAAACCCGTCGGCACCCCGGACGCGGCCGCCTTCTGGCGGGTGATCGCCGAACACCGCGTCAAGGCACTGTTCACCGCCCCCACCGCACTGCGCGCCGTCCGCAAGGAGGACCCCGAAGCCGCGCTCCTCGCCGGCCACGACACCGGCTCGCTGCGCACGCTCTTCATGGCGGGGGAGCGGCTGGACCCGGGGACGTACCACTGGGCGAGCCGGGTGCTGGACGTGCCCGTGATCGACAACTGGTGGCAGACCGAGACCGGCTGGCCGATCGCCGCCAACCTGCGCGGACTGGACCCGATGCCGGTCAAGCCCGGCTCGCCGACCGTGCCGGTCCCCGGCTACGACCTGCGGGTCCTGGACGAGAACGGGGAGCCGTGCGCCCCCGGCCAGGACGGCTCGGTCGCGCTGCGGCTGCCGCTGCCGCCGGGCTCGCTGCCCACCCTCTGGAACGACGACGAACGGTACGTCTCCTCGTACCTCTCGCGGTTCCCCGGCCACTACGCGACCGGCGACGGCGGATACGTCGACGAGGACGGCTACGTCTTCATCATGGGCCGCACCGACGACGTGATCAACGTCGCCGGACACCGGCTGTCCTCGGGCGCGATGGAGGCCGTCCTCGCGAGCCACCCGGCGGTCTCGGAGTGCGCCGTCATCGGCGTCGCCGACGCGCTCAAGGGCCAGGTGCCGCGGGCCCTGGTGGTCCTCAAGGCCGGCGCCGCGGACGACCACGACCGGATCGCCGCCGAGCTGGTGCAGTCCGTACGCCGGGAGATCGGTGCGGTCGCCGCCCTGAAGGAGGCCGTGATCGTGCCCGCGCTTCCCAAGACCCGCTCCGGCAAGATCCTGCGCCGCAGCATGCGCGCCCTCGCCGACGGCGTGGACGAGCCGGTCCCCGCCACCGTCGAGGACCCCGCCGTCCTGGAAGCCCTCCGCCCGGTGCTCCGCCCACGACAGCAGGACTGAATACCGCCGACCGGGAGCAGGCCGTCACCTCCTTCCGGCGGCTGGCGTCGCTCATGCCGCTGGAGACGGTGTGCGTACCGCACGGCGAGCCGGTGCTGCGGGACGCGGCGGCGGTCCTGCGCGCCGCCACCCCGGACACCGACTGGCTGCAGCCGCGGCGGGCGGCCCGCTGCCGACCGCTACGTGTCGCACTCCAGCTCCGTGCGGCACAGCGAGCAGCGGGCGCGGACCGGGCCGCGCACCGGCAGCCGGACGCGCTGGTGGCAGACCGGGCACGGGAAGATGACGCGCAGCGGCCCCGGCCCGTCGAAGACGTACCCGGCGTCCGGCGGTCGGCCGGGCGCGCCGCGCGGCACGCGCGCCGCACGCCGGTCCTTGGCGTACCGCCGCCGCTCGGACCGGCCGGCGGCGGCCAGCGGCGGCTGCCGAGTGTCCCGCAGCGCCCGCAGCCGCCCCGCACGGTACGCGTCGTACGCCTGCGGGCTGGTGAACCACGGCGCGGGGTCCTCGCCGAAGAAGAACGCCCGCTTGGCGAGGACGTACCCGAACTCCTCGGGGGTGAGGTACCCCAGCTTCTGCGAGGCGGTGCCGTGCTCCCGGTAGGCGTCCAGCAGCAGCCAGCCGGCGCCGAGGTAGGCGGTCGCGGTGTCGGTGAGGATCTCGTTGGCGTGCGTACCGGGGAAGGACAGGCCCAGGCGGTGCAGGTAGATGTGCATCACTTCGTGGGCGAGGGCGGCGGCGATGTCCTCGCGGTGGTTCCGGAAGCGGTCGTTGAGTTCAATGAAGTACTCGGGGCCCGCGGTCAGTTCGACGTGGGCGGCGTGCCGCATCGTCCGGAAGGAGACGATCATGCGGGCGTCCGGCAGCCGCAGATGCGCCACCATCGTGCGGGCCACCCGCTGCACGCCCAGGTGCAGGTCCTCCTGGGCGGCGAACGCCGCGTCGACGGGCGGCACCGCCATGTCGAAGGTGCGCACCGTGTCGTACGACAGGCGCTTGTAGAGCGCGGTGACGGCCGAGCGGACCGTTTCCAGATGCGGGTAGCCGTGCACGACCTCGCTGCCGGGGCCGGCCGACCGGCCCGGGCTGCCGGGACCGCCCGGACGCCCGGTGCCTCCCACTGCCACTCCACCACTCTACGAGCAGGAGGGACCGGGCGGTATGGGGCGTACTGCCCCCGGGTACAACGGAATTGAGCGGTTGGATGCCCTTGTCACCCTTGTCTCTCGTTCCACATAATCGCAGGGCGCTTTACGGGCTCACCCCCACTGGGTCCGGACGCCTTTCCGTGCGCCGCCATTGATTCCGCAGATGTTCCTCCCGGCGGCGGACACCGGCTCCGGTGTTGGCATGGGCCCGTCATTGACAGCCGTCTTGGCGCGCAACCCCCCACGAAAGGAAGCCCGTTGAGCTACCTGAAGCACCTCAAGAGAGCCGCAGCCGTCGGAGCCGTGGCCCTCGCGGCCGTCAGCCTCCAGCCCGGCACCGCAGGCGCCGCCACCCCCGCCCGTGACGGCGGGAACGAGACCAAGGTCGTCGGCGGCACCCGCGCCCAGCAGGGCGAGTTCCCCTTCATGATCCGCCTGTCCATGGGCTGCGGCGGCGCCCTGTACGCCAAGGACGTCGTGCTGACCGCCGCGCACTGCGTGGACGGCAGCGGCAAGGACACCTCCATCACCGCGACCGCCGGCGTGGTCGACCTCAAGGACTCCGCCGCCGTGAAGGTGAAGTCCACCGAGGTCCTCCAGGCCCCGGGCTACAACGGCAAGGGCAAGGACTGGGCCCTGATCAAGCTCGCCAAGCCGATCGAGAACATCCCCACCCTGAAGATCGCCGAGAACGACACCTACAACACCGGCGACTTCACCATCGCCGGCTGGGGCGCCGACAAGGAGGGCGGCTCCCAGCAGCGCTACCTCCTCAAGGCCGAGGTGCCGTTCATCGACGACGCCACCTGCGAGAAGGCGTACGGCGCCGACCTCACCCCCGGCGACGAGCTGTGCGCCGGCAAGCTGGACACCGGCGGCGTGGACACCTGCCAGGGCGACTCCGGCGGCCCGATGTTCCGCAAGGACGACGCCGGTGACTGGATCCAGGTCGGCATCGTCAGCTGGGGCGAGGGCTGCGCACGTCCCGGCAAGCCCGGCGTCTACACCGAGGTGAGCGCCTTCGCCGCGGACATAAAGAAGGGCGCGGGCGAGCTCGGCGGCTGACCACGCCGCTGCCCGGGGCGGTGCCGCGTGCGGCGGCACCGCCCCTCCGCCGCTCCCGGCCCTTGCGGTCCGCCTCCGCCTCTCCGCCGTCCCGCCCCCATCCGTCCCGGCTCCGCCCCTCCGCTGCCCCACGCCGTCCCTCCGTTAGTCCAACACCTGTCCCTCCTTTGTCCATGGGCGCACCCGACGCACGGGCAGCACGCTGTGCGCGACAGGACCGCCGGTGCGAAGGAGGACAGTGCGCGTGAACGGACACACAGGTGACGGGCACGGGCCCAGCCGCAGGACCGTCGTCGCCACCACCGCCCTCGCCGCCCTCGGCACCGCCCTGCCCCTCGGCGCCGGCACCGCCCACGCGGCACCCCGCGCCGGCGAGGCCGTACTCCGCTCCGACCGCCTCCAGGTCCGCGTCGACACCGCCTTCCCCCGCGTCATCGCCTACACCGACACCGGCACCGGCGCCGTCCTGCACGGCCAGACCGAGCCGCTGACCGAGATCGTCATCGACGGCACCGCCCGGACGCCGAAGGTCACTGCCCGGCCCTCCGCTGACCGCATCGCCTACACCCTCGCCTTCGACGGCGGCACCGAGATCGACGTGACGGTCACCGTCGACGGATGGCAGGTCGACTGGCGCGTCACGCGGATCGCCGACACCGCGGCGCTGCGCGTCGGCACCCTCCAGATCCCCGCGCTCGCGCTCCTCAGCGTCCGCAGCGACCAGCCCGGCGCCACCCTCCTCGCGGCCCGCGTCGAACTGGACAAGGCCAAGAGCGGCGACACCCTCGTCCAGGTCACCGACGCCACGCCCGCCGACCCCGCACCCCTCGGCTGCGCGTACGCCGTCGTCGCCACCGACGAGCTCGCCGCGGCGCTGGAGACCAACACCGTGTACGACCAGCCCACCGGCGCCACCACCTGGGAGAACGGCCGACTGTGGCGGCAGACCGTACGCCGCGACGGCCACACCGAGGCGCGCCTGGCCTGCGGCCAGTGGACGCACCGCGCGGCGACCGCCCCCGTCGATGCCACCGAACCGCTGCCGTACGCCACCGTGATCCTCACCCGCGACCGCAACGGCGACGGCCGCGTCGACTGGCAGGACGCCGCCATCGCGCTGCGCGACATCATGGTCGAGCCGCTCGGCGCCGACGAGCAGCACCTCCGCGTCGTCCCGCACATCCCGTTCAACTTCGCCAGCCAGGCCACCAACCCGTTCCTCGCCACCCTCGACCACGTCAAGCGGATCTCCCTCGCCACGGACGGGCTGCGGCAGTTCACCCTCCTCAAGGGCTACCAGTCCGAGGGTCACGACTCCGCGCACCCCGACTACGGCGGCAACCACAACGAACGGGCCGGCGGCCTCAAGGACCTCAACGCGCTGGTCCGCGCCGGGAAGAAGTGGAACAGCGACTTCGCCGTGCACGTCAACGCCACCGAGTCCTACCCGGTCGCACACGCCTTCTCCGAGAAGCTGGTGGACAAGACGGACGAGCAGTGGGACTGGCTCGACCAGTCGTACCGCATCGACGCCCGCCGCGATCTGGTCTCCGGCGACATCGCCGCCCGCTTCCAGCAGCTGCGCGACGAGACCGACCCGGCCCTGAACACCCTCTACATCGACGTCTTCCGCGAGTCCGGCTGGAACTCCGACCGCCTCCAGCGCCACCTCCGCGACCAGGGCTGGCAGATCACCACCGAATGGGGCCACGGCCTGGAACGCTCCTCCCTTTGGTCGCACTGGGCCAACGAGACCGACTACGGCGGCGACACCTCCCGCGGCATCAACAGCAAGCTGATCCGCTTCCTCCGCAACCACCACAAGGACGTCTTCGCCGACAAGTGGCCGACCCTCCTGGGCGCACCCCGCATGGGCAACTTCGAAGGCTGGGTCGGCAAGACCGACTGGCACGCCTTCTACGAGATCATCTGGCGGGACGCGCTGCCCGCCAAGTACCTCCAGGCGTACCCCGTCAGGACCTGGGGCGAGCACGAGATCACCTTCGAGGGTCCGACCCGTACGGCCGTCTCCGACGCCGACGGCGGCAAGCGGCGGATCACCACGGACGGGCGGCTGGTGTACGACGACGGCACCTATCTGCTGCCGTGGGAACCGCGCCGCGCCACCGACCCGCAGAAGCTCTACCACTACAACCCCGCGGGCGGCACGACGACCTGGACCCTGCCGCGCGGCTGGCGGACCGGCACGGTGTACCTGTACCGCCTCACCGACCAGGGCCGGGCCGACGAGCGGCGGCTGCCGGTCACGGGCGGCAAGATCACCCTCGACGCGGCGGCCGGCGCCCCCTACGTCGTCCACCAGCGGCGGGCCGCGGCGCAGGAGGCGCCCGGCTGGGGCGAGGGCACGCCCCTGCCCGACCCCGGCTTCCACTCCGGCACGCTCGACGGCTGGCAGGTCACCGGCCCGGCGGCGGTACGCGCGAGCGCGCCGGGCGACTACGAACTGGTCATCGGGGCCGGTACCGCCGCCACGGTGGCCCGCCGCCTGCACCGCCTCGCGCCCGGCACGTACGCGGCATCCGTCCAGGTCGAGGTCGGCGAGAAGGCGGGGGAGCGGCGCCGGGCCGAACTGGCCGTACGCACCGCCGACGGGGTCACCGCCGTCAACTGGACCGAGACCTCCACGGCAGGCAACTTCGTGGGCGCCGACCGCAAGCACGGCACCCGCTTCCAGCGGATGTTCACCCGCTTCACCGTCCCCGAGGGCGGCGGCCCCGTGACGCTGTCCCTGAAGGCCGCGGCGGGCCGGGCCCGCGTCCGCTTCGACAACGTACGCGTCGTCCCGGCCGTCCACACGACGAAGCCCGGCACCCTCGCATACGAGGACTTCGAGCACGTACCGCAGGGCTGGGGCGTCTTCGTCAAGGGCGACGCGGGCGGCGCGAACGACCCGCGCACCCACATCGCCCAGCGCCACGCGCCCTACACCCAGCGCGGCTGGAACGGTAAGGCCGTCGACGACGTGATCGACGGCAGCCAGTCGCTGAAGTCGCGCGGCGAGAACAAGGGACTGGTGTACCGCACGGTGCCGCACACCGTCCGCTTCGCGCCGGGCCGCCGCTACCGGGTCACCTTCCGGTACGAGAACGAGAAGGCGGACCAGTACGCCTGGATCACCGCCGTCGACGTGCCGGCGGCGCGGGAGCTGAGCAGCGAGCCGCTGCCCGTCGCCACCCGGCCCACCGTCCTCTCCTACGAGTTCACCGCGCCGGGGGAGGGCGAGGCGTGGGTGGGGCTCCGGAAGACGGGGGAGGACGGGACGGCGGAATGCGTCCTGGACGGGTTCGAGGTGCGGGAGGTGTGAGGTGCGGGAGGTATGAGAGGCGGGAGGTGTGAGGGGCGGGGGCAAGCGGCGCGGTGCAATAGAGATTGCGTAGGCTAATGACTTTGCAATTCTGATTACGTCACGAGAGGTGGGCGCGCGATGGGTGCGGAGGTCAGGGAGCAGGAGCTCGCCGGACTGCGATGGCTGGTCCTGGCCGGTGAACGGTCCGCCGTCTTCCGCACCCTCGGCGACACCACCCGCGCCGACATCCGCGCCGTCCAGGACGCCCTGCCCGAACGCGCCGCACTCCGCGCCCGCACCGCCGACGGCCCCGGCCGCGCACGCGCCGAACGCCTGCTGCGCCGCACCGAGAAACACTGGCCCGTCCAGCTCGCCGAACTCCGGGAACTGGCCGCCGGCGCCGGCGTGCCCTTCCACGACCTGCTCCTCGCCAACCTCCGCGGTGACCTCGGTACCGACGACGGCACCGGCTGCACCGACCTCGGCTGGCGCCGCACCCGCTCCCGTGTCGCCCACAACGAGGACGGCGCCCCCGCCCTCGACGGCCGCCTGATGCTCCTCACCCTGCGCATCGACGGCGAAGCACCGGTCACCGTCCAGTGGTACCCGGGCTTCCTGCCCGCCAACACCTTCACCGCCACCGGCCACGGCCTCGTCTGGGGCATCAACCACCTCCAGGCCACCACCCCCGCCGACGCACCCGGCCGCCACTTCGTCGCCCGCGCCCTGCAACAGGCCCGCACCCTCGACGAAGCCCTCCACCACCTCACCACCCACCCCGCCGCCGGCGGCTTCGCCTACACCCTCGGCGAAGCCGCCACCGGCCGCGTCGTGATCGTCGAGAGCGTCGCAGGCCGCACCGCCGCCCACGAAGTCGGCCCCCGCGCACCACTTCAGTGGCACACCAACCACCTCCGCCGCCTGCCTGCCGCACTGGACAACCCCGGCGACGCCCCTGCGACCGGTACCGCTCTCGCGACCGGCGATGCCCCTGCGGGGACCCGCGAGGCCTTTGTGAGCGGTGACGCCGCGCGGGCCGCCCGCAGCCTCGGCCAGTACGAGGAGAGCGTGGCGCGCGGCGCGGTCCTGGACCGGCTCGCCGTCCCCGAGGAAGAACCCGGCGCCGACTGGTTCCTCGACGTCCTGACCGGCGCGCCCCTGCCGCACGGCGTGCACCGCACCGCCGCCGGTACCGACCCCCTGATGACCCTCTGCACCGCCGTCGCCGACCTCACCGAGGACCGGATCACCGTACGCGGCACCGACGGACGCACGGCCACCCTGCCGCTGCCGGCCTACGCCCGGGGCGACCTCGTCTGAGTGCCCGGGTGGCGCCCGGACCCGTGCCCGGCCCGGGCGGCCTGTTGTGTCTGCCGTGCCCGTCGCCCCGGCCGGCGCGGCCCCGTACGAGAGAATCCCTGCCATGGCCCCCGCACCGTCCCGCCCCTCGCACCCACCGCAGACCTACGGCGAACTCGTCGCCGAACTGCAGCGCCGAACGGACACCCTCACCCGCTCCCAGCGCCTCCTGGCCGACCGGCTCCTCGCCGACCCCGAAGGCGTCGCCTTCATGACCGTCTCCGAACTCGCCTCGGCCGTCGGCGTCAACGAAGCCACCGTCGTCCGCTTCGCCGCGGGCCTCGGCCTCGACGGCTACCCGGGCCTCACCCGCCTCTGCCGCGCCCACCTCCGCGAACAGGCCCAGCTGCTCCGCCGCTACGACAACCTCGAACAACTCGGCACCGACGACGGCGACCTCCTGGAACGCTCCGTCGCCCTGGACCGCGCCAACATCGCCCGCACCTTCGCCCGCATCCCCCAGGACACCTGGGACGCCGCCGTACGAGCACTGGCCGAGGCCCCGCGCGTCCACGTCATGGGCCTGCGCAAGTGCCACGCCCCCGCGTACCTCCTCGGCTACCTGCTGCGCATGCTGCGCGAGGACGTCGCCACCGTCACCCCCGGGACCGGCACCCTCACCGACGACCTGCGCCGGGTCCGCCCGGGCGACTGCTTCGTGGCCGTCTCCATCCACCGCTACAGCGCCCAGACCGTACGCGCCGCCGCCTGGGCACACGACCGCGGCGCCCACTGCATCGCCCTCACCGACAATCCCTCCTCCCCACTCGCCGCCACCGCGCAGCAGGCCTTCTACGTGGACGCCGCCGGCCCCTCCGTCCTGCGCTCGGTGACCGCGTTCACCTCGCTCGTCCAGGCCCTGGCGGCCGGCGTCGCCCAGCTCCGAGGCCACGAGGTACGCGCCACGCTCCTCCAGGAGGAAGAGCTGATGGAGGAGTTCGGGGTGTACGCGGGGGAGGGGCGGCCGGGGGGTGGAGTGACGTAGCCCGGAGCCGGAAGTCCGGAGCCGGAAGTCCGGAGCCGGAAGTCCGGAGCCGGAAGCCCGGAGCCGAAAGGCCGGAGCCGGGGGCTCAGGGGATCAGGCGGGGTGCCTCCGCGGGCGGTCCGTCCGTGCCCGGTGCGGCTCCCTCCAGCTCCAGGATCAGCAGCTCGTTCGCGCCCTCCCGCAGGCACGGGCCCGGCACGTACAGCGACCGCTGCGGGCCCGCCGACCAGTACCGCCCCAGCGGAAAACCGCCCACCCACACGAACCCCCGCGTCCAGCCCGGCAGTTCGAGCAGCGCGTCCCCGACGCCGCTCGCCGGCACCACCACCGACCCCCGGTGCAGCCCCCGCGCTCCGGCCCGCGGCGCCCCGAACGCCAGCCCGGCCACCGCCCCCGCGTCCTCCACCGCGTCCAGCCGCAGCCCACGCGCCCGTACGCCGTGCAGATACTGCCGCTCGTGCAGCACCCCGCCGGTGATCCCCTTCGGCTCACCCAGCCGCGGCCCGTAATTGACCCGCCCCAACGACTCCACCCACAGCTCGACCTCCGCCGGCCCCGCCACCGGCCCGAGCAGCCCCGCGTCGTCCCGCCCGGCCACCGCTCCGGCCGTATCCGGGCCTCCGTACGCCTCGTCGCACAGCACCGGCCCGGGCGCCCCGTCCACGAACGTCACCGCCCGGTCCCGCAGCCCCAGCACCCGCAGGTCGTACGGGCCGCGCGGCCCCGGCACCGACAGCCGGTACCGGACCACCCCGCGGTCCACGTCCAGCTCCTCGAACGTCGGCGGCACCCCGGACCACACCTCGGGCCCGCCCAGCCCGTCCACCACCGCGTCCATCGACACCCAGCCCGTCAGCCGCGCCTCCGCCGCCCCGCCCAGCACCGGCAGCGGAGCCGGCAGCTCCGGCAACGGCCCGGCGGCATACGGGGCCAGCACCTCCCGGAACCGCCAGAACTTCGCCGTCGGTCGGCCCCGCTCGTCCACCGGCGCGTCGTAGTCGTACGACGTCACGGCCGGCAACAGCGCACCGTCCTGCAGCGCACCGCCCCGGTTCGCCCCCGCCCAGCCGCCGAAACTCGTCCCGCCGTGCGCCATGTAGAGGTTCACCGACGCCCCGCACTCCAGAATCTCGGCCAGCGCCGCCGCGGCGTCCTCGGCATCCCGTATCCCGCCCTCGCTCCCTTCCGCACTCCCGCCCTCGCCCTCGCCCGTCCCCTCTCCGGCATTCGCGGCCGCATCGTCCCGGCCCGTGCCGACCGCGCCGGGGTCCCAGTGCGAGAACCAGCCGCACCAGAACTCCATGCACATCAACGGCCCGTCCGGCCGGTGCCGGCGCAGCGTCGCGAACGCCTCCCGCGCCCCCGACCCGAAGTTCACCGTCGCCGTCAGCCCCGGCACGCTCCCGCCCGTCAGCATGTGATCCTCCGGCCCGTCGGAGGTGAACAACGGCACCGTCACCCCCCACGCCCGCAACCGGTCGGCCAGCCACGCCAGATACACCGCGTCCGACCCGTACGAGCCGTACTCGTTCTCCACCTGCACCATGACCACCGGACCGCCGCGGTCGCACTGCCGCGGCACGACCTGCGGCGCCACCGCCGCCAGCCACCCGTCCACGGCCCGCAGGTACCGCGCGTCACGCGTCCGCACCCGCTGCCCCAATGGCCCGGTCAGCCAGTGCGGCAGCCCGCCGTTCTCCCACTCGGCACAGATGTACGGCCCCGGGCGGACGATCGCCAGCAGCCCCGCCCGATGCGCCGCGTCCAGGAACCGGCCGAGCGCCGCCAGCCCCCGGAACTCACCCGGACGCGGCTCGTGCAGATTCCACGGCACGTACGTCTCCACGCAGTTCAGGCCCATCGCCCGCAGCATCGCCAGCCGGTGGTCCCAGTGCCCCTCGTGCACCCGGAAGTAGTGCAGAGCCCCCGACAGCAGCCGCACCGGCCGCCCGTCCAGCTCGAACTCCCGCTCCCCGACGACGAACCGCCGCCGCCCCGCCGCACGCTCCGCATCCCCGGCCGTATCCGCCACCGCGCCGTCCTTCCCCTCGCATCCGCCCTCCCCCGCCCGGTCCAGCACACCCCCTGGCGGCAGAGCGGGTCCATGGACAAAGATCGGCATTGTTTGGACGGAATGCCGGGGGCGGACCGCCCGGGCGTTCCGTGCCCGGGCACGGACCGCCCGGGCACGGAAGGCCTGGTGGCGGAACGCCCGGGCACCGGAGTTCCGTGGACCGGAGGCCCGGTACACACCGGAGGCCCGGTACACACCGGAGGTCCGTACGGAAGGTGGCCGGGCGGCACGGGAAGACGGCGGCGAACGGGAGGACACCGCATGTACCACACCTGGATGCGCTACTTCACGCCGAGCCCGGTCCACCACCGACTCGGCCTCGTCTGCCTCGGCGTCGGCCTTCAGCACGGCACCCTGCCCGCCGTCGGCCCCCGCACCCTCGACCACCACGTCGCCGTGATCGTCCACGCGGGCAGCGGCTGGTACGCCACCCCCGACGGCACCCGCCACCCCGTCACCGCTCCCGCCCTCCTCTGGCTCACCCCCGGCACCCCGCACCACTACGGCGCCGACCCCGACACCGGCTGGGACGAGAGCTTCGTCGACTTCACCGGCCCGGCCGCCACCACCTACACCGAACTCGGCTACATCGAACCCACCCCCGACCGCCCCCTCGTCCCTCTCGCCGACACCGCCGCCGCCCGCGCCGCCATCAGCCGCATCGCCCGCGCCGCCCGCCGCGGCAACCCCCTCCTCGAAGTCGAGACCTCCGCCGCCGTCCACGAACTGCTCGTCGCACTCCGCCGCGCCCGCGCCGACACCGACGCCGACGGCGACCCCGTCCTCCAGGCCCTCGCCCGGGACGCCTTCCTGCCGCTCTCCGTCGCCGAACACGCCGCCCGACACGGCATGAGCCCCGCCGAACTCCGCACCGCCGTACGCCGCGGCGCCGGCTGCAGCCCCAAGGACTACCTCCTCGGCATCCGCCTCGGCCGCGCCAAGGAACTCCTCGCCGCCACCGAACTCCCCGTCGCCGCCGTCGCCCGCCGCGTCGGTTACGACGACCCGGCCTACTTCAGCCGCCTGTTCACCCGCAGAGTCGGCACCGCCCCCGTACGCTTCCGCCACCAACAGGGCCGCGCGGTACCGGGCGGCTGGTCCACCCGCATCCCCGACCCGGACAACCCACCTCTGGTCAGCGGGACGGGCTGAGTCCGCGGGCACGCCCCTCCGGTCGGTTCGTCCCTGCGGGCGGTTCGCCGTCCGACGGGCCCGATACCCGACCGGCTCGACATCCGGGCGGCCCGACGTTCGATACGCAACGATGCCGTCATGGCCGACCTCACCACGAGACATGCCCTCACCCTCGGGCCGGACCGCGTCATCAAGCGCTTCACCAGCTGGGACCGCGGCGAACACGAACGTGAGTGGCGCGGACTGACCCTGCTCGCCGAGTACGCACCCGGCCTCGCACCCCGGCCGCTGACCGCCGACCTCACCGCAGAACCACCGGTCATCACCATGACCCGGCTCCCCGGCACCTCACTGCGCGGCACCCGCCTGGACGCCGTCCGGACCGCGGCCGTCGCCACCGCCGTGACCCGCCTCCACGAAGCGCTGCCCCGGCACGTCCTCACCGCCGTACCGCCCAGGCCCTCGTACGCCGCCGAGACCACGGCCACGCTCCGGACCTGGTATGACAGCCGCCCCGGCCCGCACCCCGACTCCCTCGTGGAACAGGCCTTCGCGACAGCCACCCGCTGGCTCGCCGGCCCGGACCCGGACCGGCTGGCCGCCGCCGCCCCCCGCCCCGTACTCGGCTTCGCCGACGGCAACCTCGCCAACTATCTGTGGGATGAGGGCGGGTGCGGACGCGGGTGCGAATGCGGGGAAGTGGACGGGGGCGGACGCGGCGGCGGGCGCGGGCGCGGATACGGGTGCGTGCGGTTGGTCGACTTCGAGGACAGCGGCCGCAGCGACCGTGCCTTCGAACTCGCCGAGATCACCGAACACGTCTCCGTATGGGTCGACGGCCAGCTCCCCGCCGACGCCCTCCTCGCCCACTTCGACCTCACCCCCGCCGAGACCGCCCGGCTGCGTACCGCCCGCCGCCTCCTGACCGCCGTCTGGCTCTTCCTCCTCCGGCAGGACGCCCGGTCCGCCCACCCCCGCAACCCACCGGGCACCCTCGCCCGCCAGGCCGCCCGCGTGCTCGACCGCCTGGGATGACGGCCGGACACGCGGGCGTCGGCACGGGCGAGACCGGGCGTCCGCCCCTCGGTCCCTGAGGGACCTGATCCCTCGGGCCCTGATTCCTCAGGGACCTGATCCCTCGGGCCCTTGCCCTGATTCCTCAGGGTGAGACCTCTTCGAGCGGGCGGTCGGTGGTCTCCTCGGCGAAGAACGCGGCGGCCAGCGCCCCGACGAGAGCGACCCCGCCCAGCGTCATGAACACCGCGGAGACCTGCCCGCCGCCCGCGTAGATCGCACCGACCAGGATCGGGCCGAGGATCACCCCGAGCCGGTTGAGCGCCCCGCCGACGCTGCACCCCAGCGCCCGCATCCGCGTCGGGTACAGCTCGGGCGTGTACAGGTACAGACAGATGTTGGAGCCGAAGAAGCACACCGCGGCGAGCGAGGTCCACACCAGCACCTGTACCGGCGTACTCGCACCGAGCGCGGCCAGCACGCTCAGCAGCACTGCCGCGCCACCGAGGAAGACCGCGAACACCTTGCGCCGCCCGATCAGGTCGACCGTGAGCGCGACCAGCAGACACCCGAGGAAACCGGCGACCGAGGTGACGGTGGAGTACAGCAGCGAGTCGGAGAGCGACAGCCCGTACTGCTTGCCGTAGATCGTCGGCAGCCAGGAAGTGATGCCGTAGTTCACGAAGTACCCGGTGAACCACAGCGTCCCGATGACCAGCGTCCGACGGCGGTACCGACCGGTGAACAGCCCCTTCACCCCGGTCGCGGCAGCCTCGGCGGGAGTCGCGGGGGTGAAGGCCCGGTCGCCTTGCGCGGGGCGCGCGGGGAGGGGAGCCGAGCTCGGGGCTGGGGCTGGGGCTGGGGCTGGGGCCGGCGCCGGGGCCGGTGCCGAGGTTCCGGCGACGGCCGGCTCCGGCGTTCCGGCGACGGGGGCGGGATCGGGTGCGGGGGCGGGATCGGGTGCGGGGGTGGCGGCCGGTTCCGGCGTTCCGGCGAAGGCGGGGACCGGCGGCAGCGGAGCCCCGGTCGCTGCGACGACCTTCGCCTCGATCAGATCCATCGTCGCCGCGGCCTCCTGCAACCGGCCGCGGTCGGCGAGCCACCGCGGCGACTCGGGAACGGTGCGCTGCACGAGGACGCACAGCAGTCCCGGCACGGCGGCCACGACGTACATCCACCGCCAGCCCAGTGCCGGCACGATCCAGGCTGCGGCCAGTGCACCGAGGGTGAGCCCGGCGGGGAAGACGAGTTCGTAGAGCAGGACGAAGCGACCGCGCTTGAAGCTGCGGGTGATCTCGCTGATGAACGTCGCGGCAACCGGTACCTCACCCCCGATCGCCAGGCCCTGCACGAAGCGCAGCAGCATGAAGGGCGACGGTGACGGACTCGCCGCCAGCGCGAGCGAGGCCACCCCGGACACGCCGATGCAGATCGCGATGATCTTCACGCGCCCGATGCGGTCCGCCATCCGTCCCGAGAAGAGCGCGCCGATCAGCATGCCCAGGGAGCCGATGGTGAGGACGGCGGTGGCGTCGCCGTCCGTGAGGTGCCACTCCTGGCGCAGCTCCGGCATGGCGTACGCGATCAGCAGCTGGTCGAAGGCTTCGAAGAAGGTCACCACACCGATGACGATGCGGACGGTGACGTGCCAGCGGGACAGGGGGAGACGTTCGAACCGAGCAGCGATTCCGGCGCGTACGGCGTCGGTGTCACGGCCCGGGGAGGCGTCGAGGCTCATCCGGGATTCCTCCATACCCGCGAAGGGCGCGGGCGAGGGACAGGGGGAGGGGGAGGGGCGCGCGGTCGACAGGGAGCTGGGGGAGTCCCGTACGTCCGTACGTAAGCGCCAAGTTTCTTAGGGCTTAAGTTCTACCGACTCATAGGGTGTGGACGTCAAGGGGTCCGACGCCGACAAATTTTTCCGCGGCGACCCTTGCGGGTAAATATTTAAGCCCTTAGATTTCTGGCACTGAGAGACCCGGAGGGCGAAGAAGGCCCGGAGCCGCCGCAACCGTACGGCAGCCACCACCTCCCCGACGCCCCACCGCACCCGAGCCCCACCCACGCCCGGCCCGACCCCGGACAACGCACCCTCGGACAGCTCACCTCCGGCCGGCCCGCCTCTGGCCGGCCTGCCTCCCAACGGTCCGCTTCCGGGCCCCTTCAGCCCCTCGGGGCGCAACCTGCCCGCTCCGCCCGCTCTGCCCCGTCCCGCCGTACCGCCCGGCGCCGTGCCCGTCCACCCCGCCCCCACCCGCCCACTCGTCCGTTCGCCCACGGGCCGTGCCACGACCCCGCCAACGCCTGGGAACCCACCGATGCCTTCGACTCCAAAACCCCCGCCGCCCGCCACACCGCTCACCCCGACGCACGAAGCCCCGAAGCGCGAGGCCCCGACGCACGAGGCCCCGCAGGCCGAGGCCCCGGTGGGCGAGGTGCCGGTGGGCGAGGTGCCGCTCCCCGAGGACGAGGTGCTGGTCGCAGGGGAGTGGCGCCCCGGCCGCGGCGACCCGATCACCACCATCGACCCGGCGACCGGCGCCACCCTCACCACCCTCCGCGGAGCCTCACTCGCCGACGTCGAAGAAGCCGCCGAGCGCGCCGCACAGGCCGCCGCCGACCCCGCCTGGCGCGACCTGCCGCCCCACGAACGCGCCCGCCTGCTCCACCACATCGCCGCCCTCATCGAAGACGCGGCCGAAGTCCTCTCCGCACTGCAGACCGCCGACACCGGCAAGTCCCGTACCGAGACGCGGGCCCTGGTGCACAGTGCCGCCGGCACCTTCCGCTACACCGCCGCAGCCCTCGAAACCGCCGAGGACACCCTCACCCCCGCCCGCGGCCCGTACGTCACGATGAGCACCCACGAGCCCATCGGCGTCATCGGCGCCATCACCCCGTGGAACTCGCCCATCGCCAGCGACGCCCAGAAACTCGCCCCGGCCCTCGCCGCAGGCAACGCCGTACTCCTCAAGCCCGCCGAGTGGACCCCACTGGTCTCCCTCGCGCTCGGCCGCATCATCCACCGGGCCCTGACCGAGCACGGACTGCCCACCGGCCTGCTCTCCGTACTCCCCGGCCCCGGCCGCGTCATCGGCGACGCCATCGTCCGCCACCCCGCGGTCGGCAAGGTCACCTTCACCGGCGGCACCCGCACCGGCCGCACCCTCGCACACGCCGCCGCCGACAAGCTGATGCCCGTATCCCTCGAACTCGGCGGCAAGTCACCCACCGTCGTCCTCGAGGACGCCGACATCGAACAGGCCCTGGCAGGCGTCATGTTCGGCATCTTCTCCTCAAGCGGCCAGAGCTGCATCGCCGGCTCCCGACTCTTCATCGCCCGCCCCCTGTACGACCGCTTCCTCACCGAACTCGTCGCCCGCACGAGGAAACTCCGCATCGGCCCCGGCACCGACCCCGCCACCCAGGTCGCGCCCCTGGTCCACCACAAGCACCGGGACGCCGTCGCCGCGTACGTCGACCTCGCCCGCCAGGATGGCGCCCGCGTCCTGTGCGGCGGCTCGGCCCCCGAAGGCGAGCAGTACCGCGACGGCGCGTACTACCTGCCCACCGTCCTGGACGGCCTGCCCAACTCCGCCCGCACCTGCCAGGAAGAGATCTTCGGCCCCGTTCTGGTCGCCCTCCCCTTCGACGACGAGGACGACCTGGTCACCCAGGCCAACGACACTGTCTACGGACTCGCCTGCGGCCTGTGGACCAAGGACGCCGCCCGCGCCTGGCGCCTCGCCCGACGCATCGACGCCGGAACCGTCTGGATCAACACGTACAAGCAGTTCAGCATCTCCACCCCCTTCGGCGGCATGAAGGACAGCGGCCTGGGCCGCGAAAAGGGCCGCGACGGCATCCGAGCCCACCAACGCCAAAAGTCCCTCTACTGGAACACATCCCCCACCCCCCACCCCTGGGCCACCTGACACCCGCCGGGCCCCGTCGGCTCCCTGCGCGAGCGGCACTCCGGTCAGTTCGGTGGGGGGGAGCACTCCGGCCCGCCGCCCGTCCACTCCGGCCCGCCGCCCGTTCGCCCCGGTCCGCCGCCCGTTCGCCCCGGCCGCCCGTTCGCCCCGGTCCGCCGCCCGTTCGCCTCGGAGCCTGCCCTGGCTCCCGCCCCCCGGAGGGGGCCACCCCCTCCGGGGGGCGCCTCCGAGGGGGCCCCGAGGGGGTGGCCTCCGAGGGGGTGGCCCTGCTCCCCGAGGGACTGCCTCTGGGGGACCCGCTCCCGGTTGGCCCCAGGCCCTCCCCCCCGGGGGGGCTGCGCCCCCCAGACCCGCGCCCCAGGCCCCCACCCACCTCTTCCGACCCACCCACCTCTTCCACCCCAGCCGCCGCCACCCCCAACCCTGTGCCGCCTCGCCCAGTGAGGAGGGCTACCCCGGGTCGTTCTCCCCGGGCCCCGTTCACCTGGGGCCCGCCCCCCCCGCCCCCCACCTCCTCCACCCCAGCCGCCCCCACCCCGCGCCCACCCCGACCCCGTGCCGCCCCGCCCCGTACGTCTGGAGACAGCGATGCCTCGCTCCCCGCACCAGCCTCCGCCGCAGCAGCCCATCGCGCGCCTGCGCTCGCTGCGGTGCGTCGAACTGTTCACCCCCGCGTTCACCGAAGCCGCCGACTTCTACCAGGAGGTCTGGGGCCTGGAGACCGTCGAGGGCGACGGGGGCGCACGCTGGCTGCGCGGCACCGGCGAGGAGCACCACGTTCTCCAGCTGACCCGCGCCGACCGCACCGGTCTCGGCCGCATCGCGTTCGCCGTCGCTACCCCCGCCGAGGTCGACGAAGCCGCCCGCCGGCTGCTCGCCCGCGGCATCACCCCCGTCGCCGGCCCCGGCCCGCTGGACCAGGTGGGCGGCGGCTACGGGCTCCGCTTCACCGACCCCGAGCACCGGCTCATCGAGATCAGCGCCCAGGTCGAGGCCGTCGCCCCGCGCGGCCGGGACGGTGCGGTCCCGGTCGGCGTCACCCACGCCGTGCTCAATACCGCCGACATCGACGCCGCCGTCGCCTTCTACTGCGACGTCCTGGGTCTGCGGGTCTCGGACTGGTCGGAGCACCAGATGGCGTTCCTGCGCTGCAACGCGGACCACCACTGCATCGCGTTCAACCAGGCCGAGTGGGCCTCCCTCAACCACGTCGCCTACGAGATGAGCTCGGTCGACCACTTCATGCGGGGGCTGGGCCGGCTGCGCCACCACGGCATCACCCCGCAGTGGGGCCCGGGCCGGCACGGTCCCGGCAACAACACCTTCTCCTACTTCACCGACCCTTCCGGTCTCGTCTGCGAATACACCTCCGAGGTCGCCCAGATCGTCGAGGACGCCTGGATCGCCCGTGTCTGGCGCCGTGTTCCGGAACTGTCGGACCTGTGGGGCACCGCAGGGCCGCCGTCAGCGGAGATCCGCTCCCACATGGCCGGGCGCCCCGACCCCGGACCACTCACCCACCCGGCCGCACAGGAGATCTCCGCATGACCGCCCAGACCACCACCGCCTCACCGTCCGTCGCCTCGGCGCCCTCCTCGTCTTCCGCTCCTGCCCCGCGCAAGGTCGGTCTCGTCGGCTGGGGTGCGATCGGCCGCGTCGTCGGCACCGCACTGGCCGAGGGCGGCGTCCCCGGCGCCGAACTGGTCTGCGTCGTCGACAACCGCGTCCTCGGTGACGCACCGGCCCCGCAGCTGTCCTTCGAAGACGCCCTCGACAACTGCGACCTGATCGTCGAAGCGGCGGGCCAGAGCGTCGTCCGCGAGTGGGGCGAGCGCGTCCTGAAGTCCGGTACCGACCTCCTTGTCGCATCGACCGGCGCGCTCACCGACGAGGACCTCGCCGCCGCTCTTCTCGCCGCCGGCCCGGGGCGGGTGTATTTCACCGGCGGTGCCGTCGGCGGCCTCGATCTGCTGCAGGCCGTGCGCTCCCTCGGCCCGCTCACGGACGTCACACTCACCACCACCAAGCTGCCCAGTACCCTCGAACAGCCTTGGATGGGCGAGGACTTGCTGCACCGGATGCGCACGGCCTCCGGTCCGGTCGAGGTCATGCGCGGCACGGCCCGGGACGTACCGGTGAAGTTCCCGAAGTCGACGAACGTCGCCGCCTCCGTCGCGCTGGCCGCCGGTGACCTGGACGCCGTACGTGTCCACGTCGTCGCCGACCCGGCGGCCCAGCACACCCGGCACGTCATCGAGGCGTCCGGCAGCCACGGCGTGTACCGCTTCGAGGTGCAGCACCTCCCGGACCCCGGTAACCCCGCCACCAGCCAGGTCGTTCCGTATGCGGTGCTGCGCAGCCTCGGTGCGCTGGCCGGCCGGAGGGGGCAGATCCTGTGACCGGCCCCGTGGCCACCGCCGCTCACCCCGACCCGGTCTCCTCGCCTTCTCCCGAGCCTTCGCCTTCGCCGTCGCCTTCGACCGCGTCTGCGTCTGCGCGTTCGGCATCCGTTCCCCCTTCCTCTTCTCCTTCTCCTGCTTCTTCGTCTCCGTCTTCGTCGTCCGCTCTCGCGTCCGTGCGCGAGGCCGAGGACTCGTCCTCCGAGTCGTCGCCGTTCGACCTTGCGGGGTTGCACGTGGAGGAGGCCGGTGACGCGGGGCCCGTGCTGCTGTGTCTGCACGGGATCGGTTCCTCCTCCGCCGCGTTCGCCCCGCAGTTCGCCACGCTGAGCCGGTACGTGCGCGTGGTGGCCTGGGACGCTCCCGGGTACGCCAAGTCCGCCGATCCGACGGGACCGTTCACGCTGGACGACTTCGCCGATACCGCCGCCGCGCTCATCCGGCAGCGTGGCGGCCGCGCCCATGTGCTCGGTGTTTCCTGGGGCGGGGTGATCGCGCTGCGGCTCGCCGCTCGCCACCCCGAACTCGTCTCCTCTCTGATCGTTGCCGACTCCAGTGCCGGGTCGGGTACGGACCCGGTGAAGGCCGAGGCGATGCGGGCGCGCGCCGACGAACTGGCCGAGGTCGGTCCGCGTGCCTTCGCCGAGCGGCGCGGTCCGCGTCTGGTCTCCGATGCCGCTCCAGAAGCTCTCGTTCAGCGCGTCACCGACACCATGGCCGGGTCTCTGCGGCTGCCCGGCTACCGCTACTCGACCGAGTCGATGGCCGCCACCGACCTGCGTATCGCGGACCTTTCCGCGGTCACCGCGCCCACGCTCGTGCTGTGCGGGGACCAGGACCGGGTCACCGGGATCGACGCGAGCCAGATGCTCACAGCAGACCTCCATTCCTCCGTGTTCGTGATCGTCAAGGACGCCGGTCACCTCGCGAACCAGGAACAGCCCGAGGCCTTCGACGCGTGGGTTTTCGCCCACCTCCGAATCTCAGCAGGGATCGCCGGAGGCTGTTGAGGACTGTCCACAGCCCCTGCCCATTCGTACGACAAAAGGACGGCAGTGCTATGCCCATCACCACCACCGACTACGACAACGGCGGCGACCTCGCCCGCTACACCGACTCCCTGATCGCCACCAAGGAGTCTCGCGACCCCGACTGGGACACCCTGGCGTTCCAGGCCAAGGCCGGTGACCAGTACCGTCGCGCCCAGATCCGGTACGTCGGCTCCGGCGCGACCGGCAACCACGACGGCGACAACCGCATCCTGCCTTCCGGCGGCTTCACCTTCTCCAACATGCTGCTGCCGCCCGGCGCGGAGGGCCCCGAGCACACCCACCACGACGTCGAGGAAGCCTTCTTCGTACTGGAGGGCAAGGTCAGGGTAGGTATCCACCGCGGCGAGGGCGAGGCCGAGTACCGCACGCTCGGCTACCGGGACATGATCGTCGTGCCGGCGGGAGTGGCCCGCAGCCTGAAGAACGAAGGCGACACCGACGCCCTCTTCTGCGTCATCATCGGCACGCGGAAGCCGCAGATCCCGACCTACCCCGAGCACTCGCCGATGCACGGCGTCACCCGCGACTGATGCGCACCGTCGTCATCACCGGCGCCGGCCGTGGCCTCGGGGAGGCCATGGCCCGCCGGGCCGCGGCGGACGGCCACCGCGTCGTACTCGCCGAACTCGACGCCGAGCGCGGCAAGCGGGTCGCCGACGAGCTGTGCGCCGAAGGCCGGGAAGCCCACTTCGTGCCGTGTGACGTGGCCGACCCGGAGTCGGTCGACGCGATGGCGGAACGGGTCGCCGGGCTCGGGCCGCTGCACGGCCTGGTCAACAATGCCGGGCTCGCCAACGGCGTGGGCGGCAGGGAGTTCCAGGACATCGGCATCGAGGCGTGGGACCGCATCATGATGGTCAACGCCCGCGGGCCGTGGCTCGTCGCCCGCGCCCTGCTGCCCCAGCTCCTCGCCGCGGGCAGCGGCCGCATCGTCAACCTGGCGTCCGACGCAGCGCTGTACGGCTCGCCGCGACTGGCCCACTACATCGCCTCCAAGGGGGCCGTCATCGCCCTCACCCGGGCCATGGCACGTGAGCTGGGCGATCGCGGCATCACCGTCAACGCGGTCGCGCCGGGCATCACCGAGTGCGAGGCGACCGAGAACGTGCCCGCCGAGCGGCACGAGCTCTACCGGCTCAACCGGGCCATCTCCCGGGCCCAGCAGCCGGACGACCTCACCGGGGTCGTCTCCTTCCTGCTCGGCGAGGAGTCCCGCTACCTCACGGGACAGGTGCTCGCCGTCAACGGCGGCTTCACCATGCACTGACCCCGGCTGCCCTGCACTGGCCCCGATCGCCCTGCACCGGCACCGGCTCGCCCGACGTCGCAGCCTCCCGCCCCGGGCACCCCGTACCGCTCATCGAACCGCTCGCCACACCGAACCGCTCACCACCCGAAAGACGAAGGACACCCCATGGACCTGGGCCTCGCCGACCGCACCGTACTGGTCACCGGAGGCAGCTCGGGCGTCGGCCTGGCCACGGTCCGCGCCCTCCTGGACGAAGGCGCACGCGTCGCCACCTGCGGCCGTGACGCCGACCGCCTCGACAAGGCCGCGGCCCGCCTCGGAGCGGGCGACGACCGGCTGCTGACCGGCGCCTGCGACGTACGGGACGCCGCTGCCGTACGCGACTTCGTCACCCGTACCGCCGACCACTTCGGCTCCCTCGACGGCCTGGTCAACAACGCGGGACAGTCCCGCATGAAGCGGCTCGCGGAGACCACCGAGGAGGACTGGCGCGACGAGCTGGAGCTGAAGTTCGCCGGCGTGCTCAACCCGCTGCACGCCGCCCTCCCGCACCTGCGCGCCTCCGACGCCGCCGGCATCGTCAACATCAACGCCGTACTCGCCAAGCAGCCCGAGCCGCGCCTCATCACCACCAGCGCCGCCCGCGCCGGCATCCTCAACCTCTCCGCGAACCTCGCCCGGGAACTCGCGCCCGACGGCATCCGCGTCAACTCCGTCTGCCTCGGCCTGATCGACACCGGGCAGTGGACGCGCCGGCACGCCGCGGCCGACAGCGGGCTGAGCTACGAGGAGTGGCAGGCGGAACTGGCCGCCGACCGCGGCATCGCCCTCGGCCGCCTGGGCCGCGCCGAGGAGGTCGCCTACGCGGTCCTGGCGCTCCTCTCCCCGCGCGCCTCCTACATCACCGGAACCAGCATCGACGTCTGCGGCGGAGTCGGCCGCGGCATCCTCTGAGGAGCCTCCATGACGCACCACCCCACCGGAGGCGACCTCCTCGTCGCCGTCCTGCGCGAACTCGGCATCGACACCGTCTTCGGCATCGTCAGCGTCCACAACCTGCCGCTCGTCGAAGCCGTCGACCGTGAGCTGCGCTTCGTGCCCGTACGCCACGAGGCCACCGCCGTGAACGCCGCCGACGCCTACGGGCGCGCCCGCGGCTCCCTGGGCTGTGCCCTGACCTCCACCGGGACCGGCGCGGGCAACGCGGCCGGCTCGCTCATCGAAGCGCTCAGTGCCGGTACGGGAGTTCTGCACGTCACGGGGCAGGTCGAAAGCCAGTACCTGGGCAGCGGCCGCGGGTTCATCCACGAGACCAAGGACCAGCTCGGCATGTTGCGGGCGGTCTCCACGTACGCGGCGACCGTGCCCTCCACGGAGGCCGCCGGTCGCATCCTTCGTGAGGCGGCGCGCGCCGCGCTGCGCGCACCTGGTGGCCCCGCGAGCGTCGAGTGGCCGATCGACCTGCAGTACGCGGCGCAGCAGGACGACGACGCCGTGGCCCCGGAGTCGGCGACACCCCACCCGGACGACGCCGCACTGGACGCCGCCGCGTGTCTGCTGGCCGGGGCCCGTCGGCCCCTCGTCTGGGCCGGGGGAGGGGCGTGCGGCGCCGCCGACCGGCTCGCGGAGCTGCTGGCGCGCACCGGCGCCGGCCTGCTCACCTCCAACTCCGGCCGCGGCGCCGTACCCGAGGACCACCCGCAGGTCATCGGCAACTTCGCCACCACGCCGACGGGCCGAGCGCTGCTCGCCGACGCCGATGTCCTGCTCACCATCGGCACGCACTTCCGCTCCAACGAGACCGGCGACTACTCGCTGGCCCTGCCCGAGGCGCACATCCAGATCGATGTCGACGCCGCCGCCCTGGGACGTGTCTACGCGGCGCGGCATGCGCTGCAGGGCGAGGCGGACGCCGTGCTCGGTGCCCTGCTCGCCCGCCTGCCCGCCGCGGTCCCGGCTCCCGACGACAGCGCCGCGACCGAGGGCAGTGAGCCGGCCGCCGCGAGCGCCGGGCAAGCCACTGGAGGCACCGAGCAAGCCACCGAGGGAGCCGAGTCCGCCTGGACGGTCCGCGTCGCCTCCGTACGCGCGGAGGTGCGTGCCGCGCTGCACGACGCCATCGGGCCGCAGGCCGCCGTCTGCGACGCGCTGCGCGCCGCCCTGCCCCGCCGTGCCGTCGTCGCCCGCGACGTCACCATCCCCTCCAGCAGCTGGGGCAACCGCCTGCTGGAGATCTACGCCCCCCGCGACAACGTCTTCCCGCGCGGCGGCGGCATCGGCCAGGGCCTCGGCATGGGCATCGGCGCCGCCCTCGCACGGCCCGGCGAACCCACCGTCGTCATGGCCGGGGACGGCGGCCTCGCCGTGCACCTCGGAGAGCTCCTCACCCTCGCCCAGGAGCGCCCCGCCCTCACCCTCGTCGTCTTCAACGACGGCGGCTACGGCGTGCTCCGCAACATGCAGGACCGCTACAGCGAACGCCGCTCCGGAGTGGACCTCGCCACCCCCGACTTCTCCCTCCTGGCCCGCTCCTGCGGCCTGCCCTACGCCCGGATCGCCACCGAGGCCGACGCCGCGCCGGTCCTCGCCGAGGCCGTCGCATCCGGCGGCCCCACCCTCGTCGAGGTCGACCTGACCGCCCTCGGCCCCATGAAGAACCCCTTCACCCCGCCCGTCAAGATCCCCACCGCGTGAGGAGGCCGACGCCATGACCAGCAACGACGCCCAGCCGGACACTCCCGACCAGGCCACGGCCGGCGAGGCCCGCCTCGACCTGCTCGTCCACCGCATGACCTGGGAAGCCGACGGTGTGCTCTCCGTCGACCTCGTCCACCCCGACGGCAAGCCCCTGCCCGCCTGGCAGCCCGGCGCCCACCTCGACCTGCACGTCGGCGGCCACACCCGGCAGTACTCCCTGTGCGGCGACCCCCACGACACCAGCCGCTACCGCCTCGGTGTCCTCAACGAACCGACCTCCCGCGGAGGTTCCCGCTTCGTCCACGACCGGCTGCGCCCCGGCCAGACCGTCACCGTCGTGGGCCCCCGTAACCACTTCGCGCTCGCCGACGCACCCGCGTACCTGTTCATCGCCGGCGGCATCGGCATCACCCCGCTGCTTGCCATGGCCCGCGAAGCCACCCGCAGGGGCGTGCCCTGGCGGCTCGTCCACGGGGGCCGCACGCGCGCCTCGATGGCCTTCGGCACCGACCTCGCCGACCTCGCCGCACAAGGGCCCGGCGAACTCGTCCTCCACCCGCAGGACGAGCACGGACACATCGACCTCGACGCCGCCCTGAACGGCCTCGACGCGCAGACCCTCGTGTACTGCTGCGGGCCGGAACCCCTGCTCGTCGCCGTCGAGGAACGCTGCCCCGCGGCGCAGCTCCGGGTGGAGCGGTTCGCCGCGCCCACGGTGGAGCGCAGCGGAGACGACAGCGCCTTCCAAGTGGAGTGCCGCCGCTCCGGAGTGACGCTCAGCGTCGACGCCGACACCTCGATCCTCGAAGCCGCCGAGGCCGCCGGCGTACCGGCCGAGAACTCCTGCCGGGACGGCATCTGCGGCAGCTGCGAGACCCGCGTCCTCGAAGGCGTCCCCGAACACCGCGACTTCCTCCTCAGCGAGGCCGAGCACGCGGCGAACGCGACCATGATGATCTGCGTCTCGCGCTGTGCCTCCGACCGCCTCGTCCTCGACCTGTAAGCCACCCGCTCGCCTGTGAACCCGGAGGCACCGATGACCCCATGGCCGTACCTGGACGTCCACCAGTCCCGTACGCACGAGCCCACCCCGTACGAGTACAAGCTCGCCGCGACCCTCGAAGAGGTCTTCACCAAGGAGGGCCACGAACTCGCCGACGTCATCCGCGGCCTCAACTCCCGCCAGGTGCACGCCCCCGACGGCACCCCCTGGACCGAGGACACCTTCCGCGCCGAGATGCACCGCCTGGGAGCCTGACATGACCCTCACCCGACCGGACATCACCGGACACACCGCCACCGCGGACCACATCTACGCCACCGGACTGCGCAACCAGTGGCACCCCGTGGTGCCCTCCCACTTCGTCACCCCCGGAGGCATGCGCAAGGTCACCGCCCTGGGGGAGGACTGGCTCCTCTTCCGCCGCGGCGACGGCACCCTCCACATGCTCGCCGACCGCTGCCCCCACCGGGGCGCCCGGCTCTCCCTCGGCAAGCACCTCGGGGACCGTGTGGCCTGCTGGTACCACGGCGTGGAGGTCGAGGGCGACGGCACCGTCTCCTCAGTGCCCGGCCTGCCCGGCTGCAACCTGGAGGGCAAGAAGCTCGTCACCAGCCTCCCCGTACGCGAGGTGGGCGGGGCGATCCTCGCGTACTTCGGAGACGAGCAGCACCCGGAGCCGTGCGAGTTGACGCTCCCCGAACCGCTCACCGCCCCCGGTACGGAGGCCATCCTCTGCTACGCGGAGTGGAACGTGCCGTGGCGGTTCGGCATGGAGAACCTCCTCGACCCGATGCACGGCCAGTTCCTCCACCACGACTCGCACACGATGTTCGACGGCGACACCACCGCCAAGTTCCGCATCCGGGAGACCGACCGCGGTTACTTCTTCGAGAAGACCGACCAGCGCGGCGTCAACTTCGACTGGGTGGAGCTGTGCCGCACCGGAGTGGACTGGGTCGACCTGTCCATCCCGTACCCGCCGTCCGCGGGCCCCGGCGGCCCCTTCGGGATCGTCGGCATGATCTGCCCCGTGGACGCGCGCCGCAGTGGCGTCTTCTTCTGGCGCTACCGCAACGTCGAGGGCTGGCAGCGCGACACCTGGCGCTTCCTGTACCGCACCCTCATCGAGAAGCGACACTGGGAGGTCCTCGAACAGGACCGCGTGATGCTGGAGGCCATGCCGCACGACGCGGACCAGGCCGAGAACCTCTACCAGCACGACCTCGGAGTCGTACGGCTGCGCCGCCTCTACCGCACAGCGGCCGAACAGCAGGCCGCCGCGCTCGCCGCCCCGGAGCCCGCTACGACCGCCCCCGCCGGCCGCTGACACCGTGGCGCCGACCGCCGTACCGCCCACCGCCGCGGCCTCCCCGCGGCGGTGGGCGGGCGTCCTCAGCCTGCTCGCCGTCGTCCTGATCTCCTACATCGACCGCGTCAACGTCTCCGTACTGATCACCGACCGGGCCTTCACCGACCACTTCGGCATGACCGGCGACCGCGTCCTCCAGGGCGCCCTGATGACCGTCTTCCTCATCGGGTACGGACTCGCCGCCTTCTTCCTCACGCCGCTGTACGAATCCGCCCTGGGCGCACGGCGCGGCCTTCTGCTGAGCGTCGGCCTGTGGGCCGCACTCACCCTGCTGTCCCCGTACGCGCTCGGCGCCCTCATGTTCGTGGCGGTCCGCTTCCTTCTGGGCGCGTCCGAAGGGCCGCTGTTCTCGCTCAAGACGATGTACGTCAAGGAGCACTTCGCGCCCCACGAGGTGGGCCGGCCCAACGCGGTCAGCTCCATGGGCGTCTCCCTGGGCACCGCTCTCGGACTGCCGCTGATCACCTACCTCGTGCACCGCTACGACTGGCACACCTCCTTCGTGCTCCTCGCGCTCCTCAACGCGGCAATCGGGCTGCCGCTCATCGCGCTGTTCATACGGGGCCGCCGGCACGCAGCACAGGGGAGGGGCGAACACGCGCCCTCCGAAGCGCGGCGGGGCGTCGCGGCGACCCTTCGGGAAGCCCTGCGCACCCCGCGCCTGGGCTGCATCCTCCTCATCGAGATCGCCACCCTCGCCTACCTGTGGGGAAGCAGTTCCTGGCTGCCGGCGTACCTCCTCCAGGAACGCCACTTCTCCCTCGCACAGATGGGGACCGTCTCCGCGCTGCCCTTCCTGATGAGCCTGGCCTCCGGCTTCCTCGGCGGGCACCTCATCGACAAGCTGCCCGCCCGGCGGCTGCCCCTGCTCTTCGTCATCGGTGCGCTCGGCACCGGGAGCTGCGTCCTGCTGGTGATCACCGCGGACGCCGCCTGGCTCGCCGCCACCGGACTCGTCCTCGCGGGCGGCTTCTGGGGACTGCAGGGCCCGGCCATCCCCACCCTCGTGCAGCGGCACGCACCCGCCGGCACGGTCGGCAGCGCGTACGGAGTGGTCAACGGCGTCGGCAACCTCGTCTCCGCCTTCATGCCCACCGCCATGGGAGCGGCCATCGCCCTCGGCGGTGGGCACGGCTTCGGCGCCGGCTACGCCCTGCTGATCGGCGCGCAGGCCATCACGCTGGTGTGCGGGGCGTGGCTCCTGCTCCGCCCCGGCCCGGGCCCGGCCGCCACCGACGGGCGGCTCATGCCCCGGACGGCGACTCCGGCTCCGCCGCACCCGACTCCGTGATGGACCGCTCCAGCTTGGACAGCAGCCGCGCCAGCTGACGGCACTCTGCGGGGGAGAGGCCGGCCAGCATCCGCCGCTCGTTCTCCAAGTGCTCGGCGAACAGCTCGTCGATCTTGGCCAGCCCCTCCTCCGTCAACCGCGACCGCACCACCCGCCGGTCCTCCGGGTCCCGCTCCCGGACGATCAGCCCGTCCTTCTCCAGCCGGTCGATGCGCAGCGTCACACCCGCCGACGAGATCAGCCCCGAATCGGCCAGCTGACCCGCGGTGCGCTTGAACGGCTTCCCCGCCCGGCGCAGCGCCGTCAGCACGTCGAAACCGGCCACCGACAGCCCGTGCGCCTCCACCGAAGCCGTCAGCTTCGCGCTGTACCGCAGGAACGTACGGTGCAGCCGCGCCAGCACCTCCAGCGGCGAGGTGTCCAGCTCCGGGCGTTCCCGCTGCCAGTCCTCGATGATCCCGGCAACCGCGTCCTGCGCCGCTGTCTTCCTCGCCATCTCGGCACCCTCCCCGGGGCTCGCCCATCGGGCCGGGCTCCCGGCCGTGATCCATCAGAAATCTTAGCCCTGAGAAGCCGGGCCGCTTAACGGTCGGACCGCCCAGGCGCACGGCTCGCCCCGCTCGGGCAGACGGCACGACTCCGCCGCTGAGCACCCGCCCAGCCGGCCCCGGCCCGCACCGGCGAACCCGCCCGACCGAGTTTTCCACAGGCAGCAAGGCATGGGTGCGCGGAGCCGCCGGCCTGCGGCAGCATGACGCCATGCCCGCATTGACGCGCGATGAAGCGCAAACCCGAGCCCGCATCCTCGACGTCCACCACTACGACATCGACCTCGACCTCACCACCGGCGAGGAGCACTTCACCTCCCGCACGGCCATCCGCTTCAGCGCGCGCACCCCGGGCGACACCTTCCTCGACCTCAAGCCCGAGGAACTCCGCAGCATCACCCTCGACGGCACCCCCCTCGACCCGGCCGACCTGGCGGACAACCACTTCCCGCTCACCGGCCTCACCGCAGGCGAACACGAACTGCGCATCGAAACCACCATGCGCTACTCCCGCACCGGCGAAGGCATGCACCGCTTCACCGACCCCGCCGACGGTGAGACCTACCTCTACACCCAGCTGTTCATGGAAGACGTCCAGCGCGTCTTCCCCGCCTTCGACCAGCCCGACCTCAAAGCCGTCTTCGCCCTCACCGTCACCGCCCCCGACGGCTGGACCGTCCTCGGCAACTCCCGCGCCACCCGGGCCCCCGAAGGCCACTGGACCCTCGCCCCCACCCCGCCTCTCAGCACCTACCTCATCGCCATCGCCGCCGGGCCCTGGCACTCCGTCCGCACCGAGCACGCCGGCCTCCCGTTCGGTATCCACTGCCGCCGCTCCCTGGCCCCCTATCTCAACGCCGACGCCGAAGAGATCTTCGACATCACCCGCCGCTGCTACGACCGCTACCACCAGCTCTTCGACGAGCCCTACCCCTTCGACTCCTACGACCAGGCGTTCGTCCCCGAATTCAACGCCGGCGCCATGGAGAACCCCGGCCTGGTCACCTTCCGCGACGAATTCGTCTACCGCTCCGCCGTCACCGACACCGAGCGCCAGACCCGCGGCATGGTCATCGCCCACGAAATGGCCCACATGTGGTTCGGCGACCTCGTCACCCTCGCCTGGTGGGACGACATCTGGCTCAACGAGTCCTTCGCCGAGTACATGGGCTACCAGGTCCTCAGCGAAGCCACCCACTTCACCGAGACCTGGACCGACTTCGGCGTCGCCCGTAAGAGCTGGGGATACGACGCCGACCAGCGCCCCTCCACCCACCCCGTCGCCCCCGCACCCGACGCGGTCCCCGACACCGCCTCCGCCTTCCTCAACTTCGACGGCATCTCCTACGCCAAGGGCGCCTCCGCACTGCGCCAACTCGTCGCCTGGATGGGAGAGAAGGACTTCCTCGCCGGCATCAACGACCACTTCGCCCGGCACCGCTTCGGCAACGCCACCCTCGCCGACTTCACCGACTCCCTCGCCCGCGCCACCGACCGCGACGTCCACGCCTGGGCCGAGCAGTGGCTGCGCACCACCGGAGTCGACATCCTCACCCCCGTCGTCGAGACCACCGACGGCTCCTGGACCCTCACCGTCACCCACCAGGGCGACCGCCCCCACCACCTCACCATCGGCCTCTACGATCAGGACCCCACCGACCCGGCCCGTCTCGTCCCCCGCGCCCCTCTCACCCACGACCTCCCCGAAGGCGGCACCCACACCCTCCCGGGCCGCCGCCCCGACCTCGTCCTCCTCAACGACCGGGACCTCACCTACGCCAAGGTCCGCCTCGACCCCACCTCCTGGGCCACCGCACAGGCCGCCCTCTCCGGCCTCCCCGACTCCCTCACCCGCGCCGTGGTGTGGAACGCGGCACGCGACATGGTCCGCGACGGCGAACTGCCGGCCGCCGCCTACCTCGAAGCCGTCCGCACCCACCTCCCGCACGAGACCGACACCGCCGTCGTCCAAGGCGTACTGGCCTTCGCGCGCACTCAGATCGCCGACCGCTACCTCCCCGCCGCCGACCGCCCCGCGGCCCTCACCACCCTCTCCGACCTCTGCCGCGACATCCTGCGCCGCACCGAAGGCAGCGAGCACGGCGACCGCCAGGGCCTGCGCCTGGCCGCCGTCCGTACCTTCATCGACAGCGCCACCACCCCCGCGGGCATCCAGGACTGGCTCGACGGCGACAGCGTGCCCGGCGGACCCGCCCTCGACCCCGAACTGCGCTGGCGCATCCTCGGCCGCCTCGCCGTCCTCGGCGCCACCACCCCGGCCGCCATCGACGCCGAAGCCACCCGCGACCCCAGCGCCAGCGGCAAGGAAGGCGCGGCACGCTGCCGCGCCGCGCTCCCCGACCCGGCCGCCAAGAAGACCGCCTGGAAGGCCATGTTCACCACCGACCCGGCCGACGACCTGTCCGCCTACCTCTTCACGGCCACCGCCACCGGCTTCTGGGCACCCGAACAGGCCGACCTCGTACGCCCCTACGTGGAGCGGTACTTCACCGACGCCGTCCCCCTCGCCGACCGCCGCGGCCCCGCCCTGGCCGAAGCCGCAGGCCGGTACGGCTTCCCCGCGGTGCTCGTCGAACCGGACACCCTGCGGGCCGGCGAGGCGTGCCTGCGCGACGAAGCGCCCACCCCGGCCCTCCGGCGCAAGCTCACCGACCAACTCGACGACCTGCGCCGCGCGCTGGCCGTCCAAAACGGTCAGGGGTGATGCCCACGGACCGCCACACGACTGTCGCGTAGCAGGTCAGGGCCGGGGATGGGAGGGGGCGTCGCGGAGCCCATAGCAGATCCGCGCGCCTCAACCCGCACGTGTGTCCCTCGTGAGAGTGGACTCCGCCCGCATCTCGGCGAAGGGCTCGACACCGGAAGTAACTTAGGTCGCCCTAAACCGATCAAATCCCCGACAAGAAGGGCACATCCATGCCTGTGCCCGCCCCAGGCACCCCGGCCCCAGGCGATCGCACCCCCGGCCCTCTCGACCCCGAAAGGACCCCACCCGACCCCCACACGACAGGAGGCGACACGACACCGGCAGCAGACGACCAGGTCAACCACCACGCGAGTCAGGCCCCGGCACCGGCGGTCACCACCGCTCTCCTCGACGCCGCCACCACCGGCCCCACCCGGCCAACCGTTCCGGCTCCCGCGGCCGCCACCCCTGCTCCCACCCCCGCACCCGCCGCGGCCCCCGAACCCTCCCTCGCCACCCCCGAGCTGGCCGGCGGACCCCAGGGCCCCGAAGCGCTGCGACCCCTGCTCCACACCGTGCTCGACGCCCTGCACACCGGAGCCGCGGAGCGCGGCGGACCACTGCCCGCCGGCGGCCCCGGAAGCGTCGCCGAGACAGTGCACCACGCCTGCGCCCCCCTCCTCCCGGACACCGGCACCGGCCCGCACGCCGCCCTGCACACGATCGTCCGCACCCTTGCCGCCGGCGCCGCCGACCCCGCCGACCCGCACTGCGCGGCCCATCTGCACTGCCCGCCGCTCGCCCTGGCCACCGCGGCCGACCTCGCCGCCTCGGCCCTCAACCCCTCCATGGACTCCTGGGACCAGGCCCCCGCCGCCTCCGAACTGGAAGCCCTGACCACCCGCACCCTCGCCCACCTCGTCCACCCCGAAGGGCCCGACGCCGACGCCCTGGTCACCACCGGCGGCACGGAGTCCAACCAGCTCGCCGTCCTCCTCGCCCGGGAACACGCAGCCAAAGAACACACCGCCCGGGAGCACGAGACCCGCGAGCGCACCGTACGCGAGCGGGAGAACACCCCCGAGCACGCCGCACGGGAACGCGAGACCGTACGCGAACACGCCGGCCGGACACACGGCACCACACACGAGGCCGGCCGGGACCACGCCGCCCGGCACACCGGCGGACAACCCGGCACGCCCCTCGGCGAGCGAGATCCGCACCGCCCCTGCGACCGGTCCGGCCACGGCCCCGATCACCCCGGCCGCCCCCACACCTGCACCCACCCCCACACCACCACCCATCCGCACCCGCCCCACACCGCACCGTCCACCCCCGCCGGACCATCCCTGCAGGTCGTCTGCGGCGCCAACGCGCACCACAGCGTCCACCGCGCCGCCTGGCTGCTCGGACTGCCCGCCCCCGTCACCGTCCCCACCCCCGACGGGACGCTCGCCCCCACCGACCTGGCCGCCACCCTCGAACGCCTCGCAGGCCGGCCACTCCTCGTCGTCGCCACCGCCGGCACCACCGACTCCGGAGCCATCGACCCGCTGCCCGCACTCGCCGACATCGCCGCCGCCCACCGCGCCCGGTTCCACGTCGACGCGGCCTACGGCGGCCCGCTCCTCTTCAGCGACGCCCACCGGCACCTGCTCACCGGCCTCGACCGCGCCCACACCGTCACCCTCGACCTGCACAAACTCGGCTGGCAGCCGGTAGCCGCCGGATTCCTCGCCGTCCCCGACGCGCGCGACCTCGCCCCCCTCGACCACCGCGCCGACTACCTCAACGCCGACGACGACACCGAAGCCGGCCTCCCCGACCTCCTCGGCCGCTCACTGCGCACCACCCGCCGCCCCGACATCCTCAAGATCGCCGTCACCCTCAAGGCACTCGGCCGCCGCGGCCTCGCCGACCTCGTCGACCGCACCGTCACCGCCGCCCGCACCCTCGCCGACCTCGTCGAAGCCCGCCCCGCCCTCGAACTCCACTCACACCCCACCCTCACCACCGTCCTCTTCCGCCCCACCGGCGCGGACGACACCACCATCGCCACCATCCGCCGCCGCCTCCTCCACGACGGCCGCGCCGTACTGGGCCGCGCCACCACCCCCACCGGCCTCTGGCTGAAAGCCACCCTCCTCAACCCCCACGCCCACCCCGACGACCTGCACTCCCTGCTCGACCTAGTGGAAGGCCACACCCCCCGATGACCACCGCCACCGCCCCGGACCCGCGCACCCCCCTCGACCTCGTCGGCGTCGGCATCGGCCCCTTCAACCTCTCGCTCGCCGCCCTCGCCCAGCCCCTCGCAGGCCTCACCTGCGCCTTCTACGACCAGCGCCCCGCCTTCCACTGGCACCCCGGCCTCATGATCGAAGGCGCCACCCTCCAAGTCCCCTTCCTCGCCGACCTCGTCACCCTCGCCGACCCCACCAGCCCCTGGAGCTTCCTGAACTACCTCAGGCACCGCGAACGGCTCTTCCCCTTCTACTTCGCCGAACGCTTCCACGCCCCACGCGCCGAATACGACGCCTACTGCCGCTGGGTCAGCGAAAACCTCCCCGGCCTCCACTACCGCCACCAGATCGACGCCCTCCGCTGGAACACCGAACACACCGTCTTCGAGATCGACCACACCCAGCTCGACGCCGAGGGCGAAGCCGAGGCGCTCGGCCGCACCTACGCCCGCAACGTCGTCCTCGGCATCGGCACCACACCTCACGTCCCCGACCCCCTCCGGCCGCTCGCCGACGCCCCCGCCCTCCCCGTCCTCCACTCCGCCGACTACCTCGACCACCGCGAACGCCTGCTCGCCGCTGACCACATCACCGTCATCGGCTCCGGCCAGTCCGGCGCCGAAGTCTTCCTCGACCTGCTCCGCAACCGCCCCGCAGGGAACGAACGGTTGCACTGGCTGGCGCGCACCCCCGCCTTCGCGCCCATGGAATACAGCAAACTCGGCCTGGAACAGTTCACCCCCGACCACACCCGCTACTTCCACGGCCTCCCCGAAGCCACCCGCGACGCCCTCGTCCCCCAGCAATGGCAGCTCTACAAGGGCATCGACCACGACACCATCGCCGCCATCCACCAAGAGCTCTACGAACGCACCGTCGACGGCGGCTGGCCCGACGCCGTCCTCACCCCCGGCGTCACCGTCCGCACCGCCGGCCGCATCGGCGCCCACACCATCGAACTCCACCTGGAACACGCCCACCAGCAGACCCGCAGCCGCCTCACCACCGATGCCGTCGTCCTCGCCACCGGCTACCGCGAACGCAGCCTCGACGCCCTCACCGGCGCCCTCGACCCCTATCTCCGCCGTGACACCGCAGGCCGCCCCCGCATCGACACCCACCACCGGCTCGACCTCGACGCCCGCGTCACCGGCTCCGTCTACGTACAGAACGCCGAACGCCACACCCACGGCGTCGGCGCACCCGACCTCGGCCTCGCCGCCTGGCGCAGCGCCGTCATCCTCAACCACCTCACCGGCACCAGGCCCTACCCCCTCCCCGACCGCACCGCCTTCACCACCTTCGGCCTGGCACCACAGCCGCGCTCCACGCAGACCGCCGGCGGACGGCGGCTCCAGCACCAGCCGCCCGCCACCCCCCGCCCGTCAGAAGACCGGAACGCCGTCCCGCGCCAGCTTCCAGTCCACTGACGCAAACCGCGACGCATCGATCGAACCCGACTGCTTCACCCACTCAATGATCAGATTCCGGATCTCGTCCGACGTCGCCCACACCTGCTTCGCCTTCGCCACATGCGGGAAATTCCCGCCACCGCTCGCCCGGTAATTGTTCACCGCCAGCACGAAACGGGCCGCCGGATCCAACGCCTCGCCATTCAGCTGGAGCTTCCCGATCCGCTGACCCGCCGGCTTCGCGATATCAATCTCGTACGACACCCCGCTCACCGCGTCATAGTTGTAATCCGGGATGTTGTCCGCATTCGTCAGCTTCGACGGATCCACCTCACCGCCCGCCGGCGTCCGCACGTAATACCGGGCCGAGAACTCCAGGTAATCCTTCAGCTGCGCGCCGGTCAGCACCCGCGCCTCCAGCGTGTTGTCGAACGGATACAGCGCCGCCATCGAGCGGATCGTCACCTCCCCCTCCGGCACCTCCGCCGTACGCGAGAAACACGACGCCTGCGACACCACCGGCAGATCCGCGTACTCCCCACCGGCCAGCGCCTTCCGCACCACCTCTGCCTGCACGAAAGCAATGAAATCAAGCACCGGAGTGTCCTTGTAAGGCGCCTCCGCCGCCGACAGCCGCGCGGTCGACCGGCCGATCACCTGGTTCACATACCGCACCACCTTCGCGTGCGCATCACGCAGCAGCCCGGAAATACGCTCGTCCTCCGCCGCCGCACTGGAATTCAGCACCCGAGCAGACACCGCATCCACCGACCAACGTCCGCGCTCCCACGCCAGCTCGAAGTCGAACAGCGTCAGCCGTTGCCCCCACTTCAACGGCTCCGAAAGCACCACCTCACGGCCCGTCCGCTCATTCTTCACCCGGTACTCCGCGATCTCCGTGTGCGCATGCCCCACAAGAATCGCGTCGATACCCGGCACCTGCTGCGCCACCAGAGCCGCCGCGTTCTCCACATACGGCAGCTGATCGCCGTACGACGACGTACCGCTCGACCCCGAATGCGCCGCGACGATCACCACGTCCGCGCCCCGCGCCCGCAACCGGGGAACCCACTTCGCGGCCTGCTCCTCCAGACCCGGAAAAGCCATCTTCCCCTGCACGTTCGCCTTGTCCCAGATCGCGATGCCGGGATTCGTCAGCCCCAGAACGCCGACCCGCACATCCCGGCCGTGCGGGGTACGCAGACGCTTGATGACGTACGGGGGAAACGCCGGACGCAATGACTTCGCATCCACCGCGTTCGCGCCCAGCAGCGGGAAATCGCAGCTCTCCTCGAACTTGCGCAGCACCGGAATGCCGTAATTGAACTCGTGATTGCCGAGCGCCGCGGCGTCGTAACCGATGGCATTCATGGCCCGCGCCATCGGATGGACCGGACCGCCCACCCCGGTGATCGGATCCACCTTGGCGTAGTAGTACGCCAGTTGTGTCCCTTGAATGGTGTCACCCGCGTCGATCAGGAGCGTGTTACGGCGGCCCTTCTCGGCACGCACCTCGTTCACGAGAGTCGAAATCTTCGCCAGCCCGACATCGTTGTGCGCCGCGTCGTCGAATTCCGCGTCCGTCGCGTAATCCCAGTTGAAGACGTTGCCGTGCAGATCGGTCGTCCCCATCACGGTGAACGCGTACCGCTTGCCGGAATGACCGTGCCCCGGCCCGCGACCGGCGGCGAGCGGAGCACCCGCCGGCTCCTCCGCCGCGGCGGACGGCGCCCCCGCACCCGTCAGCGCCACCCCGGCGCCCGTGGCGACGGAACTCCCGAGAAACGTTCTGCGATCGAGCGGCATGACTCTCCTTGACCGTCCGCAACCCTGCGAACCGTTGGTCGTACAACTGGACGTACAGCGGAACAACGCGCGTAGATTCTGGCGCAGGCGCAACTCCCGCAACACCCCTCACAGGTTGCGATCGGATGACCACCACGCCGCCCACCACTCCCGCACTCGCCTGACAAACCCCCGCCACCGTGCGAGGCTCTCCACGGAAACTGTGCGAGGCCTGCCCGGAGACCACGCGGCCCCGACCACCCGGCACACCACCGCGTCGCGCCACCCGAAGGAGCCCCCCGCCCCATGACCGATGCGCCCACCCCCTTCACCACCGCCGGGCACCCCGAGCCCGCCCTCCCGTACGGCACCCCCGACGCCCCGCGCGTCGCCGTACGCGGCGAAGCGCGCCTCGAAGTCGACCCCGAAATCGCCCGCATCGGCATCACCGTCCAGGCCCGCGGCACCGACCGCGCCGCCGCCCTCCAGGACCTCACCCGCCGCAACACCGAAGTCATCGACCTGGTCAAGAGCTACGGCGAAGCGGTGGAAAAGCTCGCCACCGGCGCCTTCACCGTCACTCCCCAGCTCACCCACAAGGGCCGCGGCGAACGCGTCCGCGCCTACCACGGCAGCGTCCACCTCACCGCCACCGTCACCGACTTCAGTGCACTCGGCGAACTCGCCACCCGCCTCGCCGACCACGAACTCACCCGCGTCGCCGGCCCCTGGTGGGACCTGCGCCCCGACTCACCGGCCCACCGCGAAGCCCGCCAGCAGGCCGTACGTGAAGCCGTCCAGCGCGCCCGCGAATACGCCGAAGCGCTCGGCGCCCGCCTCGACGCCCTCCTGGAACTCGCCGACATCGGCGCCGAAGCCCCCGCACCCGCCGGCAACCCCATGCTCCGCTCCCGTGCCGCCTACGGAGGCGCCGCCCACGAGGAGACCGCCCCCGCGCTCGACCTCGAACCCCAGCAACAGACCGTCTACGCACACGTCAACGCACGCTTCACGATGACGCGCCCCACGCTCTGACGATGCCGCGAGCGGTGACAGTGCCGCACGCCCTGACAGTGCCGCACGCACTGGCGGTGTCACACACGGACATGCGTACGAGGCGACCGCGCAAACAGCGAGCGGCTCGTGCGGACGTCGAGCAGCTTGTGCGGACGTATGTACGAGTGCACGTGCAAGGCTCGAATACTGCTCATAGGAGCGGGTGCTCGCACATTGCAATACTTGTCAAGAGCCTTTCACCGCACCGACGTTGGGCAGTCACTTCTCCACAAGTCTCTACCGGCCGGTAAGTCATAGGGTCGACCCATGCGCCGAGCAAAGATCGTCTGCACCCTGGGACCCGCCACAGATTCGTACGAGCAGATCAAAGCCCTCGTCGAAGCCGGAATGGACGTGGCCCGCTTCAACCTCAGCCACGGCACCTACGCCGACCACGAGGCGCGCTACGAGCGGGTCCGCAAGGCATCCGACGAGACCGGACGCAGCGTCGGCGTACTCGCCGACCTTCAAGGTCCGAAGATCCGCCTCGGCCGATTCCGAGAAGGCCCCGTCCTCCTCGAAACCGACGACGAATTCACCATCACCGTCGAACCGGACACCGAAGGCGACCGCAACGTCTGCGGCACCACCTACGAAGGGCTCGCCGCCGACGTCACCACCGGCGAACGCATCCTCGTCGACGACGGCAAGGTCACCCTCGAAGTCATCGGCGTCGACGGCCCCGAGGTCCGCACCCGCGTCATCGAAGGCGGCATGGTCTCCGACCACAAGGGACTCAACCTCCCCGGCGTCGCCGTCTCCGTCCCCGCCCTCTCCGAGAAGGACCAGGACGACCTCCGCTGGGCACTGCGCACCGGCGCCGACGTCATCGCCCTGTCCTTCGTACGCAGCGGCCGCGACATCGAGGACGTCCACCGCATCATGCAGGAGGAAGGACGCTTCCTCCCCGTCATCGCCAAGGTCGAAAAGCCGCAGGCCGTCGACAACATCGAGGACATCGTCGCCGCGTTCGACGGCATCATGGTCGCCCGCGGAGACCTCGGCGTCGAAATGCCGCTCGAAACGGTCCCGATCGTTCAGAAGCGCGCGGTCAAGCTGGCCCGGCGCAACGCCAAACCGGTCATCGTCGCCACACAGATGCTTGACTCGATGATCGACAACTCCCGGCCCACGCGCGCCGAGGCCTCCGACGTGGCCAACGCCGTCATCGACGGCACGGACGCGGTGATGCTCTCCGGCGAGACCTCCGTCGGCAAGCACCCCACCGAAACCGTCCGCACGATGAGCCGCATCGTCGAGGCCGCCGAGGAAGACATCCTCGCCAAGGGCCTGCGCCCCCTCACCGAGACCAGCAAGCCCCGTACGCAGGGTGGTGCCGTCGCCCGCGCCGCCGCCGAGATGGGCGACTTCCTGGGCGCGAAGTTCCTCGTGGCCTTCACGCAGTCCGGCGACACGGTCCGCCGGCTCTCCCGCTACCGCTCGCCGATCCCGCTCCTCGCCTTCACGCCGGAGCCGGCCACCCGCTCCCAGCTCAACCTCACCTGGGGCGTCGAGACGTTCCTCGGCCCGACGGTCGACTCCACGGACGAGATGGTCGCCCAGGTCGACGAGCAGCTCCTCCGTATCGGCCGCTGCCGCCCCGGTGACGTAGTGATCATCACCGCCGGCTCACCCCCCGGCGTCCCCGGCTCCACGAACCTGGTCCGCGTCCACCACATCGGCGAGGACGACTCCCCGAAGTAGGTCAGTATTTCGGCCCGACGTGGGCGTCCATGAGCGCCACGGACGCCCGACGGGCGACGGAGATGCTCTCGGCTTGGCGCGACTGCCGGGCGGGCTTCCACTCAACGCCGAGCGAGTCCAGGGTGTCGGTGTAGAGCCGCACGATGTCGGCGGAGGTATTCGTGAAGAAGTACCGCGGGTACTCGTAGCGCTTCCGTACGCCGCCGACCATGCGGGTCGTCCAGTTGGTGATCCGGCATCCGTCGGAGTGGATCAGCCCGCGTATGAGTTCCCAGGGGTAGGCGTCGACGATTTCTTGCTGCCAGGGTTCGAGGGCGATGCGGCGCTCGTGCTTCCTACCGGGGCCGTGCTGGGGGAAGAGGCACGGCCAGTGGCGGCTGTAGCTGGTCACCATGACGCAGCCCTGCTTGCGGACGAGACAAACGCTGTTTGCGGGGCGGACGCGCAAGATGGCGTCGCGGCATGCGGAGATGAGTCCGGGCCATGCGTCGGCGCAGGCGATGCGTAAGGCGTAGCCACCCCGTGGGTGTCTGCTGAGGCAGCCGTCACCGAGGTAGAGACCCAGCAGGTACGAGTAGGCGGGGAGGTCATCAGGCCGAGAACACTCACCGGCTCGGGAGATCGGCTCGATCCGTACCTGCCACTGGCGGATCGCGGCGCGGGATATGCCGGTTGCTTTGCTGACGGAGTTGAGACTGCGGCCTTCGGAAACGAGGGCGAGGACACGCTCGCGCGTCGCGATGTCGTACACATCAAAGATCGTGGCGTGATCTTTACCATCGAAGGTCGGATCGAAGGGATGTTCACCGTAGGGAGTGAAGATCGTCGATCAGGTGCAGCGTCTTCGAAATGAAGGTAAAGTGCCCCGGGTGGGATTCGAACCCACGCTACATGGTGTTTGAGACCATCGCCTCTGCCGCTGGGCTACCGGGGCTTCCTTCGAAAGAAAGGCGAGCGGCGACCCGCCGTTCTCCAAACATACAGGAGATAGGTAGGCTCGTGGGGCACCACCTGCCTGGAACGAGGAGTCACGTGAGCGCCGCCGAGCCCGAGCAGCCCGTCGCCGACGAGCAGTCGCACGTCCCGCCGCAGACCACCCGCGTCGTCATCGCCGAGGACGAGGCGCTCATCCGCCTGGACCTGAAGGAGATGCTGGAGGAGGAGGGCTACACGGTCGTCGGCGAGGCCGGTGACGGCGCGAAGGCCGTGGAGCTGGCCCGTGAGCACCGTCCCGACCTGGTGATCCTCGACGTGAAGATGCCCGTCCTCGACGGCATCTCCGCGGCAGAGCAGATCGCCGAGGAGAGCATCGCCCCGGTACTGATGCTGACCGCGTTCTCCCAGCGTGAGCTGGTCGAGCGGGCGCGGGACGCCGGTGCCATGGCGTACCTGGTCAAGCCGTTCTCCAAGAGCGATGTCGTGCCGGCGATCGAGATGGCCGTGAGCCGGTTCACGGAGCTGCGGACGCTGGAGAAGGAGGTCGCGGACCTCACCCAGCGGCTGGAGACGCGCAAGCTCGTGGACCGGGCGAAGAGCATTCTGCAGACGCAGTACGGGCTGACCGAGCCCGCCGCGTTCCGGTGGATCCAGAAGACGTCGATGGACCGGCGGCTGTCGATGCAGCAGGTCGCCGAGGCGGTCATCGAGGACGCCGAGGAGAAGAAGCAGAAGGAGAAGGACACGGCCTCCGAGTAGCCGGTCGTCCCGGGCCGCGTGGCGGCTCCGGGCGGTGGCAGAGGCGGGGCGCTTCCGCGTACGGCGAGGGCCGCACCATGATCATGGTGCGGCCCTCGCCGTGTTGCGTACCGGCGTCCTGCCTGCTCGCCGCGGCTTCAGTCCTCGCCGAGGTAGGCCTTGCGGACGGACTCGTCGTGGAGGAGGTGTTCTCCGGTACCGGAGAGAACGATCCTGCCGATCTCCATGACGTGTCCGTGATCGGCGAGGGAGAGCGCGGCCTGGGCGTTCTGTTCGACGAGGAGGATCGTCGTGCCCTGGGAGCGGAGTTCGATGATGGTCTCCATGATCTTCTGCATCATGATCGGGGAGAGGCCCATGGAAGGTTCGTCGAGCATGAGAAGTTTGGGGCGGGACATCAGGGCGCGGCCCATGGCGAGCATCTGTTGTTCGCCGCCGGAGAGGGTGCCGGAGGCTTGTTTGCGGCGTTCGCCGAGGATGGGGAAGAGCTCGTAGATCCGCTGGATGTCGCGTTCGATGCCGTTGCTGTCCTTGCGGAGGAAGGCGCCGAGCTGGAGGTTTTCGGCGATGGTGAGGCGGGGGAAGAGGCGGCGGCCTTCGGGGGAGTGGGCGAGTCCGCGTTCGACGATCTTGTGGGCGCCGACGCCGTTGAGGACCTGGCCGTCGAAGGTGATCTTTCCGGCGAGTGGTTTGAGGAGGCCGGAGAGGGTGCGGAGGGTGGTGGTCTTGCCGGCGCCGTTGGTGCCGATGAGGGTGACGACCTGGCCGGCCGGGACGCTGAAGGAGATGCCCTTGACGGCTTCGATCTTGCCGTAGGCGACGCGGAGGTCCTCGACTTCGAGCAGGGCGGTCATCGCGCGTCTCCGTTCGGGGGGTTCTCGTCGGGAGCGGTGTTCTCGTCGGGCGCGGGGCCCGGCGCCGGTCGCGTCTCGGCGGCTGCCTGCGCTTCTGCCGCGTCGACCTCGGCGGCTTCTTCCGCGCCGGGGGCGCCTTCGAAGGGGGTGCCGAGGTAGGCGGCGACGACGCGTTCGTCGGCCTGGACGACGTCGGCGGTGCCTTCGATGAGTTTTTCGCCCTGTACGAGGACGGCGACGCGGTCGCAGAGGTTGAAGATGAAGCGCATGTCGTGCTCGATGACGAGGACGGCGGTGCCCTGGTCGCGGATGGCGAGGACGAGGTCCTGGGTGGCGCGGGTCTCCTGGGGGTTCATGCCGGCGGTGGGTTCGTCCAGGAGGAGGAGGCCGGGTTCGCTGGCGAGGGCGCGGGCGATTTCGAGCTTGCGCTGTTCGCCGTAGGGGAGGTTGCGGGCCAGGTGGTCGCGTTTGGCGGCGAGGCCGGTGAATTCGAGGAGTTCCAAGGCGCGGGCTTCGCTGCCGCGTTCGGCTTTCTTGAAGCCTGGGCCTCGTAGGAGCGCTGACCACAGGCCCTCTTTGGTGCGGGTGTGGCGGCCTACGAGGACGTTCTCCAGGACGGTCATGTTGGCGAAGAGGCGGATGTTCTGGAAGGTGCGGGCGACGCCGGCCTGGGTGACGAGGTGGGGTTTGGGGGAGAGGCGGGTGCCTTTGTAGCTGACGGTGCCTTCGCTGGGGGTGTAGAGGCCGGTGAGGCAGTTGAAGAAGGTGGTTTTCCCGGCGCCGTTGGGGCCGATGAGGCCGACGATTTCGCCGGGGGAGACGGTGAGGTCGACGGCGCGTACGGCGGTGAGGCCGCCGAAGCGCATGGTGACGCCGGCTGCTTCGAGGACGGCCCCGTTGCTCTTCGTGACGGTCGTGGGTGTGGTCATGGTGTCCTCACGCCCCTGCCTTGGTGGCGCCGGTGGTGTCCTCGTTGAGGCGCGGTTCGGGTACGTCGGGTACGTCGAGCTGGCCGGTCTCGTGGAACTCGAGCTGCTTGCGGCGGTCGGGGATGAGTCCTTCGGGGCGGAAGCGCATGAGGAGCACGAGGGCCAGGCCGAAGAGGAACAGCTGGTAGTCCTGGAGGAAGTCCAGTTTGGCGGGGATGAGGAAGAGGAGTGCCGCGCCGACGAGGGGTCCGCTGAGGGTGCCCATGCCGCCGAGGATGACGGCGGCGAGGAGGAACGCGGAGTTGGGCGGCTGCGGTCCGGCGAACTGGAACTGCTCGGGTGTGACGGTCGTTACTACGTGTGCATGGACGGTTCCGGCGAGTCCGGCCAGGGCGGCGCCGAGTGCGAAGGCGAGGAGGCGTAGGCGGAAGGAGTTGATGCCCATGGCGATGGCGGCGGTTTCGTCCTCGCGGATGGCGATCCAGGCGCGTCCGATGCGGGAGGCGGCGGCGCGGCGGAAGACGAGGACGACGAAGGCCGTCACGAGGATCATGAGGAGGTAGTAGTTGCCGTAGGTGGCGATGGGCACGCCGAGGATGGTGTGGGGTTCGCCGAAGTTGAAGCCGAAGATCTCCAGGTTGGGGACGTTGGGGATGCCCATGGCGCCGTTGGTGACGTCGGGTCCGGTGGTGCCGTTGAGGTTGAGCATGGCGATGCGGAAGATCTCACCGAAGCCGAGGGTGACGATGGCGAGGTAGTCGCCGCGCAGTCGCAGGGTGGGGGCACCGATGAGGACGCCGAAGACGAGGGCTGCGGCGGCGCCGGTGAGGAGCGCTGCCCAGAAGGGGAGTTGGATGCCGAGGGCGGAGTCGGGGGAGCCGGAGACGAGGGCCGCGGCGTAGGCGCCGACGCCGAGGAAGGCGACGTAGCCGAGGTCGAGGAGGCCGGCCAGGCCGACGACGACGTTCAGGCCGAGGGCGACGGTCGCGAAGATCAGGATGTTGGCGCCGATGATCGTGTACTCGTCGGTGTCCTGGGTGAAGGGGAAGGCGGCCGCGGCGATGAAGGCGGCGGCGAGTGCGATGCCGCGGTGCCGGCGGGTGAGTGCGGTGAGGCGGTCGATGAGGCCGGCGCGGTGCAGTGCGGGGACGGCGAGGGCGACGAAGAGGAGGTAGCCGACGAAGGGAGGGCCGTCTTCGGCGTCGATGCCGTACGTGAAGGCGAAGAGGGCGATGCCGAAGGCGACGGCGATGAGAAGGATCTCGGCCCAGGAGGGGAGTCGCTTGGCGGGGCGCGGGGTGGGGACGGCCGCGCAGCTGTTGGTGAAGCGCTGCCAGGGGCCGTGCGGTGGTGTGGAGGGGGTGCGGTCGGCGGGGAGGCCGAGGGCGCCGAGGAGGGTGATCAGTGCGGTGATGCCGGCGATGAAGCCGCCGGGTTCGAGGTTGATCAGGCCGCCGAGTTGTACGGCGATGGCGCCGAGGGTGAACCACGTGGTGGCGAAGGTGGCGAGTGCGGCGAAGAGGAGGGGTGCGTTGCGGCCGCCGGGGGTGAGTGCGGTCAGGCCGCGGATGCCGAGGCCGGCGAGGGCGAAGGCGAGGGTGAGGAGGGCGCCGACGAGGGTGATGAGCTGGAGTCCGGCGGGGGAGCCGTAGTAGGTGAGGTCGCCGGGGAATTCGCTGCTCCAGGTCCAGGCGAGGCCGGTGGAGGCGGCGGTGAGGAGGGCGCCGGCTGCGGTGAGGAGGCGGGCGGCGCGTGCGGGGAGGGGGAGGAGGCCCGCTGGGGGTGTGTCCGTGGCGGGGGTCTTGGTGATGGGGGTGGTGGTCATCGCTATCACGCCCGATCCGCGACGCGTTCGCCCAGGAGGCCTTGTGGCCGCAGGAGCAGTACGAGGATGAGGAGGACGAAGGCCCAGACGTCTTTCCAGGCTCCGCCGCCGAACTGGGTCATGCCGGGGATGAACTCGACGTAGGCGGTGGCGAGGGCTTCGGCGACGCCGAGGACGAGGCCGCCGAGCATGGCGCCGTAGATGTTGCCGATGCCGCCGAGTACGGCGGCGGTGAAGGCCTTCAGGCCCATGATGAAGCCCATGCGGAACTGGACCTCGCCGGTGCGCAGTCCGTAGGCGACGGCGGCGACGCCGGCGAAGGCCGCGCCGATGGCGAAGGCGAGGACGATGATGCGGTCGGTGTTGATGCCCATGAGTGCGGCGGTGTCGCGGTCCTGTGCGGTGGCCTGCATGGCGCGGCCGCTGCGGGTCCGGGAGACGAAGTAGCCGAGGGCGAGCATGCAGAGCGGGGCGGCGATGAGGACGAAGAGGTCGCCGCGCTGGACGGTGGCGCCGAGGATGTCGAAGGCGTCGCCCTTGAACTGGGGGAAGACCCGGGCCTTCTTGGCGTCGGGGTACCACTTCCAGACGGCTTGCTGGAGTGCGATGGACAGGCCGATGGCGGTGATGAGGGGGGCGAGGCGGGGTGCGCCGCGCAGGGGGCGGTAGGCGAAGCGTTCGGCGGCGACGCCGACGAGTACGGAGACGAGGATGCCGCCGATGAGCATGAGGGGGAGGGCTGCCATGAGGGGCAGGCCGGACGGGAGGGCGAGGTAGACGGTGAGCGCGCCGAAGCCGCCGACCATGAAGATCTCGCCGTGTGCGAAGTTGATGAGCTGGACGATGCCGTAGACCATCGTGTAGCCGATCGCGATGAGTCCGTACATCGCGCCGAGGATGAGTCCGTTGGCCAGCTGTTGCGGCAGTTCGTTCACCGCAGGGCCTCCGTGGGGTGGGAAGGTACCGGTGGGCCGTGCTTGCGGGGGGTGTGCGGTGTGCCGCGGGCCGCGCCAGGGGTTGGTGTCCTGCTGGCGCGGCCCGGTGAGGGGGCAGAGGTGGTGCCGGTCAGCTCTTGTCGAACTTCTTGAACTCGGCGCTGAAGCGGGCTGCCCACTTCTTGTTGTCGACCTGGTAGGCGGTGATCATGGTGTTGGTGGTGTCGCCGTACTTGTCGAAGGAGACCTTGCCGGTGACGCCTTCGAAGGAGACCTTGTTCATGGCGTCGACGACCTTCTTGCGGGCGTCGTCGGGGAGCTTGCCGTTGTTGTCCTGGACGACCTGCTTGACGGCCTGGATGATCGACCAGGTGGCGTCGTAGGTGGAGCCGCCGTAGGCCTCGTAGGCGTCCTTGTAGCCGGCGTCCTTGTAGTCGGCGATGAACTTCTTGGCGGAGTCCAGCTGCTCTACGGGCTTGCCGACGGAGGACGCGTAGTCGCCCTGTGCCTTCTTGTTGAGTTCGATGTAGTCGCCGCTGTACATCCCGTCGCCGCCCATGAGGGGTACGTCGACGCCGCCGTCCTTGAGCTGCTGGCTGAGCGGTCCGGAGGCGGGGTATTCGCCGCCGTAGAAGACGAGGTCGGGCTTGGCGCCCTTGGCCTTGGCGACGACGGCCTTGAAGTCGCGGTCGTCGGGGCTGACGTGCTCGGTGCCGACGATCTTGCCGCCGAGCTTGGTGAACTGGTCCTTGAAGGAGGAGGCCAGGCCGACGCCGTAGGTCTTCTGGTCGTCGATGACGTAGGCGGTCCTGACCTTCATCTTTTCGTAGGCGTACTGGCCGTCGAACGCGCCCTGGACCTCGTCGGTGGTGGCGGTGCGGAAATAGGTGGAGAACTGCCGCTTGCGGTCGTTCTTCTTCCAGTTCTTGCCCTGGGTGAGGTCGGGCGTGGTGTTGGCAGGGGAGATGAGGGTGACGCCGTTGGACTGGGCGACCTGCTGCATGGACTGGGCGACGCCGGAGTTCAGCGGGCCGACGATGCCGAGTACTTCCTTGTCGCCGGCCAGTTTGGTGGCGTTCTGCTGGCCCGCGTTGGGCAGTGCCTTGTCGTCGAGGGGCCGCAGTTCGAAGGTGACGCCTTCGACCTCGTTCTGTTTGTTGGCGTTCTTCACGGCGAGGTCGGCGGAGTTCTTGATGCCCTGGCCCAGTGCGGAGAGTTCGCCGGTGAGCGGGGCGTCGAGGCCGATGACGACGGTGGCCTTGGAGCCGTCGCCGCTCTTGTCTTCGCCGCGGGAGCCGCACGCGGAGAGCGTGAGGGCGCCGGCGGCTACCGTGGTGGTGAGTATCAGCAAGGAACGGTGACGCACGATCAGTCCTTTCCCCTGGCTCGGTCACGCCACTGCGTGACCGTTCGCGCGCCGGGCTGTACGGGGTGATACAGGCCGTGCTGGTACAGCGCGCCCGGCGGCGCGGTGACTGGCGGTGATGGTAGAGCTGCCCCAACGGTGGGGGTACCGGCGCCGACGAGGATGTGACGCTCTTGTTATGACCTTCGATGAGCGTTTCGTGCGGATGGTCCTTACCGCTGAGGGGTGTACGGCAGGCGGAGCGTCAACTCGCACTTCTACGAGGGAGTTTGTCGCGTGGCGCCCCAGAGGCGTCCGGAATGCGGTGCGGGCGGCGGTACGGGAGCGGCGCCGCGACAGCCCTGGGAGGCGCGGCGGAGGCAAAGTACGTGTGCGTTACACAGCGTTAGGGCGACGGGCGACGGGCGACGGGCGACGGGCGGCGAGGGCGTCCGCCGGTGCGGAATGCGCGCGGGATACGTACGGCACGCGTGCGGATGGCGGCGTGTCCGTGCACCGGATCGCCCGGGGCGCGGACGCGCCGCGGCCCCGCTCCGAGGATGCCGGAGCGGGGCCGCGATGCGAACTGATCGTGCCAGGTCAGCAGGGGTGTGCCGGTCGTTTCAGGAGGCTGCGCCGGTCGGTTCAGGACGGCTGCGCCGGGGCCTCGGTGTCGCGCAGCAGGCAGGTCAGCCGCGCGCTGCAGACGCGCTTGCCCTGCTCGTCGGTGATGGCGATCTCGTACGTGGCCGTGGAGCGGCCGCGGTGCACGGGCGTGGCGACGCCGGTGACCAGTCCGGTGCGCGCGCCGCGGTGATGGGTGCAGTTCAAATCGACACCGACGGCGAGCTTGCCGGGGCCGCCGTGCAGCATGGCGCCGACGGAGCCGAGGGTCTCGGCGAGCACGGCGGAGGCGCCGCCGTGCAGCAGGCCGTAGGGCTGGGTGTTGCCTTCGACGGGCATGGTGCCGACGACCCGCTCCGGGGAGGCCTCCACGACCTGCACGCTCATCCGCGTGCCGAGGTGGCCGGCGGAGAACAGGGCGGGCAGGTCCAGGCCCTGCCCGGCCCACTGGTCGAGGACTTCCTGGGGGAACGTGGTCGTGGTCTGCTCGCCCATGGCGTGCGGCTCCGTTCGCTCGCGCTGCTCGTCGTGATCGCTGTTCGTTGTGACGCTGTTCTTGGTGACGCTGTTCGTCGTGGTGTGCCGGTGCACTGGCCGTACGCGTACGAGCCGGCGGTGTGGGCCGCGGGCCGGGCCGAGGCGGGCGTCGTGCCGCCCTCAGGCTACTGAGCGAGCGCTCAGTTCGGGGTCCGGAACGCTGTGCGGCTCGTCACTGCGGGGGGCGAGGGCCTGGTCGGGGGCGGTGTGCCCGCCGGCCCCCGGCGTTCCCCCGGCGCTGCGCCGCGCCCCGGCGCGTGCTCGCCGCGGCGCTCGCGGCGTCCTGGGCGTGCCGCCGCGCGCCGCCGACCTCGCGGCGTCCGGCGTACCCGCAGCACCCCGCCCCGCCAGCTGCTCCCACCCCTCAGAGCGTCGTCCGTTCCAGCCTCACCACCACCGACTTGGAGGCGGGGGTGTTGCTGGTGTCGGCCGTGTGGTCGAGGGGGATCAGGACGTTGGTCTCGGGATAGTAGGCGGCGGCGCAGCCGCGTGCGGTGGGGTAGTGGACGACGCGGAAGCCGGGTGCGCGGCGTTCGACGCCGTCGGTCCACTCGCTGACGAGGTCGGTGTACGCGCCGTCGGCGAGGCCGAGGGCGCGGGCGTCCTCGGGGTGGACCAGGACCACGCGGCGGCCGTTCTTGATGCCGCGGTAGCGGTCGTCCAGGCCGTAGATCGTGGTGTTGTACTGGTCGTGCGAGCGCAGCGTCTGGAGCAGCAGCCGGCCTTCGGGGGCGTCGGGGTACTCCACCGGGGCGGCGGTGAAGTTCGCCTTGCCGGTGGCGGTCGGGAAGCGGCGGTCGTCGCGCGGGGCGTGCGGCAGCGCGAAGCCGCCGGGGCTCGCGACGCGGGTGTTGAAGTCCTCGAAGCCGGGGACGACGCGCGCGATGCGGTCGCGGACCGCGGCGTAGTCCTGCTCGAACTCCTCCCACGGTGTGCGGCTGTCCTCGCCGAGCACCCGGCGGGCGAGGCGGCAGACGATGGCGGGCTCGGAGAGCAGGTGCGGGCTCGCGGGCGCCAGGCGGCCGCGGGAGGCGTGCACCATGCCCATGGAGTCCTCGACGGTGACGAACTGCTCGCCGCTGTCCTGGACGTCCTTCTCCGTGCGTCCGAGGGTGGGCAGGATCAGGGCGCGGGCGCCGGTGACGACGTGCGAGCGGTTGAGCTTGGTGGAGACGTGGACGGTGAGGTTCGCCCGGCGTACGGCGGCCTCGGTGACGTCGGTGTCGGGGGTGGCGGAGACGAAGTTGCCACCCATGGCGAAGAAGACCTTGGCCCGGCCGTCGCGCAGCGCCCGGATGGCCCGTACGACGTCGTAGCCGTGCTCCCGGGGCGGTGCGAAGCCGAATTCCTTCTCCAGGGCCTCCAGGAAGGCGGGCGCCGGGCGTTCGAAGATGCCCATGGTGCGGTCGCCCTGGACGTTGCTGTGGCCGCGTACGGGGCAGACGCCGGCGCCGGGGCGGCCGATGTTGCCGCGCAGCAGCAGGAAGTTGACCACTTCGCGGATGGTGGGGACGGAGTGCTTGTGCTGGGTGAGGCCCATCGCCCAGCACACGATCGTCCGCTTCGAGGCGAGGACCATGTCGAGTGCGCGGTCGATCTCGGCGCGCGTCAGGCCCGTGGCCCGCAGGGTCTCGTCCCAGTCCAGCTCGTCGCGCGCGACCTCCCGGAACTCCTCGAAGCCGTGCGTGTGCTCCCGGATGAAGTGTTCGTCGAGCGCGCCGTCGGTCGTGAGGAGCAGGTGGTTCAGCGCGCGGAAGAGTGCCTGGTCGCCGCCGAGGCGGATCTGGAGGAAGAGGTCGGTGAGCGCGGTGCCGCCACCGGCCAGGCCGCGCGGGGTCTGGGGGTTCTTGAAGCGCTCCAGGCCGGCTTCGGGCAGCGGGTTGACCGAGATGATCTTCGCGCCGTTGGCCTTGGCCTTCTCCAGGGCGCTGAGCTGACGGGGGTGGTTGGTGCCCGGGTTCTGGCCGGCGACGATGATCAGGTCGGCCTTGTGGAGGTCTTCCAGCGAGACGCTGCCCTTGCCTATACCGATGGTCTCGGTGAGGGCCGAGCCGGAGGACTCGTGGCACATGTTCGAGCAGTCGGGGAGGTTGTTCGTGCCGAACTCGCGGGCGAAGAGCTGGTACAGGAACGCCGCTTCGTTGCTCGTACGGCCGGAGGTGTAGAAGACGGCCTCGTCGGGGGAGCCGAGGCCGGTCAGCTCCTCGGCGACGATGTCGAAGGCCCGCTCCCAGGACACGGGGGCGTAGTGGTCGGCGCCCTCGGCGAGGTACATCGGCCGGGTGAGGCGGCCTTGCTGGCCGAGCCAGTAGCCGCTGCGCTTCGCGAGGTCGGCGACGCAGTGGGCGGCGAAGAAGTCGGGCGTGACGCGCCGCAGGGTGGCTTCCTCGGCGACGGCCTTGGCGCCGTTCTCGCAGAACTCCGCGGCGTGCCGGCGGTCCGGGTCGGGCCAGGCGCAGCCGGGGCAGTCGAAGCCTTCCTTCTGGTTGACGCGCAGCAGCGTCAGCGCCGTGCGCTTCACGCCCATCTGCTGACGGGAGATGCGCAGGGCGTTGGTGATCGCGGGCAGGCCGACGGCCGAGTGCTTGCGGGCGCTGACCTCGGGGGCGTCCTGTACCGGGTCCGACTCGGGTGCTTTGCCTGCCATGGCGGTCTCCTGGGTGCCGATGCCGCTGCGCTGCCGTGCGCGAGCAGCCGTTCTGTATATCACCATTCAGCCGTCCGGATCATGCATGGAATGGTCCTCGCGTGGTCCTCCGGCTGCCATCGATCCTGGCACGTGCGACCGGCCGTCGGCCGGTTGTCCACAGGGCGTCGTGGCGAATGTGCCGGGCGTCGAGGGTGACGAAGTTGTCCACAGCCGACGCGCGGGAGCGGTTCCACGGTCGACGGACCGGCATGCCGGGAGCGGTTCCACAGCCGGCCGGCAGCACGCGGGGGCGGTCCCGCGGCCGTCGCGTCGGGGAATGTCAGTGGGGCGTGGCAGGATCGGGGGCGTGGCAGCAAAGGCAGCGAAGAAGAGCGAAACGACCGGCAGCGAGACGACGGGCGGCGGGCGCCCCCGGCTGCTCCTGATGGACGGGCACTCCATGGCGTACCGGGCGTTCTTCGCCCTGCCCGCGGAGAATTTCACCACCGCCACGGGGCAACCGACGAATGCCGTGTACGGCTTCGCCTCGATGCTCGCGAACACCCTGCGCGACGAGGCGCCCACCCATTTCGCGGTGGCCTTCGACGTCTCGCGCAAGACATGGCGGTCGGAGGAGTTCCCCGACTACAAGGCCAACCGTTCCAAGACCCCTGACGAGTTCAAGGGGCAGGTGGAGCTGATCGGTGAGCTCCTGGACGCCATGAAGGTGAAGCGGTTCGCCACCGACGGGTTCGAGGCGGACGACATCATCGCCACGCTCACCACGCAGGCCACCGAGCAGGGCTTCGAGGTCTCCATCGTCACCGGCGACCGGGACTCCTTCCAGCTGGTCAACGACGACGTCACGGTGCTGTACCCCACCAAGGGCGTCTCCGAGCTGACCCGCTTCACCCCGGAGAAGGTGTTCGAGAAGTACGGCCTCACCCCGGCCCAGTACCCGGACTACGCCGCCCTGCGCGGCGACCCGTCGGACAACCTCCCCGGCATTCCCGGCGTCGGCGAGAAGACCGCCGCGAAGTGGATCAACCAGTTCGGCTCCTTCCAGGAGCTGTGCGAGCGGGCCGACGAGGTCAAGGGCAAGGCCGGGCAGAACTTCCGCGACCACCTGGACGCCGTGAAGCTCAACCGCCGCCTGACGGAGATGATCCGCGACGTCGAGCTGCCCTGCGGCCCCGCCGAGCTGGTGCGCGAGGGCTACGACCGGCAGGCCCTCACTGTCTTCCTGGAAGGGCTGGAGATCCGCAACCAGGGCCTGCGCGACCGCCTCCTGGCCGTCGACCCCGGCGCGGAGGCAGCGGCCCCCGCCGAGCCGCTGCCGGGCGTCGAGATCGACGGCCTCGTCGCGGGCGCCGGACAGCTCGCCCCCTGGCTCGCCGAGCACGGCAGCGCCCTCCTCGGTGTCGCCACGGTCGACTCCTGGAAGCTGGGCAGCGGCTCGGTCGCCGAGGTCGCCCTGGCCAGTGCCGAGGGGCCCGCCGTCCGCTTCGACCCGACCGAGCTGGACGAGGCCGACGACAAGGCCTTCGCCGAGTGGATCGCGGACCCGCAGCGCCCGAAGGTGATGCACAACGCCAAGGGCCTGATGCGGATCTTCCCCGAGCACGGCTGGCACATCGACGGCGTCACCATGGACACCGCCCTCGCCGCCTACCTGGTCAAGCCCGGCCGTCGCTCCTTCGCCCTCGACGCGCTCTCCGTGGAGTACCTGGGTCGTGACCTGGCCCCCGCCGCGGCCGGTGACGGACAGCTGGCCTTCGGTGCCGACGAGCAGGCGGAGGCCGAGGCCCTGATGGCCACGGCCCGTACGGTCCTCGACCTCGGAGCCGCCTTCGAGACGCGCCTCGAAGAGGTCGGCGCCGCCGACCTGCTGCGCGACATCGAGCTGCCCACCAGCGCGCTGCTGGCCCGTATGGAGCGCTCCGGCATCGCCGCCGACCGGGGCTGGCTGGAGCGCATCGAGCAGCAGTTCGCCGCCGCCGTGCAGCAAGCCGTCACCGAGGCGCACGCCGCCGCGGGACACGAGTTCAACCTCGGCTCGCCCAAGCAGCTCCAGGAAGTGCTCTTCAACGAGCTGGGCCTGCCGAAGACCAAGAAGACCAAGACCGGCTTCACCACCGACGCGGACGCCCTCGCCTGGCTCGCGGCGCAGACCGACAACGAGCTGCCCGTGATCATGCTGCGCCACCGTGAGCAGGCCAAGCTGCGCACGACGGTCGAGGGCCTGATCAAGACCATCGCCGCGGACGGCCGCATCCACACCACCTTCAACCAGACGGTGGCCGCGACCGGTCGGCTGTCCTCCACGGACCCCAACCTGCAGAACATCCCCGTACGCACCGACGAGGGCCGCGCCATCCGCCGCGGCTTCGTGGTCGGCGAGGGCTATCAGACGCTGCTGACCGCGGACTACAGCCAGATCGAGCTGCGCGTGATGGCGCACCTCTCCGAGGACGAGGGCCTCATCGAGGCGTTCACCTCCGGTGAGGACCTGCACACCACGGTCGCCTCGCACGTCTTCTCGGTGCCGAAGACCGACGTCGACCCCGAGATGCGCCGCAAGATCAAGGCGATGTCGTACGGGCTGGCGTACGGCCTGTCCGCGTTCGGCCTGTCCCAGCAGTTGAGCATCAGCCCGGACGAGGCCCGCAAGCTCATGGACAACTTCTTCGAGCGCTTCGGCGGCGTCCGGGACTACCTCCAGCACGTCGTCGACCGCGCCCGCGCCACGGGCTACACCGAGACCATGCTCGGCCGCCGTCGCTACCTCCCCGACCTCAACAGCGACAACCGCCAGCGCCGGGAGATGGCCGAGCGGATGGCGCTCAACGCCCCCATCCAGGGCACCGCGGCGGACATCGTCAAGATCGCGATGCTGCGCGTCGACGAGGCCATGACCGCGGCCGGGCTCAGCTCCCGGATGCTGCTCCAGGTCCACGACGAAATCGTGGTCGAGGTGGTGCCCGGCGAGCAGGAGCAGGTCGAGGAGCTGGTGCGGCGCGAGATGGCCGGCGCCGTCGAGCTGCGTGCCCCGCTGGACGTCTCCGTCGGCTCGGGCGGGGACTGGGAGTCGGCCGCGCACTGATCACGGCAGGCATTGCCGCACCCGAGTGCGGAAGGCGGCCGGGGGCGATCCGTTCGGATCAGCTCCCGGCCGTCGCCTCTTCCGCCGGAGCGGCGGCCCGCAGCCGTCGGCGCCGTCGGCCGAGGAGGTGGACCGCCGCCGCCCACACCGGCAGGCCCACCCCCAGTCCGGCGCCCGCGCCGAACAGCACCGTCGGCACGTAGTCGAACCACGTCGCCGACCCGCCGTACACCGTGTGCGCCCGCACCACCCGGTGCCCGGCGCCCAGCAGTACGCACGCCGTCAGCAGCACGCCGCACCCCGCCCGCGCCCGATTGCCGAGCGAGGGCAGCGCTTCGGGTGCGGCGTCGCGCGGCGACCGTCGCAGCGCGGACCGCACGAACCAGGCCAGGGCCACCAGCGCCACCGCCGACGTGCCGTACTGCACGTACGCGTACACGGGCCACCCGGCGACGTACTCCTGCAGTACGGGCAGCAGCCGGACACCCCATCGTCCGGGATGGGTGAACGCGTCCCACACCACGTGCGTGAGCGCGCCGATCACCGCGGAGCACCAGAAGCGCATCACGAGCTGCCCGTGCGACAGCTCCCGCCAGTCCCGGCCGCGGAACAGCGCCCACGCGCGGCCCCGCCACGCCCGCGGCAGCACGGCCAGCAGCGGACCACGCAGCAGGAGCCACACTCCGACCAGAAGCGCGGCGCACAGCGTGTCCACGGTGAGAACACCGGACGGCGCGTGCGTGAATTCTCCGAACGCCATCGCACCGGGCACGACCGTGTCCGCGAAGTACGTCAGGTCCGGCGCGAACGAACCGGCGACGAGCGCCGACGCGAGCAGCGGGCCGCGCGCCGTGCCGTTGCGGCCCACCGCGGGCAGCACCGCAGCGGCATGGCTGAGTGTGAACGGCATGATCCCCCTCCTGACCGGACCCGATCGCTGTACCTGATCGAGTGATCGGTTCGAGGCAGTATGCCGGATGTGGGCGGACAGTGATGGTGAGCCGGGAACGGTAGCTGCGCGCGGGGAGTTGTCGTAGTGTCGCGTGCGTTGGAGCGCCGAGAGCGCAACGCCGTGCATCCAGCACGGTGGTTCGACGCGGAGGGGGAGTAGGGCGTATGACAGCCAAGTTCGGCCGACGGCTCCGCAGGGGAGCGGCCTCCGGTGTGGTCGCGGCGCTGGCCGTTGCCGCGCTCACGGCCTCGCAGGCGCCGGACGCCGCCAAGACGGTGGGCAGCTCCCGGGACGTTCCCCGGGGCGACACCCCCATCGACGGTGACTCCTCGTACTACACCGACCTCCCACCGCTCGCCGGTCCACGGCCAGGCAAGGAGAAGGGCGGGGACGGCCCCATAGCCACCGGCCCCATGGAGTCCGGCATACCGGCGACCGTGCTCGCCGCGTACAAGAAGGCCGAAGCCTCCCTCGCGCAGAGCAACCCCGGCTGCAAGCTGCCCTGGCAGCTGCTCGCCGCGATCGGCAAGGTCGAGTCGGGGCAGGCCCGCGGCGGCGCGGTCGACGCGAACGGCACGACGCTGAAGCCCATCCTCGGCCCCCAGCTCAACGGCAACGGCTTCGCGCGGATCACCGACACCGACGGCGGCCGCTTCGACAGCGACACCACGCACGACCGCGCGGTCGGCCCGATGCAGTTCATCCCGTCCACCTGGGCGAGGTGGGGCACGGACGCCAACGGCGACGGCGCGAGCGACCCCAACAACATCTACGACGCGGCCCTGTCGGCCGGCCGTTACCTCTGCGCCGCCGGCCGCGACCTGTCGGTGCAGGCGGACATGAACCGCGCGATCCTCGGCTACAACCACTCCGAGGAGTACCTGCGCACGGTGCTGTCCTGGTACGAGTACTACCGCAAGGGCACGCACGAGGTGCCCGACGGCGCCGGCGTCCTGCCGACCGGACCGCGCACGAACGACTCCGGTGCGGGCACCGGCGGTTCAGGCAGCGGAGCCGGCAAGGGGAACACCGGCGGCAAGCAGAGCGGCGAGAAGGGCCGGGGGAGTTCGGGGAAGGACACCGATCCCGGGAAGAACTCCGGGTCCGACAACTCCGGGTCCGACAAGGACTCCGACGCGCACAACGGCTCCGGGGGCGGCAAGGAGTCCGGCTCCGACAAGGACACCGACGGCTCGGGGACCGGCGGCGACACCACGAGGCCCGACCCGACCCCCGCACCCGACGGCGACGGCGGCTCTCAGCCGGGATCCGAGTCCGGCAGCGGCTCCGACGACGGCTCGACCCCCGGCACGACGCCGGGCAGCGGCAACGAGACGCCCACGAAGCCCCCGGCGCCCGACGAGCCCGCCCCCCTCGCCTCCCTCGAACGCGTCGGGGACAAGGAGCGGAGCGCCACCGCCGGCGAGACGTTCGCCGATCCGCTGCAGGTCCGCGCGGAGAACACCGCTGACCGCACCGTCTCCGGCGTGCGCGTGCAGTACGAGATACGCGGCGACGGCGACACCCGCTTCAAGGGCGGCGCCGCCAAGGCCACCGTCACCACCGACAAGGACGGCATCGCCACCGCCCCCGCCCTGATCGCGGGTGAGAAGGCGGGGACCTGGACCGTCCGTGCGACGGCGGTCGGCCGCGCCGTGCCGGCCACCGACTTCACCGCCACCGTCAAGGCCAGGCCGCAGGCCGACGCCCTGGCTCGCACCTCCGACGAGAAGCTGCAGGCCGAGTCGGGTGCCTCTTACGCCGACGCCGTCGAGGGGAAGGCGACCTGGCACGGCAAGGCCGCGGCGGGCGTGGCGGTCACCGCGACGATGATCGCCGGGGACGCTGCCGACCCCGCCAAGGCGGAGCAGAGCACCGAAGGCCCGTACTTCAAGGACGCCAAGGGCGCGCCGCTGCGCACCCTCGCCGGCCTGAAGACCGACGCCGACGGCCTGCTGAAGCTGCCGCAGATCTTCACCGACAGCCACCCCGGCACGTACCGGCTGAGGCTCACCACGGCCGGGGGCGCTGTGCTCCTGGTGGACCTCAAGGTGGGCTGATCGCCGGTACTGGTACCGGTATGCAGTGGGCTGACCCCGGTACCGGTACGCAGCGGGCCGGCTTCCGGTACCGGTACGCGCTGGGCTGACGCCCGTACTGGTTAAGCGGCGGAGGGGCGTGACGCGCGGGCGTCGCGCCCCTTTCGTAAGCGCCCCGCATCCCGACTTCGTATGCGGTCTCGCATCCCGAGCCGGCGCAACGTGTTCTCATCTGCGCCGCCCGTTGCTACGGTGCCCCAGCCTCACCTGCTGACGGTCCATCAGTTCCGTCGGTGTCGGTGGGGAGGTCCGCAGCCGAACGGGAGGCCGAGCATGCGTGCCCTCACAGCAGCCGCGATCGGGCTGGCCGCCGCCCTCGCCCTGGTCTTCGCCATCACCGCCGTCGGCGCCCCCGACGGGAAGACGTCCCCCGAGCCGCTGCTGACCACCGTCCCCGAGCACCCCTGAGGCACCGCCGACCATCACACCGCCGCACCCGAGGGAGGCCGCCGTCATGCGCCGCAAGGCCAGCCTCGTCCTGCTCGCCTTCGCCGTCTTCTGCACGGCCCTTTCCCCGCTGATGCGGTGGTACGCCTTCCCCCGGCTCGCCAAGATCCCGCCGAGCCAGTACCAGTCGATGGTCCTGGAGGCGAGCCCCGCCACCCTCGTCGACTACGGCACGATGAAGGCCGAGAAGGTCCCCAAGGTCAGCATCGTCCAGACGCTGAAGGGCAACGTGGAAGCCGCCGACAAGGTCGAACGCACCGCCGGCCGCGACGTCGTCGTCTGGGACGCGCTGTCCTATGTCGCCGGGCCCGACGGCAAGATGGTCTCCGAGATCCCCGAGCGCTACATCTTCGACGCGCACAGCCAGGAACCCGTGCACGCCGCGGGCGAGTCGGTCGACGGCGAACCGGTCCGCCGCGACGGCATCGAGTACAAGTGGCCCTTCCTCACCGAGAAGCGCGACTACACCTACTTCGACGCCCAGACCCGCACCTCCGCGCCCATCCACTACAAGGGCACCCGCCGCTTCCACGGCCTGGACGTCTACTACTTCGAGCAGACCATCCCCTGGACCAAGGTCCCGCTCCCCAAGAAGATGCCGGTCAAGGGCGTCACCCCGGAAGCCGTCGAGAAGATGGGCACCACCCGCTGGTACACCACCAAGCGGATGTTCTGGGTCGACCCGGTCACCGGCGCGCCCGTCAACGGCGAGGAGATCCACAAGGAGGAGCTGCGCGGCGGCGACCTGCTGCCCGGCGGCGGCAAGGTCACCGCCTTCGCCGGACACGTGAAGATGCGTGCCGACTACCTGGACGCCACGGTCGCTCTGGTGTCCTCCCAGCGCACCCTCGTCCTGCTGCTCACCACGTACCTGCCCTGGGGCCTCCTCGGCACGGGCGCCGTACTACTGGCCCTGAGCCTGTATCTGGAGGCACGCGGGCGGCGTCCGCGCACAGGGCGGGAGACGGCTGCGTCGGGTGGGGCGGCGGGGGCGCATGGGACGATGGGCGCCCCAGAGCACGCGTCTTAGGAGCTTCAGCTGTACGGCGGCGCCGGCCGCACGGCTTTCAGAACCCGGCCGACGCGGCCTCACCCCCGCCGCATGCGGGCCGTCGTATGACGTGTCGGCTCGGCCGTCGCCGGGTCCTCGGGCCACGGGTGCTTCGGGTACCGGCCGCGCAGCTCCGCCCGTACGGAGCGGTAGCCGTCCTGCCAGAAGGACGCCAGGTCGGCGGTGACGGCGGCGGGCCGCCCGGCCGGCGACAGCAGATGCACCAGTACCGGAACCCGGCCGCCCGCCACCCGCGGCGACTCCCGCAGCCCGAACATCTCCTGCAACTTCACCGCCAGCACCGGCTGATCACCGCCGTAGTCCACCCGGATGCGCGAGCCGCTGGGTACCTCGATGCGCTCCGGAGCCAGTTCGTCGAAGCGTGCCGAATCACCGCTCGCCCACGGCAGCAGCCGCGACAGCGCCTGCCCCGCGCCGATCCGCGCCAGGTCCGCCCGCCGCCGCGCCCGGCTCAGATCCGGCTCCAGCCACTCGTCCCGGCGCGCCAGCAGCGCGTCGTCCGCGACGTCCGCCCACGGATCTCCCAGCTCCCGGTGCAGGAACGCCATGCGCTCCCGAAGCGACCGCGCACCGTCCGGCCAGCGCAGCAGCCCGAGCCCTTCCCTGCGCAGACCGTCCACCAGCGCCTCCCTTACGAGCGCCGGATCCGCGTCCCGCAGGGGCCGGGACACCAACTCGATCGCGCCGAGTCGTGCCACACTCCGCGCGACCACGTCGCCGTCCGCCCAGCCGACCTCCTCGGCCTCGGCGTACAGGGCCCCTGCCGCCGCCCGCGCCGTCTCCTCGTCGACCACGGCCGCGAGCCGCACCCGCGCCGACGCCGCCGTCACCGGCCGGTCCGCAACGGCCACCGCCAGCCACTCGGCACTCCGCAGCCGCGACCCGTCGCCGACCTCGGCACCGGTCCCCGACGCCATCACGTACGCACCCGCACCGCGCTTACGGGCCACCCGCTCGGGGAACGCCAGCGCCGCCACGATCCCCGCCACCACGTCGTCACTCTCCCCGGACGACGCGGCCGCCTCCGAGGCGCCGGACGTCTCCGAAGTGCCGGACTTCCCCGAGGCACCGGGCAGGGCGGAGGCCAGTCCGGAGGCCAGTCGACGAGACTCCTGACGCCAGCGGCCGGCGTACGCGTCGCGCCCACGGCGGGCCGTGCGCCAGGCATCGGCGAGATCGTCGCCGTACTCGCGCGGCGGCTCCTCGCTCAGCAGCGCCACGACCTCCGCCGCCCGCCGCGTACCCACCTGTGCCGCACCGTCCAGCAGGGCGCGCGCCAGCCGCGGGTGCAGGCCGAGCCGGGCCATCCGTACGCCCCGTTCCGTCGCGCGGCCGGCCGCGTCCACCGCACCCACCGCCGTCAGCACGTCCCGTGCCGCTGCCATGGCACCGCCCGGCGGCGCATCCAACAGTGCCAGGCCCGACGCGTCCGGATCGCCCCAGCACGCGGCCTGCAGCGCGAACGCCGTCAGGTCCGCGACCTTGATCTCCGGGGACGGGAAGCGCGGCAGCCGCCCGTTCTCCCCCTCCGACCAGCAGCGATAGACAGCACCGGGCGCCTCACGCCCCGCGCGGCCCGCCCGCTGCCGCGCCGTCGCCTGCGACGCCCGTACCGTCGTCAGCGCGCTCAGCCCCCGCGCATGATCCATCCGCGGCTCGCGCGCCAGGCCGCAGTCGACGACCACCCGCACTCCGGGAACCGTCAGGCTCGACTCCGCCACCGACGTCGCCAGCACCACCCGCCGCTGGTCACCCGCACCGGCCAGCACCGCGTCCTGCACCGCCGCCGGCGCCCGGCCGTGCACCTGCAGCACCGCGACCCCGGCACCCGCCGGACCGGCCAGCTGCCCGGCCACCCGGGCGATCTCCCCCACGCCCGGCAGAAAACACAGCACGTCCCCCTCCCGCTCGCGCAGCGCACGTCGCACCACCGAGGCGACATGTGCCAGCAGCGCCGGATCCACCCGCATCCCGTGTGCCGGACGCACCGGCCGCTCCGGCGGCGCCCACACCGTCTCCACCGGATGCGACACCCCCTGCGCCGCCACCACCGGCGCGTCCCCCAGCAGCCGCGACCAGCCCTCCGCGTCCGTCGTCGCCGACGCCGCCACCAGTCGCAGCTCCGGCCGCAGCGTCTCCCGTACGTCCATCAGGAACGCGGCCGCCGTATCCGCGTCCAGATGCCGCTCGTGGCACTCGTCCAGTACAACGATGTCCACGCCGGTGAGTTCCTGATCACGCTGGAGCCGCTGGAGCAGCACGCCTGTCGTCACCACCTCCACGACAGTGCGCGCCCCCACGGAGCGCTCCCCGCGCACGGTGAAACCCACCCGCTCACCCACGCGCTCCCCGAGCAACCACGCCATTCGCCGGGCCGCCGCACGCGCCGCGATCCGCCGCGGCTCCGCGACCAGCACCTTGCGTACGGGCGCACCGCCCTCCGTCAGCCCCGCCAGCGCCAACGGCACGAGGGTCGTCTTGCCGGTACCCGGAGGCGCGCACAGAACGGCGGTCCCGGCACCCTCCAGAGCCTCATGGAGCGCGGGCAGCGCGGACCGTACGGGCAGAGCATCGAGTTCATCACGGCGGATCACCCGACCAGTGTCTCGCGGGGCAGCGGGCCGCCTCAGGGGGCCACATCGCCGCTGCCGCTCTTCATGGGGACACCCTCAATCCGGCGGCCGGGACACCCTCGGTCCGGCGGCCGGGACACCCTCGGTCCGACGGCGGAGCTGCGGGCGGCCCGGCCTGCTGCGGTAACCGCTACTCGGCCTTGGCGGCCGTCTGCTTGGGCAGCCGCTGCAGGAAGACCACCTGGCCGCCGTTCTTCTTGGCCGGCACCTTCACCATCTGCTCGGAGACGGACGTGAAGGTCATCTTGTTGGTCTGCTTCTTCGGCCCGTCCAGGACAGCCTGGATCTCAGGAGTGATGTTGAACGAGTGGCCGGCGGGCAGCGTCTTCCGCTGGAAAGAGCGCGTCGCGAAGAAGGCCAGCGCGCCGCCGTCCTTCGTGCGCAGCGCCATTGCCGGGAACTTGTACGCCTGGTCAATGGTCTCGGTGCGCTGCCCCACCTGCTTGGCTGCGGTCGTGCGCTGCTGCCGCAGGCGGTCGGTGTGCGGCCCGGGGGCGAAGAGGTCGCCGCTGCCGGTCTTGAGGTACTTGGCGTAGGCGTTGCCGAGCTTGCCGGGGTCGATGGCCAGCCCGGCGGAGCCCTTGCCGGCCGGTATGGCCTTGGCGTAGCCGTCCTTGTCGGTGGCGAACTGCGGCAGTCCGCCTGCCGGCAGCGGCAGGAGGTAGGCGGCCTTCCACTTCTCCTGCGGGCTGTTGCGGGTGAAGGCCAGGAGCCAGCGTCCGGACTTGTTGCTGCGCGCGTCGGCGAGGAAGAACTTCGGCCAGCCCGCCATCCTGGGGATGACGATCTTCGTGTCGCTCAGCTTCAGCGGCTGGAAGCCCCGGCCGTGCTGGCGGTCGACCTTGATGGACGCCTCGTCGATGTCCTGCAGCGCGCCCGTTTCGTAGCTGGTGGTCACCGCTGGGTCGTGGGCCGCGTTGGCCTCGTTGTACCCGGCGACGAACTGCTTCACGGCTTTGTCGGCGTCGGCCTTGGCGGAGACCGCCGGGATCACGGCCAGTTCACCGTGGACGGTCATGCATCCGCTCAGCGTCAGCAGCGCCGCGGTCGCGGTCATCATCGCGACGGGCGCCCGGAACGGCGACCTGCGTGTCATGGGGCCGGGGCTCCTTCTGGGCGACCGGGCGGCGTCCGTGGCCGCCGGGGTGGCTCGATTCGGCGTAACCCTACCGGGCAGTGGCGCGAAGCGATCCGCCCAGGGGCCGCGTGACGAGCGGCGGAGAACGGCCGACACGGTGATCGGTGACCGTGCCCGCGCCAGCAACGGGGCTCATATGCGCTTTTCCCCTGCCGGCAGGGGACTCCTGGGTACGGGGCACGCGCGCCGCCTCGTCCCGGTCGGTGCCTGAAGCCCGCGAGGGGCCGGCGACCTGGCCGCCGGCCCCTCGGGTGTATCCACGCCGCGATCAGCGATTACTTCAGCAGGCCGATCTTCTTGCCGTAGGCCCAGCCCTTGGCGCCCTTGTGGGCACCGGACTGCACCTTGCCGTAGATCCAGGTCGTGGAGCCCTTCTTGTACTCGCAGTAGTAGTAGAACTTCGTCCCCTTGGACAAGGTTCCCTTCGAGGAGTACTTGGTGCCGGGGCCGGTGCGCAGGGCGGCCTTCTGCACCACGTCGAACTGGGCGTTGGAAAAGTCCCAGTTGCACTTCGAGCTGCCGACGGCACTGGCCGCCGGGGCCGTGACGACCGCGCCGCCGGCCAGGACCGCGGTCGCGGCGAGAGTGATCATTCCTCGCCCGAGCAGAGACTGTCGCAAGACGTTCCCCCATTTTTCCAAGCGCGGCGCGGCGGATGTCCCGCACTGCGCATCGCGCTGTTGTTACTGGTCAGTTGAGCAGCTGAGCTTAACCCGGCCGGTCCCGTGTACCTCGGCCGCCCCAACAGCACCACTCGCCCCGTATCCGTCTCCGTCGGTGAGGAGTTCACCACCGCCCGGGGCTGCCGACGCAACGCACGTACACAAGCGGCTAATTCGGCGCTATGCCCCGGGGTGTCCTTAGGGGGCGCCGGCTGATCTCCCCCCCAATGAGGGGTGGCGGCTGCCCGCGGGGGCGGCATCGGTTCACCGGTGACCGGTGAACCGACGACCGGCGAACCGGCGAACCGGCGACCCGTGACCAGTGGCCGGTCAGCCGTTCACGGATCCCGGCGGCATACGAAGATCGCGGTGCCCGGGATCAGTCCGCCCCGGAGGGGGGACCAGCCGCCCCACTCCTGAGTGTTCCAGGCGGGCCACTCCGGCTCCACCAGGTCCTCCAGGCGGAAGCCGGCCGCCACGACGTCGCGTACCCGGTCACCCAGGGTGCGGTGGTGCTCCACGTACACCGCCTCGCCCCGCTCGTCCTGCTCCACATAGGGGACGCGGTCGAAGTAGGACGCCGCGACCGACAGGCCCTCGGGGCCGGGCTCGTCCGGGAAGGCCCAGCGGATGGGGTGGGTCACCGAGAAGACCCAGCGGCCGCCCGGCCGCAGTACCCGGTGCACCTCGCGGAAGACCCGTACCGGATCGGCGACGAAGGGCACCGCCCCGTAGGCCGAGCAGGCGAGATCGAAACTGCCGTCCGCGAACGGCAGCGCCCCGGCGTCCGCCTCCACCAGCGCCACCTCCGGGGCCGCGGAATCCTGCGCCTGGCCCTGCGCCTGAATGTCGGCGCCGATCCGGAGGGCGTGCTGCAACTGCCGGTGCGAGAGATCCAGCGCCACCGGATGCGCGCCCTGTGCCGCCAGCCAGCGCGCACACTGTGCCGCGCCCGCACCGATCTCCAGGACCCGCAGGCCCTTGAGCTCGGCCGCAGGACCCAGCAGCGCGGCCTCCGCCTCGTCCAGCCCCTCGGGACCCCACACGAAGCGGTCGTCACCCAGAAAGCCGCCGTGCTCGATCTGGTACTCATCGGCGTTGCGGTCCCACCAGCCACGGCTGGCCCGGCTGCTCTCCGCGTCCCCGGCGCTGCGCCGTACGGCCACGGAGTCGTCGTCCACGCCGGCCTCGGCTCCCATGAGGTGGGTGTCGTGGGCGCCCGTGAGGCGGGTGTCGGGGGAGTCGTCGTAGTGGTTCATCGAGCCCGTCGCGTATCCTTCGCCGAAGCTTGTAGTTTTCTGAGGTTCGTGGGGCCGCTGAGCCTGGCTGGTCACAGCCCCGCGATGGACTTGGTCAGGCCCCCGTGGCCTGCAACGGCAAGGCTGTGCGGCTCTCTCGTATCCGGCGTGTGCCGGTTATGGGGCGATCCGCCCGCGGTGTGCGCCTTCGCGCATTGACCGTGTCCGGCTGCCCCCGTATGCTACAAGTTGCGCTGCGGGCCTGCGCACCTCAGACGGAGCAGGTCGCGCTCGCATCTGTTGCATGTCCCCTCGGTTTCGAGGCGCTGACCGGATTCTCCGGAGTTCCGGAGGGCGCGCCTCATTGCTGTCCGACTTCTGCAGAAGCGACAAAGGCTCTCGGCGTAGCAGTACCTACGACTTCAATGTCCGTACCGGAGCCCTTTCCCACATGACGAGCAGCACCGAGACCACCGCCACCACCCCGCAGGTAGCGGTCAACGACATCGGTAACGAGGAAGCCTTCCTCGCCGCGATCGACGAGACGATCAAGTACTTCAACGACGGCGACATCGTCGACGGCGTCATCGTGAAGGTCGACCGGGACGAGGTCCTGCTCGACATCGGTTACAAGACCGAAGGCGTCATCCCCAGCCGCGAGCTCTCCATCAAGCACGACGTCGACCCGAACGAGGTCGTCGCCGTCGGTGACGAGATCGAGGCCCTGGTTCTCCAGAAGGAGGACAAGGAAGGCCGCCTGATCCTCTCGAAGAAGCGCGCCCAGTACGAGCGTGCCTGGGGCACCATCGAGAAGATCAAGGAAGAGGACGGGATCGTCACCGGTACCGTCATCGAGGTCGTCAAGGGTGGTCTCATCCTCGACATCGGCCTCCGCGGCTTCCTTCCCGCCTCCCTGGTCGAGATGCGCCGCGTCCGCGACCTGCAGCCCTACGTGGGCAAGGAGCTCGAGGCCAAGATCATCGAGCTGGACAAGAACCGCAACAACGTGGTCCTGTCCCGCCGTGCCTGGCTGGAGCAGACCCAGAGCGAGGTCCGCCAGACCTTCCTCACCACCCTCCAGAAGGGTCAGGTGCGCTCCGGCGTCGTCTCCTCCATCGTCAACTTCGGTGCCTTCGTGGACCTGGGTGGCGTCGACGGTCTGGTCCACGTTTCTGAGCTGTCCTGGAAGCACATCGACCACCCGTCCGAGGTCGTCGAGGTCGGCCAGGAGGTCACGGTCGAGGTCCTGGACGTCGACATGGACCGCGAGCGCGTGTCCCTGTCGCTCAAGGCGACCCAGGAAGACCCGTGGCAGCAGTTCGCCCGGACCCACCAGATCGGTCAGGTCGTCCCGGGTAAGGTCACCAAGCTCGTTCCGTTCGGTGCGTTCGTCCGCGTCGACGAGGGCATCGAGGGCCTGGTCCACATCTCCGAGCTGGCCGAGCGCCACGTGGAGATCCCGGAGCAGGTCGTCCAGGTCAACGACGAGATCTTCGTCAAGGTCATCGACATCGACCTCGAGCGCCGCCGCATCAGCCTCTCGCTGAAGCAGGCCAACGAGTCCTTCGGTGCCGACCCGACGGCGGTCGAGTTCGACCCGACCCTGTACGGCATGGCCGCGTCCTACGACGACCAGGGCAACTACATCTACCCCGAGGGCTTCGACCCGGAGACCAACGACTGGCTGGAGGGCTACGAGGCCCAGCGCGAGGCCTGGGAGAACCAGTACGCCGAGGCCCAGCAGCGCTTCGAGCAGCACCAGGCGCAGGTCATCAAGTCCCGCGAGGCCGACGAGCAGGCTGCGGCCGAGGGCGCTGCGGCGCCGGCGGCCGGTGGCCAGGGTGGCGGCGGCGGCAACGTCTCCGGCGGCTCGTACTCCTCGGAGTCGGCGGACAACTCCGGCGCCCTGGCGTCGGACGAGGCGCTGGCCGCGCTCCGCGAGAAGCTGGCCGGCGGCCAGAGCTGAGCAAGCGCTCACCGCGCTAGCGCCAGTCGCTAGCCGATAGCGATGGAGGCCCGTCCCCTCTTCGGGGGGCGGGCCTCCGTGCTGTTGCGCCTCGCGGCTCAGTAGCTCAGCTCGCGGGTTCAGCGGGTGGGGCAAAGTGCACGGGTACGCCCGGGTTGGCGATGCCGCGGCCACCCGTCACCGTGTTGTCGCCGGTGATCGTGACCGGGCAGTCCGCCGCGTCGTAGTTGGTGATGTTGAACCCGTAGCGGCCGGAGCCCGAGGCGTCGCTGAGGTCGGATTCGTTGCCGCGGAAGACCGTTCCGCAACCCCAGCCCGACTGCTGCGTGTGCGTTTCGTAGCCGTTGTTGGTCGTATGCGTACCGGTGTTGTTCTCGACCAGGACGTCGTTGCCTTTCACGTCGACCCAGGAGTCGTCGTAGTGGGTTCCGGTGAGCCCGCTCCCGTCGAACGTGTTACCGATGATCTTCGCGCCCGTAGTGCCTTCCTTGATGTCGATGTTCTCGCCGCCGACACCTGGGCCGATCGTGTTGCCGCGTATCTCGACGTTGTCACTGTTGTCGCCGAGATCCCCCGCACCGCCCACGTAGACGCCCTCGCCCATGCCGCGGCCGTCTCTGCCGGTGTCGTAGATCCGGGAATCCTTGATCACGCCGTCCTTGCTGGAGTGGCGGAAGTGGACGCCCTCCATGTCGAGCCCGTGCACGGTGACGGAGTCGATGACGACACCCCGGGCGGCGTCAGCCATGATCCCCTTCTGCCCGCCCGTGACGGTGAGGCCCTTCACCGTCCAGTACGAGGCGCCGTTCAGGTGCAGCCCGTAGCCGCCGCTCGCGGTCAGTACGGCCTTCGAAGAGCCGGTCAGGGTGATGCGGGACGAGGCGCTGCCGGCGACGGAGGTCTTGAAGTTGCCACGGTACGTACCGTCGGCCAGCTGAATCGTGTCGCCGGGGCGCGCTGCGCTGATCGCGTCCTTGAGCTGGGCGGCGGTGGAGACGTCGATGACGCCGCGGGTGGCGGCGGGGGCAGGGGTCTGTGTGGCGTCTGTGGCACCGGAGGCGTTGGCGTTCGCGGCGTTGGAATTCGTGGCGTCCGCCGTGGCGGAGACGGCGAAGAGGGTGCCTGCAGCTACCAGGGCGGCGACCGGTAGGAGCAGCAGCGGCCGGGCGTGGAGTGCCAGGAGAGGTCGGGGGGTGCGCATCCTGGGGCCTTCCTGCGAGTGGGGGAGGGAAGACGGGGAGATGGGAAGACGGGGAGATGGGGTGGTGCGTGGGGGTTCCGCGAGTGCGTTACGTACACGTCCACATGCATGGACTGTGAGTTACTACGTGAACACTCTGGGCTTCCGTGAAAGTAGAGGCGAATGGGGTGGTCGTCAATCCCTTGGGCGGGTGGCTTTCGCGTCCGCGGGCCGAGTGCTTGCTCGGGTCGCTCGCGAGTGCGGTGTCGCCAGTACCGGCGCACCGGTTCGCTGTGCCGGTAAGGCGGCTTCCGTAAGCCCGGGACGGGGCAGGGGTGTTCGCGGGAGCGGTCCCAAACGGCGGGCGGTCCGCAGGGCCTTTGACGTCCGCATGCGGGGGCGACAGCCCGCGGAGCGGGAATGCATGTGCCCCGCACCGCGTTGTTCCGGGCGGACATCGAGGAGGAGCGGTCACTGTGTTGGATCCCCAGGGTTTGTACGAATGGGAGCCGAGCGGGCTCGCGGCGGTCGACGCGATCGCCTCCCGCGACTCCGCCGGGCTGGTGCTGCTGTACCACCTGGACGGCTACATCGACGCCGGCGAGACCGGCGACCAGATCGTCGAGTCCCTGTTGGAGGGGCTGCCGAACGAGGTCGTCGCCCGCTTCGACCACGACCGTCTCGTGGACTACCGGGCCCGCCGTCCGATGCTCACCTTCGACCACGGCCGCTGGAGCTCGTACGAGACGCCCAGCATCGAACTGCGCCTGGTCCACGACGCCACCGGCGCCCCCTTCCTGCTGCTCTCCGGACCCGAGCCGGACGTGGAGTGGGAACGCTTCACGGCCGCGGTACGCGAGATGGTCGAGCGGCTGAACGTACGTCTCTCGGTCAGCTTCCACGGCATCCCGATGGGCGTCCCGCACACCCGCCCCGTCGGCATCACCCCGCACGGCAACCGCACCGACCTGACCCCGGGCCACCGCGACCTCTTCGAGCAGGCGCAGGTCCCCGGCAGCGTCGAGGCGCTGATCGAGTACCGGCTCGCGGAAGCCGGCCACGATGTACTGGGCGTCGCCGCCCACGTACCGCACTACGTCGCGCGCTCCGCCTACCCGGACGCCGCGCTGACCGCACTGGAAGCGGTCACCGCCGCGACCGGCCTGGTCCTGCCCAGTGCCGCGCACGCGCTGCGTACTGAAGCGCTGCGCACGCAGGAAGAGATCGAGCGGCAGATCTCGGAGGGCGATGAGGAACTGGTTGCGCTGGTCAGCGGCCTTGAGCACCAGTACGACGCGGTGGCCGGCGCCGAGAGCCGCGGCAACCTCGTGGCCGAGCCTGCCGAGCTGCCCTCGGCCGAGGAGATCGGCCGCGAGCTGGAACGCTTCCTGGCCGACCGCGAGCGCGACCTGGGGGAGGGGAGTGCCTGAGCAGGCGCTTCGCGGGGGAGTGGGGGAGTGGGGAATGGCCTTGAGGGGGGAGACCGGGGAGGCTGATGAGTTCGGCTGGGAACCTCGCCGGATCTTGCCTTGAGGACAGTGGCCGCCCGGCGCTGTGCTGGAGCCGGACCGCCGTATAGCGTGGGGCGCATGGTCAAGGTGGGGCTCACAGGCGGCATCGGTGCAGGCAAGAGCGAGGTGTCGCGGCTGCTCGCGTCGTACGGTGCGGTGATCGTGGACGCGGACAAGATCGCACGAGAGGTCGTCGAGCCGGGTACGCCCGGCCTCGCCGCCGTCGTCGAGGCATTCGGTTCGGACGTACTGACTCCGGAAGGCACCCTGGACCGGCCCAAGCTGGGCGCCCTCGTCTTCGCCGACCCCGACAGGCTCAAGGCGCTCAACGCCATCGTGCACCCCCTCGTCGGCGCCCGCTCCGCCGAGCTGGAGGCCGCGGCCGGCGCGGACGCGGTGGTCGTCCACGACGTGCCCCTGCTGACCGAGAACGGCCTCTCCCCTCTCTACGACGTGATCGTCGTGGTCGACGCCGCCCCCGAGACACAACTGCGGCGCCTGGTGGAGCTGCGCGGCATGACTGAGGACGAGGCGAAGGCCCGTATGAACGCGCAGGCCGACCGGAAGCAGCGCCTCGCGATCGCGGACCACGTCATCGACAACGACGGTCCGCTGGAAGCCCTCGAGCCGCAGGTGCGCGAGGTCTGGGAGCGGCTGCGGACCCGCTGAGGCCGGCGGTAGCCTCACGCCATGACAGCTACCGATCTTGGCCCCGCGTCGTTCGTCGTCAACATACCCGGCGTCCCGGACGCCGAACTGGAACCCGAGCCGCTGGACCCGTCACAGATCGTCTCCGGCGATCCCGTCGTCACCGGCAAGACGTACTGGGAGTCCCCGGACGGCAAGCAGCTCCGCGGCATCTGGCAGATCACACCGGGCGTCGTGACGGACGTGGAGGCCAACGAACTGTTCGTGGTCGTGTCCGGCCGAGCCACCATCGAGGTCGAGGGCGGTTCGACCCTTGAAGTGGGCCCCGGCGACGCATGCTTCCTGCGCGAGGGCGACCGGACGCGGTGGACGGTCCACGAGACGCTTCGGAAGGCTTACCACATCACGCTGTAGGGGCGGGGAGTTGTGGGGCCTCGGGTGGTCCCGTGGGCCCCTGTAGGCCTGGGGTTCGGGCTGAGGCTGGGGGTGGGCTGGGGGTGGGGCGCGGCTGAGGTCGGGGCGGCGGATGAGCGGGTGGCTTGAGAAGGCGGCCGGGTCTGGGGCCAGGGCGGGGAATGTGGTGGCGGGCGGCTTTGTTGGGGCTTACGTAACGACCGGGCGGTCGGCGTTCCGGGCTGCGCGCAGGCGGCGAGCCGCCTGAACGTGGCGGCCGCCGGTACGGCGCGGGTGCCCGTGTCCGTACCCGGGACAAGGCGAGTGCCCGTCCGTACGAGGTGAATTGCCCGTACGCGTCGGAGAGGAGGCGGCCGTGACCGAACGCACCCCCGAGACGCATGTCATCGACTTCCGCGCGGCTGAACAACTGCTGGCCGCGCGCGACCCGCGGGGTGCTGTCCAGCTCCTGGACCCGGTCATCGCCGCCCACCCGGAGAACACCGCCGCCCGGCTGCTGCGCGCCCGGGCCTTCTTCCTGGCGGCGCAACTGCGCCCTGCCGAGCTGGAGTTCCAGGTCGTCCTCGAACGTGAGCCGGACAACGCCTTCGCCCACTTCGCGCTCGGCCGCACCCTCCAGCGAGCCAACCGCCCGGACGAGGCGCTGCGCCACTTCCGCCTGGCCGCCGCGCTGGACCCCCGCCCGGACTTCATCGAAGCAGCACGATTCCCGCTGCGGCCGGACGACTTGGGGGAGTGAGCGGCGGGGGGCGGGTGCGAACGGGGCTGGGGTGCGAGCGGGGTTGGGGCGCGAGTGGGGTTGGGGCGCGAGTGGGGTTGGAGTGCGAGCGGGAGGGGCGGGCGTGAGGGGGGCTGAGGGACGGGAGGGCTGGGGGCGTGGCGGGGTCGGGGAAGCTTCTGGCCTCCTTTGCCCGCTCTGCTCCGAGGGGGCCCCACCCCCCCCCGCCCCCACCCCGCCTCCCCCTCCCCGCCCCTATATGTCATCTGTTTCTGCTCAGCGGCCATCGGCACCGCTGTTGCGGTTGCCGTCGCCTTTGCTCCTGCCATCGCCGTCGTCTCGGCCCCCGTGACTCCCGCGGGCACGGTCGCCGCCACCAGGGCCGTACCCGGTGTTGCGGCCCCTGTCCGGTTCGTACGGAGGTACGTCTTTGCCGGGCTGGTAGTGCGGCCCTTGGCGTATGTGCCGGCACACGATCACAAGGTCGGTAGCGGCCAGCGCCGCCACCACCGCACAAGCTGCAGCCCACCCGGGGCGTTCGGCGATCAGGAAGGCGGCCACTCCGGCGGCCGCCCAGACCAGCCCCCACAGCGCGAGCGCCCGACGCGTCTTCAGCACGCTCCGCGCTTCGACAGGCTCACTGCCCGTACGCATCTCTCCTCACCACTCACCCCCGCCTCGTCGCCGTTCACCCACCTCGGCTCACCGCAGGTTCCGGTCGGCCGGCTCCCTCCCTTCTTGGCGTACTCCAGCCCGCTGAACTGGGGCTTTATCCAGCACTAGCGACTCGTGCTCTCCTCGACCTTCTTCTCAAGGATCCTCCGGTTCGGGCTGTCCGTCACGTCCCTGGTTGGGCCTGTGGATAACTCGTGAGAGGGCTCAGAATGGGGGGATGGCTACCGTCCGTGCTCGCACCCGAGCGTCCGAGCGTGTGGGCGTGTAGGCCTGTGGGCGTGCGGGACGAGTTCATACGTCATCGTCCCGACGCCAGCGCCCCGACGTCACCGTTCCGATGTCTCCCGCCGGGTGGCTGTTGATCCAGGACAGTCCGCCGAGGTCGAGGCGCTTCCGGGCCCGGGTGACCGCCACGTACGCCAACCGCGCCTCAGCGAGATCGATCGGACCGGGCAACGGTTCGCCGTGCTCGTCGGTGTCCTCCAGCTCTTCCGGCTCCGTGAAGTCGTCAGCGATGCGCACGCTCGGCCACTCCCGCCCCTTCGCGCGGTGGGCGGTCGACACCATGATCTCCGCCGTCTCCTCGCTCGACAGGCAGCGCAGGGCTCGAAGGACGCTGTCGGCGCTGTGTTCATCGAGGAGTTCGACCAGCGGCAGCAGGTCTCGGCCGGACGGGTCGGAGGCGGCGTACTCCCGCAACTCCTCCCAGGACGGGAACAGCATCAGTTCCGGGTGGGCGGTCCGTCTGCCGCCCTGGAGATCATGCGCGGCTCGGGCCAGTGCGGTCAGCGTTTCGCCACCACCTGTCAGTGCGACTCTGCGTCCCTCCGACAGCAGCCTCATGACCTCTGCCATCGCGCCGGCGTTGGACCGGCAGAGCACCGCATCAGAGAGGGGCGCGGGGGCCAGCTCGGTGTCGAGCAGTCGTGATCCGGTGAGCCGGACGGGGGCGTCGACGATGGCCAGCCAGCGGTTCGCTTCCGCTGCCAGCGCGGGCCCGAACCGGAACGAGCGGGAGAGCGTCAGCTGTCTGCCGCGGAACCCGGTCATCACATCGCGTGCGCCTCGCCAACCGTAGATGGCCTGGGCGGAGTCGCCGACGAGGACGAGCTGAGCGTGCGAGCGCTGGGCGTTGAAGACTTGCTCGACCACGGGGTTGGTGTCCTGGGCTTCGTCCAGAAGTAAGAAATCCGTCTCGATGACCGGTGCGCTCAGCGCCCACATCTTGAGGTAGTGATCGTGCTCGAAGCGGACGGCACCTCGGTCCGGATCCTGCAGATCGGCCCATGCCTTGCGGGCGTACGGGAGGACGATCTGCGCCAGCTGGTCGTGCAGTGCGTCCGACTCGGCACCGCGCAGTCGTGGCACGTGAGCGGCGGTGAGCGTCGGGGCGGCGGAGCGGCAGTAGCCGGTGACGGTGCCCAGGACGGAGTACGAGAGGGCCTTGCTGGTCAGTGCTCGTGTGCCGAGGCGGAGCCAGAATTTTGGGTCGATGCCCAGAGCGGCGCCGGTTCGCCAGCCTGCCTGGCGTGGTGCGCTCATCCGCCGTTGGAACCGATGGCCGACGGCCTCGTACGCCAGTGAGTGCGCCGTACTGCACGTGACGTGAGCGGGGAAGCGCCGGGCTGCGTCCTGCGCGATGGCCTTGTTGAAGGCCAGGTATCGGCCGGGGCGGCGGGTGCTGCGGGCGAGCATGGCCAGGGTTGCCGTCTTGCCCGTGCCCGCTCCGGCCTGGATCGCTAGATGATCGCCCGCGTGGAAGGCGTCGGCGGCGGCCAGCTGCTCGCCGGTGGGGGAGTGGTGAGTGGCTTCTCCCCGGCCATGGTCAGGCTGCGCGTCGGGCGGCCGGCTCCGGTTGCGTGGGGTGCGGGGAGGGGGTGAGGTTCCGGGCGCAGAGGAGGCGGTGAGGGTGCGGGGCGTGGTCGTGGTGAGTGCGTGGGACTGGTCGGACATGCGTCTGCTCCTGCGTGATCTAGTGGGGCGGTCATCGGCGGCGAGCAAGCTTCGGCCGGGGGCTGAATGCCTGCTCGCCGCACGTCGATAACTACGGAGAGTTATCGACATGGGAACGTTAGCGGATCGCGGTGGGGTGTGGGGGAAAATTTCTTGACCAGCGGTTATGCCTGTGGATAACTCGGCGGCGGGGAGATCGTCGGGCATTGTCAGTGCCATCTGCTTCCATGGATTTCACGCTGGGTCGCGGCATCGCCGCCGCGGTCGCCCGGCGGAGGCAAGGGGGGATCAAATGGAGGCGACCGTAGACTCACGAGACGGAGCACGACACGAACGGAACGGCATGGCAAGACGGTGGGAGATGAGCGCGCGGGACGAGGCCGGGGAGCCCTGGTCCACCGACGCCGCATCATCCGCATCGGCCGTGGCGTCGCCGGACGCGGCTCGGTACGCCGCTGTGTTCCTGCCCGACGAGCCGCCGCGGGCCGGGAAGATCGCTTTCTGGAGTCCGGACGGTCTGCCGCTGCCCGAGCCCGCCGGTGCGGCGGAGAGGACGGACCTGAAGGTCGTGCGGCGGCACGGCAACTCCGTGCGTAGCCGTACGGTTCCCGCGCTGCGGCTGACCGTCGCCGAAGCTCTGCCACTGCTCGTTCAGGCGCGTCACGACCCGGCGGCGCATCCCGCATCCGCCTGCTGGGGCGCCGCGGCTTTGCAGGCGCTGCACCTCGCGGCGCGCGGCCGGATGCTCCCGGGACTCACCGCCGGTGATGTGGATGCCTGGCGAGCCGGCCCGCTGGACGCCGAGGACGCCGCGCAGGTGCGGGCGATCGCCGCCGCCATGCCTGTCGAGGCGTACGCCGTCCCCGTGCCGGACAGCAAGCCCCTCCAACTGCACGCACCGAACGCACTGGTCCGTGCCTTTATCGATGCCGTCGTCGACGCCCTGCCGCGCACGCCGGCAGCGGCGGACGTGGCGGGCGCCCCGTTCGCCGCGGCGGAGCCGCAGCGGCTGCCCGGAGCGCGGGACTGGGCCGCGGAGGTCGCGGCGGGTGTGGACAGCGGCGTACGGATCTCCCTGCGCCTGGATCTGGCAGCGCACGAACTGTTCGACATGTCGGCGGAGGCCGAAGCACCGGAGACGTCGCAGGCGCGGCAGAGTCCGGATGCATTGGAAGCGGCCGAAGCAGCGGGGGAAACGGCGGAGACAAGTGGCAGGGCCGGGGCGGCGGCTGCTGTGCTGCAGGTCAGCCATCTCACCGATCCGACGCTGGTCGCCGACGCCCGGCAGCTGTGGGAAGGGGAGGCGCCCGACGGGTTCGGGCCACGCGCGCAGGTGGACACGCTGCTCGCCCTGCGCCGGGCTGCTCGCGTTTGGCCACCGCTCGGCCGGCTGCTCGACCGTGACGTGCCCGATGTGCTGTCACTCGACGAAGAAGAGCTGTACGAACTGCTGGGAGACGCTGCGCCGCGCCTAAAGGCCGCAGGCGTCGCCGTCCACTGGCCGAAGGAGCTGGCCCGGGGGCTGACCGCGAGCGCTGTCCTACGGCCGTCCCCGGGATCGGCGGCCGACGGGTTCGGGTTCTTCGATGCCGAGCGACTGCTGAGCTTCGAATGGCAGATGGCCCTCGGCGGAGTCCCGTTGAGCGACGCGGAGATGAACGTGCTCGCCGAGGCGCACCGCCCCCTCGTACGGCTGCGCGACCAGTGGGTACTGGTGGATCCCGCACTCGTACGCAAGGCCCGCAAGCGCGAGCTCGGGTACCTCGATCCGACCGAAGCGCTCGCCGTGACGCTCGCCGGCGAGACCGATGTCGACGGGGAGCGCGTCGAGGTCGTACCGCTCGGAGCGCTCGCCGGCCTGCGCACGCGCCTCACCACCGACGTCGCGCCCCTGGAGAAGCCCGCCGGGCTCCAGGCCACCCTCCGGGACTACCAGCTCCGTGGCCTGGCGTGGCTGGACCGCATGACCGCCCTCGGGCTCGGCGGCTGTCTCGCCGACGACATGGGGCTGGGCAAGACCGTCACCACCATCGCCCTGCACCTTCACCGCGACCACCCCGACCCGACCCTCGTGGTCTGCCCGGCCTCGCTGCTCGGGAACTGGCAGCGGGAGATCGAACGGTTCGCGCCCGGCGTGCCCGTACGGCGTTTCCACGGGACGGGCCGCAGCCTGGCGGACCTGCAGAAGGGCGGCTTCGTCCTCACCACGTACGGCACGATGCGCAGCAGCGCGAAGAGGCTGGCCGAGTGTTCCTGGGGGCTGGTCGTCGCCGACGAGGCGCAGCACGTGAAGAACCCGCAGTCGTCCACGGCCAAAGCGCTGCGCACGATCAAGGCGCCCGCACGGGTGGCCCTCACCGGCACACCCGTGGAGAACAACCTCTCCGAGCTGTGGGCGCTGCTCGACTGGACCACCCCGGGACTGCTCGGGCCGCTCAAGACCTTCCGGGCCCTGCACGCCCGCGACATCGAGGGCGGCGAGGTGCCGGGGGCCGCGGAACGCCTGGCCCGGCTCGTCCGGCCCTTCATCCTCCGGCGGAAGAAATCCGACCCCGGCATCGCACCCGAACTGCCGCCGAAGACGGAGACCGACCATCCGGTGCCACTCGGCCGCGAGCAGGTGGCGCTCTACGAAGCGGCGGTCCGCGAGACGCTCGCGCGCATCGAGGCAGCCGACGGCATGGCGCGGCGCGGACTGGTGATGAGGCTGCTCACCGTGCTCAAACAGATCTGCAACCACCCTGCGCAGTACCTGAAGGAGACGGCGCCGGGCCTCACCGCGCGCTCCGGAAAGCTCGAACTGCTCGACGAACTGCTGGACACCATCCTCGCGGAGGACGGTTCGGTGCTGATCTTCACGCAGTACGTGGAGATGGGGCGCCTCCTCGAAGAGCACCTCGGTGCCCGTGGCGTCCCCACGCAGTTGCTGCACGGTGGAACGCCGGTAGCCCAGCGAGAGGTGATGGTGGACCGCTTCCAGGCCGGGGAAGTGCCGGTCTTCCTGCTGTCGCTGAAGGCGGCGGGCACGGGCCTGAACCTCACCCGGGCCGGCCATGTGATCCATTACGACCGCTGGTGGAACCCGGCCGTGGAGGAGCAGGCGACCGACCGCGCCTACCGGATCGGGCAGACGCAGCCCGTCCAGGTCCACCGGCTGGTCACGGAGGGCACGGTGGAGGACCGGATCGCCGAACTGCTCACAGCTAAACGTTCCTTGGCCGAGGCCGTGCTCACCGGAGGCGAGGCGGCACTGACCGAACTCACCGACGCGGAGCTCGCCGACCTCGTCACGCTGAGGAGGACGGCATGACCGGTCACGACCACGACGAGCACGGACAGCGTGACGTGCATGGGCAGTACGGCGAGCACGTGCAGTACGACGCGGACGGGCAGTACGGCGCGCACGAGGAGGAGTCGGCGTCGGTCGCCATGGGTGAGGGGCTGGAGAAGGTCCGTCGGGAGCTGGAGCGTGGGCGGGCCATGGCGCGGGCGCGTGAGGCCGCGGCGGAGGCGATCCGTGCTCGGGAGGCCGACGGGCGGCCGGGGCCGGACGAAGACGCTGCCCTCGAAGCGGACGGCGCCGCGTGCGAAGAGGACGGCACCGGTCGCGGTGCGGGTGAGCCACACGCGGGGGACGACCGTACGCCGCAGAGCGACCTGGTCGACCCGGCCCATGCGGCCGACGCGGCTGGGGAGAGCGGCAGTGGGCGGGCGCCCGGGGCCGGGCGGCGGAGCGAGGCGGCCGAGCGCGCGCGACGGGCGGTGCGGCGTACGGGGGAGGGGCCGCGGAACAGCCCCGCTCGCGAGGCCGGGGAAGCGGGCCCGAACGCCGAGGACGAAGCGGGCGACGGGCTGTCGTCGGCTGGAACCAGCGGCGAAGCGGGCACGGGCCGGAGTCGCGCAGCGGAGGAAGCCCGGCAAGCCCTTAAGCGGGCGGCCCCCGAAGCGAGGCGCGCCCGGGAAGAAGCCTCCCGGCCACCCGCCCGGGAGCCGCAGCAGGACGCGGAGGCCGCCGAGAACGGCGCGGAGCAGAAGGCCGTGCGCCGGAGCGCAGCCGCGGAACGCGCCCGCCAAGCGGTGGCCCGCCCTGGGCGGACCAGGACACGTCCCGATGAGGACCGTGGCCATGAGGAGCGGGGTTACGAGGACCGTGGCCGTGAGGAGCGGGGCCACGGGGAGCGCTCCGGAGCGGACTCCGCCGGTGCGAACCCTTCCGCGGACAGGCGCCCCGGCACATCCGAGGACAGGCGCCCCGGCACAGAGGAGCAGGAACAGCAGTCCTTCGGTACGGAGGACACCCGCAGCACGAAGGGAAGCCGCCCCGCCGCGGCGAACGCGAAAGGGCACCTCGACGCGCCGCATGCTGAGGCGATCCGCTCCGAGGCGAGTCGCTCCGAGGTGAGCCGCTTCGAGGAAGCCTCGAAGTCCGCGCGGCGGGCGCCACGATCAGCTCCGAAGCTCGCGCAAGCGGGCCTCCGGCGCGTAGGGGACGCCCTGGGAGGCGCAAGCGAAGGCGAGGGCAAAGACGAGGGCGAACGAGGCGCTGCGAGTGCCGCGGAGGAGGAAGCCGCAGCGGCGGGTCGGGTTGCGGGGCGGGCCCGGGTGTTTCCTGCGGTGGCGGTCGGCGGTGCGGACGGGGAGGAGTTCGCCGAGACCTGGTGGGGCCGGGCGTGGCTCGACGCGCTGGAGAGCACGGCGCTCGACACGGCGCGGCTTGCCCGGGGGCGGGACTACGCGAGCGGCGGGCATGTGGGTCGGATCACCGTGGCCCCCGGGCGCATCTCCGCGCCCGTGACGGGCAGCCGGCCCTACCCCTACCGGGCCGAACTCCGCCTGCGGCCCTTCCCGGACGCCGTGTGGGAAGCCTTCCTCGACGACGTTGCCGCGCGGCCCGCTCACCTCGCGGCGCTGCTGGGCAGGACGCTGCCGCGCGCGCTGGCCGAGCGTGAGGAGGAGGCGGGCGTCCGGTTGCTGCCGGGCCCTGGGGACCTCGTACCGCGCTGTTCGTGCCCCGACCGCGGGCATCCCTGCAAGCACGCCGCGGCTCTGTGCTTCCAGGCCGCGCGCTTGCTGGACGCCGATCCGTTCGTGCTGCTCCTCATGCGCGGACGTGGCGAGCGTGAGCTGCTCGACGAGCTCTCGCGGCGCAATGCCACGCACAGCGCCGGCACCGAACGAGCGGCGCGCGCGACGCTTCCCGCGGTCCCGGCTCGTGCCGCGCTGCACGCACGGGAACTTCCGCCGCTGCCGCCCCCGTTGTCCGTACCGGAGCACACCGGTCGGCCTCCGGTGCTGCCGACGGCCGACGACCCCGCCATCGACCCGGCCGCCGTCGAACTGCTGGCCGCCGACGCCGCCGCCCGGGCCCGCGCCTGTCTGGCCGCCGCGCAGGCTGCCGTCGCCGCCCCGAGGCAGACCGGTATCGCCTCTCGGGAGGACGCACTCTCGCCGTTCCCCGCCCGTACTCTCTGGGAGGACGCGATCCGGCTGGTCGCGGGGGCGCACCCCACCTCCGGGCTGACCGCCAGCACCCGGGAGATCTACCGCGGCGTCGCCGAGGCCACCGGCCGGCCGGTGAACGAGGTCGCGCGGGCCGTGGCCGCCTGGCGGCAGGGCGGCTCCGAAGGCCTCGACCTCCTGGAGTCGACATGGGAACCGCCGGCCGGTGACTTCGACCGCGCCCGCAGCGCCCTGTCGGCAGCGGACCTCCCCACGCTGCGGCCCCGGCACAACCACCTGACCGACGCCGACCGCGGCATACAGCTCCGCTTCGGCCGCGACGGCCGCTGGTACCCGTACGAATCCGACCCCGGGACGGAGGACTGGTGGCCCACCGGGCGCGCCGACGCCGACCCCGTGGGTGCCCTCACCCCTGCTGCTGGCGACGGAATAGGGGGATTGTCCGCCCCCGGCTGGCCTGTTCGCTCCCCGCGGGTCTGTCCGTTCCCCATGGACCTTCCGCCCACCCGCTGCACTTGACGCAGCCTCAGCAATGACCCCCGGGCGGCTACCGACCGAGCACCACCCCGGCGGCCACCGGGCCGAGCACCGCCCCGGCTACCACCGGCCGAGCGCTGCCCCGGCAACCACCGCCGCGGCCCCGACCCGGCAGCCGCCCGCCGAGCGCCCGCCCAGCGGCCACCGCATGGTCGTCGGGCGACGGCCACCGCGCAGCCCCACGCCCGACGGCCACCGTGCAGCCCCGGCCGAGCGAGTGAACGGGCGGCCAGGCAGGGGCTGTTAGCCTGACGCAATGGATCATGCGTGCGCCGTTCGTGTCCGGCGGCTCATATCGGTGTCACCTGGGGAGGGGCGCGGGCTGTGGAGCTGACTCCGGCCGTAGCGTCCCGCCGGGCCCATCCGGTTCTCACACAAGCCCTCAGACGCCGTGTCGGCGCCCTTTCCGCCCCAGCTTCTGACCTCCCCGGAGTGACCGTGACCATCCCCCAGCACGCCCGCGCAGCGTTCAGCCTGCGCTCCTACACTGGCCGACCCGCCGTGGACGGCTCGGACGGGCTGCCCCGCCTGTACGGCCCCGAGGCCGCCCGCCCCCAGGAACTGTTCGCGCGGCTCCGCGCCCGGGACGGCCAGGTATCGCCGGTCATGCTGCCCGGGGATCTGCCGGTGTGGCTCGTGCTCGGCCATCGCGCGAACCTGGATGTGGCGCGTACCCCTTCCCGCTTCAGCCGTGACTCGCGGCGATGGAACCTCCTGCGCGCGGGCCAGGTGCCGGCCGACTGGCCGCTGCGGCCGATGGTCGAATGGGAGCCCAGCGTCGTCTTCAGTGACGGCGAGGAGCACGAGCGCACCCGGGCGGCGATCGTCGCGGGCCTGGCGGCGGAGAACCGGGCCGGCATCCGCCGCTACGTGAAGCGCTACACCGAGCAGTTGGTCAACCTCGTCATCGAGCGGGGGCACGCGGACCTGATCAGCGAGTACGCGGAGCGGCTGCCCATGCTCGTGATGACCCGGCTGCTCGGTCTGGACGAGGCGGAGGGGCCGCGGCTCGCCGACGCCGCCCGCGACCTGATCCGGGGCAGTGACACGGCGGTCGCCTCCAACGAGCTGATCAAGCAGACGCTGGTGCGGCTGATCGCGACCAAGAAGGCCCGCCCCGGGCGGGACTTCGCCAGCCGGCTGATCGCGCACGAGTCGCGGCTCCAGGATTCGGAGCTCCTCAGCCACCTGCGGCTGACGCTGATCGCCGCGAACGAGACCACGGCGAACCTGATCGCGAACACGTTGGAGCGAGTGCTGACCGACGGCCGCTTCCGTGCGCACCTGGCGGGCGGTCAGATGACGCTGCCCGACGCGCTGGACGGCGTGCTGTGGGACGAGCCGCCCCTGTCCACCGTCCCCGGCCGCTGGGCGACCGGCGACACCCAGCTGGGCGGCTGGCGCATCGAGGGGGGCGACATGCTGCTGCTGTGCCCCGGCGCCGCCAATGTCGACCCCGAGATCCGGCCGGACCTGTCCGTCCCGGTGCACGGCAACCGCTCTCACCTGGCGTTCAGCGCCGGGCCGCACCGCTGCCCGGGGGACGACCTGGGGCGGGCCATCGCCGACACCGGCATCGACACCCTGATGGCCCTGCTGCCCGACCTGCGGCTGGCGGTGCCGCAGGCGGAGCTCGACTGGCACCACGTGCTGCTTTCCAAGCGGCTGAGCCGGCTGCCGGTCGAGTTCCAGGCACGCCCGCGGGTGGCGCTGGGCTCCACGCGAGGTACTGCCCGCAGGGCGGGTGCCGCCCTGGGTGCGGCGGGTGGCTGCCCGGTCCCCCACGGCGCCTCCGCTCCCGCCCCCACCCCCTCGTCCGATGTGTGGGCCAGCACCGCCTGACGATCCCTCGTCCGACGGTCACCACTCAGCCAACGATCGCGCGTCGGCCCCGTGCCTCCCGGACTCGTCCGTGGGTGCGGGGTCGTACTGATTGGGGAGGAAAACCGCCGGTCAGTGCCCTTTCCTCACGGGGCGGCCTGCCCAGCTCCGGCGGTTCGCAAGCGTGAGATCAGTCGTATTGATCGCTACGGAGTGGCGCATACCATGCCATCCAGTTGATCACGCTGGGTGCATGCGGAGCACCCCGGGGGAGTGACCGAACCGCATCAGGAGGGCCCGCTCCATGAGTCCGCTCACAGCCCCACCGGACGGCACCCCGACCCCCGCCGACGACTGCCGCGACCGAGACGCACCGCTCGACCAAGTCGACGCTGACGCCCGTGACGCCCCCGACGAGCAGCTCCACCGTGGCTCCGCCCACCGGACGTGCGACCCGGGTCACCGGACTCGCGACGGCCACCCGGAGGTGGGACCCGGGCCGCCCAGGCATTGACCTCACATGACCTACCGCGCGACGACCGCTGTCGGTCGTCGCCCGCCCCGTGTTGTCCCTGCCCGTGTCGTCCGCCTGACGAAAGGCCTCCCGTGACCGTCGTACGCGACATCCCCCGCGCCCCCGGCGGCCTGCCCCTGATCGGGCATGCCCTGCGTCTCGCCCGAGGGCCACTGCCGTTCCTCCAGGCACTGCCGCAGACCGGCCCGGTCGTCCGTATCAGCCTGGGCACCATGCCCGTCTACGTCCCCACCAGCGCCCGCCTGATCCGTTCCCTGCTCACCACACACGCCTCCAAGACCGTCAAGGGACGGCTGTACACTCGCGTGGAGCCGCTCGTGGGCAAGGGGCTGGCCACGGCGAGCGGCGAGGTCCACCGCAGCCACCGGCGCCTGATGCAGCCCGCGTTCCACCGGTCCCGGATCGCGGGGTACGCGGAGGTGATGAGCGACCGAGCGCGCGCGTTGGTCGACTCCTGGGCACCGGGGCAACAGCTCGCCCTGGAACAGGTCATGGGCGAGTTCACGATCCGCACCCTGGCCGAGGTGATGTTCTCCGCCGATCTCGGCCGGCCGGCCGTGGAGGCGGTACGTGCGAACCTTCCGGTCATCCTGAAGAACATGCTGCTCCGGGCCGCCTCACCGGCGTTCCTGGACCGGCTGCCGATCCGGCCCAACCGGGAGTTCGACGCGGCTGCGCGCGCCATGCGCGAAGTGATCGACCAAGTGATCGCCGACACCCGCCGCACCACCGACGCCGATCAGCCCGATCTGCTGTCGGTCCTGCTGGCCACGCGCGATGCGGACACCGGCCAGGCCCTGACGGACGCGGAGGTGCGCGACGAGCTCGTCACGATCCTCTTCGCCGGAACCGAGACCACCGCGTCCACGCTGAGCTGGACCTTTCACGAATTGGGGCAGCACCCGGAGGTGGAGAAGGAACTGCTGGCCGAAGTCGACGCGGTGGTCGGCGACGGGCCGGTGACCATCGAGCACGTCCCCCGGCTGACCGCCGTCCGGCGGGTGCTGGACGAGGTGATCCGCCTGTACGGCGTCACGCTGCTGATGCGCCGGACCACCGAGCCGGTCGAACTGCAGGACACCCGCCCCGACGGCACCGAGGACGTCTACCGTATCCCCGCGGACGCGGAGGTCGCGTTCTCTCTGTACGCCGTGCACCGGCACCCGGAGCTGTACGCCGACCCCGACACATTCGATCCCGGCCGGTGGGCGCGCGACGACATCCCGCGCGAGGCCTTCTTCCCCTTCGGGCAGGGCAACCGGATGTGCATAGGCGACAGCTTCAGCTGGACCGAGGCCATCATCGCCATCGCCACCATCCTCCAGCGCTACACGCTCAGCCCGGTCCCGGGCCATACCCCCCGCAAGGCCACGTCCGCGATGGTCCACCCCGACCATGTCCCCATGACGGTGGTCGCCCGGCAGCCGTAGCGGCGGGAGCCCCGTGTCGCGTGCACTGACCCGGCCCGGATTTCCAGGCCCCCCTTCGGTGCCCGTTAAGGTCACCCCGTGGAAGGCCTAGACACACTCACCAGTGCCCTGGCGCGGCGGACGCCCGAGGGGCTTGCTGTGCTTCTTGCCCGGCATGCCGAGCCGCTGTCGCGTCGGCCGGCTGCGGGGCGGCTCCGGGAGCTGGCTGCCGCTCTGTGGTCGTACGAGACGCTCCACCAAGTGGTGCTCGGGCTCGACAAGCCGGGGCTGCACGTGCTGGCCGTGACCGCGCGGCTCAGTCAGGAGCGGGCCCGGGAGGCCGCGCACGGGCCGGCCGCGCCCGAGCCGGGGGCCGGTTACCAGTCCCTGATGGCGCACCGCCTGGCCTTTCCGGATCTCGCGGCGGAGCCGGTGCCGGTGGCGGACGTGTACGCGGCGCTGGCGGCGGCCGGGCACGGGGGCGACGCGGACCGGGAGGCCATCGGGGCGGCGCTGGAGGGGCTGTACGAGGTGGCGCTCGCCGCGCCGACGGAGGACGGCCGGGTCGTGGTGCCGCCGCGTACGGCGCAGTTGATCGGCGGACATGAGATGGGTGTCTTCGAGGCTGCGCCTCACTACGGGGCGAACGCTTGGATGGATGCTGAGGGGGCAGCGGAGGCGGGCACGGGTGCGAGTGCGGGTGCGCGTCCTGCGCCGGTCGAGGAGCGCGTGCTGACCGGGGAGTCGCAGGCTGCGGCTGCCGGGCTTGCCGCGGCGGCGGAGCGGCTGCTCGCGGCGCTCGCAGTGCAGCCGGCGGCGCTGCGCAAGTCGGGCGGGCCCGCCGTACGGGAGATCAAGCGGCTGGCGAAGGCGGCCGGCACCTCCGAGCCGCGTACCCGGCTCCTCCTCGACCTGCTGCTCGCGGCCGATCTGCTCGCGCTGACCCGCACGCCCACCGGGACCGTGGCGCTGCCCACCAGCGGTTACGACGACTGGCTCGCGCTGCCGCCCGGCGAGCGGCTGCTGCCCGTGCTCACCGCGTGGACCGGGCACTGGGCGATCGCGACGTGGACGCCGTTCGGGGAGACCCCGACGGCTCTGGAGCGCGGCGACGACCGCCGTGCGCCCGCCCTGCGCCACGGACTGCTCGCCGCGCTCGCCACCTGCGCTGCCGAGGGCGAGCCCGGGGTGCCGATCCCGGCACCGGACGCCCCGTCGCTGGAGGCGCTGCGGCCGCTGGTCGCGGTCACGGCCTGGCACCGCCCGCTGGCCGTCGCCGACGAACCGCTGATCCTGGAACGCGCAGCGCACACCCTCGACGAGGCCGCCTTCCTCGGGCTCGTCGCGTACGGGACGCTCACCCCGCTCGGCCGGGCCCTGCTGCGTACGGAGACGGATGTCGATCCGGCTCCGCTGCGCGCGGCCCTACGGTCGCTGCTTCCGCCCCCGCTCGAACAGGCTCTCTTCCAGGGGGACCTGACGGCCGTCGTGCCCGGCCCGCCGTCCACCGCGCTGTCCGGGCTGCTCGCGCTCGCCGCCGACCGCGAGTCCGAGGACAGCGCCACCGCGTGGCGGTTCAGCGGCGCGTCCGTCCGGCGGGCACTGGACGCGGGCCGCACGGCGGACGCGCTGATCGAGGAGCTCACCGCGGTGTCCGCCACGGGGCCGCTGCCGCATCCGCTCACGTACCTGATCAAGGACACGGCGCGCACGCACGGGCGCGTACGGGTCGTACGCGCCGGCTGCTGCATCCGTTCCGACGACACGGCCCTCGTGGCGGAGTTGACCGCCCATCGGGCGCTGCGTGACCTGGGGCTGCGGGCCATCGCGCCGACCGTGCTGGTCAGTGCGCGGGAGCCCGGACCCACGCTGGAGGCGCTGCGGGCGGCCGGTTACGCCCCGGCCCTCGAAGCCGAGACCGGGACGACCGTCGTCGAACGCGCGCCGACCCATCGCAGCCGGGCGCCGCTCCGGAAGCCCGCAGATCCGCTCGCCGTGGCCCGGCGGCTGCTGGAGAACCCGCCGGAGTGAGGAAGGGCGTGGAGGCGGGGGCGGGGGAGTGAAGGGAGGGGTGGGAGCCCCTCCGGCCGGCTGTCCGTGCGGCCGGAGAGACTCCCACGTCATGATCAACTAAGCGGGGCGGGAGGTCAACGACGTGCCCTCCCGGCCGGCCGCTCCTGCAGAATGGCCGGGTGCGGCTGGAAGCGATCACATGGGAACGGCTGACCGAAGCGCTCGCGGAAGAGGCGGCGGGCAGGACGGCCCACGACGGCAGCCCGTGGCTGCGCGTGGGCATCGACGCGGCCCCGGCGGCGCGCCCCGGTGAGCTGGCCGGGCGGCTCACCGACGCGCTGCGGCTGCGCGGCCGGTCCGTGCAGACGAACAGCGTCCATGGGTTCCTGCGGCCGGCGTCGCTGCGGCTGGAGTACGGGCGGCATGATCCGGACGCGTACTACGACGAGTGGTTCGACCGGCAGGCACTTTGGCGGGAGGTGTTCAACCCGCTGGAGCCCGAGGGCAGCGGCCGAGTCCTCCCGGACCTGTGGGACCCCGAGCGCGACCGGGCGACGCGCAGCCCGTACGTCCGGCTGCCGCCCGGCGGCGTCCTGCTGCTGCACGGCCCGCTGCTGCTCGGACAGTGGTTCCCGTTCGACCTGACCGTGCATCTGGGGCTCTCCGAGGGCGCGCTGAAGCGGCGTACGGAGGAGAGCGAGCGGTGGACGCTGCCGGCGTTCGAACGGTACGAGGCGGAGGTCGCGCCCCGGGAGGTGGCCGACGTGGTCGTACGGGCCGACGACCCGCGGCGCCCCGCGTGGGGCGGCATCGGCGGGCGGTAGCGGGAGCGCGTGAGCCCGCGCGGGACCCGGCGTACGAGCCCGCGCCTTCCCGTAACCGGCGCCCGAACCCGCGCGGCCCGGCGCCCGAACCCGCGCTCAGCCGCAGCCCTCACCTTTCCTTGATCCACTGGCCGATACCGTGAAGCCCATGGCAATGGATGAAGTGGGCGAACAGACGGTGCTGCCGGGCAGTGCCGGGCGGACGGCGACCGCGGAGGCGCACCCTCGGACGGTCGGCGCGGTCCGGACGCTGTACGCGCCGGATCACGACGGCGATCCGGACCCCGGCGAGATCGTGTGGACCTGGGTGCCGTACGAGGAGAACGACGGGCGCGGCAAGGACCGGCCCGTGCTGGTCGTCGCCCGGGAACCGGCGGGCACGCTGCTCGCCGTGCAGCTGTCCAGCAAGCGGCACGACGACCACGAGTGGGTGGCGATCGGCGCCGGGCCCTGGGACCGCGCCGGACGGCCCTCGTGGGTCGATCTGGACAGGGTGCTGCGGGTGCATCCGGAGGGGATGCGGCGCGAGGCCTGCGCGCTGGACCGCGGCCGCTTCAACCTGGTCGTGAACCGGCTGCGGGAGCGGTACGGCTGGCGCTGAGCGACTACGGCTCGGTGGATCCCGTCGATACGACCGATGCCGCCGGCAGCGGAGGCCCCTGGGCCTCAGCCGCCCTGGGCCTCACCCGCCCTCCGCCGCCCCCAAAACCCTGAGAACCGTGTTCCAGTTGCGGGCGGTGGCCGTGACGCCCAGCTTGACGCTCGCCGCGGTGACGGCCGCGGCCAGCTGGGAACGGCCGATGCCGCCCGGGCACCAGAGGTACAGGTCGCGGCCGACCAGCCGGAACGTGTCGGGCGCATACCCGGCCGGGTCCAGGGCGTCCAGCGGGGCCGTGTCGGAGGGCGGCTCCGACAGGAACGTCAGGTGCAGCGTCTTGGGCTCCGCCGCGGCCTCCGGGAACGGGTTGGCCGCCACGGCTGCGGCGATGTCGTCGCGGGTGCGGACCATGACCGGTACGGAGAAGCCCAGGGCGGCCGCGAACCCGGCCTCCAGGGTGCGCGCCGTCTCCCCCGGCGGGGTGCCGGGGTCGGCGAAGACGATGTTGCCGGTCTGGAGGAGGACGGTGACGTCCCGGAAGCCCAGCTCCGCCATGAGCGCGCGCTGCTGCGCCATGGGGAACTTCTTGTGCCCTCCGACATTGATGCCGCGGAGGAGGGCGACCTGGCGGGACATGAGCGGGGCCTTTCGTGAAAGGAGCGGGAGCCGGGCGGGACGCATGCGGCGGACGGCTCAGAACAGCGGCTGCGGGAGCACCCCCTCCAGCGCCAGGAGCTGCCGCTTCGTCTCCAGACCCCCGCCGAAGCCGCCCAGTCCGCCGCCGCTCTCGACGACGCGGTGGCACGGCACGACGACCGGCAGCGGATTGGAACCCATCGCGACGCCGACGGCACGCGCGGCACCGCGCTCCCCGACCCGGTCCGCCAGGTCCTGATAGCCGACGACCGTGCCGTACGGGACGTGGGCGGCCAGCTCGCGGAGCACCCGTTCGTTGAACCCCGAGGACAGCGACCAGTCCAGCGGGACCGTGAAGTCCCGCAGCTCACCGGCGAAGTACGCCACGAGCTCCGCGGCGGCCGTGTCCACCGCCGGTATCGCGGCGACCGGCTCGGGGCCGAACGCGCCGCGCAGCCGGGCGAGCGACCTGGCCCGGGCCCGCTCGTCGGCGTGGAAGACGACCATGGCCAGGCCCGTGTCGGTCCCGGCGAGCAGGAGCGGTCCGATGGGGGTGTCCAGCATGCGCCAGGCCCATGCGCGCGGTGGCCGGGCCGGGGTCTGCGCACCGTCTCGCGCGGGTGTCGTGGCCGTGCCGGCGGGCTCGGCGGCGGTCGCTTCGGCAGCCGCCGTTGCGGGGATTTCGCGTTCCTCGGAAATCGTCACGGCCTCAGCCTAGGGCCGCCCACCGACAAGTGCCGTGGGGAGCGGAGATGCTGCCACCGCTCCCGACGGCACGGGCCTGCGGCCCCGGTGCGAGGTCCGGGCCCTATGCGGCCGGGACCTGGAATCCGGCGCTCTTCACGGCGTCCCGGACGACGTCCGGCTTGTTGGTGATGATGCCGTCCACGCCCCAGCCCGCGACCTTCTTGGCCGTGGCCGCGTCGTTGACGGTCCAGGTGTAGACCTCCAGCGGGCGCCCGTGCGGCCCCTCGAAGGCGTGCACGGCCGCGACGTAGGCCATGCTCAGGGTCGTGTGGCTCGGGTTGATCTGGTCGGCGAACTGCGCGTACTTGGGCAGGTCGGCGACGGCCGGGGTGCCGAGGAAGCCCGTCTTGATGTCCGGCCGCAGCTCGTGCACCTTCTTGACCGAGTCACCGTTGAAGCTCTGGATGATCAGCCGGCGCTTCACGTGCTGCCGGTCGGTCCAGCCCTCGCGCCGCAGCTCACGGATGGTCTGCGCCTCGATGCCCGGGTAGAGCTCCGGGGACTTCAGCTCCAGGAGCAGCTTCTGGTGGTTGCGGGTGACCGCGTCCATGTAGCGCTCCAGCGTGGGAACCCGCTGGCCCTTGAACTTCGCGTCGAACCAGCTTCCGGCGTCCAGCTTCCGGATCTCCCCGAGGGTGAAGTCGGCGACCTTCCACGGAGAGCGGTTCGGGTACAGCTCCTCGACGTTCGTGGTGCGGTTGAGGGTCGTGTCGTGCATGACGACCAACTTGCCGTCCTTGGTGCGCTGGACGTCGTTCTCCACCCAGTCGATGCCCATGCGGTGCGCCGCGTCGACCGCGGCGATGGTGTTCTCGGGGGCGTACGCCGAGGCTCCTCGGTGTGCGACGGTGACCGGTCTGTCGTGGTGGTCGGCGGCCTGGGCGGCGGCAGCGGGGAGGCTGAACGCCGTCAGCCCCACGAGCGCGCCGGTAACGGCGGCAACAGGCCGAATGTGCATACGGGCTCCTCGGAATCGTCGTCGGCGGGGGGTGGTCGGCGGCAGGTTCCCAGCGGGGGTGTACTGGAAGATAGGTCAGAGATGGACATAAATTGAACGAGAAGTGTCGTGTGTCCTGGGTTTGGGACCGTCCGGGGTGGATTCGTGTGGCCTGGCCGCGCAACGGGAGTCCTGGCCCGAGCCGGGAAACCGCCGGTTGACCGGCGTTCGACGGCACCCGGTGGCAGATCGTCGCCTTTTCATCGATCGGCGGGTTTGGCTGGTTCGTTCCTTACGCGCCGCCGTTGCCTCGAATAGGGGTCGGAGGTGGTGGCCGGTCCGTGGGGGCGGGAGCGGGTGCCGTGACGCGGGGTGTCCGGGCGCTTCCGGTCCGTCGCCGCCGGCGTCACGGCCGCCGGTTGTCAGTGGGGGGCCGTACGGTGGGTGACATGCGGCCCGTTTCCCACATCGAACGTACGGTGGCGCCTTTCGAGGTCGTCAGCCCGTATCAGCCCAGCGGCGACCAGCCGGCGGCCATTGCCGAGCTGGAGCAGCGCATCCGCGGCGGTGAGAAGGACGTCGTCCTGCTGGGCGCGACCGGCACCGGCAAGTCGGCGACGACCGCGTGGATGATCGAGAAGCTGCAGCGCCCGACCCTCGTCATGGCGCCCAACAAGACCCTCGCGGCCCAGCTCGCCAACGAATTCCGTGAGCTGCTGCCGAACAACGCCGTCGAGTACTTCGTCTCGTACTACGACTACTACCAGCCCGAGGCGTACGTCCCGCAGTCCGACACGTACATCGAGAAGGACTCCTCGATCAACGAAGAGGTCGAGCGGCTGCGCCACTCCGCGACCAATTCGCTGCTCACCCGGCGGGACGTGATCGTGGTCTCGTCCGTGTCCTGCATCTACGGCCTGGGCACGCCCCAGGAGTACGTCGACCGGATGGTCCCCCTGAAGGTCGGCGAGGAGATCGACCGCGACCAGCTGCTGCGCCGCTTCGTCGACATCCAGTACACCCGCAACGACGTGTCCTTCACGCGCGGCACCTTCCGGGTGCGCGGCGACACCATCGAGATCTTCCCGGTCTACGAGGAGCTCGCCGTCCGCATCGAGATGTTCGGCGACGAGATCGAGGCGCTGTCGACGCTCCACCCGCTCACCGGCGAGGTCATCAGCGACGACCAGCAGCTGTACGTCTTCCCCGCGAGCCACTACGTGGCGGGCCCCGAGCGCATGGAGAAGGCCATCGCCGGCATCGAGGCCGAGCTCACCGACCAGCTCGCCAAGATGGAGAAGCAGGGCAAGCTGCTGGAGGCCCAGCGGCTCCGGATGCGTACGACGTACGACATCGAGATGATGCGCCAGATCGGCACCTGCTCCGGCATCGAGAACTACTCGCTGCACATCGACGGCCGCGAGCCGGGCACCGCGCCGAACACCCTCCTCGACTACTTCCCCGAGGACTTCCTGCTGGTCATCGACGAGTCGCACGTCACGGTGCCGCAGATCGGTGCCATGTACGAGGGCGACGCCTCCCGTAAGCGGACCCTGGTCGACCACGGCTTCCGGCTGCCCTCGGCGCTGGACAACCGCCCGCTGAAGTGGGAGGAGTTCCAGGAGCGGATCGGGCAGGCCGTCTACCTCTCCGCGACGCCCGGCCAGTACGAGCTCTCGCGGGGCGACGGCCACGTGGAGCAGATCATCCGCCCGACCGGCCTGGTCGACCCCGAGGTCGTGGTCAAGCCCACCGAAGGGCAGATCGACGACCTGGTCCACGAGATCCGTACGCGCACCGAGAAGGACGAGCGCGTCCTGGTCACCACGCTCACCAAGAAGATGGCCGAGGACCTCACGGACTACTTCCTGGAGCTCGGCATCCAGGTGCGCTACCTCCACAGCGACGTGGACACGCTGCGCCGCGTGGAGCTGCTGCGCGAGCTGCGGGCCGGCGAGTACGACGTGCTGGTCGGCATCAACCTCCTCCGGGAGGGCCTGGACCTGCCCGAGGTCTCCCTGGTGGCGATCCTCGACGCCGACAAGGAGGGCTTCCTGCGGTCGGGCACGTCCCTGATCCAGACGATCGGCCGTGCGGCGCGCAACGTCTCCGGTCAGGTGCACATGTACGCCGACAAGGTCACCCCGGCGATGGCCAAGGCCATCGACGAGACCAACCGGCGCCGCGAGAAGCAGCTCGCGTACAACAAGGAGCACGGCATCGACCCGCAGCCGCTCCGCAAGAAGATCAACGACATCGTCGCGACGATCGCGCGCGAGGAGGTCGACACCCAGGAGCTGCTCGGTACGGGCTATCGCAAGGGCGCCGACGGCAAGGGCAAGGCACCGGTGCCCGACCTGGGCGGCGCGGCGGAGAAGGGCGGCAAGAGCGGCAAGAAGAAGGCCGCCGCCACCCCGACGGACCGGCCCGCCGCCGAGCTCGCCGAGATGATCGAGGAGATGACGGAGCGGATGCGGGCCGCCGCGGCGGAGCTGCAGTTCGAGGTCGCCGCCCGGCTGCGTGACGAGGTGGGGGAGCTCAAGAAGGAGCTGCGCCAGATGAGGGAGGCAGGGCTGAAGTAGGCGGCGAAACGGGCAGAACGGTAGGCGTACGGGCGCGGCCCGTGCGCCTACCGACATGTCGAGAGGAAGGCGGGACGTCCCCTTGAACCGCTTCCGAACTGCGGTTTTGCATATCTCTTTACTTATTCATGGGGTTCCTTTACTCTCGATGGTGCGGAGGGGAGTATTCCCTGCTGCGACGTACCCGTCATCACGGATCGAATGGAGATCCCGGGGCGTCGGCCCCATCGGTGTCGCGGAGCACGGCGCGCGATCCCGGGGCGGAAGAGACCTCCGGCAGCGACGACGCTGTGGTGTTGTTACGAACCTGCCGGAGGAGTGCAGTGGACGTTTCCCTGACCATGTGGCTGCTGACCATTCTCGGTCTGTGTGCCCTCATCGCCGCCGACTTCTTCATCGGCGGCCGCAAGCCGCACGATGTATCGATCAAGGAAGCCGGCATCTGGACCGGCGTGTGGATCGCGCTCGCTGCCCTCTTCGGGCTCGGACTTCTCCTCTTCGCCGGCGGCCAGCCGGCCGGTGAGTTCTTCGCAGGCTTCATCACCGAGAAGTCGCTGAGCGTCGACAACCTCTTCGTCTTCGTCCTGATCATGGCGAAGTTCGCGGTGCCGTCGATATACCAGCAACGGGTGCTGATGATCGGCGTGCTGATCGCACTCGTACTGCGGGCCGTGTTCATCGGCGCCGGCGCGGCGATCATCGCCAACTTCTCCTGGGTCTTCTACATCTTCGGCGCCTTCCTCATCTGGACGGCCTGGAAGCTCATCCAGGAGGCGCGGGCCGAGGAGCAGGACGAGGAGTTCGAGGAGAACCGCTTCCTGAAGATGGTCGAGCGGCGCTTCCCGTCGACCGACAAGTACCACGGCACGAAGCTGTTCATCGTGGAGAACGGCAAGCGCCTGATGACGCCGATGCTGATCGTCATGCTGGCGATCGGCACCACCGACGTCCTCTTCGCGCTGGACTCGATCCCCGCGATCTTCGGTCTCACCCAGGACCCGTACATCGTCTTCACCGCCAACGCCTTCGCCCTGATGGGTCTGCGGCAGCTGTACTTCCTCATCGGCGGACTGCTGAAGAAGCTGGTCCACCTCTCGTACGGCCTGTCGATCATCCTCGGCTTCATCGGCGTGAAGCTGGTGCTGCACGCGCTGCACGAGTCGGGGGTGCACGTCCCGGAGATCAGCATCCCGGTCTCGCTGGGCGTCATCTGCGCCGTGCTGATCATCACGACGATCACCAGCCTGCGGGCCTCGAAGAAGCAGGCGCAGGCCGAGGCGGCCGCCGGTGCGCAGGACGACGAGAAGAAGTCGATAGGCGCCTGACGCCGAACGCACACGCGCGGTGTGCGGGCCCCCGCCCGCACACCGCGCGTCGTCGTTCTCGCCGGCTCTACCAGCCGCGCTCGCGCCACTCCGCGAGGTGCGGGCGCTCGGCGCCGAGGGTGGTGTCCGCGCCGTGGCCCGGGTAGACCCAGGTCTCGTCCGCCAGCTGCGCGAAGAGCTTGCTCTCCACGTCGTCGATGAGGCTGGTGAAGTGCGCGGCGTCGCCGTGGGTGTTGCCGACCCCGCCGGGGAAGAGGCAGTCGCCCGTGAAGACGTGCGGGTGGCCGTGCGGGTCGTCGTAGACCAGGGCGATGCTGCCCGGCGTGTGGCCCTTCAGATGACGGGCGGTGAGCGTGACCCGTCCGACGCTGAGGGTGTCGCCGTCGTCGACAAGTACGTCCGTCGGTACGGGGATGCCCGCGGCGTCGTCGCGGCCGGCGAAGGTCCGTGCGCCGGTCCGCTCGACGACCTCGCCGAGCGCTCCCCAGTGGTCGCCGTGCTGGTGCGTGGTGATGACCGAGGAGATGCCGCCCTCGCCGATCAGCCCGAGGAGCGTGTCCGGCTCCGCCGCGGCGTCGATCAGCACCTGCTCATCGGTTGCGCGACAGCGCAGCAGGTAGGCGTTGTTGTTCATCGGACCGACCGCGATCTTGGAGATGATCAGGTCGGTCAGCTCGTGTACGTCGGCGGGTCCGCCGACCTTGACTGCTCCGGTGTACGCCATGCCCGCAGCCTACTGGCCGGGCCCGGGGAAGCAGCGGGTGCGTACGGCCCGTGCGACCGCGCCCGGCTCGGTACCGGGATCAGCGTTCCGGCAGCTCCGGAAGGGCAGCCCCGTCGGTGGCGAGGTCGGTGCCCGCGGTACGGCCGGTGAGCCAGCCGACGAGCGCGGCCGGGGAGCCGCTGACGGTGAGCGGGGCGCCGTCCGCGCGGCCGGTACGCCAGCTCCGGCCGTCGTCCGCGCGCAGCTCCAGCGCGGCGACCTCGGAGCGGCCCTTCAGCCGCTGCTCCGCGAGGAAGGCCAGCTCGGCGTCCAGGTACTCCGGGGCCAGGTGGTCGATGGTGTAGCCGACGCCGAGGTCCACGTGGTGCAGCTCGACCTCGGCGAGGCGGCGGAAGGGCAGCCGCCCGGCCCGCTCGACGACGCCGTTCCGCATCTCCACCTCGTACGCCAAGCGCTCCGGGCCGAGGGCCTGGCAGGCCGCCTCCCAGCGCTCGGCGGCTGACCGCAGGTCCTCCAGGTGGGCCGTGAGCGGGCGGTCGGCGTCCCGCTCGATGTCGGCGTCGCGGGCGGCGGGGGAGGCGTACATGGGCGTGGGCGTGCCCGTACGCGCCCATGTGAGGAGGTTGACGAGCGCGTCGGCGTTGCGCGCGAGGTGGGCGAGCACATGGCCGCGGGTCCAGTCGGGCAGCAGGGAGGGCTCGCCGACGGCCTCGTCGTCGAGCTTGCCGACGGAGACCAGCAGGCGGTCGGTGGCGGCGTGGACGGCTGCCGCGTCGTACGCGAATTCCTGTGCGATGTCGGTCATGAACCGAAGCTAGCGCCGCCACCGTGCCTGCGGGAGTCGGCGCGCGTCGCCAGCCGGGAGCGCACGAGTGCCGGGGCACGCGCCACGGCGGAAGGGATCGGGCGGCCGCGGTGTTGTGGGAGGAGGCCGTCCGGATCGGGGCGGTGCGGGGCCGGCACCCGACGGGTTCGGTCCCTCGAACGGGTAGGTGCAGGTCAGAAGCCGTGCGAGCGGTTCGGGACCAGGCGTTGTCAGACCCCGGCAGTACGGTGAATGACGCGGTGGACTCTGCCGCCCGGCGCGTCCGTGAGCAGGTTCTCGGCACGGCGCCGCCAGGCGGTCGAAACCACCGTGCAGCAGGCTGTCCGGCGCTCGCGTGCCGGGCCACCGGCGCCTTTGCGTCAGTGGCCCGCCGTCCGGCCACACCTTCGGGTGAACCCGACCGGCGGACACCATAAATCGAATGCACGTGCTATAGGCTCGTGTGTGGCATCGAACCGACTCTGAACAGACATTGCCGCGGCGGCCCCCATACCCTGGGGCGGGGGTGCGCGGCACCCCGCCCCTCTCACGAAAGGTGCCGACCGGCGTGACAGACCGTCTCATCGTCCGTGGCGCTCGCGAGCACAACCTCCGCAACGTCTCGCTCGACCTCCCCCGTGACTCCCTCATCGTGTTCACGGGTCTCTCCGGGTCGGGCAAGTCCTCGCTCGCGTTCGACACGATCTTCGCCGAGGGCCAGCGGCGCTACGTCGAGTCGCTGTCCTCGTACGCCCGGCAGTTCCTCGGGCAGATGGACAAGCCCGATGTGGACTTCATCGAGGGCCTCTCCCCGGCGGTCTCCATCGACCAGAAGTCGACGTCGCGCAACCCGCGCTCGACGGTCGGCACGATCACCGAGGTCTACGACTACCTCCGCCTGCTGTTCGCCCGCATCGGCAAGCCGCACTGCCCCGAGTGCGGCCGCCCGATCGCCCGCCAGTCGCCGCAGGCCATCGTGGACAAGGTGCTGGAGCTGCCCGAGGGCAGCCGCTTCCAGGTCCTGTCGCCGCTGGTACGCGAGCGCAAGGGCGAGTTCGTCGACCTCTTCTCCGACTTGCAGACCAAGGGGTACAGCCGGGCCCGGGTCGACGGCGAGACGATCCAGCTCTCCGAGCCGCCCAAGCTCAAGAAGCAGGAGAAGCACACGATCGAGGTGGTCGTCGACCGCCTCACCGTCAAGGACAGCGCCAAGCGGCGGCTGACCGACTCCGTCGAGACCGCGCTCGGCCTCTCCGGCGGCATGGTCATCCTCGACTTCGTGGACCTCGACGCCGACGATCCGCAGCGCGAGCGGATGTACTCGGAGCACCTCTACTGCCCGTACGACGACCTGTCGTTCGAGGAGCTGGAGCCGCGCTCCTTCTCCTTCAACTCGCCGTTCGGCGCCTGCCCCGAGTGCACCGGTATCGGTACGCGCATGGAGGTCGACCCCGAGCTGATCGTCCCGGACGAGGACAAGTCGCTCGACGAGGGTGCCATCCACCCCTGGTCGCACGGCCACAACAGGGAGTACTTCGGCCGGCTGATCGACGCGCTCGCCGACGCGCTCGGCTTCCGTACCGACATCCCGTGGGCCGGGCTGCCGCAGCGCGCCAAGAAGGCCCTGCTCAACGGGCACCGGACCCGTATCGAGGTGCGCTACCGCAACCGCTACGGCCGGGAGCGGGCGTACACCACGCCGTTCGAGGGCGCCCTGCCGTTCGTGCGGCGGCGGCACTCCGAGGCGGAGAGCGACTCCAGCCGTGAGCGCTTCGAGGGCTATATGCGCGAGGTGCCCTGCCCGACCTGTGAGGGCACGCGCCTGAAGCCGATCGTGCTGGCCGTCAGCGTGCAGGGCAAGTCCATCGCCGACGTCGCGGCCATGTCGATCAGCGACTGCGCCGACTTCCTGCGCGACATGAAGCTGGACGCCCGCCAGAAGAAGATCGCCGAGCGGGTGCTCAAGGAGGTCAACGAGCGGCTGCGGTTCCTGGTCGACGTCGGCCTGGACTACCTCTCGCTGAACCGCGCGGCCGGCACCCTGTCCGGCGGCGAGGCCCAGCGCATCCGGCTCGCCACCCAGATCGGTTCCGGGCTGGTCGGCGTGCTGTACGTGCTCGACGAGCCGTCGATCGGCCTGCACCAGCGGGACAACCACCGCCTCATCGAGACGCTGGTCCGGCTGCGGGACCTCGGCAACACCCTGATCGTCGTCGAGCACGACGAGGACACCATCAAGACCTCGGACTGGGTGGTGGACATCGGCCCCGGCGCCGGTGAGCACGGCGGCAAGGTCGTGCACAGCGGCCCGTTGAAGGAGCTGCTGGCCAACGAGGAGTCGATGACCGGGCAGTACCTCGCCGGCAAGAAGGTCATCCCGACGCCGGACGTGCGCCGGCCCGTCGACCCCGAGCGCCGCCTGACGGTGCACGGGGCGAAGGAGAACAACCTCCAGGACATCGACGTCTCCTTCCCGCTGGGCGTGCTGACCGCCGTCACGGGCGTCTCCGGATCCGGCAAGTCGACGCTGGTCAACGACATCCTCTACACCCACCTGGCGCGCGAGCTGAACGGCGCCAAGTCGGTGCCCGGCCGGCACACCCGGGTCGAGGGCGACGACCTGGTCGACAAGGTCGTGCACGTGGACCAGTCGCCCATCGGCCGTACGCCGCGGTCGAACCCGGCGACGTACACCGGCGTCTTCGACCACGTCCGCAAGCTGTTCGCGGAGACGATGGAGGCGAAGGTGCGCGGCTATCTGCCGGGCCGGTTCTCCTTCAACGTCAAGGGCGGCCGCTGCGAGAACTGCTCCGGCGACGGCACGATCAAGATCGAGATGAACTTCCTGCCGGACGTCTACGTCCCGTGCGAGGTGTGCCACGGGGCGCGGTACAACCGCGAGACGCTGGAGGTGCACTACAAGGGCAAGTCCATCGCCGAGGTGCTGGACATGCCGATCGAGGAGGCGCTGGACTTCTTCGAGGCCGTGCCGACCATCTCGCGGCACCTGAAGACGCTCCACGAGGTCGGCCTCGGGTACGTCCGGCTCGGGCAGCCCGCGCCGACGCTCTCCGGCGGTGAGGCGCAGCGCGTGAAGCTGGCGTCGGAGCTGCAGAAGCGTTCGACGGGCCGCACGGTCTACGTCCTGGACGAGCCGACGACCGGTCTGCACTTCGAGGACATCAGCAAGCTGATCCGCGTGCTGTCCGGCCTGGTCGACAAGGGCAACTCCGTGATCGTCATCGAGCACAACCTCGATGTGATCAAGACGGCCGACTGGCTCGTGGACATGGGCCCGGAGGGCGGCAGCGGCGGTGGCCTCGTCGTCGCCGAGGGCACGCCGGAGCAGGTCGCGGCGGTCCCGGCCAGCCACACCGGCAAGTTCCTGCGGGACATCCTCGGCGACCGGGTCAGCGACGCCACCCCGTCGAAGAAGACGGCGGCCAAGCGCGCGGTGGCGAAGAAGTCCACGTCCGCCGCGGCGAAGGCGCCGGCCAAGAAGACTGCGGCGAAGAAGGCCGCGGCCAAGAAGACGGTGGCCGCGGAGAAGTCCCCCAAGAAGAAGACGGTGACCAAGGCGGTCAAGCCGAAGACGACCCGCGCGAAGGGGAAGGCCGCGGGGTGAGGCGGAGGGCGTGGCCGGGCCTGGTGGGGGAGCCGGGCCCGGCGGCGCCGGGGCGGACGAGGGGCAGTGACAGTTGGCTGCACTGATGGCCGCCCCTATGACCACCTCTTAGGCCGTCACGACGGAGGCGGTGGGGCGCGCCGTGCCCGCCCACGGCCGTCACCCACGCAGTGCCGGCCCTCACGGCCGCGGCCGTGAGGGCCGTGGGGTCAGTTCTCCATGGTCTGGAGGGTGGCTGCGAGGGACGGGGTGGTGGCGGGGCGGCGGTTGTGGGGGAGCTTGGCCAGGGCCCTCGCCATGCCGCAGGTGTCGGTGACGGCGGAGAAGACCAGGCCGGCGCCGATGGCGGCGGAGAGGTACTTCGCACCCGGCAGGACGCGGTCGGCGAGTACACCGGCCAGCACGATCGATCCGGCGGCCAGCCGTACCTGGCGCTCCATGGGCCAGACGGCGCGGCCCTCGGCCGGGCGTTCCAGGGGCTGGCCGACGGCGGCCCAGGCGCTCGTGCCGCCGGTCACCGAGGCGGCCGTGACCCCGGCGTCGGCGAGCAGGTCGCAGGCGGTGGCGGAACGGTTGCCGCCCGCGCAGACCACGGCGAGCGGCCCCCGCGCGGTGACCGAGCGCAGGACCGGTACGGCGCGGTCGAGCTGGTCGAGGGGGACGTTGAGCGCGCCGGGGATGTGTCCCGAGGCGTACTCCCCGGGCGTGCGGACGTCGATGAGCGTCAGCTCCGGAAGGCGGGGGCGGAGCTCTTCGACCGACAGGGGAGCGGCGGGGGTGGCCATGGGGGTCCTCTCGCAGACGTACCGGGAATGCGGGTGCAAGGACCAGCGCTACCATACCCGCGGGGGTATTCGTGGAAAGGAACGGCCGTGGAGCTGCCAGCAGAAGAACTGAAGGGCGCGGTCAACCGGCTGCGCCGGGCCCAGGGGCAGATCTCCGGGGTCATAGGGATGATCGAGCAGGGCCGGTCCTGCGAAGAGGTCGTCACACAGCTCGCCGCGGCCTCCCGCGCCCTGGACCGGGCCGGTTTCGCGATCATCGCCACGGGCCTGGAGCACTGCCTGACGGACGACGGAACGGGGCCGGAGATGGAGCGCGACGAGATGCGCGCCAAGCTGGAGAAGCTGTTCCTGTCGCTGGCGTGAGCCCGGCGAGCGGCCGGGGCACCCGCCGTCGGGGCGACTGCCCCGCGTGAGCCGCTGGGCCGCCTTCCTGGGGTGAGCCGCCGGGGCGACTGCCTGGGGTGATCGGGACACACCCCGGGCCTGTCGACCGGTCGGCGGCCGCTCAGGCCAGTTCTGCGGCGTACGGGGGTTCCGCGCCGGGGCGGGAACAGGTGACGGCCGCGGCCCGCGCGGCGTAGCCGAGGATGTCGCGCCAGGAGTCCTCGCCCAGCGCCGCGAGCGCGGCGGGGGAGAGGGCGTGGTGCGCGTCCAGCCGGTGCAGGAGCGCCGCGTTGACCGTGTCGCCCGCGCCGATCGTGTCCACGACGTCGACGCGTTCGCCCGGTACGGAGACCTCGCCGGAGGCGGTCGCGACGGTCAGGCCGTCGCCGCCCCGGGTGAGTACGACGGCCGCCGGCCCTGCGGCCAGCCACTCCTTCACCGCACCGGCCACCGCGTCGGCAGCCGCCTCCTCCGGCAGGTCGTCGGCACCGGCCAGCCAGTGCGCGTCCTCCTCGGAGAGCTTGAGCAGCGCGACGTGCGGGAGCCAGGAGCGGAAGCGGACGCGGTAGGCGTCCGGGTCGGGGATCAGGCCGGCACGGATGTTCGGGTCCAGCGCGGTGAACACCCCGCGGTCCGCCTCGCGTCGCATCAGCGCCTCGTACGCACTGGCGCCCGGTTCCAGGACGAGGGAGCAGGTGCCCAGGGAGAGGGCGCGTACGCCGTCGGGGAGGGCGGGCGGCAGGGTGAAGAGGCGGTCGGCGGTGCCGTCGACGTAGAAGCCGTAGCCGGCCGAGCCGTCGGGGCTGATGTCGGCCAGCGCGAGCGTGGTGGGCTCCGTGCCCCGCTGGACCAGCGCGGTGTCGACGCCCGCCGACCGCAGGCCGTCCAGGAGGGACGCGCCGAAGGAGTCGGTGGAGATCCGCGAGCAGAAGGCGGCCGGCGAGCCGAGCCGTCCGAGGGCGACCGCGGTGTTGTACGGGCCGCCGCCCCGGCGCGGCGACAGCGCGGGCAGCGCCGCCGCGCTGTCCGCGGGGGCGGGCTCGCCGTCCGCGGCGCTCGTGGGGACGAGGTCGATGAGGGCTTCGCCGGCGACGACGATCACGAGAGGTCCTTTCCGGGGGCGGTCCGGGGTGCGGGAACGGCCCGCTGTACGCGGACGATCCGAGGTGCGGCCGCGGGGGCGGTCCGCGGTGTGCGGGGGAGTCGGGGTACGGGGGTGGATGCCGCACGGCGCATCCCCGCGTGAGTCACCCCACCACTGTTCCCCTCCGTGGCTCGCACTTGCGGCTCACTCCCCGCAGCCGCAGGAGGTGCGGTGGATGAAGGTGCAGGGGAGGCGGACGGTGCGGGGCGGGCGGTCCGGGGTCCGGAGGCGGTCCAGGAGGAGGTCGACGGCGGCGGCGCCGATCTCGCGGCTGGGCTGGGAGATCGCGGTGAGCCGGGGGGAGAAGAGGTCCGCCCATGAGAAGTCGTCGAAGCAGGCGAGCGCGATGTCGTGCGGCACCCGGATGCCCAGCTCGCCGAGGGCCTTCAGAGCGCCGATGGTCATGACGTTGTTGGCGGTGATCACGGCGGTGGGCGGTTCGGGGGCGGCGAGGAGGTGCCGGGTGGCGTCCTCGGCGCCCTCCGCCTCGGAGTTGCCGCCCGCGAGCAGTTCCGGCGCGAACGGCAGGCCGCGGGAGCGCAGCCCCTCGCGGTAGCCCGCGACGCGTTCGGTGGTCGTGCTCAGGCCGGGGAGGCCCGCGACCAGGCCGATACGGGTGTGGCCCAGGTCGGCCAGGTGCTCGACCAGTTGCCGCACGGGGCCCGTGCTCTCGGCGCACACCTGGTCGTACGCGTCGCCGACCAGCCGGTCCAGGAAGACCGTGGGGACCTCGCGCTTGGTGACGTACTCGACGAGCGCGGCGGGTTCGGCGGACGGGGCGACGATCATGCCGTCCACGCGGCGCTCGTGCAGCAGCTGGACGACCTTGCGCTCGTGCGCGGGGTCGTCGTGCGGGTCGGCGATCAGCAGGCTGTATCCGGCCTCCAGCGCGCCGGCCTCGACGCCCTGGAGGATCTCGGTGAAGTACGGGTTGCTGATCGCGGAGACCGCGAGGCCGATGGAGCGGGTGCGCGAGGTCACGAGGGAGCGGGCGAGCGTGTTGTGGGTGTACCCCAGCTCGTCGATCGCTTCCAGCACGGACTTGCGGGTGTCGGGGCGGACGGGCCGGGTCTCGTTCAGGACGTGCGAGACCGTCGCCACGGAGACGCCCGCGCGGCGTGCGACATCCACCATGGTCGCCATACGGTGCCGTCCTCCCCGACGTGGCCGACGTGACCGACGGCATGCGTGATTGTGGGGAAACCGTAACGCATGGGAAGCGTGCCGTAAACGCTTGCGTAAGCGTTTACGTGCGAGCTAGCCTCCCGGCAACCGAGGGCCGGCGAAGCCCCACGGAACCGAGGCGCGACGGAGCCCCCGCGCGGAGCCTCGGGGCGGGAAGCGGCGCAGCCGCACCAGCACCAGCCGCAGTACCCAGAAGCCGCAGCACAACGAAGTGGAGGCGCGATATGCGCGCTGTCGTGGTCACCGAGCCGGGGCGAGCCGCCCCGGCCGACGTGCCGGACCCCCGGCCTGAACCCGGCGAGGTCGTCGTCCGCGTCTCCTCGTGCGGCCTGTGCGGGACGGACATGCACATCCTCGGCGGCGAGCTGCCGCCGGTGACGTACCCGGTGGTCCCCGGGCACGAGCTGACCGGCGAGGTGATCGCGGTCGGCGAGGGCGTCGCCGTACCGGCCGTCGGCGACCGGGTGGCCGTGGACCCCAACATGCCGTGCGGCGCCTGCCACTACTGCCGGATCGGCCGCGGGAACCTCTGCGAGGACTACCGGGCGATCGGCGTCACGCAGGCGGGCGGCTTCGCCGAGCAGGTGGCCGTCCCGACGCGCTGCTGCTACGTGATCCCGGCGTCCTTCTCCGAGGCCGCGGCCGGCCTGATCGAGCCGCTGTCCTGCGCGGTGCACGGGCTGAACCGGCTGCCGCGCCGCCCCGGCGAGCACTACCTGATCTACGGCGCGGGCACGATGGGCCTGATGATGGCCGCGCTCGTACGGACGGCGGGCGCCGCCTCCGTCTCGGTGGTCGACCTGAACGAGGAGCGGCTGGAGTTCGCCGAGTCGTTCGGCCTGGACGCGGCCGTGACCAGCGCGGACAAGCTCGGGCGCGGCAAGAGGCCGGGCTTCGAGGTGGTCGTGGACGCGACCGGCGCCGTGCCCGCCATCGAGGACGGGCTCGGCCGCGTGCGCAAGGGCGGTACGTTCCTGCAGTTCGGCGTGGCGGACCCGTCCCGGAAGGCCGCGTTCTCGCCGTACCTCGTCTACAACAGCGAGATCGACATCATCGGCTCGATGGCCGTGCACAACAGCTTCCAGCCCGCCATCGATGTGCTCGCCTCAGGGCTCGACCTGGATCCGCTGGTCAGCGACGTGTTCGGGCTGGAGGACTTCGACGAAGCCGTCGCCCGCTTCAAGGCCGGCACCGGCCGCAAGATCCACATCGCGCCGGACGAGGGGTGAAGCAGATGGCAACCGCGGCCCCCGCGACACAGCGGGCCTCTCGCCTCAAGAACGGGCTGATCTGGGTCTTCGGCGCCCTCGGCGGCATCCTGTGGGGCTACGACACCGGCGTGATCTCCGGGGCGCTGCTCTACATCAAGCGGGACATCCCGATGACCCCGCTGCTGGAAGGCATGGTCGTCTCCGGGCTGCTGGTCGGCGCGATGCTGGGCGCCGGCCTGTCCGGGCGGCTGTCGGACTCCTGGGGCCGCCGGCGGCTGATCCTCGCCGCCTCCGGGGTCTTCATCCTGGGCACGCTCGGCGCGGCGCTCGCCACGCACGTCTGGGCGCTGATCGCCTTCCGCTTCGTCCTCGGCATCGGCGTCGGCATCGCATCCGTCGTCGTGCCGCTGTACCTGACCGAGCTGGCGCCCAAGCACGTACGCGGCGGGCTGGCCTCACTGATGCAGCTGCTGGTCACGGTCGGCATCTTCCTCGCGTACGTCACCGACTACGTCTTCCACGACTCCGGCGCCTGGCGCTGGATGATCGGGCTCGGCGTCGTGCCGGCCGCGGTGCTGGCGGTCGGCATCATCACGCAGCCGGAGAGCCCGCGCTGGCTCGTCGGCAAGGGGCGTGGCGACGAGGCGCGACGGGTGCTGTTCCAGCTGCGGGGGGAGGGCGAGGCGGCCCGGGCCGAACTGGCCGAGATCGAGGAGACGGTACGGACCGAGCGCGAGCAGACCGAGAGCCTGACCTTCCGGCACCTGCTGTCGCCGAAGCTGCGGCCGGTGTTCGTGGTCGGGATGCTGCTGGTGTTCTTCCAGAACTTCGTCGGCATCAACACGATCATTTACTACGCGCCCCGGCTGCTGACCAACGTCGGCTTCGGGGACAGCGGCGCGATCATCGCCACGATGGGCGTCGGCGCGCTGAACATGCTGATGACGCTGCCCGCGATGCGGCTGATCGACCGCAAGGGGCGTAAGCCGCTGCTCCTGTGGGGCGCGCTGGGCATGTGCGCCGCGATGGTGCTGCTGGCCGTCACGAACCTCAGCGGACTCGGGTACGGCGCGCTGCTGTCCGTCCTCACGCTCTTCGGGATCGGCCTCTACATCGCGTCGTTCGCCGTCTCCTGGGGGCCGGTGCAGTGGGTGATGCTGCCCGAGCTGTTCCCGATGCGGCTGCGGGCGGCGGCGGTCGGCCTGTGCGTGATCTTCAACTGGCTGTTCAACATGGCGGTCGCGCTGGTGTTCCCCTCGCTCCTAGACACCTTCGGGGCGGGTGCCAACTTCCTCTTCTTCGCGGTGATGACGTTCCTCGCCTTCGTGTTCGTGCGGAAGCTGCTCCCGGAGACCAGGGGGCGCAGCCTGGAGGAGATCGAACAGGACCTGCTGCGGAGGACGGCGAGCGATCCGGCGGACCCGGCCGGGGGCACGGATTCCGTCCCGGTATCGTCGGGAAGCAGCGTCGGCCCCTGAGAGCGCGCGCGTCCCGCGAGGGGGCGCGCACCCCGGGGACAGCATCCCGCCCCCGGAACGCAGGAGTCATGACCATGAGCGAGCCCCTCCACCGCCGTACCGTGCTGCGAGGGGCCGCGCTCGCGGGCATCGCCTGCGTGGGCGCCGCCGCGTGCTCCGCGGGCGGTTCGGGGTCGGGCTCGGCCCCGAAGGCGCCCACGCAGGAGACGGAGCTGGGCGCTGCCGCCGAGATACCGGTCGGCGGCGCCAAGCTCTACCCCGAGGAGAAGCTGGTCGTCTCGCAGCCGGCCGAGGGACAGTTCAAGTGCTTCAGCTCGGTGTGCACGCACGCCGGCGCGGTACTGAACAGGCTCGACAAGGAAGTGGCGACCTGCCCGCTGCACGGGAGCCGGTTCGACGTGGCCACGGGCAAGCCCGTGCACGGGCCGGCGACCACGCCGCTGGAGGAGATCCCGGTCAAGGTCAAGGGCGGCAAGCTGATCGCGGGCTCGTAGGGCTGCGCTTCGGCGCCCCCGTAGGGCTGCCTTTCCGCCACCCCTGAAGGGCTGCGCCTCCGCGTCCCGAAGGACTGCGCCTCCACGCCCCGTAGGGCTCAGCCCCAGTCCCATTCGATGCCGAGCAGGCCCGGGCGTACCGACTGGTCGACCAGGTGGACGGCGCGGTGCTGTCCCGTGAGGGTCAGGTCCTGGCGGGCCGTGCGGGGCGCGGCCATCGTGGCCTGGGCGAAGCGGCCGCAGCGCACGGGGAGCGCCGCCTCGTCGAAGCGGATCTGCAGGACGTACTGCCCGCCGGGGAACGGGAAGCCGCGCAGGTACTCCGTGCTCTCGCCCGCGGTCCCGTCGTGGAACCCGTAGGAGAAGACGTACGTCTCGCCGGCCCGCAGCCGGGTGTCGAAGAGCAGCTCGGCGACCACGAGCGGCGCCTCGGGGTCGTACCGCACCCGGCCCACCCGGCAGTTCTCCGTGGCCCGCACCGCCATCCGCGCCGGATCGGCGCCCTCGTCACCGCAGTGGATGGCGACGTACCGGTCGATGCCGTCCCGGTGCGCGCGCACCACGTGCTGCGACTCGCGGTCCAGCAGCTCGCGCCGCGCCCCTATGCGCACCCGCTCCGACTGCCCCACGGTGTGCAGCCCGCCGTCCGTGGGCGCTCCCAGGTCGGCGAGGAGCTTGCGCACCACGTCGGAGGCCTCGGTCAGGGTGCGGTACGACCGGCCCGTGGGCCGCTCCACGTCCGGGAACACCGGGGTCTGGGACTCCAGGAGCCGGGTCAGGGAGCCGGCCGGCAGCTCCAGCACCTCCTCCAGGGCGGTCACCGCGCGCAGCGACTCGGGGCGCTGCGGGCGGCGGGCGCCCTGCTGCCAGTAACTGAGGCTGGTGACGCCGACCTTGATGCCGCGCTGCGCGAGCTTGTACTGCACGCGGTGCAGGGCCAGGCCGCGTTCGGCCAGTGCGGCCCGCAGGGCCAGGTGGAACGGCCCGGTGCGCAGCACCTGTGCCAGCACGTCCGATGCGGCGGTGTCCTGTGCCATTGCCAACCCTCCGGTGCGCGGGGTGAACGTTCACAACCGGAGTTCACACGTCCCGCTGGCGCTGTCCGTTCCTCGCAGATCGCCGGGCAGGGGACGTTCACACCAGGGACCGTCCGTCCACACCCCCGCGTCATCTCGCATTGAAGCGTGTTGACCTGCCCCGGACAACACCCGATGCTCCTCAGCATCATCCGGATGCGTTCCTCTCCCTCTTCCCACCCCCCTCGGGAGGACCGCCATGCACCGACCGTCCCGCGGCACACGCTCGTGCCGTACCCGCGCAACGCGCCGCAGATGGCCCCTGATCGCGGCCGTCGCCGCCGTCCTCACCGGCTTCCCCGCCGCGACGGCGACGGCCGCCCCCGACACCGCCCTCGGCAGCAAGAAGCTGAACATCACGATGCAGGCCCAGCAGAACAGCAACTGGTGCTGGGCGGCCTCCGGCAACACCATCGCCACCTGGTTCGGCCGCAACTACAGCCAGAACCAGTTCTGCAACGCCTCCTTCGGGCGGCAGCAGGGGACCACCTGTCCCAACAGCCAGGCGACCCTGGGGGACGTGCAGAACGGCCTCGACTGGGCCGGGGTCAACCCCGGCAGCTACGTCAGCGGCTACCTGAACTACAGCACCGTGCAGAGCGAGATCAACGCCAACAGGCCCGTGGAGACCCGCATCCAGTGGTCCTCCGGAGGCGGTCACATGCACGTCCTCCACGGCTTCGACACCGCCAACAACTGGGTGTACTGGGGCGACCCCTGGCCGGACAACAACCGCTACAACTGGGGCGATTACCGCTACTACGTCAACGGCAGCGAGTTCTCCTGGACGCACTCCCTCTACCGGATCGGAGCCTGAGGCGATGACGCACAGGAACGTGAAGCGGGGCGCCGTCACCGCGGCGCTGACCACCGCGCTCGCCGCGCTCGCCCCGCAGGCCGCGTCGGCGGCCGAGACCCCCGCGCCGCCCGGGAAGCCGGCCGCGGCGAGCGTGGCGGCCGCCCACGAGGCGGCGACCGCGCCGGACACACTGAAGACCCTCGCCCGCTTCTTCGCCCGCGACGGCAAGGTGGGCGTCAAGGCGGCGGCGCCGCGCATCGAGGGCGCCACCGTGCCCGTCTACGTGCTCTCGCCGGACTTCGTGCGCGGCCGCTCCGGCGCCCCCGTGGCGAAGCTCGACTTCCTCGCCAGCAAGGCCGTCTCCGCCGACGGCCAGGAGGCGTCGGTGTGGACCGTACGTCCCAAGGGCGCGGAGGACTGGCGGGTGGTGAACATCGCCACCGGCGCGGACGAGACGACGTACGCGGCCAAGGCCGGGGCCGCGGGCGGCACGCTCTTCCGCGAGCCGCAGATCGACGCCTGGTATGTCCTGCGCGGGGACCGCATCCGGCCGCTGGACGCGGACGCGCGGCGGGCGGTCGGCACGGCCGGGACGACGGTCGCCGCGTACGGGAAGCGGGTGCGCGCGGCCTACGGCGACAAGCTGCCCGGCTCGGCGTACGACCGGCGCGGCGAGGCCGGCGGTTACGGAGCGGCCGCCCGGCCCTCCGGCGCCGCGGCGGACCGCCCGGCCGCCGGGCAGGCCGCCCAGCCGGTCGCGGCGGCCGCCTCCGAGGGCAGCGGGCCGCTGGTGGCGGTGCTGACCGCCCTCGGCACCGTGCTCGTGCTGGCGGTCGGCGGCGCGCTCGTCTCCCGCAGCCTGCGCCGCTGATCCACGGCCTGCGCAGCCGCTCCCAGCGGCTTCCGTGGGCGGCTCCACAGCGCCACCCCCCACACCGGCCCCGGCCCCCGGCGACGCGTTCCGCCGCGGGCCGGGGCCTGCCAGGCGTGCCGGCCGGTGTCCTCGCCTGTGCCCGGGTTGTCAGTGGTCACCAGTAGGGTGGCGGACATGGCAGACCCCAGCAGCTATCGACCCAAGCCGGGACAGATCCCCGACTCGCCGGGGGTCTACAAGTTCCGGGACGAGCACCGGCGGGTGATCTACGTAGGCAAGGCCAAAAGCCTGCGTCAGCGCCTGTCGAACTACTTCCAGGACCTCGCGAATCTCCACCCGCGCACGCGCACGATGGTCACCACCGCCGCGGCCGTGGAGTGGACCGTCGTCTCCACCGAGGTCGAGGCGCTCCAGCTGGAGTACAGCTGGATCAAGGAGTTCGACCCGCGGTTCAACGTCAAGTACCGCGACGACAAGAGCTATCCGTACCTCGCGGTCACCCTCAACGAGGAGTTCCCGCGGGTCCAGGTCATGCGCGGCGCCAAGAAGAAGGGCGTGCGCTACTTCGGTCCGTACGCGCACGCCTGGGCCATCCGCGAGACCGTCGACCTGATGCTGCGGGTCTTCCCCGTCCGGACCTGCTCCGCCGGCGTCTTCAAGCGCTCCCGCCAGATCGGCCGCCCCTGCCTGCTGGGGTACATCGGCAAGTGCTCGGCCCCGTGCGTGGACCGGGTCTCCGCCGAGGAGCACCGCGAACTGGCCGACGAGTTCTGCGACTTCATGGCCGGCCGCACCGGCGCGTACATCCGCCGCCTGGAGCGGCTGATGGGCGAGGCCGCCGAGGAGATGGAGTACGAGCGGGCGGCCCGGCTGCGCGACGACATAGAGGCGCTCAAGCGCGCCATGGAGAAGAGCGCCGTCGTGCTCGCCGACGCCACCGACGCCGACCTCATCGCCCTCGCCGAGGACGAGCTGGAGGCCGCGGTCCAGATCTTCCACGTGCGCGGCGGCCGGGTGCGCGGCCAGCGCGGCTGGGTCACCGACAAGGTCGAGAACGTCGACAGCGGGGCCCTCGTGGAGCACGCCCTCCAGCAGCTCTACGGGGAGGAGCGCGGCGACGCCGTGCCCAAGGAGGTCCTGGTCCCGGCGCTGCCCGACCCCGTAGAGCCGGTACAGCAGTGGCTGACCGAGCGCCGCGGGTCGAACGTCTCGCTGCGCATCCCGCAGCGCGGCGACAAGAAGGACCTGATGGCCACGGTCGAGCGCAACGCCCAGCAGGCGCTGGCGCTGCACAAGACCAAGCGCGCCTCCGACCTGACGACCCGCTCCCGGGCGCTGGAGGAGATCGCCGAGGCGCTGGAGCTGGACTCGGTGCCGCTGCGCATCGAGTGCTTCGACATCTCCCACCTCCAGGGCGACGACGTGGTGGCCTCCATGGTCGTCTTCGAGGACGGGCTGGCCCGCAAGAGCGAGTACAGACGCTTCCAGATCAAGACCTTCCAGGGCCAGGACGACGTCCGGTCGATGCACGAGGTGATCTCCCGCCGCTTCAAGCGGTACCTGGCGGAGAAGCAGAAGACCGGCGAATGGGAGGAGGAGACCGGACCGGACGCCGCCGGACCGGTCTCCGGACCCGCGCCGGGACCGGCGGACCTCTCCGGGCCCGCCCCGGAGACGGGCGGCCTCGACGGGCCCTCGACGGGTCCGAAGGACGAGGAGGGCCGCCCCAAGCGGTTCGCGTACCCGCCGCAGCTCGTCGTCGTCGACGGCGGCCGGCCGCAGGTCGCGGCGGCGCAGCGGGCGCTGGACGAGCTGGGCATCGACGACGTCGCGGTCTGCGGGCTGGCCAAGCGCCTGGAGGAGGTCTGGGTGCCCGGCGAGGAGGACCCGGTCGTTCTGCCCCGTACGAGCGAGGGGCTGTACATCCTCCAGCGCGTCCGCGACGAGGCGCACCGCTTCGCCATCGCCTATCAGCGCAACAAGCGCGGCAAGCGACTCACGGCGGGCCCCCTGGACACCGTGCCCGGCCTCGGCGAGAGTCGCCGCCAGGCCCTCCTGAAGCACTTCGGCTCCCTGAAGAAACTCAGGGCCGCGACGATCGAGGAGATCTGCGAGGTGCCCGGCGTCGGCCGCAAGACCGCCGAGACCGTCGCGGCGACCCTGGCCCAGGCCGCTCCGGCCGCCCCGGCGGTCAACACCGCCACCGGAGAGATCATTGAAGATGAGGGGGCACCGCAGGCCGCGTTGCCTTCAGAACAGGGACAGGAACGATGAGCGACAGCAGCCCCGAGCAGCAGACCGAGAGAGAAGGCGCGCAGATGGGTGCGGCGCCGATCCGCGACGACCAGGACCGCAGCCCCGCGATCCCCGAGCTGGTGATCATCTCCGGGATGTCGGGGGCCGGGCGGAGCACGGCGGCGAAGTGCCTGGAGGACCTGGGCTGGTTCGTGGTCGACAACATCCCGCCGGAGCTCATTCCGCCGATGGTCGACCTCGGCGCCCGCTCCCAGGGCAACGTCGCCCGTATCGCGGTGGTCGTCGACGTCCGCGGCCGGCGCTTCTTCGACAACCTCAAGGAGTCCCTGGCCGCGCTGGACGCCGCGCACGTCAAGCGCCGGATCGTTTTCCTGGAGTCCTCCGACGAGGCCCTGGTCCGCCGCTTCGAGTCGGTCCGCCGCCCGCACCCGCTGCAGGGCGACGGCCGCATCGTCGACGGCATCGCGGCCGAGCGCGACCTGCTGCGCGAGCTGCGTGGCGACGCCGACCTGGTGATCGACACCTCCAGCCTGAACGTCCACGAGCTGCGCGCCAAGATGGACGCCCAGTTCGCCGGCGAGGAGGTCCCCGAGCTGCGGGCCACGGTGATGTCCTTCGGCTTCAAGTACGGCCTGCCGGTCGACGCCGATCTCGTGGTGGACTGCCGCTTCATTCCGAACCCGCACTGGGTCCCGGAGCTGCGCCCGTACACCGGCCTGAACGAAGAGGTGTCCAACTACGTCTTCAGCCAGCCCGGCGCCAAGGAGTTCCTGGACGGCTACGCCGAGTTGCTGCGCATCGTCGCCGAGGGGTACCGCCGCGAGGGCAAGCGGTACGTGACCATCGCGGTCGGCTGCACGGGCGGCAAGCACCGCAGCGTCGCCATGTCGGAGAAGCTCGCCCGCCGCCTGGTCTCCGAAGGAGTCGAGACGGTCGTCGTCCACCGGGACATGGGGCGCGAGTGACCAGCCGCGCGCCCCGAATGCGCCGCGTACGCCGGCTCGTACGGGGCAGCTCGCCGAAGGGCGCCACTCCGAAGGTCGTCGCCCTGGGCGGCGGCATGGGCCTGTCCGCCTCGCTTGCCGCACTGCGCCGCATCACGCGCGATCTGACCGCCGTGGTCACCGTCGCCGACGACGGCGGCTCCAGCGGCCGGCTCCGCGACGAGCTGGGCGTCCTGCCGCCGGGCGACCTGCGCAAGGCCCTCGCGGCCCTGTGCGGCGACGACGACTGGGGCCAGACCTGGGCCCGGGTGATCCAGCACCGCTTCCAGAGCGGCGGCGAGCTGCACGACCACGCTGTGGGAAATCTCCTGATCGTCGCCCTGTGGGAACAGCTGGGCGATCACGTCCAGGCGCTGGACCTGGTCGGCAAGCTGCTGGGCGCGCACGGCCGGGTGCTCCCGATGTCCGCCGTGCCGCTGGAGCTCCAGGCCCTGGTCAAGGGCCATCACGAAAGCCGTCCGGACGAGATCTCCACCGTCCGCGGCCAGGCCACGGTCGCCCTCACCCGCGGCGAGGTGCAGTCCGTACACGTCGTTCCCGAGGCCCCGCCGGCCGTCCCGGAGGTCGTCGAGGCGGTCCGGGACGCGGACTGGGTGGTGCTCGGCCCCGGGTCCTGGTTCTCCTCCGTGATCCCGCACCTCCTGGTGCCGCAGCTGCGCGAGGCGCTGGAGGAGACCAAGGCACGTAAGGTTCTCTCGTTGAACCTCGCACCCCAGCCGGGGGAAACGGACGGGTTTTCCCCGCAGCGTCATTTGGAGGTTTTGGCCCGACACGCCCCTAAACTCGCCTTCGACGTGGTGCTGGCCGATCAGGACGCCGTGCCCGACCGGGAAAGCCTGTCCGGAGTGGCCAAGGAGCTCTTCGGCAGCGAGGTCGAGCTGGCGGCCGTGGCCGCTCAAGGCGAAGCCTCCCAGGGAATGCCCGGGGGCGGTTCTCCTCGGCACGACCCCGAGCTGCTGGCGGCCGCGTACGACCGTATTTTTCGGATGCATGGAAGGATCGGCCCATGGCGATGACGGCAGCGGTGAAGGACGAAATCTCCCGGCTCCCCGTCACCCGGACCTGCTGCCGGAAGTCGGAGGTCTCGTCGATCCTTCGGTTCGCGGGCGGGTTGCACCTGGTCAGCGGGCGGATCGTGATCGAGGCGGAGCTGGACACGGGCATCGCGGCCCGGCGGCTCCGGAAGGACATCCTGGAGATCTTCGGGCACTCCTCGGACCTCGTGGTGATGGCGCCCGGCGGACTGCGCCGCGGCAGCCGCTACGTCGTCCGGGTGGTGGCCGGCGGCGACCAGCTCGCGCGCCAGACCGGCCTGGTGGACGGCCGCGGCCGTCCCATCCGCGGCCTGCCCCCGCAGGTGGTCTCGGGGGCCACCTGCGACGCGGAGGCCGCCTGGCGCGGCGCGTTCCTGGCCCACGGCTCGCTCACCGAGCCCGGCCGCTCCTCCTCCCTGGAGGTGACCTGTCCCGGCCCGGAGGCGGCGCTCGCGCTGGTCGGCGCGGCCCGCCGGCTCGGCATCGGGGCCAAGGCCCGTGAGGTGCGCGGCGTGGACCGGGTGGTGGTCCGTGACGGTGACGCGATCGGCGCGCTGTTGACGCGGCTCGGCGCGCACGAATCGGTACTGGCCTGGGAAGAGCGCAGAATGCGACGCGAGGTGCGGGCCACGGCCAACCGCCTCGCCAACTTCGATGACGCCAACCTCCGCCGCTCGGCGCGGGCCGCGGTCGCCGCCGGCGCCCGTGTGCAGCGCGCGCTGGAGATCCTCGGCGAGGAGGTGCCGGAGCACCTCGCGGCCGCGGGCCGGCTGCGCATGGAGCACAAGCAGGCCTCCCTGGAGGAGCTGGGCGCGCTCGCCGACCCGCCGCTCACCAAGGACGCGGTCGCCGGCCGGATCCGCCGGCTGCTCGCGATGGCCGACAAGCGCGCACAGGATCTCGGCATTCCGGGTACGGAATCCAATCTCGCCGACGACCTCGCGGAGGGCATGGTCGGCTGAACCGGATCGCTACTTGTCAGTACACGCCCCCGATACCCGCACTGGGTGCCGGGGGCGCATGCGTACTGACGTGGGGCCCGTGCACAAGGGCGTCAGAGGGGCTCAGGGGTGCTCACCTGAGCAGAAGGAGGGCCCCATGTCAATGTCACGTACGTCTCGTACAGGGGGTAGGGTCGGAGGCGGTCGGGGACATCCCATACAGCTCGGCGGTGCACAAACCGCCGTACCAACGAGGAGATCGGTTTCGTGACGATCCGCGTAGGCATCAACGGCTTTGGCCGCATCGGTCGTAACTACTTCCGCGCGCTGCTGGAGCAGGGTGCGGACATCGAGATCGTGGCTGTCAACGACCTGGGTGACACCGCGACCACCGCGCACCTCCTGAAGTACGACACCATCCTGGGCCGCCTCAAGGCCGAGGTGTCGCACACCGAGGACACCATCACCGTCGACGGCCACACCATCAAGGTGCTGTCCGAGCGCAACCCTGCGGACATCCCCTGGGGCGACCTCGGCGTCGACATCGTGATCGAGTCGACCGGCATCTTCACCAAGAAGGCCGACGCCGAGAAGCACATCGCCGGTGGCGCGAAGAAGGTCCTCATCTCGGCTCCGGCCAAGGACGAGGACATCACCATCGTGATGGGCGTCAACCAGGACAAGTACGACGCGGCCAACCACCACGTCATCTCCAACGCCTCCTGCACCACCAACTGTGTGGCGCCGATGGCCAAGGTTCTCGACGAGAACTTCGGCATCGTCAAGGGCATGATGACCACGGTCCACGCGTACACCAACGACCAGCGCATCCTGGACTTCCCGCACAAGGACCTGCGCCGCGCCCGCGCCGCCGCGGAGAACATCATCCCGACCTCCACCGGTGCCGCCAAGGCCACCGCGCTGGTCCTCCCGCAGCTCAAGGGCAAGCTGGACGGCATCGCCATGCGCGTGCCCGTGCCCACCGGCTCGGTCACCGACCTCGTCCTGGAGCTGGACCGCGAGGTCACCGCCGACGAGATCAACGCCGCCTTCCAGAAGGCCTCCGAGGGCCAGCTGAAGGGCATCCTGGAGTACACCGAGGACCCGATCGTCTCCTCGGACATCGTGAACACCCCGGCGTCCTGCACCTTCGACTCCGGCCTCACCATGGCCCAGGGCAAGCAGGTCAAGATCGTCGGCTGGTACGACAACGAGTGGGGCTACTCCAACCGTCTGGTCGACCTGACCGTCTTCGTCGGCGGCCAGCTCTGATCCCTGCCTGACCCGCAGGGCAGCACCAGCGAGATGTGAGGACGGGGCTCGTACGACGCGATGAAGCGTCGTACGGGCCCCGTGCTATGACTGACTTTCCGAACAGAGCCACGGAGTCACCATGAAGACGATCGACGACCTTCAGGTAGCGGGAAAGCGGGTCTTCGTCCGCGCCGACCTGAATGTGCCGCTGGACGGCACCACCATCACCGACGACGGCCGCATCCGCGCCGTGCAGCCGACCATCGCCAAGCTCGCGCAGGCGGGCGCCAAGGTGGTCGTGGCCTCGCACCTGGGCCGCCCCAAGGGCGCACCGGACCCGACCTTCTCGCTCGCCCCGGCGGCGGAGCGGCTGGGCGAACTGCTCGGACGGCCCGTCGCGTTCGCCACCGACACGGTCGGCGAGTCCGCGAAGGCCACTGTCGCGGGCCTGGGCGACGGCGAGGTGGCCGTCCTGGAGAACCTCCGCTTCAACGCGGGCGAGACCAGCAAGGACGACGCCGAGCGCGGCGCGTTCGCCGACGAGCTGGCCGCCCTCGCCGACCTCTACGTGGGCGACGGCTTCGGCGCCGTGCACCGCAAGCACGCCTCGGTGTACGACCTGCCGGCCCGTCTGCCGCACGCCGCGGGCGACCTGATCGCCGCCGAGGTCACCGTTCTGAAGAAGCTCACCGAGGACGTCAAGCGCCCCTACGCGGTGGTGCTCGGCGGTGCCAAGGTCTCCGACAAGCTCGGTGTCATCGACCACCTGCTGGAGAAGGCCGACCGCATCCTCATCGGCGGCGGCATGGCGTACACCTTCCTCAAGGCCCAGGGCCACGAGGTCGGCATCTCGCTCCTCCAGGAGGACCAGATCCCGGCGGTCCAGGAGTACATGAAGCGCGCCGACGAGCGCGGCGTGGAGTTCGTCCTCCCCGTCGACGTGCTGGTCTCCGCCGAATTCCCGGACCTGAAGACCAAGGCCCCGGCCAACCCCACCGTGGTCGCCGCCGACGCCATCCCGGCGGACCAGGAGGGCCTGGACATCGGCCCGAAGACCCGTGAGCTGTACGCCGAGAAGCTCAAGGACGCGGCCACCGTCTTCTGGAACGGCCCGATGGGCGTCTTCGAACACCCCGACTACGCGAACGGCACCAAGGCCGTCGCGAAGGGCCTGCTCGACTCGGACGCGTTCACGGTCGTCGGCGGCGGTGACTCGGCCGCTGCCGTACGTCTGCTCGGTTTCGACGAGAATGCTTTCGGCCACATCTCGACCGGTGGCGGCGCCAGCCTCGAATACCTCGAAGGCAAGACGCTCCCCGGCCTCGCCGCTCTGGAGGACTGAAGAACCGTGACGGAACGCACCCCGCTGATGGCGGGCAACTGGAAGATGAACCTCAACCACCTGGAGGCCATCGCCCACGTCCAGAAGCTCGCCTTCGCACTCGCCGACAAGGACTACGAGGCCGTCGAGGTCGCGGTCCTGCCGCCCTTCACCGACCTGCGGTCGGTGCAGTCGCTGGTCGACGGCGACAAGCTGAAGATCAAGTACGGCGCCCAGGACGTCTCGGCGCACGACTCCGGTGCCTACACCGGTGAGATCTCCGGTTCCATGCTCGCCAAGCTGAAGTGCGCGTACGTGGCCGTCGGCCACAGCGAGCGCCGCCAGTACCACGGCGAGGACGAGGCCGTCTGCAACGCCAAGGTCAAGGCCGCCTTCAAGAACGGCATCACCCCGATCCTCTGCGTCGGTGAGGGCCTGGACGTCCGCAAGGCCGGCAATCAGGTCGCGCACACCCTCGCCCAGGTCGACGGCGCCCTCGAGGGCGTCCCGGCCGAGCAGGCCGAGACGATCGTCATCGCCTACGAGCCGGTGTGGGCCATCGGCACCGGCGAGGTCGCCACGCCCGAGGACGCGCAGGAGGTCTGCGGTGCGATCCGCGGCCGCCTCGCGGAGCTGTACAGCCAGGAGCTCGCCGACAAGGTGCGGATCCAGTACGGCGGCTCGGTGAAGTCCGGTAATGTCGCCGCGATCATGGCGCAGCCGGACGTCGACGGCGCCCTGATCGGCGGTGCGGCGCTGGACCCGGACGAGTTCGTCAAGATCGTTCGATTCCGCGACCAGTAACGGTCACGGCCGCGCTCCGTACCACTGTGAGCAGCGGCTATGACGGCGGGCCCGGCCCGTCGTAGGCTGTCGGGGCCGGGACCGGTGTCACACGATGCCGACCCGGCCCCCTCCGCATCACAACCGCACTTCCCGTCCGTCAGTCCTAGAGAGTTGGTCCAGCCGTGGTCATGGGATTCTCGATCGCCCTCATCGTCTTCAGCGCGCTGCTGATGATGCTGGTGCTCATGCACAAGGGGAAGGGCGGCGGCCTGTCCGACATGTTCGGTGGCGGCATGCAGTCCTCGGTCGGCGGCTCCTCCGTGGCCGAGCGGAACCTCGACCGCATCACCATCGTCGTGGGCCTCCTCTGGTTCGCCTGCATCGTCGTTCTCGGCATCCTGATGAAGCTGGACAACTGACATACCGTCGGGGGCGCGGCTTATCATGAGTGCGGCGTCCTTCCGTGGCCGGGTAACTCCTGTCACTGGACGCGCGTTGGGCCTTACGTAGACTGGGGCGCTCCGCAGCGAAGAATCCCGTCGATGCTTCGCAGCACCATGACGCAGGGAGTTACGACCGTGGCAAGTGGCAACGCGATCCGAGGAAGTCGGGTCGGGGCGGGGCCGATGGGGGAGGCCGAGCGGGGCGAGTCCGCGCCGCGCATCCGCATCTCCTTCTGGTGCTCCAACGGGCACGAGACACAGCCCAGCTTCGCCGGCGACGCGCAGATTCCTGACACCTGGGACTGCCCGCGCTGTGGCTTCCCCGCAGGCAAGGACCGGGACAACCCGCCGGACCCGCCGCGCACCGAGCCGTACAAGACGCACCTGGCGTACGTACGGGAGCGCCGCACGGACGCGGACGGTGAGGCGATTCTCGCGGAGGCACTCGCCAAGCTCCGCGGCGAGATCTGACGACGCCTCGCGCGCGGCGGTACGGACGAAGAGAAGAGTGGTTACCGGCCCGGCCGGAAGGTTCTGGCCTTCCTGCCGGGCCGGTCGCGTTCCGCTGTTGGAGTGGCCTCGCAGGTGAATCCGGTACGGACACACGGGCGTCAGCCGATCGACCGCGGGCGGACATCTCATCTCCTCCCCTGATCAATTAGGTTGGAGGGTGGCGGGGCCGATACGAGACCAAAGAAGGCTGATGTCCGAGATGAACGCAGATGGCCGCAGCAGGCTCGACCAGACGTCCGAGTGGGCGGCCCTGGGCAAGCACCGCGAACAACTCGCGAGCACGCATCTGCGCGAGCTGTTCGACCAGGACCCGGGCCGCGCGGAGCGCTACACGCTCCAGGTCGGCGACCTGCACCTGGATTATTCGAAGCACCTGGTGACCGACGAGACGCTGCTGCTGCTGCGTGAGCTGGCCGCCGCGACGAAGGTCACCGAGCTGCGGGACGCCATGTTCCGCGGCGAGAAGATCAATATCACCGAGAACCGCGCGGTGCTGCACACCGCGCTGCGCGCGCCGGAGTCCGCGGTCGTCAAGGTCGACGGGGAGAACGTCGTCCCCGCCGTGCACGCCGTGCTGCGCAAGATGCAGGTGTTCACCGACCGGATCCGCAACGGTGACTGGAAGGGCCACACCGGCAAGCGCATCAAGAACGTCGTCAACGTCGGCATCGGCGGCTCCGACCTGGGCCCGGCCATGGCGTACGAGGCGCTGCGCGCGTACACCGACCGCGAGATGACGTTCCGCTTCGTCTCCAACGTCGACGGCGCGGACCTGCACGAGGCCGTGCGCGACCTGGACCCGGCCGAGACGCTGTTCATCATCGCCTCGAAGACCTTCACCACCATCGAGACGATCACCAACGCGAAGTCGGCCCGCGAGTGGCTGCTGAGGGGTCTGAACGCGGGCGACGAAGCTGTTGCCAAGCACTTCGTGGCGTTGTCCACCAACGCCGAGAAGGTCGCCGAGTTCGGCATCGACACGGCCAACATGTTCGAGTTCTGGGACTGGGTCGGCGGCCGCTATTCGTACGACTCGGCCATCGGCCTGTCGTTGATGCTCGCGATCGGCCCGGAGCACTTCCGCGAGATGCTGGCCGGCTTCCACCTGGTCGACGAGCACTTCCGGTGCGCGCCGCCCGAGGAGAACGCACCGCTGCTGCTCGGCCTGCTGGGCGTCTGGTACGGCAACTTCTGGGACGCGCAGTCGCACGCGGTGCTGCCGTACAGCCACTACCTCTCCAAGTTCACCGCCTACCTCCAGCAGCTGGACATGGAGTCCAACGGCAAGTATGTGGGCCGTGACGGCGACGAGGTGAGCTGGCAGACCGGCCCGGTGGTCTGGGGCACGCCGGGCACCAACGGCCAGCACGCGTACTACCAGCTGCTGCACCAGGGCACGAAGATGATCCCGGCCGACTTCATCGGCTTCGCGCAGCCCGTGGACGACCTCCAGCCCCGCCTGGTCGCCCAGCACGACCTGCTGATGGCCAACCTCTTCGCGCAGGGCCAGGCGCTGGCCTTCGGCAAGACGCCGGAGGAGGTGCGCGCCGAGGGCGTGCCGGAGGAGCTGGTGACGCACAAGACGTTCAAGGGCAACCGCCCCTCCACCACCATCCTGGCCAAGGAGCTCAGCCCGTCGGTGCTGGGCCAGCTGATCGCCCTCTACGAGCACAAGGTGTTCGTCCAGGGCGCCGTCTGGAACATCGACTCCTTCGACCAGTGGGGCGTGGAGCTCGGCAAGGTCCTCGCCAAGCGCGTGGAGCCGGCGCTCACCGAGGGCGCCGAGGTCGAGGGGCTGGACGCCTCGACGAAGTCGCTCGTGGCCACCTACCGCACGATGCGGGGGCGTTGATCCCGGTGCACGAGGACGCGCTCTTGAGCTTTCTGAACCTGCTGACGCCGGAGAACCGCGAGTGGCTGGCGGCCCAGCCGGCGGCCAAGCAGCAGGAGGTGGCCGCCCGCCACCTCGAGGTGGAGCAGGGCGACAAGGAGGCCGGTCTCGGCCCGTACAACACCCTCGACGAGGACGTCGAGGGCGTCGCGGTGGGCGACCTCCAGGACCCGGCGCACCTGGCCAACGCCATGGTGCGCCAGGAACGGGAGCGGCAGCAGTGACCTGCTGAGCCGCCGTTCGCCGTACGGTGCGCAGGCTGTCGGCTAATATCCCCCGGACGATCATCGGTACCGCGTTCGTTCGGGGGATACGCGCATGCTGTGGCGCTGGCTGTGGGGCGGAGGAAGCGGGCGGCATCGGTCCCGGTGGGGGATGGCCGACCCCAAGCACGCGGCCTGGCGGCTCTTCCATCCGGAGTGGGTGCCGGAGGCGGACGACCCGGCCGTGGAGCGGCTCAAGCGCATCCGTGTCCTCGCCGGCCTGCTCGTGTCGTTCGGTGTCTACACCTTCGTGGCCCACGACTTCGACCTCACCCAGGCCGTGGAGAACATCGCGGTCGCCGGCCTGGTCCTGTTGCTCATCACCCCGCTGACGGTCGGCGTGATGCTGCTGGTCTGGCGGCGCGGCGGGCCGTTGCGGCCGCTGCGGCACACGCTTCTGGGCTGCCTGAAGCTGCTGGTGGGGTTCGTGGGGGCGCTGGCCGGCACGGTCCTGCTGTGTGTGTACTTCACGCAGCAGGGCGGCGTCGTGGTGCTGCTCCCGGTGGTCCTCTGGCTGCTGGGCTTCATGATCCAGGCCGCCCTGCGGGTGAACGGCAACTTCTTCGGCACCGGTGCCGTCCACCGCTGCCTGCCGCCGGTCCTGGCGGCCGTCACCTCGTGGCTGATGGCGCTGCCCGACCTGGCCACCGGCGATCTGCACGGCCTCGGGGCGCGGCTCGGCACCGTCTTCATCCTGGGCGCGCCCGTCCTGGTCACCCTGATCGCCCTGCTGGAGATGCGCCGGCTGCGGCGCTTCCACGGCATACGGCTGCGGGACCATCCCGGGGCACCGCCCCGGGCCGGGCACCCGCCGCGGCGGGGCCCGGCCCCGAATCCGTACGCGTAGCCCGGGACCGACCGTACGCGCAGCCCGGGACCGACGACGCGAGGGGCCCGCACCGGTGTCCGGTGCGGGCCCCTCGCGGTGACGGCTCAGGCAGAGGCCGGCGGGTACAGGTCCCGCGGCAGCTGGGAGGCGGCTGCCTCGTCCAGGAGCCAGAGCGTGCGGCTGCGGCCGTACGCGCCCGCGGCGGGGGCCTGTATCTCGCCCGCGCCGGAGAGGGCCATCGCGGCCGCGTTCGCCTTGTCCTCACCCGCGGCGAGCAGCCAGACCTCGCGTGCCGCGCGGATGGCGGGCAGGGTCAGCGAGATCCGGGTGGGCGGCGGCTTGGGCGCGCCGTGCACGCCGACCACCGTCCGCTCGGTCTCCCGCGCCGCCGGGTGCTCGGGGAAGAGCGAGGCGACGTGGGTGTCCGGGCCGACGCCCAGGAGAAGGACGTCGAAGGACGGGACGGGACCGTGGTCCTCCGGGCCCGCGGCTGCGGCCAGTTCGGCGGCGTACGCCTCGGCCGCGGCGTCCGCGTCGTTGCCGTACCCGCCGTCGGACGGCGCCATCACGTGCACCCGCGCCGGGTCCAGCGGGACGCTGTCCAGCAGCGCCTCGCGGGCCTGGGTGTGGTTGCGTTCCGGGTCGCCCTCGGGCAGGAACCGCTCGTCGCCCCACCACAGGTCCAGCCGGGACCAGTCGACCGCGTCCCGGGCCGGCGCCTCGGCGAGGGCCGCGAGCAGCCCGTTGCCGTTGCGGCCGCCGGTCAGGACGACGGAGGCCGAGCCGCGCGCCGCCTGGGCGTCCACGATCTTCGTGATCAGCCGGGCGGCCGCGGCCTTCGCCATCAGCTCCTTGTCGCGGTGGACGACGACCTGCGGCGCGCTCACTTGGCGGCCGCCTTCTTCGCGGGCGCCTTCTTCGCCGCTGCCTTGCCCTTGGGGGCTTCCTCGGCGGCCTGCGCCTCGGCCTCCCGCTCGGCGTCCTCGGCGGTCTTCGCCGATTCGCCCGGGAGCCCGTCCTTGTACGCACCCAGCCGCTCCACGCCGTACTTCAGCGCGGACGCGTAGGTGTCGTCCGGGTCGAGCCGGCGCAGCTCCTCGGCGAGCAGCTCGGCGGTCTCCCGCCGCTGCAGCGCCACCGCACGGTCCGGCTGGCCGGACATGCACAGCGTGGCGAGCGCGCCGTCGGCGCGGTCCAGCACGATCGGGCCGCTCTTGGTCTCCATCCGGACGGCCGTCAGGCCGGGGCCGGCCGAGAGGGTCCGCTGGACGGGGACGTGCAGCCGGTCGGCGAGCCACATGGCGAGCAGCTCGCAGCTGGGGTTGTACTCCTCGCCCTCGACCGTGACCGAGGTGACCTCGCTCGGCTGCTGGTCGAGCGCGGCGGCCAGCATCGAACGCCAGGGCGTGATGCGGGTCCAGGCCAGGTCGGTGTCGCCGGGGGTGTACTTCTCGGCGCGCGCGGCCAGCTCCTGGACGGGCTGCTCGGCGGCGTAGGTGTCGGTGACACGGCGCTGGGCGAGCGTCCCGAGCGGGTCGGCGGCCGGCTCCGTCGGGCCGCCGACCGGCCACCAGACCACCACGGGGGCGTCCGGCAGCAGCAGGGGCAGCACGACCGACTGGGCGTGGTCGATGACCTCGCCGTACAGCCGCAGCACGACCGTCTCGCCGGTGCCGGCGTCCGCGCCGACCCGTACCTCGGCATCGAGGCGGGCCTGGGCGCGGCCCCGCGGCGAGCGGCTGACGCGCTTGATGACGACCAGGGTGCGCGAGGGGTGCTCGCGCGAGGCGTCGTTGGCGGCCTTGAGCGCGTCGTAGGCGTTCTCCTCGTCGGTGACGATGACGAGGGTGAGCACCATGCCGACGGCGGGGGTACCGATGGCCCGGCGGCCCTGGACCAGCGCCTTGTTGATCTTGCTGGCCGTGGTTTCGGTGAGATCGATCTTCATGGCCGACGCCAGCTCCGTCCGTCTCGTGCGAGCATTTCGTCCGCCTCGACGGGGCCCCAGGTACCCGCCGGGTACTGCGCGGGCTTGCCGTGCGTGTCCCAGTACTGCTCGATCGGGTCGAGGATCTTCCAGGACAGCTCGACCTCCTCCGTGCGCGGGAAGAGGTTGGCGTCGCCGAGGAGGACATCGAGGATCAGGCGCTCGTACGCCTCGGGGCTGGACTCCGTGAAGGACTCGCCGTACGCGAAGTCCATCGAGACGTCCCGCACCTCCATCGAGGTGCCCGGCACCTTCGAGCCGAACCGCACGGTGACGCCCTCGTCCGGCTGTACCCGGATGACCAGGGCGTTCTGCCCCAGCTCCTCGGTGGCGGTGTGGTCGAAGGGGGAGTGCGGGGCGCGCTGGAAGACGACCGCGATCTCGGTGACGCGGCGGCCCAGGCGCTTGCCGGTACGCAGGTAGAAGGGCACGCCCGCCCAGCGGCGGTTGTCGATGCCCAGCTTGACCGCGGCGTAGGTGTCGGTCTTCGACTTGGGGTCGATGCCGTCCTCCTGGAGGTAGCCGACGGCCTTCTCGCCGCCCTGCCAGCCTTCCGCGTACTGCGCCCGTACGGTCTCCTTGCCCAGGTCCCTGGGGAGCTTGACCGCGCCGAGGACCTTGGCCTTCTCCGCGACCAGCGCGTCCGCGTCGAAGGAGGCGGGCTCCTCCATGGCGGTCAGCGCGAGCAGCTGGAGGAGGTGGTTCTGGATCACGTCACGGGCTGCGCCGATGCCGTCGTAGTAGCCGGCCCGGCCGCCGATGCCGATGTCCTCGGCCATCGTGATCTGTACGTGGTCCACGTAGGAGCGGTTCCACAGCGGCTCGAACATCGTGTTGGCGAAGCGCAGCGCCAGGATGTTCTGGACCGTCTCCTTGCCGAGGTAGTGGTCGATCCGGAAGACCTCTTCCGGCGGGAACACCTCGTGCACGATGCGGTTGAGCTCCCGCGCGCTCTCCAGGTCGTGGCCGAACGGCTTCTCGATGACCGCGCGGCGCCAGGAGTCGGCCTTCTGGTCCGCCAGCCCGTGGTGCTTGAGCTGCTGGACGACCTTGGGGAAGAACTTCGGCGGCACCGAGAGGTAGAACGCGAAGTTGCCGCCGGTGCCCTGGGCCTTGTCCAGGTCCTGGATCGTGGACTTGAGCGTCTCGAAGGCCTGGTCGTCGTCGAAGGTTCCCTGGACGAAGCGCATGCCCTGGCTGAGCTGCTGCCAGACCTCCTCGCGGAACGGGGTCCGCGAGTGTTCCTTGACCGCGTCGTGCACGACCTGGGCGAAGTCCTCGTTCTCCCAGTCGCGGCGGGCGAAGCCGATGAGCGAGAAGCCCGGCGGCAGCAGGCCACGATTGGCCAGGTCATAAACCGCCGGCATCAACTTTTTACGTGACAAATCGCCCGTGACGCCGAAGATGACGAGGCCCGACGGCCCCGCGATACGCGGGAGCCGTCGGTCCGCGGCGTCACGCAGCGGATTGCTGCTTGACAAGAGTCTCAGCCCTCCGAAGGAGCGAGGCGCTTCAGCTCCGCCTCGGTCGACTTGAGCAGGTCTTCCCAGGACTTCTCGAACTTGTCGACGCCCTCGTCCTCCAGCACCTGCACGACGTCGTCGTACGAGACGCCGAACTTCGCGAGCGCGTCGATGTCGGCCTGTGCCTGCTCGTACCCGCCGCTCACGGTGTCACCCGTGATGTCGCCGTGGTCGGCGGTGGCCTCCAGGGTGGCCTCCGGCATGGTGTTGACCGTGTTCGGCGCGACCAGCTGCTCGACGTACAGCGTGTCCTTGAGCTCGGGGTCCTTCACACCGGTGGAGGCCCACAGCGGACGCTGCTTGTTGGCGCCGGCCTTCTCCAGGGCGGCCCAGCGGTCCGAGGAGAAGACCTCCTCGTACGCCTGGTACGCCAGGCGGGCGTTGGCGAGCGCGGCCTTGCCCTTGAGGGCCTTGGCCTCGTCGGAGCCGACGCCGTCCAGGCGCTTGTCGATCTCGGTGTCCACGCGGGACACGAAGAAGGACGCCACGGAGTGGATCTTGTCCAGCTCCAGACCCAGCGACTTGGCCTTCTCCAGGCCGGCCAGGTAGGCGTCCATGACCTCGCGGTAGCGCTCCAGCGAGAAGATCAGCGTGACGTTGACGCTGATGCCCTTGCCGATGACCTCGGTGATCGCGGGCAGGCCCGCCTTGGTCGCCGGGATCTTGATGAGCGTGTTCGGGCGGTCCACCAGCCACGCCAGCTGCTTGGCCTCGGCGACGGTCGCCTTGGTGTTGTGGGCCAGACGGGGGTCGACCTCGATGGAGACCCGGCCGTCCTGGCCGTCGGTGGCGTCGAAGACCGGCCGCAGGATGTCGGCCGCGTCCCGGACGTCCGCGGTGGTGATCATGCGGATGGCTTCCTCGACGGTGACCTTGCGGGCCGCGAGGTCGGAGACCTGCTGCTCGTAGCCCTCACCCGAGGAGATCGCCTTCTGGAAGATCGACGGGTTGGTGGTGACACCCACCACGTGGCTCTGGTCGATCAGCTCGGCGAGGTTGCCGGACGTGATGCGCTTGCGCGACAGGTCGTCCAGCCAGATCGCAACGCCTTCGTCGGAAAGGCGCTTGAGTGCGTCTGTCATGGGAATTGCATCTCCTACTTGTCGTCTATGGACGTCAGCGCGCGGCGGCGTCGATCGATTCCCGCGCGGCGGCGGCCACGTTCTCGGGCGTGAAGCCGAACTCGCGGAAGAGGACCTTGCCGTCGGCGGAGGCGCCGAAGTGCTCCAGCGACACGATGCGGCCGGCGTCGCCCACGTACTTGTGCCAGGTCAGACCGATGCCGGCCTCGACGGCGACACGGGCCTTGACGGCCGGCGGCAGGACGGAGTCCTTGTACGCCTGGTCCTGCTCCTCGAACCACTCCACGCACGGCATCGAGACGACCCGGGTCGGGACGCCCGCGGCCTGCAGCTGCTCGCGCGCCTCGACCGCGAGGTGCACCTCGGAGCCGGTGGCGATCAGCACGGCCTGCGGCTCGCCGCCCTCGGCGTCGAACAGGACGTAGCCGCCCTTGGCGACACCCTCGGCGTTCGGCTCGTACGTCGGCACGCCCTGGCGGGTCAGCGCCAGACCGTGCGGGGCGCCCTTGCCGAACTCCTTGGTCCAGCGCTTGTTGATCTCGCCCCAGGCCAGCGCCGTCTCGTTGGCGTCGGCCGGCCGGACCACGTTCAGGCCCGGGATGGCGCGCAGCGAGGCCAGGTGCTCCACCGGCTGGTGGGTCGGGCCGTCCTCGCCCAGACCGATCGAGTCGTGCGTCCACACGTACGTGACCGGCAGGTGCATCAGGGCCGACAGACGGACGGCGTTGCGCATGTAGTCGGAGAACACCAGGAAGGTGCCGCCGTAGATGCGGGTGTTGCCGTGCAGCGCGATGCCGTTCATCTCCGCGGCCATGGAGTGCTCACGGATACCGAAGTGGATCGTACGCCCGTACGGGTCCGCCTCCGGCAGCGGGTTGCCCACCGGCAGGAACGAGGAGTTCTTGTCGATGGTGGTGTTGTTCGAGCCCGCCAGGTCGGCGGAGCCGCCCCACAGCTCGGGGACGACGGCGCCCAGCGCCTGCAGGACCTTGCCGGAGGCGGCACGGGTGGCCACCGCCTTGCCGGTCTCGAAGACGGGCAGGTGCTGCTCCCAGCCCTCGGGCAGCTCGCCGGCGCGGACGCGGTCGAACGTGGCGGCGTGCTCGGGGTTGGCGGTACGCCACTCGCCGAACGCCTTCTCCCACTCGGCCTTCGCGTCACGGCCGCGATCCAGCGCCGCACGGGTGTGCGCCAGGACCTCGTCGGAGACCTCGAAGTCCTTCTCGGGGTCGAAGCCCAGGACGCGCTTGGTGGCGGCGACCTCCTCGGCACCCAGCGCCGAGCCGTGCGCGGCCTCGGTGTTCTGGGCGTTGGGGGCCGGCCAGGCGATGATCGAGCGCATCGCGATGAAGGACGGACGGTCCGTCACGGCCTTGGCCGCCTCGATCGCCGCGTACAGCGCCTCGGGGTCCAGGTCGCCGTCGGCCTTGGGCTCCACGCGCTGGACGTGCCAGCCGTAGGCCTCGTAGCGCTTCTCGGTGTCCTCGGAGATCGCGGTCTCGGTGTCGCCCTCGATCGAGATGTGGTTGTCGTCCCACAGCAGGATCAGGTTGCCGAGCTTCTGGTGCCCGGCCATCGACGACGCCTCGGCGGAGATGCCCTCCTGAAGGCAGCCGTCACCGGCGATCGCGTAGATGTAGTGGTCGAACGGCGAGGTGCCGGCGGCCGCCTCCGGGTCGAACAGGCCACGCTCGTACCGGGCGGCCATCGCCATGCCCACCGCGTTGGCCACGCCCTGGCCCAGCGGGCCGGTGGTGGTCTCGACACCCGTGGTGTGGCCGTACTCCGGGTGGCCGGGGGTCTTCGAGCCCCAGGTGCGGAAGGCCTTGAGGTCGTCCAGCTCCAGGCCGAAGCCGGCCAGGTACAGCTGGATGTAGAGGGTCAGGGACGAGTGCCCGGCGGACAGCACGAACCGGTCGCGGCCGGTCCACTCCGCGTCGGCGGGGTCGTGCCGCATGACCTTCTGGAAAAGGGTGTAGGCGGCAGGAGCGAGGCTCATGGCCGTGCCCGGGTGGCCGTTACCGACCTTCTGCACGGCATCTGCTGCCAGAACGCGGACGGTATCGACGGCCCGCTGGTCCATTTCGGTCCACTCAAGACCTGTGGTGGTCGGCTTGGTGCTCACCCTGGGTCAGGGCTCCTCTCCACATGTCGAATGCCGGGGGTCGGAAATGCCCTCGGACGCTGTCGAGCCTACCTGCGCGGGAGGCGCAATTTTCCGCCGGAACCCCGGTCGGCGTCACCTGCAACACATGAGTTTTCAGAACCCCGAACGAGCGCCCGAATGAGCAGGTGAACGCCCAGGAGACAGGGGGTGTCGGCCCTGCTTTCAGAGTGCCGTCCGGCGACCCCTTTCGCCCGCTGATCGTCCGCGTGTCCGGGCACTCGGGTGCCCTTCCTTCCGGCCGGGGCGGTGCCAACACGACCCCACCCCCGCGAAGATCGCGCTACCCGCAACGTCTAGAGTGGCGTGGTACGCGCAAGTCTTCACCGGGCCTTCATCGCCCGGCTGAGCTTGCTGGCCTTTCTCTCCGCGGTGAACGAGCCGCAGAAGTTACTTTCCAGGGGTGTGCGTGACGGCCGTCGAATCCCGTCCTGCGGGGGCGCTCTCTCGGAGCCCCGGGAATCCCGGTCCCGTGAACCGGCCGTTCGGGGCCCGGGTCATGGCATTCGTGGCACTGACCAAGCCGCGGATCATCGAGCTGCTGCTCATCACCACAGTGCCGGTGATGTTCCTTGCCGAACAGGGCGTTCCCGACCTGACGCTGGTGCTTCTCACCTGCATCGGCGGGTACCTCTCCGCGGGCGGCGCCAATGCGCTGAACATGTACATCGACCGGGACATCGACGCGCTCATGGAGCGCACGTCGCAGCGTCCGCTGGTCACCGGCATGGTCAGCCCGCGCGAGTGCCTGGTCTTCGGCATCTCGCTCGCGGTCGTCTCCACGCTGCTTTTCGGACTGACCGTCAACTGGCTCTCGGCCTGGCTCTCGCTCGGCGCACTGCTGTTCTATGTGGTCGTCTACACGATGATCCTGAAGCGCCGCACCTCCCAGAACATCGTCTGGGGCGGCATCGCCGGCTGCCTGCCGGTCCTCATCGGCTGGTCCTCGGTGACCAACTCGATGTCCTGGGCCCCGGTCATCCTCTTCATGGTGATGTTCTTCTGGACGCCGCCGCACTACTGGCCGCTGTCCATGAAGGTGAAGGACGACTACGCGCGCGTGGGCGTGCCGATGCTCCCCGTCCTCGCCTCCAACAAGGTGGTCGCGCGGCAGATCGTTGCGTACAGCTGGGTGATGGTCGCCGTGTCGCTGCTGCTGCAGCCGCTGGGCTACACGGGCTGGTTCTACACGATCGTGGCCGTCCTGTGCGGCGCCTTCTGGCTGAAGGAGGCGCACGGCCTGCAGGCCCGCGCCAAGGCCGAGATCACCGGCGCCAAGCTCAAGGAAATGCGGCTCTTCCACTGGTCGATCACCTACGTGTCGCTGCTCTTCGTGGCGGTCGCGGTGGACCCGTTCCTGCGCTTCTGACCCTCGCACTCCCGTGGAGGCCGTGCGCCGGTGGCCGTGAGGCCGTTCGGCGGCGGCCTCTTCCACGTTCTATTACCGACGGGTAGCATGCGGCTCATGGCAGACACCACGCAGGCGGACGAGCAGCCGGACAAGCGCGACGAGCGGCTGGACAAGCGCTCCGAGAAGCAGGCCGCCAGGCTCGCCCGGGAGATGCAGGCCTTCGCCAAGAGCCACGGCGGCAGCGCCGAGGGCCAGCTGGCGCACATCGGCCGCGGCCGTACCCGTGTCGCCCTGGTCGGCGCCAACGGCGAGTGGGGCAACCTCGTGGCGCGCTCGCACGCGGCCGCCCAGAAGGCCGCGGAGCAGGCCGGGATCACCCTCCACGACGACTTCGACGGCGACCTGGCCGCCAAGGTGCGCACCGGCCGCTACGAGTGGTCGCGGATGGCGGGCATCCAGCTGGGCGGACCGTCGAACGACTGACCCGGTGCCGCGGGCCCTCGTACGCAGGAGCCGCGCCGGCCCGGAGCACGCAGAAGCCCGCCGGCCACGGTCCGATGACCATGGCCGGCGGGCTTTGCCGTACGTGCGGGACGGGGCCTCAGGCCGCCGTGGTGGCCTTGGCGGCCCCGACCGGCTCCTGGTCCCCGGCAGGCGCCGGAACGGTGGGCAGCGGGCCGCGCTCGCGCAGCGAGAGGAAGACCCGCAGGACGCAGATCCACACCAGCGTGGAGCCGAACATGTGGATGCCGACGACCAGCTCCGGCAGGTGCAGGAAGTACTGGACGTAGCCGATGACGCCCTGGAAGGCGAGACAGGCGAAGAGCTCCAGGAGCATCCGCCGCGGCGCCGCGGGCGCCTTGACCGCACGGAGCGTGAACCACAGGGCGACGCTCAGGCCGACCACGATGTACACGAAGTCCACGTGCAGCTGGGTGATCTCCTGCCAGTCCAGCGGGATGCGGTGCACCTTGCGCGCGTCGCCCGCGTGCGGGCCGGCGCCGGTGACCACCGTGCCGATCAGGGTGAGCGCCGCGGTGGCCAGCACCAGCAGCCAGGAGAGCTGCCGGACCGGCCTGGCGACCAGGTCGCGCGGCGCGTCATCGCCCTCGGAAGCTCGCCGCCACGTGATCACCGCGACTGTGAGCAGCACGGTCGACACCAGGAAGTGTCCGCTGACGATGTACGGGTTCAGACCGGTCAGCACGGTGATGCCGCCGACCACGGCGTTGCCCATGACGACCCAGAACTGGGCCCAGCCCAGGCGGGTGAGGGAGCGGCGCCGGGGGTGGCGGGCGCGGGCGGCGATGATGAAGAGGCCGACGACCGCGCACAGCACGTAGGTGAGCAGCCGGTTCCCGAACTCGATCAGGCCGTTGATGCCCATCTCGTGGGTCGGCGTCAGGCTGCCGGGAGTGCACTGGGGCCAGGTGGAGCAGCCCAGACCCGACTGGGTCAGCCGGACCGCGCCGCCGGTCACGACGATGACGACGGCCATGACGACCGTGGCGAGCGCGGCACGTCGCACGAAGGCCGCGGACGGCTGCCAGCGGCGGGCGATCTGCTCTAGGGGGTTCAGCGAATTCGGCACGGGCTCATCGTAGGCGGCGGCTTGTGCGTCTTTTCACGAGGGGGGCCGGGGGAGTCGGCTCCCCGGGGGGACACGGCCACGAGGGGTGCGAAACGGTGCGTACCTCGTACTCCGCGTGGCCTACGGGTCACTCCCAGCGGAAGAGCTTCGCCGCCGCGCCCAGCCCGAGCACCGTCCACACGGCGAGGATGCCGAGGTCGGCCAGGGGGAGCCCCGCGCCGTGCTGGAGGACGTCGCGCAGCCCGTCCGAGAGCGCCGAGATCGGCAGCAGCTGGAGCACGGACTGCACCGCGCCGGGGAACTTCTCCAGCGGCACGATGACGCCGCCGCCGACCAGCAGGAGCAGGAAGACCAGGTTGGCCGCGGCGAGCGTGGCCTCGGCCTTGAGCGTGCCGGCCATGAGCAGGCCGAGGCCGGAGAAGGCCGCCGTACCGAGGACCAGCAGCAGCACGACCCATACGGGGTTGCCGTGCGGGGACCAGCCGAGCGCGAAGGCGACCACGGTGAGCAGCACGATCTGGAGGACCTCCGTGACCAGCACGGAGCAGGTCTTGGCGGTCATCAGCCCCCAGCGGGGCAGCGGAGAGGCGCCCAGCCGCTTGAGCACGCCGTAGCGCCGCTCGAAGCCGGTGGCGATGGCCTGCCCGGTGAAGGCGGTGGACATCACGGCCAGCGCGAGGATGCCGGGGGCCAGGAAGTCCACGGACTTTCCCGATCCTGTGTCGACGATGTCGACGGCGGAGAACAGCACCAGGAGCAGCGTCGGGATGATGACGGTGAGCAGCAGCTGCTCCCCGTTGCGCAGCAGCATCTTCGTTTCGAGGAGGGCCTGGGCGCGGATCATCCGGGGGAGCGGCGCAGCGCCCGGCTTCGGGGCGAAGACCCCCGTCGAGGCGGTCGTACTCATGCGCGCAGCTCCTTCCCCGTGAGCTCCAAGAAGACGTCCTCCAGGGTGTGCCGCTCCACCGCTATGCGGTCCGGCATGACGCCGTTCTGCGCGCACCAGGAGGTGACGGTGGCGAGCAGCTGCGGGTCGATCGTGCCGGTGACCCGGTACGCGCCGGGCGTCAGCTCGGCCGCCGCGGACTCCGCGGGCAGCGCCTTGAGGAGCGAGGCGAGGTCCAGGCCGGGCCGCCCGGTGAAGCGCAGCGTGTTCTCCGCGCCGCCCTTGCACAGCGTCTCTGGACTGCCCTGGGCGATGACCTTGCCCCCGTCGATGATCGCGACGTCGTCGGCGAGCTGCTCGGCCTCGTCCATGAAGTGCGTGGTCAGCACCACGCTGACGCCGTCCGTACGCAGCTCGCGCACGAGGTCCCACGTGGCGTGCCGGGCCTGCGGGTCCAGGCCCGCGGTCGGCTCGTCCAGGAAGACCAGCTCGGGGCGGCCGACGACGGCCATCGCGAGCGCCAGGCGCTGCTGCTGGCCGCCGGAGAGCCGCCGGTAGTTCGTACGGCCGCAGGAGCCCAGGCCCAGTCGCTCGATCAGGAGGTCGACGTCGACGGGGTGGGCGTGCAGCGAGGCGGTGTGCCGCAGCATTTCCTCGGCGCGGGCACCCGGGTACACGCCCCCCGACTGGAGCATCACGCCGATACGGGGGCGCAGCGCGGCGGCGTCGGCGACGGGGTCCAGGCCCAGGACGCGGACGGTGCCGGCGTCGGGGCGGCGGTAACCCTCGCAGGTCTCGACGGTGGTGGTCTTTCCGGCGCCGTTCGGGCCGAGGACGGCGGTGATGCCGCCGCGGGCGACGGTGAGGTCGAGGCCGTCCACGGCGGTCTTGGCGCCGTACCGCTTGACCAGGCCCGTGACCTCGACGGCAGGCTCTCGCCCGTGGGTCCGGGGGGCGTCCCCCGGGGAGGTGCTGCGCATGACCGGCAGTCTACGAAGGGGCGCCCCGCCGCTCCCACGGGGGCTCCCGCGTCCCGGCGCGATGCGGCCTTGCAGTTAGGCATACCTAAGTGATAGAGGCCACCACGCGAAGGCTCGGGCGAGGCTTGTCCTGGTCTGAAGAATTACGCAACAATGGCGTTGTGAAATACGCGAGCGAGGATCGACAGGAGCCCGCGGCCACCCCGGCCGCCGGGCCGGTGACCTCAGCTTCTGCGCAGGTCACCGGCCAGGAGGAAGCGCACGGCACGCGCAATCGCGTCGCCCGCTCCATCCTGGACCACGGCCCGTCCACCGCTGCCGAGCTGGCGCAGCGGTTGGAGCTGACGCAGGCCGCCGTACGCCGCCATCTCGACGCCCTCGTGGCCGAGGGTGTCGTGGAGCCCCGCGAGAAGCGGGTGTACGGCACGCGTTCCCGGGGCCGCCCCGCCAAGGCGTTCGCGCTGACGGACTGCGGCCGGGACGCCTTCGACCAGGCGTACGACAGCCTGGCCTCCGACGCCCTGCGCTGGATCGCGCAGGCCGCGGGCGGCGGTGAGCGCGGCGAGGCCGCGGTCGCGGAATTCGCCCGCGCCCGGTTGGAGGCGCAGGCGGCGGAGTACCGCACGGCCATCGAGGCCGCGCCCCCCGAGGAGCGCACGACGGCCCTGGCGAAGGCATTGACCGCGGACGGGTACGCTGCTACGGCGCGCAGCGCCCCCCATCTGCAGCAAGGTGAACAGCTCTGCCAGCACCACTGTCCGGTCGCCCATGTGGCCGAGCAGTTCCCTCAGCTGTGCGAGGCGGAGACCGAGGTCTTCTCGCGCCTGCTCGGGACCCATGTGCAGCGTCTTGCCACCATCGCCCACGGCGACGGGGTCTGCACGACCTTCGTACCGAAGGCGACCGCCCAGGGCGCCCCCAAGGCCCAGGGCCCGCCGCGCACGCCGAAGGCCACCGGCAAGGCCGATCACCGCATCACAAAGACCACCACCGCATCTGCAAGTACGGCCGGGAGGAACCCCGCATGACGCTCCCTACGGAGACTGCTCACCCTGAGCTCGAGGGTCTGGGCAACTACGAATACGGCTGGGCCGACTCCGACGTCGCCGGCGCGTCCGCCAAGCGCGGCCTCTCCGAGGAGGTCGTCCGCGACATCTCGGCGAAGAAGAACGAGCCGGAGTGGATGCTCAAGCTTCGCCTCAAGGGCCTGAAGCTGTTCGACAAGAAGCCCATGCCGAACTGGGGCTCGGACCTCTCCGGCATCGACTTCGACAACATCAAGTACTTCGTGCGTTCCACGGAGCAGCAGGCCGCCAGCTGGGAGGACCTGCCCGAGGACATCAAGAACACGTACGACAAGCTCGGCATCCCGGAGGCGGAGAAGCAGCGCCTCGTCGCCGGTGTCGCCGCGCAGTACGAGTCCGAGGTCGTCTACCACCAGATCCGTGAGGACCTGGAGGAGCAGGGCGTCCTGTTCCTGGACACCGACACCGCGCTCAAGGAGCACCCGGAGCTCTTCAAGGAGTACTTCGGCACGGTGATCCCCGCGGGCGACAACAAGTTCGCCTCGCTGAACACCGCGGTGTGGTCCGGCGGCTCGTTCATCTACGTGCCCCCGGGCGTGCACGTCGACATCCCGCTGCAGGCCTACTTCCGGATCAACACCGAGAACATGGGCCAGTTCGAGCGGACGCTGATCATCGTCGACGAGGACGCCTACGTCCACTACGTCGAGGGCTGCACCGCGCCGATCTACAAGTCGGACTCGCTGCACTCCGCCGTCGTGGAGATCATCGTCAAGAAGGGCGGCCGCTGCCGCTACACGACGATCCAGAACTGGTCGAACAACGTCTACAACCTGGTCACCAAGCGTGCCGTGGCCTACGAGGGCGCGACCATGGAGTGGGTCGACGGCAACCTCGGCTCCAAGGTGACGATGAAGTACCCGGCCGTCTACCTGATGGGCGAGCACGCCAAGGGCGAGACCCTGTCCATCGCCTTCGCGGGCGAGGGCCAGCACCAGGACGCCGGCTCCAAGATGGTCCACATGGCGCCGAACACCTCCTCCAACATCGTCTCCAAGTCGGTGGCGCGAGGCGGCGGCCGGACCTCCTACCGCGGTCTGGTCGAGATCGGCGAGGGCGCCGCGGGCTCCAAGTCCAACGTGCTCTGCGACGCCCTGCTGGTGGACACCGTCTCCCGCTCGGACACCTACCCCTACGTGGACGTCCGCGAGGACGACGTGTCCATGGGCCACGAGGCGACCGTCTCCAAGGTCAGCGACGACCAGCTCTTCTACCTGATGGCGCGCGGCCTCTCCGAGGACGAGGCCATGGCGATGATCGTGCGCGGCTTCGTCGAGCCGATCGCCCGCGAGCTGCCCATGGAGTACGCGCTGGAGCTCAACCGGCTGATCGAGCTGCAGATGGAGGGCTCGGTCGGCTGACCGACCGTCCCCGGGGGGCCGGGCAGCCCGGCCCCTCCCGTCCGCAGCAAACTTCTTGACCCAGAAAGTGAGCACTACGACAGCCATGGCTGAGGCTCAGAACATCCCGGCAGGCTCCTCCACCGCCGGTTCGATCGCGGTGGCCGCCGAGTCCACCGTCGCCACCCGGATGAGCGCCCCGCCGTCCTACGACGTGGCGGACTTCCCGGTGCCGCACGGCCGCGAGGAGGAGTGGCGGTTCACGCCGCTGGAGCGACTGAAGGGCCTCCACGACGGCACCGCCACCGCCACCGGCGGCGTCTCGGTCGAGATCAACGCGCCGGAGGGCGTGACGGTCGAGGCCGTGGACCGGGACGACGCGCGGGTCGGCAAGGCCGGCAAGCCCATCGACCGCATCGCCGCGCAGGCCTACAGCTCCTTCGAGAAGGCCTCCGTGGTCTCCGTGCCCAAGGAGACCGTGCTCGGCGAGCCCATCCGCATCGCCGTCCACGGCGAGGGCGGGGTCGCCTACGGCCACCAGGTCATCGAGCTGGGAGCCTTCGCCGAGGCCGTCGTCGTCATCGACCACACCGGTGACGCCACCCTCGCCGCCAACGTCGACTACCTCCTCGGCGACGGCGCGAAGCTCACCGTCGTCTCCGTCCAGGACTGGGACGACACCGCGGTCCACGCCGGCCAGCACAACGCCCTGGTCGGCCGGGACGCCTCCTTCAAGTCCGTGGTCGTCACCTTCGGCGGCGACCTGGTCCGGCTGAACCCCCGCGTGACGTACGCAGCGCCCGGCGGCGAGGCCGAGTTCTACGGTCTGTACTTCACCGACAACGGCCAGCACCAGGAGCACCGCCTCTTCGTCGACCACGAGGCGGCCAACTGCCGCTCCAACGTCGTCTACAAGGGCGCCCTCCAGGGCGAGGACGCGCACGCCGTCTGGATCGGTGACGTGCTCATCCGCGCCGCGGCGACCGGCACGGACACCTACGAGCTCAACCGCAACCTCGTCCTCACCGACGGCGCGCGGGTGGACTCGGTGCCGAACCTGGAGATCGAGACCGGCGAGATCGTCGGCGCCGGCCACGCCTCGGCGACCGGCCGCTTCGACGACGAGCAGCTGTTCTACCTGATGGCGCGCGGCATCCCGGCCGAGGAGGCCCGCCGTCTGGTGGTCCGCGGCTTCTTCGCCGAGCTGGTCCAGCAGATCGGCCTGCCGGACGTCGAGGAGCGCCTCATCGCCAAGATCGATGAAGAGCTGGAGGCGTCCGTAGCATGACCGCCACCTTCGTACGAGCCTGTGGGCTGAGCGAGCTCGAAGACGACACGCCCAAGCGGGTCGAGCTCGACGGCACCCCTGTCTCGGTCGTCCGTACCGAGGGCGAGGTGTTCGCGATCAACGACATCTGCTCGCACGCGAACGTCTCCCTCTCGGAGGGCGAGGTGGAGGACTGCTCCATCGAATGCTGGCTGCACGGCTCCAGCTTCGACCTCCGCACCGGCAAGCCGTCCGGCCTTCCCGCGACGCAGCCCGTCCCCGTATACCCCGTAAAGATCGAAGGGGACGACGTGCTCGTCTCCGTCACCCAGGAGTCCTGAGTTCCCCATGGCAACGCTTGAGATTCACGACCTGCACGTCTCCGTCGAGGCCGAGAACGGCCCGCGCGAGATCCTGAAGGGCGTCGACCTGACCGTGAAGCAGGGCGAGACGCACGCCATCATGGGCCCCAACGGCTCCGGCAAGTCCACCCTCGCGTACTCGCTCGCGGGTCACCCCAAGTACACGATCACCGGCGGCACCGTCACCCTCGACGGCGAGGACGTCCTGGAGATGTCCGTCGACGAGCGCGCCCGTGCCGGCGTCTTCCTCGCCATGCAGTACCCGGTCGAGGTCCCCGGTGTCTCCGTCTCCAACTTCCTGCGCACCTCCGCCACCGCGATCCGCGGCGAGGCTCCCAAGCTGCGGACGTGGGTCAAGGAGGTCAAGGAGGCCATGGAGCGCCTCAGCATGGACCCGGCGTTCGCCGAGCGCAACGTCAACGAGGGCTTCTCCGGCGGTGAGAAGAAGCGCCACGAGATCCTCCAGCTGGAGCTGCTCAAGCCGAAGATCGCGATCCTCGACGAGACCGACTCCGGCCTGGATGTCGACGCGCTGCGCATCGTCTCCGAGGGCGTGAACCGGGTCCGTGAGGGTGGTGAGGTCGGCACCCTGCTGATCACCCACTACACGCGGATCCTCCGTTACATCAAGCCCGACCACGTCCACGTGTTCGCCAACGGCCGGATCGCCGAGTCCGGTGGCCCGGAGCTGGCGGACAAGCTGGAGGCCGAGGGCTACGAGGCGTACGTGAAGGGTGGCGCAACCGCGTGACACAGCTGCCGGGCCTCCTCGACACAGAGGCGATCCGTAAGGACTTCCCGATTCTGGGCCGCGAGGTTCACGAGGGGAAGAAGCTCGTCTACCTGGACAGCGCCGCGACCTCGCAGACGCCCAGCCAGGTCATCGACGTGCTGAGCGAGTACTACGAACGCTACAACGCCAATGTCCATCGCGGCGTGCATGTGCTCGCCGAGGAGGCCACGGCGCTGTACGAAGGCGCTCGCGACAAGGTCGCCGAGTTCATCAACGCACCGAGCCGCGACGAGGTGATCTTCACCAAGAATGCCTCGGAGTCGCTCAACCTCGTCGCGAACATGCTGGGCTGGGCCGACGAGCCCTACCGCGTGGACCACGAGACCGAGATCGTCATCACGGAGATGGAGCACCACTCCAACATCGTGCCGTGGCAGCTGCTCTCGCAGCGCACGGGCGCGAAGCTGAAGTGGTTCGGGCTGACCGAGGACGGCCGGCTCGACCTCTCCGACATCGACGAGATCATCACGGAGAAGACCAAGGTCGTCTCCCTGACCCTGGTCTCCAACCTCATGGGCACGGTCAACCCGGTCGAGACCATCGTCCGCAAGGCCCAGGAGGTCGGCGCGCTGGTCTGCTTCGACGCCTCGCAGGCCGCGCCGCACATGCCGCTGGACGTCCAGGCGCTCCAGGCCGACTTCGTGGCCTTCACCGGCCACAAGATGTGCGGCCCGACCGGCATCGGCGTGCTGTGGGGCCGCCAGGAGCTGCTGGAGGACCTGCCGCCGTTCCTCGGCGGCGGCGAGATGATCGAGACCGTCTCGATGAACTCCTCCACCTACGCCCCGGCGCCGCACAAGTTCGAGGCCGGTACGCCCCCGATCGCCCAGGCCGTCGGCCTCGGCGCGGCGGTGGACTACCTCAACTCCATCGGCATGGAGAACATCGCCGCGCACGAGCACGCGCTCACCGAGTACGCGGTCAAGCGGCTGCTGGAGGTCCCCGACCTGCGGATCATCGGCCCCACCACGGCCGAGGACCGGGGCGCCGCGATCTCCTTCACGCTCGGTGACATCCACCCCCACGACGTGGGACAGGTGCTCGACGAGCAGGGCATCGCGGTCCGGGTCGGCCACCACTGCGCCCGCCCGGTCTGCCTGCGGTACGGAATTCCTGCGACGACACGAGCGTCGTTCTATCTGTACTCCACGCCGGCCGAGGTCGACGCTCTGGTCGAGGGCCTGGAGCACGTCCGTAATTTCTTCGGATGAGGACGAGGACTGACTGACCCGTGAAGCTGGATTCCATGTACCAGGACGTCATCCTGGACCACTACAAGCACCCGCACGGCCGGGGCTTGCGGGACGGCGACGCCGAGGTGCACCACGTCAACCCGACCTGCGGTGACGAGATCACCCTGCGCGTCCGCCTGGACGGCGCGACCATTGAAGACGTGTCGTACGAAGGCCAGGGCTGCTCGATCAGCCAGGCCTCCGCGTCCGTCCTCAATGAACTCCTGGTCGGGAAGGAGCTCGGCGAGGCGCAGAAGATCCAGGAGACCTTCCTGGAGCTGATGCAGTCCAAGGGCCAGATCGAGCCCGACGACGCCATGGAGGAGGTGCTGGAGGACGCCGTCGCGTTCGCCGGCGTCTCGAAGTACCCCGCCCGCGTCAAGTGCGCCCTCCTGTCCTGGATGGCGTGGAAGGACGCGACCGCCAAGGCCCTCTCCGAGGAGGCGAAGACCGCATGACCGAGAACGCAAGCGCCACGGAGGCGCCGGCCGGGGCAGCCGCCCTGAAGCCGGCCACCGAGGAAGAGGTCCGCGAGGCCCTGTACGACGTCGTCGACCCCGAGCTGGGCATCGACGTGGTCAACCTCGGCCTGATCTACGGCATCCACATCGACGACGCCAACATCGCCACCATCGACATGACGCTCACCTCGGCGGCCTGCCCGCTGACCGACGTCATCGAGGACCAGGCGAAGTCCGCCACGGACGGCATCGTCAACGAGCTGAAGATCAACTGGGTCTGGATGCCGCCGTGGGGCCCCGACAAGATCACCGACGACGGCCGCGAGCAGCTGCGCGCGCTGGGGTTCAACGTCTGAGAACCACCGTCGCCATTGCGTGAAGAGGCCATGCCCGCCAGGCACACTGGCGGGCATGGCCTCTTCTCTGTACCAGATCGCCGTCGACGCCCATGATCTTCCGCTGATGGCCCGCTTCTGGGCGGACGTCCTGGACTGGCAGATCGTCTTCGAGGAGCCGGACGAGGTGATCATCGGGGCGAATGCGGAGGCGCTGCCGGGCATCGTCTTCCTCCCCGTTCCCGAGGCGAAGGCCGGCAAGAACCGTCTCCACCTCGACCTCACCCCGGACGACCAGGAGGCGGAGGTCGAGCGGATCATCGGGCTCGGCGCCCGCCGCGTGGACGTCGGGCAGGGCACGAACGTCACCTGGACCGTGCTCGCCGACCCGGAGGGCAACGAGTTCTGCGTCCTGCGGCCGAAGCGGACGCTGCTGGACTGAACCGGTGCGGACCTCTCTTTGTGTACGGCCGTACGCATCGTTGTGTACGCTTGTACGTATGGCTTATGTGACGCTCGGCGCGGCGATACTGGTGGAGGTGCTCGCCACCACCGCGATGAAGTACAGCGAGGGGTTCACGAAGCTGTGGCCCTCGCTCGGCACCGCGGTGGGGTACCTCGTCGCCTTCGTGCTGCTCGCGCAGACGCTGAAGACGATGAGCGTGGGCACCACGTACGCGATCTGGTCCGGGGCCGGGACCGCCGTGATCGCCGCCATCGGGATGCTGTTCCTCGGGGAGGCGGCCAACGCGGCACGGCTGATCGGCATCGCGCTGATCATCGGCGGCGTGGTCATGCTGAACCTCGGCGGGGCGGCGCACTGATGCCCCGGCGCTACGACCCCGAGCGGCGGCAGCGGATCATCGACGCGGCGATCCGGGTGGCCGAGGAGCAGGGCATCGGGGCACTCACCCACCGCGTGGTGGCCCGCGCGGCGGACGTGCCGCTGGGCTCGACCACGTACCACTTCGCGTCCCTGGACGACCTGCTGGTGGCCGCGCTGCGGCAGGTCTGCGGCGAGGCGGGCACCACGGTCGAGGGCTGGACGGAGTACCTGGACCGGGACGCGCCGCTCGCGGACCGCATCGCCGACCTGCTCGCTGCGTACATGGACGAGAGCCGCGACAGCGATGCCGCGCGCAGCGCGTCCGCCGGGGGCGGTGGCCGGGCGACGGGCGGGCGGGTGCGGATGGAGTACGAGCTGTACCTCGCGGCGCTGCGGCGGCCCGCGCTGAGCCCGGTGGCCGCCGAGTGGCTGGACAGCACGCTGGACGTGCTCTCCCGGTACACCGACCCCGGCACCGCCCGCACGCTCAGCGCCCTCATCGACGGCATGCTGCTGCAGCTGCTGCTCACCGGTCGGCCGTTCGACCGGGACGCGGTACGGGCCGAGGTGGCGCGGGTGGTCGGCGAGGAGCCGGCGCCGAGTCCTCGCACGTCTGACGGCTGAGACCGGTTCGCCAGGCCGGGGCCGCGCCGGTTAGGTTTTCCGCATGACCGAAGCAGCAGCCTCCGCACGTACGACCGGCGCCGTCGCCGCCGGACTCGCCACCGTCACCACCGACGGCACCGTCCTGGACACCTGGTTCCCGGCGCCCGAGCTCGTCGCCGAGCCCGGTCCGGCCGGCACCGAGCGGCTGACCGCCGAGCGCGCCGCCGAACTCCTCGGCGAGGCCGCGCCCAAGGCGCTCGGCCCCGACGCCCGCCGCGGCGTGGAGATCGTGGCCGTGCGCACGGTCATCTCCTCCCTGGACGACAAGCCGCTGGACGCGCACGACGGTTACCTCCGTCTGCACCTGCTCAGCCACCGTCTGGTGCGGCCCAACGGCCAGAACCTCGACGGCCTGTTCGGTCTGCTCGCCAACGTCGCGTGGACCTCGCTCGGCCCGGTGGCCGTGGACAAGCTGGAGACCGTGCGGCTGAACGCCCGCGCCGAGGGCCTGCACCTCGCCGTCTTCGGTGTCGACAAGTTCCCGCGGATGACCGACTACGTCGCCCCGTCCGGCGTCCGCATCGCCGACGCCGACCGGGTCCGCCTGGGCGCGCACCTCGCGGCCGGCACCACCGTCATGCACGAGGGCTTCGTCAACTTCAACGCCGGCACGCTGGGCACCTCCATGGTCGAGGGCCGCATCAGCCAGGGCGTCGTGGTCGGCGACGGCTCCGACATCGGCGGCGGCGCGTCCACCATGGGCACCCTCTCCGGCGGCGGCAAGGAGCGCATCCGCATCGGCGAGCGCAGCCTGGTCGGCGCCGAGGCCGGTGTCGGCATCGCGCTGGGCAACGAGTGCGTGGTCGAGGCGGGGCTCTACATCACCGCCGGTACCCGCGTGACGATGCCCGACGGGCAGATCGTCAAGGCCGCCGAGCTGTCCGGCGCCGACAACATCCTCTTCCGCCGCAACTCCACCACCGGCGTGGTGGAGGCCCGCCCGAACAACGCGGAGTGGGGCGGCCTGAACGACGTGCTGCACCACAACTGAGCCGCACGTCCACGGCACCGCGGAACGGCCCGTGCGCCCCGGATTCCGTCCGGGGCGCACGGGCCGTCCCCGTACGGCTGGGACGTGCCGCGCTGCCCCGATAGGGTGACCGTATGCGTGATCTTGTGGCGGGGCTGGGTTACTGGGGCAAGGGGCAGCGCTGGGTCGCGCGGCACGGCCGGTGGTGGGGGTTCGGGCTGCTGCCCGCGCTGGTCACCCTCGTGCTGTACGCGGTCGCGCTGACCGTCTTCTTCTTCTGGGCGGACAACATCGCGGCCCGGGCGACCCCGTTCGCCGACGGCTGGGGTTCGCCCTGGCAGGGGCTGCTGCGGGGACTGTTCGTCGCGCTGCTCGTCGCGGGCGGCCTGCTGCTGTCGGTCCTCACCTTCACCGCCGTCACGCTGGTGATCGGCGACCCGTTCTACGAGTCGCTGTCGGAGAAGGTGGAGGAGTCCGAGGGGGAGTGCCCGGAGGGCCCGGACCTGTCGCTGTGGCGGGAGGTGTGGATCGCGGTCAAGGACAGTGTGTACGTCCTGCTGCGCGCCGCCGGATTCGGCCTGCTCTTCTTCGTTCTCGGCTTCGTGCCGGTCATCGGCCAGACCGTGATCCCGGCCATCGGCTTCTGTGTCTCCGGCTTCTTCCTCACCGTCGAGCTGACCTCCGTCGCCCTGCAGCGCCGCGGCGTCCCCGTACGGGAGCGGATGCGCCTGCTGCGCGGCCGCAAGGCGCTCGCCGTCGGCTTCGGCACCCCGCTCGTCCTGCTCTTCCTCGTCCCGTTCATCGCCGTCGTCCTGATGCCGGGCGCGGTCGCGGGCGCGACGCTGCTGGTACGGGATCTCGTGTCGGACGCGCCGGACGGGACGGATGCGGCGGCCCCGGGCCAGGACGGGTACGGGGCTACCGCTCCCGGACCGCTCGCAGGACCTCCGCCGGCTGCGATGTGAGCGCGGGGTCCGCGGGCAGCAGAGGTGGCCGGGCGGGCCGCCCGGAAGGCCGAGCGTGGCCAGAAGGGTCTTGGCGGTGACGGTGCCGGGCGTCCCCGTGGCCATCATCGCTTCGATGAGCGGTACGCGGCGCAGGTGGCGGCGGGTGGCCCCGGCGGGGTCGCCCGCGTCGCAGCCCTCGTCGGTCGGCCGGACGGCCGGCCGCTGGGCGCCGTCCGTGTCGAGGGCGTGGTCGGCGGTGAACGGGGTGATCATCGCTGCCGCGGGGCGGCCGAAGGGCGGTGGGGCCACAGGGCTCGTGCACGGCGGTGTGGCCCCACCGCTATTTCAGGTCTACTTAGTCGTACTGGCGCAACCGTTAAGCATTGCTGCGCTACAAGGTGGCCGCTACGGCTTCACGCGCAGCACCTGCGGGTCGTGGTCGCTGGCCTGGTCGGCGAACTCGGCGTTGAGGTGGACGATGTCGTAGTCGGCGCGGGCCAGGGCCGGGCTGGTGAGCATGTGGTCCAGGGCCTGGGAATTGCCGTTGTAGACGTAGCCGTAGCGCTCGGCCTTCGGGAGCCGGTTCACCTGGTCGGTGAGGACGCCGCCCGCGGTGAGCTTCTTGAGCGCCGGGGAGAACTGGTAGTCGTTCAGGTCGCCCGCGACGATCACGGCCGCCTTCGGGTCGGCGGCGAGGACGTCGGTCACGAAGCCGTGCACGGCCTCGGCCTGCGCGGTGCGCTGGGTCTCGGAGGTGCGGGCCGGCGGCTGGAAGCGGCTGTCCAGGCCCTGGTCGCCGCCCTTGGAGTTGAAGTGGTTGGCGACCACGAAGACCGGCTTGCCGCGGAAGGAGAACTGGCCCGCGAGCGGCTTGCGGCTGTCCTTCCACGCCGCGTTGCCCGGGTCGATGCGGCCGGGGGAGGCGGAGAGGGCGGCGCGGCCGTCCTTCTTCTCGACCTTCACCGGGGTCGTCGCGTCACCGCCGGGGATGTCGGCGAAGGAGACCCGGCCGGGGTCGTAGAGGAAGGCGACGCGGATGTTGCCGCCCGGCTGGCCGCCGTCCTGGTCGTCGGCCGGGTCGATCTGCGCCCACTTGTACGCGGGGCCGCCGGCCTTCGCGATGGCGTCGGTGAGCTTCTTGAGCGTGGCGCCCGCCGACACCACCCCGTCGTTCGTCGCCCCGTTGTCGTCCTGGACCTCCTCCAGGGCGACGACGTCGGGCGAGGCGAGGTTCTTCACCAGCGCCTCGGCCAGCCGGTCGAACTTGGCCTGCGCGGTCTTCGGCGAGAGGTTCTCGACGTTGTACGTGGCCACCGACAGCTCGTCCGCCGACTGCTTGCGGGTCGTCTCGCGCTCCGGCCCGCGGTCGGCGAGCTCGCCCAGGTCCGTGGCCTCGATCGTGTAGCCGCCGAAGTTGTCGTAGTCCAGCGGCCCGGCCGTGGTGCCCTTCAGTGCGTCACCGACGTCCGCCACGGGGAAGGGCCGCTCGGCGAACGGGATCAGCGAGGTGACCTTCAGCCGGCCCGCGTTCGGATCGGCGTACGAGCTGTAGAGCGTGCCGCCGCGTGCGGTGCGCCGGTGCTTGGGCTCGGCGGTCACCCACAGCTCGTGGTACGACGTCGTGGGGCCGACGACCGGCGCGTCGGAGACGGCGACCCGCATGCCCTCCAGCGACTCGTAGCGGTCCAGCGCGTAGGAGCCGGGCCGCAGCTTCAGCGGCTCGATGTCCTTGCCGCCGTGGTCCGGGGCGTATCGATTCGGCACGGACGAAGGGGTCAGCCGGAAGGCCGCGGGGAGACGATTCTTCGCCGAGGTCACCGTCCACTTCGCGCCAGTGATCTCGGTGACGGACTGGAGCCCCGAGTCCTTGCCGCCGGGGTAGTACTCGCTGACCGTGCCGGCCACCTCCACCGCGTCGCCCACGGCGACGTCCGGGGTCTCCTTGCCGGTGAAGACGAAGATCGCCTCGCTGGTGGCGGCATCGCGGTCCGGGCGCGGGTCCTGCAGCCAGAAGCCGCGTGCGGAGCCGAAGGACCGTACGGCGGTGACCACGCCCGGCACGCCCGTGACCTGCTTCCCGGCCAGCGGGGATATCCGGGTGGAGCCCTGGATGTCGTGGATCCTGGCGTCCGCGGCCGAGGCGGACTGCGGGACCGCGAGCAGCCCTGCGGCGAGGGCGGCGGCGACCGCCGCGGAGAGCGTGAGCGGCCTGCGGAGCGTACGGCGGGACGGCATGGTGGCCTCCGGGAGCGTGGGGAAACGAGGGAGGAACGACGTATCGGAGGACGGTCCGCTACGCGCGTCAATCTCTTGTGTGCGCACGGAAGTTGTCAAGGCTCGTCCGGTGGACACCGGCGGACGGGGCGGTGAACCGCCCGGGATGGTCACGATTCCGTCTACGCTGGGCGGCGCACCAGCTGTAGTCCGCCCGAGGAGCTGAACCGTAGATGTCCGACGAGCGCCCCACCCTTCCCCCGGTGCGGCTGCACCCCGAAGCGGAGCTGGCCAGGGACGCACTGAGCGCGCCCCTCTTCGCCCGGGCGGCGAAGCTCGCCCGCTGGGCCGAGCGCGAGGTACCGGTCGGCGTCGGCGGTGACCTCCTCGACGAGCAGCTCGCCGAGGCCGCGGCCCACCTCGGCCTGGCCGTCGACGAGGACGGCACCGGCTACGCCGCCGAGGCCTGGCAGCTGGCCGTGGACACCGGCCTGGTCGAGATCGAGGAGCAGGCCGGCGAGGACGAGGACCTGCCCGACGGCGCCCCGGCCGGCACCGCGGCGCCCGGCGAGGAGCTGCGCCTGCTGACCGGCGGCAGCCCGCAGGACGTGCTGGCGATCTGGCTCGGCGGCATGGAGACCGTGCTGGCCGACGCGGCCGCGCCCGACCTCAGTGACATCGTCGAGCAGATCGCCGAGGGCGGCGAGCTGGACCTGGACTCCATCGACTGGAATCCGGAGGACGAGGCCGAGCTGCTGGACGGCATCCTCGGCAACCTCTACATGCTCTGCGCGCTGGCCGAGGACCCCGAGCAGAGCGTCCCGCTGCCGGCCCTCGCCGCCTCGATGATCGTCCCGGCCGACATGGACGAGCCCACCGACGACATCCTCGAAGAGGTCTCCGAGGCGATGATGCGCCTGGACGACCAGTTCCGGGTCCTGGAGCCGATCGGGCTGGTCGCGTACCAGCCGGTGGACCAGGCGCTCATCGAGGAGCTGGACGAGGAGGGCGAGACCGTTCTCCCCCAAGAACCTTCGACAGGCTCCGGTTCAGGGGGGACCCCCATCGCCGAGCCGCTGGAGGAGGAGGACGTCAGCCGGTACGGCATGGTCCGCCTCACCCCGCTGGGCATGTACGCGGTCCGGGCGCGGATGCTGGACGCGGGCGTCGAGGCGCCCGCCGTCGGTGACCTCGCCGACAAGGGCGCCGACGTGCTGCTCGCCGCCCTGCCCGGCTACCCGGAGAACCTCGCGCAGGCCGAGTCCGAGCAGTGGCTCGCGGCCCGCGACGCCCTCTCCGCGGCGCGCGACCTGCTGTCCGCCGCGCGCGGCGACGACGAGCGGGCGCCGCAGCGCCGGCTCGCCTGCCAGCAGACGCTGTCGCTGGTCGGAGCGGAGGCCGAGCCCGCGCTGCGCGAGGTGCTCGACGACCGGCAGCTGGGCGGGCTGGCCCGGGTGTGGCTGGCCGAGCACGGCGCGCCCGGCATCCCCGAGCCGTCCCAGGACATGATCTTCTGGCTCACCGTGGACACCCTCGCCGCGCAGCTGGGCACCGCCGACGAGGACACGGCCGAGCTGCGGGACCTGATCGAGGGACTCGTGGGCCAGCACGCGGGCTTCTTCGACGCGGTCTGGCGGGTGGACCACCCGGCGACCGCCGACGTCCTGGAGGCCATGGGCCGGCTCCACCCGGACAAGAAGGCGGCGAAGGAGGCCCGCAAGGCGGCCTTCAAGGCGCGCTCCAAGAAGGACGGCTAGCCGCCGGTTCCCCGGCAGGAAAGGCCCGTCGCCCGTGCGCACGTGCAGGGGCGGCGGGCCGTTTCCGTCCTCGCCACGGGGACGTAGCGCCGGGAAAAACGCTTCCTGGACGTCGTGCCCCGTTCAACTGGAATTCGGGCGGGCCCGCCAGCCTGTCGCGCGGAAGCGCGGAAAGAATCCAGCCAGCCAGGAGATGACCATGCCCCTCACCCGCAGGGACTTCGCCAAGCGCGCGACGTACACCGGCGCCGGAGTGGCGCTCGCCGGCAGCGTCGGGGTGCTGGCCACGGCCCCCGGGGCCATCGGCGAGGAGGCCGGACAGGCCGCCGGTGACGACGGGAAGCGGCAGCTCGGCTACGGCCCGCTGATCGCCGATCCGGAGGGCATCCTCGCGCTGCCCGCCGGCTTCAGCTACAAGATCATCACCCGTACCGGCGTGACCAAGCTGGAGAGCGGCGAATACACGCCCGCCAAGCACGACGGCACGGCCACCTTCGAGGGCTCGCGCGGCGCGACCCTGCTCGTGAACAATCACGAGATCAAGGGGGCGCGCAGCAAGGCGGAGCACCCGGTCCCGCTCGCCGAGGGCCTGGTCTACGACCCGGCGGCGGCGGGCGGCTGCACCGTCGTCGAGGTCTCCAAGGACGGCGAGCACGTCAGCGAGTGGGTCGGCGTCGCCGGTACCTCCACCAACTGCGCCGGCGGACGCACTCCCTGGGGCACCTGGCTGAGCGGCGAGGAGACCGAGGACAAGGCCGGCCAGAACGGCATGACCAAGGACCACGGTTACGTCTTCGAGGTCGACCCGCGCGACCACCGGGCGGCCCGCGACCCCAGGCCGGTCAAGGCGTTCGGCCGCTACCCGCACGAGGCCGTCGTCGTCGACCCCAAGCGCGGCCACGTCTTCCTCACCGAGGACGCCGACACCCCCAACGGCCTGCTCTACCGCTGGACCCCGCCGCAGGGCTTCCGGCACGGCCGCGGGCAGCTGCGCACCCTCGCCGACGACGCGGGTGTGCTCGCCGCGTTCAAGTGCTTCGACTCCGGCGGCCGGTTCGTCGACGACCTCTCCCGGGCCACCGAGCCCGGCACCGTGTACGGCGTGGACTGGGTCGAGGTCCCGGACCGCGACGCCCGTACGACCTCCGTCCGCAAGCAGTTCAAGGACGGTGAGGTCACCCGCGCCCGCAAGCTGGAGGGCATGTGGTGGGCGGACGGCGGCGCGTACGTCGTGTCGTCCTACGCCCGTGAGGAGAGCCCGGTCCAGCACGACGGCCAGGTGTGGTTCTACAACCCCGCCCGCCGCACGCTGACCCTGAAGGTCCGCTTCGGCGTCAACGCCGACCCTTCGAAGGAAGGCGCCCTGGACGGCCCGGACAACATCAGCGTCTCGCCGTACGGCGGACTGATCATCGCCGAGGACGGCGAGGGCGTGCAGCACCTTTTCGGCGCCACCGAGGACGGCCGCACCTACCCGGTCGCGCGCAACGAGCTGAACATCGGCACCGCCGAGGAGCCGGAGTACAGCGAGTTCACCGGCCCGGTCTTCTCGCCCGACGGGCAGACGCTGTTCGCCAACATCCAGGACCCGGGGATCATGCTCGCGATCACCGGCCCCTGGCGGCGGCAGGGCTGACGGGGCGCTGACGCTCCGCGGGACCGGCCGGATCGGGGGAACCGGCCGGTCCCAGGGGGAGCCCGGTCGGAATCAGGTTTCAGGGGGAGCCCGGCCGGATCAGACAGAGCCCGGCCGGACCGCGGTGAGCACGTAGTAGTCCAGCAGCCCCTTCTCGTACGCGGTCAGGAACCGGCGCGGCCACAGCTCACGCAGCTCGGGCACCTGAGCGAGATACCGGTCGTACGCGGCCCACACCGACTCCCCGATCGCCCGGATCCGCACGTCCGACAGCCCGGCCGCCGCCAGCTCGGCGGCCACCTCGTCCGCCACGTGAGCGAGGTCGAGGCCGTCGGCGTAGGTGGGCAGCAGTCCGGGCAGCGCGCGGGCGGCCTGCTGGCCGGTGGCGAAGAACGTCGTCAGCGCCAGCCGGCCGCCCGCGCGCAGCACTCGCGCCGCCTCGCGCGCGAAGCCCGGCATGTCGGGGAAGTGCTGGGCCGCCTCGACCGAGAACAGGCAGTCCACCGAGGCGTCCGGCAGCGGCATCCGCTGGGCCGCGCCGCGCCGGTAGTCCAGCCGGTCCGGGTGCGCGGCCCGCGCGTCGGCGTTCCGCCGACGGGCCCGTTCGACCTGGTCGGGGTGGACGTCCAGGCCGACGACCGAGCCGAAGCCGTACTCGTTCAGCGCGAGCGCCGAGCCGAGGCCCAGCCCGCAACCGACCTCGACGGCGTCCCGCCCCTCGGTACGGCCGAGCTCGCGCAGCACCAGCCGGTACAGCGCCTGCTCCGTGGCGATCCGGTCGGCCTCGGTCAGCGGGCGGCCGGACGGCGCGTCCGCCCAGTAGCCGAAGTTGATGAACCCGCCGGCGAACGCGGGGACGGTGCTGAGGTCGAACTCCCCGTAGATCTCGTCCACGGAGGGGACGGTGGGCGGCTGGTCGGCGGGCATCCGGGGCTCCTCGCTGCTCGGCGGGGTCTGGGAGACCGGTGTGGAATCCCGTGCGCCCCAGAACGTTGTACGGAAGGTGAACTCCACGACAGCGGCCCCACGATTCTCGGTCCTGGACCGCTCCCGCACCAGAGTGGGACGGCCGGAGGCCGAAGCCCTCCAGGAGACGGTGCGCTTCGCCCGGGAGGCGGAGCGGCTCGGCTATCACCGCTTCTGGGTGTCGGAGCACCACAGCGTGCCCGGCGTGGCCGGTTCCGCGCCCACCGTGCTCGCCGCTGCCGTCGCCGCCGCGACCGACCGCATCCGCGTCGGCACGGGCGGGGTGATGCTGCCCAACCACCGGCCGCTGGTCGTCGCCGAGCAGTTCGGCGTGCTCGCCTCGCTCTTCCCCGGCCGGATCGACATGGGCCTGGGCCGCTCGGTCGGCTTCACCGACGGCATCCGGCGGGCGCTGGGGACGGAGAAGGACGCCGCCGAGGACTTCGGCGCGCAGCTCGCCGAGCTGACCGGCTATTTCACCGGCACCCAGACCGCCCACCCGCAGGTGCACGCGCGGCCTGCCGAGGGCCTGACCGTGCCCGCCTTCGTACTGGCCACGGGCTCCGGCGCGGAGATCGCGGCGGACGCCGGACTGGCCCTGGTGATCGGCGAAGTCCGCGGCCGCGACGCGCTGCTGCGCGCGATTGGGCGCTACCGCGCCGGGTTCCGGCCCTCGGCGCTGTGGGACCGCCCGTACGTCGTCGTCTCCGCGACCGTCGCGGTGGCCGCCACCACGGAGCAGGCCCGCCGGCTGCTGCTCCCGGAGGCCTGGGCGATGGCGTACTCCCGGACGCGCGGCGTCTTCCCGCCACTGGAGCCGGTCGAGGACGTGCTCGCCCGGGAGCCGGCCATGACCGCGAAGGAGCGGGACTTCTACGAGGCGGCCCTGCGCGGCCAGATCCACGGCACGGAGGCAGAGGTCCGCACGGCCCTCGCGGAACTGCTCGACGCGACCTCCGCCGACGAACTGCTGGTCACCACCAGCACGTACGACCGTGCCGCCCAGCTGGACTCCTACCGGAGACTGGCGGCGGTGGCGGGTCTCGGCCAGTGACCTAGCTGCCGGGGCCGAGCACGAACGTGCCCTTCGCGGGCAGTGTCGCCGCCACGCCGCGGTCCCGGAGCAGCGCGACGGCGCGGCGCACGGTGCCGATGCTGACCCCGTAGACCTCCGTCATCCGGCGTTCAGCGGGCAGGGCGGCGCCCTTCGCCAGCTTGCCCGACCGGACCTCCTCCTGGATCCGGTCGGCCAGCTCTTCGTACCGATAGCGCGGCATCTCGCTCATGACTCGTCATCCGCTCCGGCGATGACGAACGTGCCCTTCCCGGCGAGGGTCGCCACCAGCCCCCGAGCGCGCAGCTCCTGGACAGCGCGGCGGACCGTACCGGCGGAGACGCGGTAGACCTCAGCCAGCTCCCGCTCGTTCGGCATGCGGCCGCCCCTCGGGATCTCCCCGGCCTCGATCTGACGGGCGAGATCCTCAGCGACACGGACGTACTCGTAGACGATTTCCACGTGCTCCAGTGTCTGCGCACACCGTGCGCTCCGCGCTATGGGGCGCACACTGTGCACACTGTGCACAGCGCGCACAGTGTGCGTAGTCTGGGCGTGAGAAACCCCGGCGGCCGGATCGGACCCGGCCCCGGGGCGTGGCCGACACTGCAAAGGAGTGCCGACATGGAGACCCTACGACGATTGCCCTGGACCGAAGAAGGCCGGGCGGCCTACGTCCCGCCGGGGGACGGCATCGTGAATCATCTGGCCGACCTCATGGAGGCCGAGATGCTCGTCGCGGCGGAGGCCGACGCCTCCTGGGGGGCGGGCCCTGGCCGGTGACCCGGCGGCGTCCGTGGCGGAGCTGCGTACGGCTGTTCAGTACCTGGCGCACGCGGTCGGAGAGGCGGCCCTGGTCGCCGGTCTCCGGGCGGAGCGGCTGCTCGGCGTGGAGGCGTAGCGGACCGGCGAGCCGCGCCGGGGTGACGGGATGTCCGCCGCCCCGGCGCGTCCGTCAGAGCGCCTGCGCGCCCGGCTTGACCATGCCGCGGACCGTGCGGGAGTCGACGTAGTCGCCGAGGGCTGTCATTTCCCATTCGCCGCTGTACTGGCGGATGAGCTTGGCCATCAGGACGCCCGTGCGCTTCTCCGAGCCGGTCAGGTCGAAGCGGACCAGTTCCTCGCCGGACTGGGCGTCCAGCAGACGGCAGTAGGCCTTGGCGACGTCGGTGAACTTCTGGCCGGAGAAGCTGTTCACCGTGAAGACCAGGCCGGTGACCTCCGGGGGGAGGCCGCCGAGGTGGACCGTGATCGCCTCGTCGTCGCCCGCGCCCTCGCCGGTGAGGTTGTCCCCGGAGTGCTGGATCGCGCCGTTGAGGATCGTGAGCTTGCCGAAGAAGCAGTTGTCGATCTTCTTGCGGTCCGGGCCGTACGCGATGACCGAGGCGTCCAGGTCGACGCTCTTGCCGCGGAAGGCGGGCTCCCAGCCGAGGCCCATCCGGACCGAGGACAGCAGCGGCCGGCCGCCCTTGACCAGGGACACGGTCTGGTTCTTCTGGAGGCTGACGCGGCCCTTGTCGAGGTTGATCTTCCCGGCGCCGGGGGCCGGGGCCGGCGGGGCCGCGGGCGGCGGCGTGGGCGTGCCCATGGAGCCCGGCGCGCCGGGGACGGCGGTCGGCGGGGCGAGCGGGGCGGGGGAGCCGGTGGGCGGGCCCCACTGGCCGGCGGCCGGCGCACCCGGCTGCGGCGGCGCGGGCGGCGTGGCGGGCTGCTGCAGCGCGGGGGCCGCGGCGGGCGCCGCGGGTTCCTCGACGGAGACGCCGAAGTCCGTGGCGATGCCGGCCAGGCCGTTGGCGTAGCCCTGGCCGACCGCGCGGACCTTCCAGGCACCGTTGCGGCGGTAGACCTCGACGACCACGAGGGCGGTCTCGGCGCCCAGCTGGGGCGGGGTGAACGTGGCGATCACGCTGCCGTCGTCGGCGCTGCGCACCGTGGCCGTCGGCTCCGTGCCCGCGAAGGTGGCGCCCGGCGCGTCCAGGCTGGCCGTGACGACGATCTTCTCGATGCCGGCCGGCACGGCGGCGGTGTCCACCGTGATGGTGTCGCCGCTGCCGCCCCCGCCCGCGGTGTGGGTCACGCCGGGGCCGCTCGGTTGGTTGTAGAAGACGAAGTCGTCGTCCGAGCGCACCTTGCCGTCGGCGGTCAGCAGCAGGCCCGAGACGTCCAGCCGCACGGGCGCGGTGACGTCCACCGCCACCCGCGCTGCGGAGAGCGGGAGGTTCGAGCCGGGAGTCATAGCGGTCATGTTGTGGGTAACGACCGGCACCGCTTTACGGTTCCATTACCCACTCGATCATGTGCCGACCGTGCGCTCGCTCATCTGCCGCCCGCCGCGGAAGGGCTTCGGTCGCCCGCCGTCAGTGCCGTTCGCGGGAGTTGCCGAAGAGCAGCCGGTAGATGATCAGCAGGACCAGGGCGCCGGCGATGGAGGCGATCCACATGGACGGCTCGAAGAAGTCCTTCGGTATCGGACGGTCGAGGAGCTTGGTGGAGAGCCAGCCGCCGACGAACGAGCCCACGATGCCGGTCAGCGTCGTGCCGACCAGGCCGCCCGGGTCCCGTCCGGGCAGCAGGATCTTGGCGATGACGCCGGCGATCAGCCCCAGTACGAGCCAGCTGACGATGCCCATGATGGTGTTCCTCGTTCCTGCAAGGGGTTGTTACGTCTTCAAGGACGCGAGGAGGCTGCCCGGAGTTCCGTGCCGTATACCACCATCGGTGCACGTCGGCCGCGTGCCGGCCGTACGCCGGCCGGTGTTCAGTGCGGCCAGACCGGCGGGTCCGTGCAGAAGGCGCCGCCGAGGTGCGCGTGTTCGGGGTTGTCCGGGTCCAGGGGGCCCTGCTCGGCGAGGAGTTCGGCGGCGTACACCTCGGAGTCGTCCCGCGGCTCGTATCCGAGGGCGCGGGCGCTGGAGAGGTCCCACCACAGCCGGGTGTTGGCGGAGGAGCCGTAGACGACGGTGTGGCCGACGTCCTTCGCGGTGACCGCCGCGTGCAGCAGCCGGGCGCCGTCGGCGGGGCTCATCCAGATCGACAGCATGCGCACCGACGTGGGCCGCGGGAAGCAGGAGCCGATGCGCACGGAGACGGTCTCGATGCCGTGCAGGTCCCAGTAGAGCGACGCCAGGTCCTCCCCGAAGCCCTTGGACAGCCCGTAGAAGGTGTCGGGGCGGCGCGGGGTGTTCAGCGGGATGGCGCCGGAACCGTCCTCGGGGCGCGGGGTGAAGCCCACGGCGTGGTTGGAGGAGGCGAAGACGATCCGCCGCACGCCTGCCTCGCGGGCCGCTTCGTAGAGGTGGTACGTGCCCTCGATGTTCGCGGCCAGGATCTTCTCGAAGGTGGACTCCAGGGAGATGCCGGCCAGGTGGATCACCGCGTCGACGCCCTCCACGGCCTTGCGCAGCGCGTCCCGGTCGGCGAGGTCGGCGACGATCGCGTCCGGCTCGCCCTCGATGGGCAGCCTGTCGAAGAGCCGCAGCCGGTAGCCGTACGGGGGCAGCAGTTCTCGCATCAGGGTGCCGAGGCCGCCGGCGGCGCCGGTCAGCAGAACGGTGCGGGGTGCGGTCATGGCGGTCAACGTAAAGAAGCGCGCTGCCGTGGTCAAGATGGTGGACGTGGAACGGCTCTTGACCCGCCAGACGGGCTGTCTTAGCGTCATCGCGTTCACTCATATGGACACTGGCCATGGATACGTTTCTGAAGACGTGGTTCCGGGCGTGTTCCGGACGTGGTTCTTCGAAGGGAGCACGATGCGCGCCGCCGCCTTCCTCTACCCCTGGGACGTCGTCGGGGACCCGGACGCCGCGCGCCGGATCGCCGGGCTCGGGGTCGCGCAGGTCACCCTCGCCTCCGCCTACCACTCCACCCGGGCCCTCACCCCGCGCCACCCCCGGCACCGCGTCGTCACCGCCCGGCACTCCGCCGTCCTCTACCCGTCCGCTCCCGAGCGCTGGGCGGGCCGCGCGCTGCGCCCGTACACGCAGGACTGGCTCCCGGAGTCCGACCCGTACGCGGAGGCCGCCCGCGCGCTCACGGACGCGGGTCTGGAGGTGCACTCCTGGGTGGTGCTCGCGCACAACTCCCGGCTGGGCGCCGAGCACCCGGAGTCCGTCGTCCGCAACGCCTACGGGGACGCCTACCCCTGGGCCCCCTGTATCGCCCGTCCCGAGGTGCACGAGTATCTGGTGACACTGGCCGCCGAGGCCGCCGTGCGGCCGCACACCCGCGGCACCGAGCTGGAGTCGTGCGGCTGGTACGGCCTCGCGCACCTGCACGGACACGACAAGATCGGCGGCGCCTCCTTGAGCGGCGCTGCGCAGTACCTGATGTCGCTGTGCTTCTGCGGCGAGTGCCGCAACGGGTACGCGGCGCTGGGCGCCGACCCCGAGGGACTGCGGCGCGCCGTGGTGCGCGCCCTGGAGCCGGTGTGGGCGGGCCACGGCGGTGAGGGAGCGGGGGACCGCGAGGGGGAGTGGGCCGAGGTCGTCGAGGCGCTGGGCGAGGAGTACGCGCACACCGTCGCCGACTGGCGGAACCGGGCCGCCGGGGAGCTGCGGCGCGCGGCCGTGGCCGCCGTACGGGCCGCCGCAGGGCCGGACTTCCGCGTCCTGCTGCACGCCGACCCGGCCCCGCACCGCTGCGGCGCGAACGCGGGTGTCTCCCCCCGGCAGGTCTTCTCCTACGCGGACGGCGTGGTCGTGCCGTGCACGGGGAGCGCGACGGGACGGGCCGCCGCGCTGGCGCCGTTCGAGGGGCGCGGCGTTCGGGCGGCGAACTTCACGGTGGTGCGGGGGATGGGCGGCAGTCCGGAGACGCTCGCCGCCGACGCCGCACACGCGGCCGCGTCCGGCGCCGATGAACTGCGGCTGTACCACGCGGGGCTGGCCTCGGACGTGGACCTGGAGGCGGTACGTACGGCGCTCACGGAGCTGAGCGGCTCCGGCGCCTGAGGGGGTCGGCCGCGCCGTTCCCCGGAAGTGCCGCGTCACCGGCCCCCGGAAGTGCCGCGCCGTAGCTTCCTAGAGGCGGCGCGTCGCCAGTGTCAGGCGGTCGCGCGCGTCGAAGAGGGCGTCCTTGATCATCTGCTCGTGCGCCGGGGTGAGCCGGGCGACCGGCACGGAGCAGCTGATGGCGTCGCGGGCCGGCGTGCGGTACGGGATCGCCACGCCGAAGCAGCGCAGCCCGAGGGTGTTCTCCTCGCGGTCGACCGCGTACCCCTGCTCCCGCACCGTGTGCAGCTCCTCGATCAGCCGCTCGCGGTCGGTGGTGGTGTGCTCGGTGAGCGGGGGCAGCGTCTCGGGGAGCATCTTGCGGACCTGCTCGTCGGAGTGGGTCGCGAGCAGCGCCTTGCCCAGCGAGGTGGAGTGCGCGGGCAGCCGGCGGCCGACCCGGGTGAACGGGCGGAGGTAGTGCTGCGACTGACGCGTGGCCAGGTAGACGACGTTGGTGCCGTCCAGGCGGGCGAGGTGGATGGTCTCGGTGGTGTCGTCCGAGAGCCGGTCCAGCGTCGGCCGCGCTGCGGCCACGACCTCGTCGCCGTCGATGTAGGACGTGCCGACGAGCAGGGCACGCACCCCGATGCCGTACCGCGTGCCGGTGGCGTCCGTCTCGACCCAGCCGAGGTCGACGAGCGTGCGCAGCAGCATGTAGAGACTGGACTTCGGATACCCCACGGCCTCCTGCACGGAGGCGAGGCTGTGCATCCCGGGACGGCCCGCGAAGTACTCCAGCAGTTCGACCGTCCGCACTGCGGACTTGACCTGTGATCCCCCGGTCTCGGCAGCCGCCATCGCCCTTGACCCCTCAGTTCGGACAGTCATAGAGTCACCGGTGTTCACACTCCGGGACGGAGTTCAGTATATCGAACAAGTCCCGGTGTGCAGCAAGTACTCGGCCCGGGAGGAATGCACGGTGGCAGCACCAGTCTGGAGCGTCGACCCCCGCAGCGGGAAGCAGCGGGAGGAGGTTGCGGCCGAGGCCACAGCCGAGGAGGTGGACGCGACCGTACGCGCCGCGCACGAGGCACGCGGCTCCCTCGCCGACCGGACCGTACGTGCCGCCTTCCTGCGCCGCGCCGCGGATCTGCTGGACCAGGCGGGCGAGTCGGTCATCGAGGCCGCCGACGCGGAGACCGCGCTCGGCCCCGGCCGGCTCACCGGTGAACTGGCCCGCACCACCTACCAGTTGCGCGCCTTCGCGGACATCGTGGACGAGGGCGCCTTCCTGGACGTGCACATCGACCACGCGGACCCGCAGCTCGCCCCGCCCCGCCCCGACCTGCGGCGCTACAAGATCCCGCTCGGCGTGGTCGCCGTCTACTCGGCCTCCAACTTCCCGCTCGCCTTCTCGGTGCCTGGCGGCGACACCGCCAGCGCCCTGGCCGCCGGCTGCCCGGTCGTCGTCAAGGCCCACCCCGACCACCCCGCGACCTCCGAGCTGTGCGCGGCCCTGCTGCGCCGTGCCGCCACCGAGTCCGGCCTGCCCGAGGCCGTGGTCGGCCTGGTGCACGGCTTCGACGCGGGCGTCGAGCTGGTCCGCCACCCGCTGGTCTCCGCCGCCGGCTTCACCGGCTCCGTACGCGGCGGCCGCGCGCTCTACGACGCGGCGGCGGCCCGCCCGCAGCCGATCCCCTTCCACGGCGAGCTGGGCAGCCTCAACCCCGTCGTGGTCACCCGCGAGGCCGCCGAGGAGCGCCCCGAGCAGATCGGCGCGGGCCTGGCCGGCGCGATGACGCTGGGCGTCGGGCAGTTCTGCGTGAAGCCCGGCCTGGTGCTGGTCCCCGAGGGCGCGGCCGGTGACGGGCTCGTCAAGGAGCTGACCGCCAAGGTCAGCGACACCGAAGCCGGCGTGCTGCTCGACCACCGGATGCGGGACGCCTTCCTCGCGGGCGTGCAGGCGCGCGCCGAACTCCCCGAGGTGGAAGCGCCGGTGACGCCCGGCGCGGGCGGCGAGCACACCGTGTCCGCCGGCTTCCTCACCCTCCCCGCGGCCCGGCTGGCCGCAGAGGGCCCGCACGACCTGCTCCTGGAGGAGTGCTTCGGCCCGGTGACCGTCGTCGCGCGGTACGCCGACGAGGCCGAGGCGACCGCCGTCCTCGGCCGGCTGCCCGGCAACCTCACCGCCACCCTCCAGCTCTCCGGCGCCGAGGGCGCGGGCGAGGGCCGGGGCGGCGAGCTGCTCGCCGAGGTCACCGCGCTCGCCGGCCGCGTCGTGGTCAACGGCTGGCCCACCGGCGTCGCCGTGGCCCCCGCCCAGCACCACGGCGGCCCGTACCCGGCGACCACGTCCACCTCCACCTCCGTGGGCGGCACGGCCATCGAGCGCTGGCTGCGCCCGGTGGCCTACCAGGACACCCCGCCCGCGCTGCTGCCGCCCGAGCTGCGCGAGGAGAACCCGCTGGGACTGCCGCGCCGGGTCGACGGCGTGCGCGAGGCGTGACGGCCGTGCCCCACACCGCGAGCGGCCCGGATCTCACCGTCCGGGCCGCCGTGCCGGGGGACCTGGACTCGATCCTCGCGCTGCACGGCCGGGCCCGCGCTTCCTACTACCGGGGGCGGCTGCCCGACGCGCTCCTGGACGACCCGGCGGAGCAGGCCCGGTGGCGCGAGGCATGGGCCGCGGCCGTCGAGCGGCCGGACGGCACCGTGCTGTGCGCGGAACGCGCCGGTACGGCCGTGGGCGTCGCGTCCTTCCGCCGCGAGGAGGGAGCGCTGCCGGACGGCGTCGTACTGCACCAGCTGCACGTCGACCCCGCCCACTGGCGCAGCGGCGTCGGCACCGCGCTGCACGATGCCTGCGTCACCGCCTGGCGTACCGCGGGCCACGCCACCGCCCGTCTCCAGGTGTACTGGCACAACCGCCGGGCTCGGGACTTCTACGCCCGGCACGGCTGGCTGCCGGACGACACCCGCCGCCCCGCCCCCGATGCCACGCACCTCGGCCTGCTGCTCACGCTGACTCCCGGCGCGCGATGAGCTGCACCCGGCGTACGGAATGACCGTGCAGCGCACCGACAACGGCGGTGCGCTCCTCGGCCACGGCGAAGCCGTGCATCCGGAGCAGCCGCCGCAGCTGCTCCGGCTCGTGGTGCCGGACCACCGCGCCGTCCTCGGTGCGGAACACCCCGTACGCCCCGAACTCGTCCTCGTACGCGGCGTACCGGGCCCGTGAGCGCGGATCGGTCTGCAGCGGCACGTCACTGAGATGCAGCAGCCCGCCGGGGCGCACCACGCGTGCCAGCTCCCCGAGGACCGCCCGCTGCTCCGCGTCCTCCGGCATGCCGGTGAGCACTCCGAAGAGCAGCGCCGCCGCGTAGCGGCCCGTTTCGAAGGGCAGCGGCAGCCGGGGACAGTGCGTGAGCCGCAGCCCGGGGTGCTCCCGCCGCCCGTGCTCGACCGGCGTCCGCGCGCCGTCCACGCCTTCGGCCGCATACCCCAGCCGCACCAGCTCCGCGACCCGCCTGCCGTGGCCGCAGCCGTGGTCCAGGATCCGTGCGCCCGGCGCCAGCTGCGCGCACAGGACCGCGGGGTCGAAGGGGTGGCTGTCGGTGGTGGCGGCCCCGGCTGTCTCCCATGAGCCGAGACGTTCCTGCGGCGTCCTCATGTGCGGACCGTACCGGGGCGTGGCGGCGCTGACGGCCGAATGCACGGCAAGTGCATCGGCGGGCGGGCGAGGACAGCGGAAAACCGACCATGGTTGGGCAAAAGTGAACCCTCCTGCCGCGCCGCGACGGCCATCGGGCGGCCTCCTCCGGACGGCACCCCCAAGGCGTCCTTGGGGAGCCTCCAAGGCGAGGCGGGATGGACGGCCGGACCGCGGGCGATCACAGTGGGCGGATGGAGCGACTGGCCGGCGCGGAGTTCGCGCCCGAGACGACGTACCTGAACACTCCGGGCAGCGGCCTGCTGCCCGCCAGGACCATCGACGCACTGCGGGACGAGGCCGTGGCGTCCGCCTCGTACGGCTCGATGGGCCGGGACTACTTCGGCCCGGCCGCCGCCGCCCGGGCCTCCTTCGCCCGGCTGGTGGGCGCCGCCCCGGACCGGGTCGCCATCGGCAGCTCGGTCGCCGTGTCCACCGCGCTGATCGCCGCCTCGCTGCCCGAAGGCGCCGAAGTGCTGCTCCCCGAGGGCGACTTCAGCTCGCTGGTCAATCCCTTCGCCGTCCGCGCCGGGCTGCGCCTGCGCACCGCACCGCTGGAGGGGCTGGCCGACGCCGTGCGGCCGGGCACCGCGCTGGTCGGCTGCAGCGCGGTGCAGGCGCTGGACGGCCGGATCGCCGACCTCGCGGCCGTCCGGGAGGCGGCCCGTACGCACGGTGCCCGCACCCTGCTGGACATGACGCAGGCCGCGGGCTGGCTGCCGCTGGACGCCGGGCAGTACGACTACGCCGTGTGCGGCGCGTACAAGTGGCTGCTGTGCCCGCGCGGCACCTCGTTCCTGGTGGTGGCCGAGGACGCGCCGCAGCCGCCCGCCTTCCACGCGGGCTGGGTGGCCGGTGCCGACCCGGGCGAGGCCAACTACGGTCCGGTCGCACGCCTGGCCGAGGACGCCCGCCGGTACGACGAGCCGCACGGCCACCTCGTCCACGTCGGTGCCCAGTGCTCCCTCGCGCTCCTCGAAGAGGTCGGGGTGGCCGCGGTACACGCCCACGACACCGCGCTGGCCGAGCGGTACCGCGCCGGGCTCGCCGAACTGGGGTACGCGCCGCTGCCCGCGCCCGGGTCGGCGATCGTCACCGTCCCCGCCCTGGCCGAGGCGCACGAACCGCTGGCCCGGGAAGGGGTCCTGGTGGCCGTCCGGGCCGGGAAGCTGCGGGCCGGATTCCACCTGTACAACACGGCGGACGACGTCGACCGGCTGCTGGCGCTCCTCAAGCGGCTCGATCTGCCCCGGAGTTGACACGGTGACGGGGGAGCGGGAATGCCGTGGCGGCGGTGGACGTTGGGTCCGGTGAACCACCGGACCTCGTGAAGGGGAACTCTTGACCACTGCTTTCGACCCCGTCGACCTGGCCGGGCTGCCGCTCGCCAACCGTCTCGTCATGGCACCGATGACGCGCAACCGCGCCACCGCCGACGGCGTCCCCACCCCGTCCATGGTCCGCTACTACACGCAGCGTGCCTCGGCCGGCCTGATCATTACCGAGGCCACCCAGCCGAACGTGGTGGGCCGCGGCTACCCGCTCACCCCCGGGCTGCACACCCCCGAGCAGATCGCGGGCTGGCGCGAGGTCACCGACTCCGTGCACGCCGCGGGCGGCACGATCTTCGCTCAGCTGTGGCACGGCGGCCGGATCGGCCACCCCACCGTGCTGCCGGACGGTCTGATACCGGTCGCGCCCTCGGCCGTCGCCGCCGAACAGCAGGTCTTCACCGAGGACGGCATGAAGGACTGCGTCGTCCCGCGCGAACTGTCCGGCGACGAGATCCGCGAGACGATCGCGGACTTCGCGACCGCGGCGCGCAACGCCATCGAGGCCGGCTTCGACGGCGTGGAGATCCACGGCGCCAACGGCTATCTGATCCACCAGTTCCTCTCGCCCGGGAGCAACCTGCGCACCGACGAGTGGGGCGGCTCGGACGAGGCCCGCGCCCGGTTCGCCGTCGAGGTCGTCCGGGCCGTCGCGGCGGCGATCGGCGCCCGCCGCACCGCCCTGCGCATCTCGCCCGGCAACCCCTTCAACGGCATGACGGCGCCCGAGCCGGAGGCCACCTACACCGCGCTGGTCGAGGAGATCGCCCCGCTCGGCCTGGCCTACCTGCACGCCTGCGACGTACGGGACGCCGAGCTGCTGGCCCGGCTGCGGAAGCGCTTCGGCGGCACGTTCGTGCTGAACCCCGCCACCGACGGCGGTTCCGCCGGCCCCGAGGCGCTGTCCCTGATCGAGGAGGGCGAGGCCGACCTGCTGGCGTACGGCCGGCTCTTCCTCGCCAACCCCGACCTGCCCGCGCGCCTCGCGGCCGGCGGCCCGTTCAACGAGCCGGTGCGCGAGAGCTTCTACGGCGGCGACGACAGCGGCTACGTGGACTACCCGGCGCTGACCGGCTGACTCCCCGTGAAACCCCGGGCGGGTGGCCGCGCCCTACGGCCATCCGCCCGGTCCCGCGCCGGCCGGCCCTCAGACCTCGCCGCGCACCATGCGCAGCAGCCGGTCCAGGACCGCGCCGTCGCTGACGGTCAGCCCGTCGTGCTCCCACTCGTTGGTCACCCACGCCCGCAGGCCGCGGATGCGCTCCGCGGTACGCAGCGAGTGCCCGGCGTCCACGTACATGTCGTCCGCGTACACCGCCGCCACGACCGGCACCTCGCACGCCGCCAGCCGCTCCGCGTCGTAGAGGTCGGGCCAGTCGGTGCGCTCGGCCAGCGCGTGGGCGGTGTCCTTCAGCGGCCGCAGCGCCGGGTCGGTGTCGAAGAGCCAGGGGTAGATCGTCTCGCCCGTGAAGTGCAGCGGACCGCCGTCCGCCAGCGCCCGGTCCACGTCGAACCGCGGGAACTCGCCGCGCACCGCCTCGGCCGCCCAGCCCGTGCCCTTCGCGTCCACCGACCGCTGGCCGTAGATCGACTCGTGCAGCACGGCGAACATCGGGGCCTCGGCGAACGACAGCCGCGCCCGCACCCGCTCCAGGAACGCGTCCGACAGCTCGGGCCCGGACACCCCGGTCACCCACGCCTCGTCCAGGATGTCGTGCAGCGCGTACGAGCCGCTGCCGGCGCCCAGCATCATCCCGAGCCCCTGGAACGCCTCCGCCGTCAGCAGCCCGCCGCCCGGCAGCCGCACCTCCCGCTCCCGCAGGTGCGCGGCGATCCGCAGGACCGACGCCACGTCCTGCGGATAACGCGCGTAATGGGCCGCGTTCTTGCGCGCGATACGCGGATACGCCGCCCGGTAGACGTCCCGGGCGCTCACGTCCAGGCCCGGCAGGCCGCCGGTCACGAACGCCTCGCGCAGCCCCTCGGGGGCGTACGAGAGGTAGTGGACCGTGCAGAAGCCGCCGAAACTCTGCCCCAGTACGCTCCACCGCTCCTCACCGATCAGACGGCGGCGGAACAGCTCGGCGTCCCGGACGATCGAGTCGGCGCGGAAGTGGGCGAGGTAGTCGGCCTGTTCCTGAGGGGAGCCGCGGCGCGCGAGGGTCTGCCGGGTCGCGGGCGTGGAACGCCCCGTGCCCCGCTGGTCCAGGAGCAGCACGCGGTAGTCGCGCAGCGCGCGGTTCAGCCAGGAGCCGCGGGCGAGCGGACGGGGCGTCGCGAGCCCCGGGCCGCCGCGCAGATACAGCAGCCACGGCAGCCGCTCCCGCTCCCGGCCCGCGGCCACCGCCTCCCGTGCGAACACCTCGATCCGTTCGCCGTCGGGCGCCGCGTGGTCCAGCGGGACCCGCAGGACGTGATCGGTCAGGACGACCCCCGGGCGGCGGTCGACGGTCATGGCGCTCCCTCGGTTCGAGTCGTTCGGGTGTGTCCGCTTGTTCCCTGCCGGGACGGCGCCAGGTCAGGCTAGCCTCCGGGGCGCGCCGGGCAATTCGGCCGGGCGGACGGCTACCGCGCGGCGGCGCGGGCGGCTAGGAATGGCAGCACGACCTCACGAGGTGGTGCCGGTGGACCGGAGAGCTGCAAGTACATCAACTCCGCCGCGCGACGAGGACCTGCACCGGCGACTGGTGTACGGCGACGAGTCCGCTCTCGGGGAGGTGTACGACGCCTTCGGCGGGCTGGCACACGCCGTGGCCCGCCGCGTCACGCGCAGCACGAACGCCGCGGAGGAGGTCGTCCAGGAGATCCTCACCCAGCTGTGGGCCCGCCCCTACACGTTCGACCCCGCACGCGGCTCGCTGCGGGCCTGGCTCAGCATGCGGGCCCACCGGCGGGCCGTGGACCGGATGTGCGACGCCGAGGAGCGGGCCCTCCCGGCCGGCGTCGCGCTGCTGCCGCACACCGCGCTCGCCGAACTCCCGCTGGCCCAGCGCCAGGTGCTCCACCTGGCGTACTTCGCCGGGCGCACCTACCGCCAGGCCGCGGTGGAACTGGGCATTCCCGAGGGCACCGCCAAGACCAGGCTCCGCGTGGCGCTGCGCAGCCTCGCCGACCGGCTGGCCGACCCGCCGGATCCGGCCGTCGAGAAGGGCACCTGATGGGCTGGGATCCCGCGGAGGAGCACCCCGAGATCGCCGAGCTGCTCGCCGCCTGGGCGCTGGACGCCGTGATGTCCGGCGACGCGGAACGCATCCGCGCGCACGTCGAGGACTGCGCGGAGTGCGCGGAGGAGCTGGTGCGGCTGCGGGAGGCGGTGCACCGGCTGGACGGGCCGCCCGCCGCGCCGGCCAAGGGCACCCGCCGGGGCGCCGACAAGGTCGGCCGCGGGCGGCTGATGGCGGCGGCCCGGGCGGCGCGCACGGGGCACGACGCGCCGGCCGCCCACGCCGCCCCGTACGCCGCCGCGGTGGCGAGCCTGGAGGCGCTGCTGCGCGAGCTGGACGGCGAGCCGGCGCGCTGGGGCACGCCGGTGGTGCACGACTGGGACGTGCAGGGCACGGTCGCGCACCTGATCGCGGCGGACGAGCCGCTGGCCGAGCGGCTGGGGATGCTGCCGGTGACGCGGGCCGAGGCGGGCGGCACCGGGGACGCGGCGCCGTGGGAGGTGCGCTGGGCGGCGCGTACGCAGGAGGTGGTGGCGTACGAGCACACCCGGCCGCCGGCCGAGACGGCCGAGGCGTGGCGGACCCAGGCGCACGGCCTGCTGGACCTGCCGGAGGCCCGGGAGGAGGAGCCGGCCGCGCTGCCCACGGCGCTGATGGGGAAGCGGCTGCCGGTCGCCGACCATTACGTCATTCGGGCGTTCGAGACGTGGATCCACACCCGGGACATCGGGCGGGCGCTGGGGCTGACCGTGCCTCCGCCACCGCCCGTGCACCTGCGGCGACTGGTGGCGCTCGCGGTGCGGATCGTGGACCTGGCGCTGGGGGACGGCACCCGGCCCGTGCTGCTGGGGGTGGAGGGCGCGGCGGGCGGCGACTGGGTGCTGGGCCCGGCCGCCGAGCCGGTCGCCGCCGAGCTGGTGCTGGACGCGGTCGACCTCTGCCTGCTGGTGGGCGGCCGGCTCACCCCGCAGGAGGTGAGCCGGGGCCAGGCAGGCGACGCGGCCGCCGCTCAGCACGTGCTGGCGACGGCCGCGTCACTGGCCTGGTTGTGAGCCGGGGACCCCTGGGCGGAACCCAAGACCCCCCGGCCCGGAACCGGGCTCCTGCTCACGAGGGAGAGGACACCACGGGGTCGTGCGTCACTTGACCGGGGTGAAGTCCCGGGCGCCGATGTACTCCGGGCGCCGCACCGGGGCCGCGAACGGCTCCACGGCGGTGTTCTCCACGCTGTTGAAGACGATGAAGACGTTGCTGCGCGGGTACGGCGTGATGTTGTCGCCGGAACCGTGCATGGCGTTGCAGTCGAACCACGTCGCCGAGCCGGCCCTGCCGGTGAACAGCTTGATGCCGTACTGGCCGGCGAGCTTGGTCAGCGCCTCGTCCGAGGGCGTGCCCGCGTCCTGCATCTGCAGCGACTTCTTGTAGTTGTCCACGGGCGTCTCGCCCGAGCACCCCAGGAAGTACTTGTGCGACCCCGGCATGATCATCAGGCCGCCGTTGGTGTCGTAGTTCTCGGTCAGCGCGATCGAGACGGACACCGTGCGCATGTTCGGCAGGCCGTCCTCGGCGTGCCAGGTCTCGAAGTCCGAGTGCCAGTAGAACCCGGACGCACCGAAGCCCGGCTTGACGTTGATCCGCGACTGGTGGACGTAGACGTCCGAGCCGAGGATCTGACGGGCGCGTCCCACTACGCGCGGGTCGGAGACCAGCTTGGCGAACACCTCGCTGATCTTGTGCACCTCGAATACGGACCGGACCTTGTCCGACTTCGCCTCGACGATCGAGCGCGGGTCGGCCTTGACCTCGGGGTCATGGGTGAGCCGGTCCAGTTCGGCGCGGTACACCGCGACCTCGTCCGCCGTGATGAGTTCCTCGATGGCGAAGAAGCCGTCGCGTTCGAAGTCGCTCAGCTCGGCCGGCTGGAACGGGCCTGCCGTGCCGGGCTGCGACCACACCACCGGGTCCTGCCGCGGGGTGATCACCTCGGTGGTCCCACGGGTCGGGTACAGGTCGGCGATGCGCTCGGGTGCGGTGGTCATGGTGTTGCCTTCCTCTCCTCTCGTACGTGCCTTCCTCAACTGCCGGACGGGGCAGCGGGCCTGATTCCAGCGGCGTCAGCTCGCCTCGGGCTCGGTGAGCAGCGGGTACACGCCGTTCTCGTCGTGGTCCTCGCGACCGGTGACCGGCGGATTGAAGACGCACACGCAACGGAAGTCCGTCTTCGGCCGCAGGGTGTGCTTCTCGTGGCCGTTGAGCAGGTACATCGTGCCGGGCTCGATCCAGTGCTTCTCGCCGGTCTCCCGGTTCTCGAGCTCTGCCTCGCCCTCTACGCACAGTACGGCCTCGATGTGGTTCGCGTACCACATGTCGGTCTCGGTGCCCGCGTAAAGGATGGTCTCGTGCAGCGAGAAACCGACGCGCTCCTTGGCGAGCACGATGCGCTTGCTCTCCCAGGTCCCCGAAGCGGACTTGACGTGGCGGTCGGTGCCCTCGATGTCCTTGAACGAGCGAACGATCACGTGGTTTGTGCCTTTCTTTTCTGCGGGTGGTGAGGTCCGAAAGAGGGCCGGCCGGTTACGCCGGCCGGCCCCATCACGCCTGTCAGGCGCAGTCGCGGACCGCGCGGGCGAGGATGCGGAGACCCTCGTCCAGTTCCTCGGGGGTCGTGGTGAGCGCCGGCAGCAGCTTGACGACCTCGCTCTCCGGACCCGAAGTCTCGATGAGCAGGCCCAGCTCGAAGGCCCGCTTGGAGATCTTGTTCGCCAGGGTCTTGTCGGCGAACTCCATGCCCCAGACCATGCCGCGGCCGCGGTAGTCCACGCCGGCCCGCGGGTGCTCCTCGGCGATGGCGCGCAGGTGCGATTCGATGATCTCACCGCGGGCGATGGTCTGCTTCTCCATCTGGCCGTCGGCCCAGTAGGTGTCCAGGGTCGCGGCGGCGGTCACGAAGGCCGGGTTGTTGCCGCGGAAGGTGCCGTTGTGCTCGCCCGGCTCCCAGACATCCAGCTCCGGCTTGAACATCGTGAGCGCCAGCGGCAGGCCGTAACCGCTGATGGACTTGGAGACGGTGACGATGTCCGGCACGATGCCCGCCTCCTCGAAGGAGAAGAAGGCCCCCGTACGGCCGCAGCCCATCTGGATGTCGTCGACGATGAGCAGCATGTCGCGGCGCTCGCACAGGTCGGCCAGGGCGCGCAGCCACTCGGGACGGGCGACGTTGATGCCGCCCTCGCCCTGGACCGTCTCGACGATCACGGCGGCGGGGGTGTTCAGGCCGGAGCCCTGGTCCTCCAGCAGCCGCTCGAACCAGAGGAAGTCCGGGTAGCGGCCGTCGAGGTAGTGGTCGAACGGCATCGGGGTGCCGTGGACCAGCGGGATGCCGGCGCCGGCGCGCTTGAAGGCGTTGCCGGTGACCGCGAGCGAGCCCAGCGACATGCCGTGGAAGGCGTTGGTGAAGGACACGATCGACTCGCGGCCCTTGACCTTGCGGGCGAGCTTCAGCGCGGCCTCGACCGCGTTGGTGCCCGTCGGGCCCGGGAACATGACCTTGTAGGGCAGGTCACGCGGGCGCAGGATGATGTTCTGGAAGGACTCCAGGAACGCCCGCTTGGCCGTGGTGGACATGTCCAGGCCGTGGGTGACGCCGTCCCGCTCGATGTAGTCGATCAGGGCCCGTTTGAGTACCGGGTTGTTGTGGCCGTAGTTCAGCGACCCGGCGCCGGCGAAGAAGTCGAGGTACGCGTGACCGTCCTCGTCGTACATGCGGCTGCCCTGCGCCCGGTCGAAGACGGTGGGCCAGCCGCGGCAGTAGCTCCGCACCTCGGATTCGACGGTCTCGAAGACGCTCAGGTCCGGCTGGGTGATGGTCACAGCATGCTCCTGGGAGATGTGGGGTGTGACAGGGAGGGGGAAGTCTTGGGGTGTGCTCAGCGCTGAGCAGGCGGGGCGAGGGGACCGATGCGGTGCAGCACCTCGGGCTCGTGGCCCTCCTCGGGGAACAGCCCGGCGTCGAAGAGGACCTCGCGCTCCACGGAGGCCCTGTGGCGCTCGGCGAAGGAGGCGAACAGCCGGTTCGACGCGGCGTTGTCCGGTGAGATCGTGGTCTCGAGGCGAGTGACGCCCTGCTCCTGCGCGACACGGCCGGCGAGGCCGTCCAGGAGAGCTGCGGCCAGTCCGCGGCCCCGGTGCGCGTCGTCGACGGCGACCTGCCAGACGACGAGGGTCTCGGGGCGGGCGGGCCGGATGTAGCCGGTGATGAAGGCGGCCGACTCGCCCTCCGTGTCGCGGGCGACGACGGAGGTGGCGGCGAAGTCACGACACCACAGCAGGTAGCTGTAGGACGAGTTGAGGTCCAGCGTTCCGGAGTCCCGGGCTATGCGCCAGATGGCCGCCCCGTCCTCCACTCGCGGGGCGTCGAGCTTGAAGCCCTCCGGCATTTCTCTGAATTCGCTTCGGGCACGTGCAAGGTCTGCTTGTGCGGCGGTCATGGGAATTAAATTTACCGAGGGAAATTGGAAAATGCATCGCGGGTTGGGGTTACGGAGGCGGGGGGTTCTGTGTTATCGCGCGGGGGCGCACGGGCGCACGACGGACCTCTGGGATGTCTCGGTTTGCCCGGAAAATATGGGGCAAAGCGACCAGCTTGTGTGGTCGGTCACATGTGCGTAACGGCCGCGAGATCCGTCCGAATTACGGGCCTTGCGGGTCACCTGAATCGACGCGTTTGAGCTGCGGAAAAGCGGGCAGAAGAATACGGGAAGCTGCGCGCCTGAAGAATTGGAAATTCTCCGGTAACAGGTGTACAGCAAGAAAACCCCGGAGCGCCATGGGGTTTCCGTGATTCTTCTGCCGGGGCCGCCCCGTCCAGGCCGCGGGGCCCGGCTCGTACAGTGCGTGCATGACCGATAGCGCGGTGCTGCACATCAAGGGGAGGGTCCTGGCCGGGCCCGACGACGTACGCGAGGACCTCTGGGTCGTCGGCGGGCGTGTCACGTTCACCCGACCGGCCGGATCACGGGAGATCGACACCATCGAGGGATGGGCGCTGCCGGGCCTGGTCGACGCCCACTGCCACGTGGGCCTGGACGCGCACGGCGCGGTCGACGAGGCGACCAGCGAGAAGCAGGCGCTCACCGACCGCGAGGCGGGCACGCTGCTCATCAGGGACGCCGGTTCGCCCGCTGACACCCGGTGGATCGACGACCGGGAGGACCTGCCGCGGATCATCCGCGCCGGGCGTCACATCGCGCGCACCCGCCGCTACATCCGCAACTACGCGCACGAGATCGAGCCCGAGGACCTGGTGGCGTACGTCGCCCAGGAGGCGCGGCGGGGCGACGGCTGGGTCAAGCTCGTCGGCGACTGGATCGACCGCGAGACCGGCGACCTGTCGTCCTGCTGGCCGCCCGGCGCGGTGGCCGCCGCGATCGCCGAGGCGCACCGGCTGGGGGCACGCGTCACGGCCCACTGCTTCGCCGAGGAGTCCCTCGCGCCTCTCGTGGAGGCCGGCATCGACTGCATCGAGCATGCGACGGGCCTCACCGAGGAGACCATTCCGCTCTTCGCCGAGCGCGGCGTCGCGATCGTGCCGACGCTCGTGAACATCGCGACCTTCCCGCAGCTGGCGGCCGGCGGCGAGCGGAAGTACCCGCGCTGGGCCGACCACATGCGACGGCTGCACGAGCGCCGCTACGACACCGTACGGGCGGCGTACGACGCCGGGGTGCCGGTGTACGTCGGTACGGACGCGGGCGGGGCGCTCGCGCACGGTCTCGTCGCCCAGGAGGTGGCGGAGCTGGTCAAGGCCGGTATCCCGCCCCTGGAGGCGCTCTCGGCGACCGCGTGGGGCGCTCGGGAGTGGCTGGGGCGTCCCGGGCTCACCGAGGGCGCGTCCGCCGACCTGGTGGTGTACGAGGCGGATCCTCGGGAAGACGTACGCGTGCTCGGTACGCCGCGGAGGGTGGTGCTGCGGGGGAAGGTGGTGAGCTGAGCGCCGCTGGGGCGTTGCCCGGTGGCCCGGCGCGGCGCCGTCGTGGCCGGGCGCGCAGTTCCCCGCGCCCCTGAGGACGGGCGCTTACGCGCCGTGCCTCCGGGCGCTCCGTGCCATCCAGGCCGCGACCACCGCGCCCGAGATGTTGTGCCAGACCGAGAAGACCGCTGCGGGGAGGGCGGCGGCGGGGCTGAAGTGGGCCGTGGCCAGGGAGGCCGCCAGGCCGGAGTTCTGCATGCCGACCTCGAAGGCCATCGCGCGGCTCGCCGGGCGGCCCAGTCGGGCCAGCGAGCCCGCCCCGTAGCCCAGCGCCAGGCCCAGCCCGTTGTGCAGCACCACGGCGAGCAGCACCAGCGCGGCCGCGTCCTTGATCTGGGCCGCGCTGCCCGCCACCACGACCAGCACGATCACCGCGATGGTCAGCGCCGAGAGCCAGGGCAGCGCCCGGAGCAGCCGGTCGATGAAGCGGCCGGCGACCAGCCGGACCAGCAGGCCGGCGAAGACCGGCAGCAGCACGGTCTTGAGGATGTCGGTCACCATCACCCCGGCGTCCACGTGCATGAACTGTCCGGCGAGCAGGTAGGTCAGCGGCGGCGTCACGAACGGCGCGACCACGGTCGAGACCGTGGCCACCGACACCGACAGGGCGACGTCGCCGCGCGCCAGGTACGTCACGACGTTGGAGGCCGTGCCGCTCGGGGCGCAGCCCACCAGGATCACGCCGGCCGCCAGCGCGGGCGGCAGGTCCAGCACGGTGGCCACCAGCCAGCCCAGTCCCGGCATGATCACGTAGTGCGCCACCAGGCCCAGGCCGACCGCCCACGGCCGCTTGGCGACCGCGGCGAAGTCCGGGACGGTGAGCGTGAGGCCCATGGAGAACATCACGACGCCGAGCAGCCACGGCACGGCCGGGGCCCAGCCGGTGAAGTGGGACGGCCAGAACAGGCCGATCAGCCCGGCCACGATCACGAGCAGCGGGAAGAGCGTGACGGCGCGCCGCGCGGCGCGGTCGGACGCGGGGAGGTCGCCGGTCTCCTGAGGAGGGGCTGCCGCTGGCTTCTGGTTCGTCTGCTCGTTCGTCACGGCCGCACCTTACGGCGACCTTACGTGTAGCGGGCAACGGGGTTCCGGATGGTGGACGCGCCACCGGGCCGCCTTCGACCGGCGCTCAGACCGCCTCCGGCCGGCGCTCAGACCGCCTTGGCCAGCGCCGTCACGAAGCGGTCGGTGGTGTCCCGGTCCCGGACCGCCAGCCGCAGCCAGTCGGTCCCCAGGCCCGGGAACGTGTCGCCGCGCCGGACCGCGAAGCCCAGCTGCCGCAGCCGCTCCCGTACGGCCGCCGCGTCCGGCAGCCGGATCAGCACGAACGGCCCGGCGGCCGGCTCCGCCACCGTGACCGCCGGGAAGCCGCCCAGCCGGGCGATCAGGTACGCGCGGTCGGTAGCGATGTCCGCGGCCGCCGCCTCCGCCTCCGCGAGCGCCTCCGGCCCGCAGCAGGCCTCCGCCGCGGTCAGCGCGGGCGAGGAGACCGGCCACAGCGGCTGGACCCGCTCCAGCGACTCGATGATCTCCGGGCCCGCCAGCACGTATCCGATGCGCAGCCCGGCCAGCCCCCAGGTCTTGGTCAGGCTGCGCAGCACCACCAGGCCCGGCAGGTCCGTACGGGAGACGAGGGACTCCGCCTCGCCCGGCACCGCGTCCATGAACGCCTCGTCCACCACCAGCGTGCGCCCGGGCCTGGCCAGCGTCGCGACGGCCTCCCCGGGGTGCAGCACGGAGGTGGGGTTGGTCGGATTGCCGATCACGACCAGGTCCGCGTCCTCCGGCACCGCCTCCGGAGCCAGCCGGAAGCCGTCCCCCTCGGACAGCAGCACGCGGTGCACCTCGTGCCCGGCGTCCCGCAGCGCCGCCTCCGGCTCGGTGAACTGCGGGTGCACCACGACCGGCCGCTCGGCCCGTACGGCCCGCGCGAGCAGCACGAACGCCTCGGCCGCACCGGCCGTGAGCAGCACCCGGGAAGGCGGCAGCCCGTGCCGCGCCGCGACCGCCGCGCGCGCGGCCCGGCCGTCCGGGTAGGCGGCCAGCCCGTCCAGCGAGGCGGCGATGCGGGCCTTGAGCCAGGCCGGCGGGGTGCCGGTACGGACGTTGACGGCGAGGTCGGTCAGGTCCGCCGCGCCGCGGATCTCGGCGTCCCCGTGGTGGCGCAGGTCGGGAGGGGTGGTCACGGCGTCGTCTCCTCGTGCGTGCGTACGTGCGTCTGCGAACGGGCCGGGGGCATCACGGCCCGGCGGGCGACCGCGCAGGTGGCGCGGGAAGCGCCCCCGGCCGGGGGCGCGGCCTTCCGCTTGGGGACGGCCAGCGTGGCACCGGGGCCCGCTGCGGCCAGCGCGGCGGCCTCCGCGACGGCCGGCGTCCCCGTGGCGGCCCGCACCGCCTCGGACGGGTGAGGCACCGGCACGGCCGCCAGCACCTCGGCCGGGAACGCCCGCAGCGGTACCCCCAGCAGCGCCGCGGCGGCCCGCAGCCCCGGCTCCCCGGCCCTGACGTCCACGGTGGCCAGCGCGCACACGGCGGCAGGGGCCAGCCCGGCCGCCGCGAGCACGTCCGCGATCAGCGCCGTCACCTCCGCCGCCGGCACCCCGGGCCGCGCGCCGACCCCCACCACCAGGTCAGGCGCCCGCCCGTCGCCGGCGGCCCCGTCGGTCATGAGGAGTCCTTTCGGCGGGGGAGGGCAAAGGGGAGGACAGCGGAACAGGACATGCGGGACCGGCCGGGGATCAGTAAGCAGGGGACACGGGTACCGCCAGCGGTACCGGTCCGGAACCGTCGGCGAGAGGGGCGGCACAGTGCCAGTGGTCATCGCGGTCGGCGCGTTCCTGATGACCCTCATCGGGGGCTGGGTCGCTCACCGGGTCACCGACCGCCGCCACCTCATCCTCGGCCTCGCCGGCGGACTGATGCTCGGCGTCGTCGGCCTCGACCTGCTGCCGGAGGCCCTCGAAGCGGCCGGTGTGCAGCTCCTCGGGGTGCCCGCGGCGCTGCTCTGCTTCGTGCTCGGCTTCCTCGCCGCGCACGCCGCCGAACGCCTGCTGGCCGTACGGAAGGCGGCGCACGGCATGGACCCGGAGGAACGGGTGCCGCAGGTGGGGCTGACGGCCGCCGCCGCGATGGTCGTGCACAGTCTGATGGACGGCTTCGCGATCGGCGCGGCCTACCAGGTCGGCAGCGAGATGGCGGTGGCCGTCGCGGTCGCCGTGATCGCCCACGACTTCGCCGACGGCTTCAACACGTACACCATCGCCAGCCTCTACGGGAACGCCCGGCGCAAGGCCCTGCTGCTGCTCTGCGCGGACGCGCTGGCCCCCCTGGTGGGCGCCGCGGCGACCCTCCTGGTCACCCTGCCGGAGCAACCGCTCGGTTTCTACCTGGGTTTCTTCGGCGGCGTCCTGCTGTACCTCGCGACCTCCGACATCCTGCCCGAGGCCCACCACGACCACCCGGCGCTCTCGACGCTGGCCTGCACGGCCGCGGGCGTGGGCTTCATGTGGCTGGTGGTCGGCGTGTCGGGCTGAGGCCCGGCAGCCGGACGCCGCGGCGCTCACCGGGCGCTCGCCGCCCACGCCGCGGCGCTCGCCGCGAACCGGTGCGCGAGCGACGGCTCGGCGGCCCAGTGCACATGCAGGTACGAGGCGTGCACGCCGTCCCGGACGAAGCCCTCGGTACGCCGCTCGGGGCGCACGAAACCCCACGCAGGGCTCTCGCCCGTGCCCGGCTCCAGGACCGTGCGGTGGAACTCGTGGCCGCGTACCCGCGTACCGGCCGCCGCCAGCGCGCTGTCGCCGACCGCCACCGCCTCCCGGTAGCCCAGCGTCAGCCGCTCCGACATCCGCCCGTCCGCCGGCAGCACGCCGCACATCGGCTTCCCGTCCAGCGACCGGGACAGGTACAGCAGGCCCGCGCACTCCGCGGCGACCGGCGCGCCCGCGGCCGCCAGCCGGGCGACCGCCGTGCGCAGCGGCTCGTTCGCCGACAGCTCCGGCGCGTACACCTCGGGGAAGCCGCCGCCGATCACCAGCCCCGAGGTGCCCGTGGGCAGCTTCTCGTCCCGCAGCGGGTCGAAGGTGACCACCTCGGCGCCGGCGGCGGTCAGCAGCTCGGCGTGCTCGGCGTACGAGAACGTGAACGCCGCGCCGCCCGCCACCGCGACGACCGGGCGGCCCGGGGCGGGCGTCTCCGGGGCCCGCGGCGCCCAGGCGGGCCCGGTCAGCTCCGGCGCGCTGTGCGCCAGCGTCAGCAGGCCCTGAAGGTCGCAGCCCGCCCGGATCTGCTCCGCGAGCGCGGCCACCGAGTCCACCGCCTCCGGGGCCCGCTCCGCGACCGGGACCAGGCCCAGGTGCCGGGCGGGCGTATTGACCCGCGGCGCGCGCCGCAGACAGCCCAGCACCGGCACGCCCGCGCCGCCCAGCGCCTCGCGCAGCAGCGCCTCGTGCCGGTCGGACCCCACCTTGTTGAGGATCACCCCGGCGAGCCGTACCTCCGGGTCCCAGGACGCGAAGCCGTGCACCAGCGCCGCCACCGACCGGGACTGCGAGGACGCGTCCACGACCAGCACGACCGGCGCCCGCAGCAACTTCGCCACCTGCGCCGTCGACCCCAGCTCGCCCATGCCGGACGCGCCGTCGAACATGCCCATGACGCCCTCGACGAGCGCCAGGTCAGCGCCCGCCGCGCCGTGCAGGAACAGCGGCTCGACCCGCTCCGGACCGCACAGGTACGCGTCGAGGTTGCGGCCCGGGCGCCCCGTGGCCAGCGCGTGGTAGCCCGGATCGATGTAGTCCGGGCCCACCTTGTGCGGGGACACCGCGAGACCGGCCTCGCGGAACGCCGCCATCAGACCGGTGGCGACGGTGGTCTTGCCGGCGCCCGAGGAGGGCGCGGCGATCACCAGGCGCGGGATGTTCACCACGTGCTCGTCTCCCCGGTCGCCACCGGGCACTCGTCTCCGGTCACCACCGGGTACTCACCACTCAATGCCCCGCTGGCCCTTCTGGCCCGCGTCCATCGGGTGCTTCACCTTGGTCATGTCGGTGACCAGGTCGGCGAAGTCCACCAGCTTCTCCGGCGCGTTCCGGCCGGTGATCACCACATGCTGGGTGCCGGGACGGTTCCGCAGCACCTCGATCACCTCGTCGGTGTCGATCCAGCCCCAGTGCATCGGGTACGCGAACTCGTCCAGCACGTACAGCTTGTACGTCTCGGCCGCCAGGTCCCGCTTGACCTGCTCCCAGCCCTCGCGGGCCGCCTCCTCGCTGGACTCGATGTCGCGCTGGACCCACGACCAGCCCTCGCCCATCTTGTGCCAGGCCACCGTGCCGCCCTCGCCGGTCTCCCCGAGGACGCGCAGCGCACGCTCCTCGCCGACCTTCCACTTGGCGGACTTCACGAACTGGAACACCCCGACCGGCCAGCCCTGGTTCCAGGCCCGCAGCGCGAGGCCGAACGCGGCGGTGGACTTGCCCTTGCCGGTTCCGGTGTGGACGAAGACGAGCGGGCGGTTGCGGCGCTGGCGGGTGGTGAGGCCGTCGTTCGGTACGACGGTCGGCTGTCCCTGCGGCATCAGGCGGCCCTCCGGTGGGTGGTGTCGGTGACGTTGCGTACGAGCGCGGAGACGCTGTCCGCGCGCAGTTCGTCGAGGGTGACGGCGGTGCCCTGCAGATCGCGGGCCAGCTCCCCGGCCAGACCGAGGCGGACGGGGCCCGCCTCGCAGTCCACGACCACCGAGGCGACGCCCTCGGAGGCCAGCAGCCGCGCGGCCTTCGAAGCGCGCGGCCGCGGCTCCACGCCGCCGGTCGCCCGGCCGTCGGTGACCACGACCACCAGCGGGCGGCGCGAGGCGTCCCGCATGCGCTCCACCCGCAGCACCTCATGGGCCTTCAGCAGGCCCGCGGCCAGCGGCGTCCGGCCGCCGGTCGGCAACTGCTCCAGCCGGGCCGCGCCCGCCTCGACCGAGGACGTGGGCGGCAGCGCGAGCGCGGCGTCCGCGCCCCGGAAGGTGATCATGCCGACCTTGTCGCGCCGCTGGTACGCGTCCAGCAGCAGCGACAGCACCGCGCCCTTCACCGCCGTCATCCGCTTCCGCGCGGCCATCGAGCCGGAGGCGTCCACGACGAACAGCACGAGGTTGCCCTCGCGGCCCTCGCGCACCGCCTCCCGCAGATCGTCCCGGCGGACGACGAGCCCCGTACCGCTGCGCCCGCGCCGCTTCTGGTGCGGCGCCGCGGCCTGCACGGTGGCGGCCAGGTGCAGCTTGCCCAGCGCGCCCTGCGGACGGCGGGAACCGGTGGTGCGGCCGTGCGCGGTACGGGCCCGGGAGCGCCGGCCGTCGGCGCCCTCGCCGAGCCCCGGCACGTCCAGCCGCTTGGTCTTGAACGGCTCGGTGGCGCCGACGGCGGGCTTCTCCGGAGCCGCGCCGCCCTCGGAGGGCTCCGGAGAAGCCTCGCCCTGAGGCTGCGCGGGCTGCTCCTCACGACCGCCCTCGGAGCGCTGGTCCGGTACGGACGGCTGCTCGGGGCCCGCGTCCGCACCCGACGGCCGCGGCGCGTCGTCCGGGCCGTCCTGCGGCGGCTGCCCGCCGCCCCCGTCGGGGCCTCCGCCGTCCGGCCCGTCCGGACCGTCGTCCGGACCCTCCGGCTCGGGGTCCGGCTCGTCGTCCCGCGGGCCGTACTCCTCCAGGGTCTGGTCGAGCTTGTCCTCGTCGAGGCCGGGGGCGTCGAAGGGGTTGCGGCGGCGCCGGTGCGGCAGCGCGAGGAGCGCGGCCTGCCGCACGTCCTCCTCGGCGACCTCGTCCCGGCCCGCCCAGGCGGCGAGCGCCGTCGCGGTACGGGCCATCACGATGTCGGCGCGCATGCCGTCCACCTCGAACGCCGCGCAGGTCGCCGAGATCTGGCGGAGCGCAGCGTCGCCGAGCACGACGTCCGGGAGCAGCGCGCGGGCCGTGGCGATCCGCTGCCGCAGCGCCTCCTCCTCGGCGGCCCAGCGCGCCGCGAAGCCGACCGGGTCGGCGTCGTACGCCAGCCGCCGCCGGACGACCTCGACCCGCTGGTCGGGCTCGCGGGAGGCGGCGACCTCCACGGTCAGGCCGAAGCGGTCCAGCAACTGCGGCCGCAGCTCGCCCTCTTCGGGGTTCATCGTGCCGACCAGCAGGAAGCGCGCCGCGTGCCGCACGGAGACGCCCTCGCGCTCCACGTACGAGGAGCCCATGGCCGCGGCGTCCAGCAGCAGGTCGATCAGGTGGTCGTGGAGGAGGTTGACCTCGTCGACGTAGAGGATGCCGCGGTGCGCGTCGGCGAGCAGGCCGGGCTCGAACGCCTTGACGCCTTCCGACAGCGCCCGCTCGATGTCGAGGGCGCCCACGAGACGGTCCTCCGAGGCGCCCACGGGGAGTTCGACCATGCGGGCCGCGCGGGACTCGGCGGGGCCGGCGTCGTGCGGCCCGTCGGGGCACTGCGGGTCCGGCGCCGCGGGGTCGCAGCTGAACCGGCAGCCGGGGACGACCGGGACGCCGGGCAGCAGGTCGGCCAGCGCACGCACCGCCGTCGACTTGGCGGTGCCCTTCTCGCCGCGTACCAGGACGCCGCCCACCGCCGGGCTGACGGCGTTGAGCAGCAGCGCCAGCCGCAGGTCGTCCATGCCGACGACGGCGGTGAACGGGTACCGGGTGCTCACGTGCTGATCACTCCTTCGAGTGGCTTCGGGTCTGCATACGGGAATCGGTCGTCGGTCATGGCGCCCCCGGTGGTACGAACGGCAGGTCCTTCGGGACGCCGTTCTCGATCAGGCGCAGCAGCGCCTCCGTGTCCGCGTGTTCCTCGATCAGGTCGCCCAGCGCGTCGAGCTGTTCCTCGCGCAGCGCGTCGAAGCAGGTGTCCGGCGCGGGCACGAACGCGCGCCCCGCATCCGCCGCCACCCGGCGCAGGAACGCGCGCCGGAAGCCGTCGCTCTCCAGGGAGCCGTGCCAGTGCGTGCCCCATACGGAGCCGACGCGGCAGCCGTCCAGGAAGGGCTCGTCGCCCTCGCGGACCTCGGCGACGCCGTGGTGGATCTCGTACCCCGCCACCGGCTCGCCCAGCGCCTCGCCCTCGGGCCTGGCCAGGGTCTTCTCCGCCGCGAACCGTACGCGTACGGGCAGCAGTCCGAGCGCGTCGACCGCGCCGGCCCGCGACTCCACCTCGTCCTCGATGTGCTCGGCGAGCATCTGGAAGCCGCCGCAGATGCCCAGTACCGGGCGGCCCTCGGCGGCCCGGCGCACGATGGCGTCGGCGAGCCCGCGCTCGCGCAGCCACCGCAGCGCCCGTACGGTCCCGCGGGTGCCGGGCAGCACGACGAGGTCGGCGTCGGCCAGCTCCTCGGGGCGGTCCACGAAGCGCACCACGACGCCCGGTTCGGCGGCGAGCGCGTCCACGTCGGTGAAGTTGGACATCAGGGGCACGGCCGCGACGGCGACCCGCAGGATGTCGTCGCCGTGCGGCGCCGCGACCGTGCTCTCGCGCACCGCGCCGCGGAGCGACACCCGCAGGCCGTCCTCCTCGTCGATGCCGAGCCCGTGCCGGAAGGGCAGCACGCCCAGCGCCGGCCGGCCGCTCAGCTTCCTGAGCATGTCCAGCCCCGGCTCCAGCAGCGTCACGTCGCCGCGGAACTTGTTCACCACGTACCCCGCGAGGTGTGCCTGATCGGCCTCGGAGAGCAGCGCGGTGGTACCGAAGAAGGACGCGAAGACGCCGCCCCGGTCGATGTCGCCGACGACGACCACGGGGAGGCCCGCGGCGCGCGCGAGGCCCATGTTCACGATGTCGGTCCGGCGCAGGTTGATCTCCGCCGGGCTGCCCGCGCCCTCGCAGATCACCGCGTCGTGCGTACGGCGCAGCTCGGTCAGGCAGTCGGTGACCGTGCCGAGCAGCTTCTCCTGCCGCCCCTGGTGGTACCCCCGCGCGCTCAGCTCGCCCACCGGCTTGCCCAGCAGCACGACCTGGCTGCTGCGGTCGCTGCCGGGCTTGAGCAGCACCGGGTTCATCAGCGCGGTCGGCTCGACCCGGGCCGCCGCGGCCTGCATGGCCTGCGCCCGCCCGATCTCCGCGCCCTCGCGCGTCACATACGAATTGAGCGACATGTTCTGGGCCTTGAAGGGCGCCACCTTGACGCCCTTGCGCGCCAGCCAGCGGCAGATGCCCGCCGTCACCACGCTCTTGCCCGCGTCCGACGTCGTCCCCGCGACCAGCAGTCCGCCGCCGAGCCTTTCCCGCGCTCCGCTCACCGCGGCCTCCTCGTCCTTCGTGCCGCGCGCACCGCGCCCACGGCGATCCGCGCCCCGACCGTCGTCGCCAGCGCCAGCGCGCTCACCCGGCGCGAGAGGCGCACCGCACGCGCGATGTCGGCCCCCTCGACCGCGCGGGCACCGCCGTTGAGCACCGGGCGGTGCTCGACCCGCCCCGCGTACGCCAGCGTGCCGCCCAGCCGTACGCCCAGCGCCCCGGCGAACGACGCCTCCACCGGGCCCGCGTTGGGGCTCGGGTGCCGCTTGCCGTCGGCCCGCCAGGCGCGCCACGCGCCGCGCGGGTCGGGCCCGGCGGCGGTGGCCAGCAGGGCGGTCAGCCGTGCTCCCGGCCAGCCCGCCACGTCGTCCAGCCGGGCAGAGGCCCAGCCGTACCGGCGGTAGCGGTCGGACTTGTGCCCCACCATCGCGTCCAGCGTGTTCACCGCGCGGAAGGCGACCAGGCCCGGCACGCCGCCGACGGCGCCCCAGACCAGCGCGCCCACGACCGCGTCGGAGGTGTTCTCGGCGACGGACTCCACGACGGCGCGGGCCATCTGCGGCCCGTCCAGCGACTGCGGGTCGCGGCCGCACAGGTGCGGCAGCCGCTCGCGTGCCACGTCGAGGTCGCCGGCCTCCAGCGCGCCGCCGATGGCGCGCGCTTCGCGGCCCAGCGTCGTACCGCCCAGCACGGCCCAGGTGGCGGCGGCGGTCAGCGCGATGCGGGCGGGGGCGCAGCGGCGTACGGAGCGGGAGAGCAGGGCGGCGCCCAGGGCAGCTCCACCGGCGCACAGCGCGGTGTGCGCCGCGCCGTATCCGCGGTGGTCGCGCCACAGCCCGCGCTCCACGGCGGCCGCTGCCCGCCCGAAGGCGGCCACCGGGTGACCGCGGCGGGGATCGCCCACGGCCAGGTCGCCGAGAAAGCCCAGAGCCGCGCCGCACGCATAGGTGGCGTGTCCGGCACGCATCGTCGGATCAGCCCGCCGTCGTGCCTCGGCGGAACGGCCGGCCGCGGTCGCGTGCCGGGCGTACGGCGGAGGGCAGGGGTCTCGGCTCGGAGCCCGGCATGGCGTGTGTCCTCACTCAGGGTCCGCGCCCTGGCTCGACGTGACCGGCGACGAGAGTCTCCTGGCTCCCGGATCGACGCTTCCCCCGGCCTTCCAGCCCGTGCCTGTGGCGGGCCGTGGCTTCTCCTGGAGGAGCGCTCCCCGGTGACAGTGGCGGGACCGCGCCGGATTCTCACCGGACTTCCTCATCTGTCGCCGAATGGCACCGGGCAGTCCACCACGTGCCGCGAATGCCGTCAACTCACCCTTGACCTGCGACGCAGGCGTATGGCAGACCATGTGGCCGACACCACAGGACGGGGACACGCAAAGGCGCCCGGCGGCCGCGGAGTACGCGGCGCCGGGCGCCTTGGGCGCGGTGCGGGGTCAGCCGGCGACGATCAGGAAGATGCCGTAGCCGACGGCCGCGAGGCAGAGCGCGAAGCAGGCGTACCCGCCGGCGCGGGCGACGGCCGAGGAGCCGCCGGCGGCGACCGCGGTGGCGCCCGCCTCGCCCTCCTGCGCGGTCTTGCGGGACGTCCCCACGATGCCCAGGGTGAACAGGCCCACCATGCCGACGGTCACCACGAGCGTGGTGCCGAAGACCTGGCCGAGTGCAGCCCAGTCGATGTTCATGGCGTCGTTTCCTTAACGCGAGCGGCCGCGGTCAGCGGACGGCTGTGGTGGCGGGGGAGCGCTTGGCGGACTGCGCCGGGATGCCGTCGATGGTGCCGGCTCCGGCCGTGGTCGCGCCCGCGGGCGGCGGGGAGACCGTCTGGAGCGCGGTGGTGACGACACCGGCCGGCTCGATGGGCTCCACGTCGTTGACGTTGCTGTGGTCCACCGGCTTGCGCCGCGAGGCGGCCCAGATGGCACCGCAGATCGCGAGGCCCAGCACGGCGACGGTGGTGACGCCCCAGGTGCCCTGGCCCGCCAGGAAGGCGGCGCCCGCGGCGACCAGGCCGGCGGCCGGCAGGGTCAGACCCCAGGCGATCACCATGCGGCCCGCGGTCGACCAGCGCACGACGCCGCCCTTCTTGCCCAGGCCCGAGCCCATGACCGAGCCGGAGCAGACCTGGGTGGTGGAGAGCGCGAAGCCGAGGTGCGAGGAGGCCAGGATCGTGACGGCGGCGCCGGTCTGGGCGGCGAAGCCCTGCGGCGGCTGGATGTCGGTGATGCCCTTGCCCATCGTGCGGATGATCCGCCAGCCGCCCAGGTACGTGCCGAGGGCGATGGCGAGGCCGGCCGAGGCGATGACCCACATCGGCGGGTCGGCCTGCGGGGCGAGCGCGCCGCCGGTGATCAGCGCGAGGGTGATGACGCCCATCGTCTTCTGGGCGTCGTTGGTGCCGTGGGCGAGGGAGACCAGGGCGGCCGAGGCGATCTGCCCGGCGCGGTAGCCCTTGGCGGTGTCCTGCTCGGCGCGGTTGCGGGCCAGCCGGTAGGTGAGCCGGGTGGCGAAGGTCGCGGCGAGGCCCGCGACGATCGGCGCGGCCACGGCCGGGATGAGGACCTTCATCACGACGGCGTCCCCGTTGACCCCGCTCGTGCCGACGGACACCAGGGTCGCGCCGATCAGGCCTCCGAAGAGGGCGTGCGAGGAGCTGGAGGGGAGACCGGCGAGCCAGGTCAGGAGGTTCCAGACGATGGCACCGACGAGCCCGGCGAAGATCACCTCTGGCCTGATGCCGGCGCCTTCGTCGATGATTCCGCCGGAAATGGTCTTGGCGACCTCCACGGAGAGGAACGCGCCGACGAGATTCAGTACCGCCGACATCGCCACCGCTGTCTTGGGCTTCAGCGCCCCGGTGGAGATGGTGGTGGCCATGGCGTTGGCCGTGTCGTGGAAGCCGTTCGTGAAGTCGAACACCAAGGCCGTGACGATCACGATCCCGATGAGAAGCGTGATGTGTTCCATTCACCCAGGCAATCAGTTCGATGGTCAGTGACGCGAGCGACCGTACGGAGGGTGGGTGAACGGGAGATGAACACCAACGGGCCTGGTGGTGACGCCCCCGCCGTTTTCGTGCGGAGGCGTCTCACCCGTCACTCGAGGTTCATTCCGTGGTGCCTTTGAGGTGCTTGTGGCACGGCTCCGGCCTAGCCGCCGGCGAACCTGCGGAGCTGTCCGTAGGAGCCGTTCCAGGCGTTCTGATCGCCCGGCAGCGCGCCCTTGTTCGAGTACTGCCAGATGCTCAGGAAGGACCATCCTTGCGGCAGCTTCCCGGGCCTGCCGTGCCAGGATGCCAGCCACAGCGGATGGCTCTGCGCGAAGGCGCCGCTGCCGCCGGTGCAGGTGTTCCACCAGCGGGTGGTCGTGTAGATCACCGGCCGGCGCCCGGTCTGCCGCTTGATCTCGTCGCTGAAGTCCCAGATCCAGGCGACCATCTTCTTCTTGCTCACGCCGTAGCACTTGTGCTTCTTGCTGTACGGGTTGTGCTCGATGTCCAGGGCCGGCGGCAGCGTCCAGCCGTCCGCCGTCCAGCCGCCGCCGTTGCGCAGGAAGTACCGGGCCTGGGCCGCGCCGGAGGACTGGTTGGGCACCGCGAAGTGGTACGCGCCGCGCAGCAGGCCGGCCCCGCGGGCGCCGTCGTACTGCTGGCCGAAGTAGGGATTGGTGTAGTCGGTCGACTCGCTGGCCTTGACGTAGACGAAGCGCGCGCCCTTCGCGCGGGCCTTGTCCCAGTCGACCTCCTTCTGGTGCGAGGAGACGTCGTGGCCGTGCGGCACGCCGGCCGCCGCGGCGGGGCTCGCGCTGGCGAGCCCGGTCAGCGCCGTGCCGGCCAGCGCGGCCAGCGCGAGGGCCGATGCGGCGGCGACGGAGGCCGGACGGCGCCGCCGGCGCGGCGCACCGGGTGTCGGATCGCTGGGTGCGGGGTCGCTGGTACGGGTAGTGGAGGTCGGTTTGCGGTCACGAGCCATGATTCCCCCCGGATGGCGACGTGCATGACAAATCATCCAGAGGCTAGGGGAAGATCCCGAGATGCCGGATCAGCTCCGGCCAATCACTGGCCAAAGCCGAAATGCTCCGCTTTGGGGGATACCGAAGGGGAATGGTCCGCCTTACAGTGCGGCGGCTGCGCGGGGTACCCCCGGTACGGTGCGCAGCGCGGGGGTTCCAGGAGGGAGCGGGGCGGCATGACGGATCGCGGGCCGGGACCGGCGGAAGAGGTGGCGGAGGCGTGGGCGGCGCTGGTGGCCGCCGCGCGGCGCACGGTGACGGACGGACTGGTGGTCGGCACGTCGGGCAATGTGTCGGTGCGCGCCGGCGGGCTCGTGCTCGTCACGCCCAGCGGCGTCCCGTACGACCGGCTGGGCCCGGACGACCTGGTGGCGGTGGACCCGGCGGACGGGCGGCAGGTGGCCGGTGGGCTGAGGCCGACGAGCGAGCTGCCGATGCACCTCGCGGTGTACCGCCACACCGGCGCCACCGCTGTCGTCCACACCCACGCGGTGCACGCCACCGCGGTGTCCACACTGGTCCCGGAGCTCCCGCCGGTGCACTACATGACCGCGGCCCTCGGGGGTACCGTCCGGGTCGCCCCCTACGCGACGTACGGCAGCCAGGAGTTGGCCGACAACATGCTGCACGCGCTGCGCGACCGCACGGGCGTGCTGCTGCAGAACCACGGGACGCTCACCTACGGCGACACCCTCGACCAGGCGTACGACCGCACGGCGCAGCTGGAATGGATGTGCCGGCTCTGGCTGACCGCCTCCTCCGTCCCCGGACGCACGCCGTCCCTGCTCTCCGAGGGCCAGCTGGCCGAGGTGGCCGAACGGCTGCGGGGATACGGACAGCGGAGCTGACCCCGCGCGACGGAGGGGCGGCGCGCCGCCCCTCCGGTCACGGCCGGGCCGTTCCGTCACTCGGGCGCGCGGGCCCACTGGCCACGGGCCGCTGCCCTCCCCAGACTGGGGAGGGTGCGCCTGGGTACCGCGGCGGCAGCGGCCGTCACCACTGTGATCGGTACCGGTGCGGCCGCGCTCGCGGCCGGCCGGTACGCCAGCGACGTCGCCCTGCGGCCCGCCCCCGACCGGCCGTTGCCGGGCGACGGGCGGCTGACGGTGCACGCCACCACCGCCGACCGGATCACCCTCACCCGCAGCCTGTCCGCGCTGCGGCCGGGCCGGTACGGGCTGACGGGCCGCGGCTGCCACGCCGTCGTCGGCCCGGTGCTCGACGACGTGCCGCACGAGGCGGACACCGTCGTCCGGCGCCTGGAGCGGGTCACCCACGGCACCCTCGGGCGCGGCACACACGTGTGGCTCACCCCGCAGGTGTACCTCGGCAACCCCTCCGACGCGCTCGGCCTGGAATGCGCCGACGTCGATGTGCCCGGCGAACTGGGCGCGCTGCCCACATGGTTCCTGCCGGGCGAGCGGGAGACCTGGGTCATCACGGTGCACGGCCTCGGCACGACCCGGGAGCACCCGATGGTCGTCATGCCGTTCCTGCACCGCCACCGCTTCCCGGTGCTCGCCCCGGCCTACCGCAACGACCAGGGCGCACCGCGCACCGCCGACGGCAAGGCCCATCTCGGGGACGCCGAGTGGCGCGACGTGGACGCGGTGATCCGGTACGCCCTCCGGTACGGCGCGCGCCGGGTGGTCCTGCACGGCTGGTCCACCGGCGCGACGATGGCGCTGCACGCCGCGGCGCACTCCGCGCTGCGGGACCGGATCGCCGGACTGGTGCTGGACTCGCCGGTGCTGGACTGGCGCGCGACGGTACGGGCGCTGGCGGCGGCCCGGCGTGTGCCGCGTCCGCTGCTGCCGCTGGCGGTACGGGCCGCGGAGGGCAGTACGGGCCTGCACTCCGACCGGCTGGCCGAGGCGTGCGACCCGGCACTGCTCTCCGTCCCCACGCTGATCCTGCACGGCCCCGGCGACACCGTCGCGCCGTGGTCCGCCTCCCGCCGCCTGGCGGCCGCCCGGCCGGACCTGGTCAGCCTGCACACCGTCAGGGACGCCCCGCACGGCGCCATGTGGAACGCCGGGCCCGAGGAGTACGAAGAGACGCTCCGCCGGTTCCTGACGCCGTTGATGTAGTGAGATGGGCGCCTTTCCGGAGCGGTTGATTCAGGCGCCGGTCCGAAGTTGTCGTAGGCACCGTCGGCGCAACGGCCGCGACGGCGTCGGTGAGCGTCCGCCCGGTGTGTGCAGGGGCGTGGCACGCAGCGCCGGGGGCGTGGCACGGGGTGCCGCGGGGAAGGGGGCGATCGCGGGCGGATCGGGCATGAAGAGCCCTTCCGGAGAACGCAAGCGGACTTCCGATTGGGTTTTCGGGCCCACAAGAGCAAGACTGCTCCTGTGACGTCCCGTACTCCGCGCGACTCCCGGCTCCGCCTCGTCCCCAGACAACCGATCGCCGCCGCCCGCCGTGCGGTGAGCACGCGGACCACCAGGCCCGCGCCACGGCCGCCCGAGGGCACTCCGCCGCCCGCGGAGCTGGCCCGGATGGCACGCGGCGCGCTGGCGGGCGCCGTCCGAGTGGCCCGCTGGGCAGCCCGCGAGCGGGGCGAGGGCACCGGCGCGCGCGCCGCCGCCGACGGCTCGCTGCCGGACAGCGCGGCCGAGCAGGCAGCCGAGGCACTGGAACTGACGCCGCAGCAGGTCCGGGCCGACTGGGACCGGGCCCGGCTCGCCGGCCTCATCGAACTGCACGGAGGCGTGGCCCGCCCCGGCTGGCGGCTGCGCGCCTGGGACCGGGACGACTCCGCCGCGCTGCGCGGCTGGGTCGCGCTCTTCGACGCCTGGTCGCTGGCGCTCCCCGCGCCCGCGGACGCCGGCCCCGGAGCGGTCGCGGAGGTGATCGAGGCGCTGCCGCAGGTGCTGTCGCTGCTCTACCTCTCCGCGGGTCCGGTCGAGGTGACCGACCTCCTGGAACTCCTCGACCAGCGGATCGCCGAACTCCGCACGGAGCGCTGCGAGGTGCCGTACGAGCGCGCGATCCGGAGCGAGCCGCCGGCGGCGGGATCCGGCGCCGCGGCGGGCCCGGTGCCTGTCCCGGAGTCCGGGCAGGACGCGGAGTCCGGGCAGGCCACGGAGCCCGGCGGGCCGGACGGGGCCGATGCCTCGATCGCGGCGGCCGAGGACGGCACCCCCGCTCAGGGCCCGGCGGCCGAGGGCGGCGGCGCCCCGGATGCCGGTGGCCAGACCACTGACCAGGCGTACGGCCGGCCGGCTCCCGGCGGCCCGGACGGCACGGCCGACGCCGGCGACGGCGCGGGGGCGTCGTCCGTGTCGCTGCTGGACTGGGCGCTGGAGGCGCTGGCCGCGGTCGGCGCGCTGGTCGTACCGGGCGGCGGCACCCGTACGCGCGGTGCCGCGGACGCCGCCGCACTGCTGCGCGGCGGCGAACCGGCCGGTGAGCGGCAGGCCCGGCTCACCCCGCTCGGCAGCTGGGCGGTCTGGGTCAAGCTGGAGCAGATCTGCGTGGCCGCGCAGAGCCCCGCCGGCAACATCGAGCAGTCCGCCGAGGCGATGCTGCGCGGCTGCGCGCGGCTGACCCCCGGCCCCGCCCGGGCGGAGTACCGGGCATGGCTGGCCGCGCGCTCCGCCGGCAGCGCGGTCGAGGAGCTGCTGGCGGTCGCCCGCGGCGAGGACGCCCTGCTGCGCGGGCTCGCCTTCGAAGCGCTGCGCACGGTCGGCGCGCCGGCCGAGCCCGCCGTACGGGCTGCCGCCTCCGAGGCGGCGCTGCGGCCCTACGCCCTGTTGTGGCTGGTGGAGCACGAAGGGGGCGACCCCGAGACCGCGCCGGACGTGCTCACCCGCGAGGAGTCCACCTGGCTCTGGGTGGACACCGCGGCCGCCGTGGCCGACCACGGCGAGAGCCGACTGCTCGTACGCCACCTGGACTCCGCCGTGCAGGGCTCCGTGCCGCGCCTCCTGGAGGAGGTGCGCGCCGTTGGGCACCCGCGCACCGTCCAGGTCCTCGTGGCGCTGGCCGCGGCGCACCCGGACCCGGCGCTCGCCAAGGCCGTCCGCCGCGCGGCGTTCCAGGTCCACACCGGCGGCGCCTGACCGCCTGTCGGACGGCCATGCCCGCCCGGCCCCGCGCCGGGCGGGCGCGGCTCAGGCGCCCGTGCCGTCGGCCTCCGTGGTCGTCGGGGCGTACGTACCGAAGCTCCAGATGTTGCCCTCCTTGTCCCGCGCCATGTAGTCGCGTGAGCCGTAGTCCTGGTCGGTGGGCGGCACGAGGATCTCGGCGCCGGCCGCCGCGGCCCGCCGGTGGTGGGCGTCGACGTCGGCCACGGCGACGTAGACCCCGGTCGGCCCGGCGTCGCCCATGGCCTCGGCGAAGACCCCGCCGCGGCCCTTCGCGCCGAGCATGACCGTGCCGTTGCCGTAGGACAGTTCGGCGTGCAGCACGGTGCCGGACTCGTCCTCGTACAGCGCGCCGCGGGTGAAGCCGAAGGCGGCCGTCAGGAGCTCGATCGCGGCCTTGGGATCGCGGTAGAGCAGGGTCGGACAGATCGAGGGGGACGGGGTGGCGGACATGGTCTCGGTCCCTTCGCGAGCCGGTGTGGCCTGACTCACATCAGTCTGCCAGCGGGGTCCGACAACGCCATGTGACCTGGGCGCACCCCCTGTCCCGAGGGCGCCGTGCGCGGTGCGCCGCGGCGCCGGTGACGGCGGGGAAATCTGCTTGCACACCACCGTTAGACTGGCCCCATGGCAATTCTCCTTGTGCATTAGACGGCGCCGGCCCGTCCGCGCTCCTCGCGGAGCGCGCCGCGTTGCGGCTTCTCCCGCCCGTCCGTTCCGCCGTCCACCCTGCCCTGGAGTCTTTCCGTGATCACCGCCTCCGGTCTCGAGCTGCGCGCCGGCGCCCGAGTCCTCATCGAGTCCGCCTCGTTCCGCATCGCCAAGGGCGACCGCATCGGCCTGGTCGGCCGCAACGGCGCGGGCAAGACCACCCTCACCAAGGTGCTGGCGGGCGAGGGCATCCCCGCCTCGGGCACGGTCACCCGGTCCGGCGAGGTCGGCTACCTCCCGCAGGATCCGCGCACCGGTGACCTGGACGTGCTGGCCCGCGACCGCGTGCTCTCCGCCCGCGGCCTGGACGAGGTCCTGCGCAAGATGCGCGAGAACGAGGACCGGATGGCCAACGGCAAGGGCGCCACCCGCGAGCGCGCGATGAAGAAGTACGAGCGCCTGGAGACCGAGTTCCTGACCAAGGGCGGGTATGCCGCCGAGGCGGAGGCCGCGACCATCTGCGCCAGCCTCGGCCTGCCCGACCGCGTCCTCGGCCAGCCGCTGCACACCCTCTCCGGTGGTCAGCGCCGCCGCGTCGAGCTGGCCCGGATCCTCTTCTCGGACTCCGACACGCTCCTCCTGGACGAGCCGACCAACCACCTCGACGCCGACTCGATCCTCTGGCTGCGGGACTACCTCAAGACCTACCGCGGCGGCTTCATCGTCATCTCCCACGACGTGGACCTCGTCGAGACCGTGGTCAACAAGGTGTTCTACCTGGACGCCAACCGGTCGCACATCGACATCTACAACATGGGCTGGAAGCTGTACCAGCAGCAGCGCGAGGCCGACGAGAAGCGCCGCAAGCGCGAGCGCGCCAACGCCGAGAAGAAGGCCGCCGCGCTGAACACCCAGGCGGACAAGATGCGCGCGAAGGCGACCAAGACCGTCGCCGCGCAGAACATGGCCAGGCGCGCCGAGAAGCTGCTGGCCGGCCTGGAGGAGGTGCGGCAGTCCGACAAGGTCGCCAAGCTGCGCTTCCCGAAGCCCGCACCGTGCGGCAAGACCCCGCTCACGGCGGAGGGCCTGTCCAAGTCGTACGGCTCGCTGGAGATCTTCACCGACGTCGATCTGGCCATCGACAAGGGCTCCCGGGTGGTCATCCTGGGCCTGAACGGTGCCGGCAAGACGACCCTGCTGCGGCTGCTGGCCGGCGCGGAGAAGCCCGACACCGGCCAGGTCACCCCCGGTCACGGCCTCAAGCTCGGCTATTACGCGCAGGAGCACGAGACGCTCGACCCGGACCGCACGGTCCTGGAGAACATGCGCTCGTCGGCCCCGGACCTGGACCTCGTGGAGATCCGCAAGACCCTGGGCTCCTTCCTGTTCTCCGGCGACGACGTGGACAAGCCGGCCGGCGTGCTCTCCGGCGGCGAGAAGACCCGGCTCGCGCTCGCGACGCTGGTCGTCTCCTCCGCCAACGTCCTCCTCCTGGACGAGCCCACCAACAACCTCGACCCGGCCAGCCGCGAGGAGATCCTCGGCGCGCTGCGCACGTACGAGGGCGCGGTGGTCCTGGTGACCCACGACGAGGGTGCGGTGGACGCGCTGGAGCCGGAGCGGATCATCCTGCTGCCGGACGGCGTGGAGGACCTCTGGGGCCCGGACTACGCGGATCTGGTGGCGCTCGCCTGAGGCCCCGCCGCGGCCCCCGCGCGGGGCCCGGCACCGCGCGGCACGGCCGTAGGCATCTTGATCAACGCGGTATGGATCATTCGGCCGACGGGTGATCCATCATCTGAGTGAGAACGGCTCGTACCCGGCGCGCCACGCCGTGCGGGGGGCCGCGGACGACCGCGTGGGTGCTCTTGTTCCACCCCGCACCCCCTGACCTGGCCCTTCTTTGCGCCGCTCGGCCGAGGCCGCTCAGTAAGGCCCTTGGAATCTTTCATTCCGAGCCGCTGCGCGCCGTCCCGCGCGCCAAACGTTGTCCTACGGACCTTGCCGAATGGGTGGCCAGGACGGGCGGGAGGGGTGATCATGAGAGTCCAGAGCGCACTTCCCATGAGGAGGCACGGGTGGCCGAGACTCTGAAGAAGGGCAGCCGGGTGACCGGCGCCGCGCGCGAGAAGCTCGCGGCTGACCTGAAGAAGAAGTACGACTCCGGAGCGAGCATCCGGGCGCTGGCCGAGGAAACCGGCCGCTCCTACGGATTCGTGCACCGGATGCTCAGCGAATCCGGTGTGGTCCTGCGCGGTCGTGGCGGGGCAACGAGGGGCAAGAAGGCCGCCTCGGCCTGAACCGAGGCGGCCCGCGACTCCGAAGAGCCGACGGTGCCACCCGGTCGAAGAAGTGATCGACCGGGTGGTTACTGTTCAGTTAACTTAGCGGTTGCTGTGCAGTGACCGTTGAAGACTCGGAGGCGCTCGATGACCCTGCTCGACAAGGACGGTGTCCGGCTTACCGTTGACGACGCCGTCGCCACGGTGACCCTGACCAACCCCGCGAAGCGCAACGCCCAGTCGCCCGCCCTGTGGCGGGCCCTGGCCGAGGCGGGGCAGCAGCTGCCGGGGAGCGTGCGGGTCGTCGTGCTGCGCGGGGAGGGCAAGTCCTTCTCCGCCGGCCTGGACCGGCAGGCCTTCACCCCCGAAGGCTTCCCGGGCGAGCCGTCCTTCCTGGACATGGGGCGCGGCCCGGAGCACGACATGGACGCGCTGATCGCCGAGTACCAAGAGGCGTTCACGTGGTGGCGGCGGAACGACATCGTCTCCATCGCGGCTGTTCAGGGCCATGCCATCGGTGCCGGCTTCCAGCTCGCGCTCGCCTGCGACCTGCGGGTGGTCGCGCAGGACGTGCAGTTCGCGATGCGTGAGACGAGCCTGGGCCTGGTGCCGGACCTGACCGGCACCAAGCCGCTCGTCCATCTGGTGGGCTACGCCCGTGCCCTGGAGATCTGCGCCACCGGGCGGTACGTCCACGCCGAGGAGGCCGAGCGCACCGGCCTCGCCAATCTCGTGGTGCCCGGCGACCAGCTCGACGGTGCCGTCGCCGACCTCGCCGCCGCGCTCATGGCCGCGCCCCGGGACGCCGTCATCGAGACCAAGGCCCTGCTGGCCGGGGCCGCCGCGCGCACGCTCGACGAGCAGCGCGCAGCGGAGCGGGCGGCGCAGGGCCGCCGGCTGCGCGACCTCGCCGGCGCGGGCGAGTAACCCACGCGTACCTCCTTGTGCCCGGGGCGTGCTGATGCGCGCCCCGGGCACACGTGCGACTGCTCCGCGCCGTTCTTCCGCCCCCGCCCCGTCCAGTCGGCGTATCCCGGTGGCATCCCAGCGGCGGTCCGCGCCGACCGCGCCTAATGTGGGCCCCGGAGCGCATGCCAGGTGTGTCCGCTCCTCCTCGAAGAAAGGGACGATGCGATGAGCGACACCGCACAGGGCGGCCGGCCGCAAGGCGAGGGTGCCGCCCGGAAGACCCTCGGCTCCGAGCGCGGCGGCGGTGACCCGGCGACCCGGGGACGCACGACCATCGCGGACGGCGTCGTCGAGAAGATCGCCGGAATGGCCGCCCGGGACGTCCTGGGGGTCCACGCGATGGGCAGCGGCCTGTCCCGCACCTTCGGCGCGGTACGCGACCGGGTGCCCGGCGGCCGGTCCGTCACGCGTGGCGTGAAGGCCGAGGTGGGCGAGGTCCAGACGGCGCTGGACCTGGAGATCGTCGTCGAGTACGGCGTGGCGATCGGCGAAGTGGCCAGGGCGGTACGGGAGAACGTCATCGCGGCGGTCGAGCGGATGACGGGCCTGGAGGTCGTCGAGGTCAACATCGCCGTCAGCGATGTGAAGCTGCCGGACGAGGAAGAGGAAGAGGAAGCGGAGCCCCGGCTCCAGTAGCGACGAACCGTTCGGGCGGCCCGGCCGGCCGGACGCCACGGATGCCGGCGGCCGGGTTCCGGCACTGTTCCGGCAGGTCCGCCACCCCGCCCGGGGTGGCAGCGAGGGAGTGCACGATGAGCATGGCCGTGGCCGGTCTGTTGGCCGGCATGGCACTGGGCTTCGCCGGGTACTTCGGCGGATTCGGGGCCTTCTTGCTGGTGGCTGCGCTGGGAGCGGTCGGGTTCGTGGCCGGCCGGTTCCTGGACGGCGACCTGGAGCCCGGTGAGTTCTTCCGGCGGCCGGGAAGCCGTGACCGCGACGCCCGGCGGCGGTGAGGCGTGGCCGAACAGCTTCCGGAGCCCGCCGTCGAGGCGGGGCGGCGCGGCGCGACACGGATCGCCGACCGGGTGGTCGCCAAGATCGCGGCGCAGGCCGCACGGGAGGCGCTGCGGCACGGCCCGGAAGGCGCGGCGGCGAACGGCAGCGGCGCGCACGCCGCCGGCCGCACGTCCCCCGGCGCGCCGGACCGCGACGCCGCGGACGCCGGTACCACCCCGGCGCGCGGGGACCGGGCGCCCGACGACGCGGCTCCCGGGGACGGGCCGGCCGCCCCCGGCCCCCGTTCGCGTGACGTCCGTCCCGGTGACGCCGACGCCACCGTCGCCGTACGGCGGCACAACACCCAGGACACCTTCGGCGAGGCCCGCGTACGGGTCACCGTCGAGCTCGGCTACCCCGGCGACATCGGCGCGCAGTGCGGCGCCGTGCGTCGGCGGGTGACCGAACGGGTATGGACGTTGGCGGGCATGACGGTGCCCGAGGTGGCGATCCAGGTGACCCGCCTGCACTCGCCGCATCTGACGCGGGCCGGGCAGGGGAGAGTGCGATGACACGTACGGTGACCCGGGCGACGGGACGCGGGACATGAGCGAACCGGACACGACGCGACGTCTCCCGACGCTGGAGAAGACGGAGCGGGGCCCCGACGGCCCCGAGCAGTCGGCCTCCGCCGCCGCGTACACCTCGGCCGGCGGTGGCCGGGCGGGGCGCTTCTGGTCCGCCCGGCGGCTGCCGGCCGGACTGGTGGCGCTGGTGGTCCTCGCCGTGGCCGCGCTGTTCCTCTACGACGTGGCCGCCGTGCGGTCCGGACGGCCCGCGATGGCCTGGCGCCGGCGGCTGGCCGACGAGCTGGCGAGCCGCCCGCTGGAGAACACCTGGGTGCTGGCCGCCGCGGCGCTCGCCATGGCCCTGGGCCTCTGGCTGCTCGTGCTCGCGGTGACGCCCGGACTGCGCGGCATCCTGCCGATGCGGCCCGCGACGCCCGCGGTCCGGGCGGGCCTGGACCGCTCGGCCGCCGCGCTGGTGCTGCGCGACCGGGTGATGGAGGTGCCGGGCGTGCAGGCCGTACGGATCTCGATGTCCCGGCGCAAGGTCACGGCGCGCGCGGTCGCGCACTTCCGTGAGCTGGACGAGGTGCGCGGCGACGTGGACGCCGCGCTCGCCGAGGGCCTGGAGCGACTCGGCCTCGCCCGCCCGCCGGGCATGTCCGTCCACGTACGCCGTGCCGGGAAGAGGTGAGCGGTGGCGATGCGTCAAGTACGGCGGACCGTCAACCGGGTGCTGCTCGGGCTGACCGGACTGGTGCTGCTGGGGACCGGCGGGACGGTGCTCTTCGCCGGCCTCGCGCTGCCGGAGAAGTGGCACGCGGGGCTGCCGGACGGCTGGCCGTGGGACGCGCCCGGCGACGTCCTGCTCCCGGCGGCGGACCGGACCCGCTGGACAGGTGAGGGCTGGTGGTGGCCGGCCGTGCTCGCCGCGCTGGCCGTGCTGGTGCTGCTGGCCCTGTGGTGGCTGCTGGTCCAGTTCCGCAACCGCCGGCTGCGGGAGGTCCTCGTCGACACCGGGGACGGCGAGGGGGCCCTGCTGCGCGGGCGCGCCCTGGAGGACGTCCTCGCCGCCGAGGCGGAGAGCGCGGACGGGGTGCACCGCGCCGTCGTCCGCCTGACCGGGCGGCGCCGCGAGCCGCACGTACGGGTCCGCCTGCTGCTGGAGCCGCACGCGGACCCGGCCGGCGCCGTGCACCTGCTGGGCACCCGGGCGGTGGCCGGGGCCCGCGAGGCGACCGGCCTGGCGGAACTCCCGGCCGAGGTACGGCTGCGCGCCGTGCGGCACCGCGCCGAACGGGTCACCTGAGCGTCCGCCCGGGAGTACCGCAGGCCTGGCGGCACTCCGGGGCGCACGGCACGAGACCTGCGGGCGGGACGGTCAGAAGCCGTGCCGCGCGCCGCCGTCGACGGGCACCATGACGCCGGTGACGTAGGACGCCGCCGGGGAGAGCAGGAAGGCCGCGGTGCGGCCGAACTCCTCCGGCGAGCCGTAGCGGCGCAGCGGAATCGAGGCGGAGTTGCGGGTCCGCGAGGCCTCCGCGTCGCCCGACAGCTCGTCCAGCTGCGTCATGCGGTCGGTCGCGATACGGCCGGGCAGCACGCCGACGACCCGGATGCCCTTCGGGCCCAGCTCGACGGAGAGCGACTTGGCGAAGCCGGCCAGGCCGGGCCGGAGGCCGTTGGAGATGGTGAGGCCGGGGATCGGCTCGTGCACGGAGCCGGAGAGCACGAAGCCGATCACGCCGCCCTCGCCGAGCGCCCCGGCGGCCGTACGGGCCAGCCGGACCGCGCCCAGGAAGACGGATTCGAAGGCGGCCTGCCACTGCTCGTCGGTGTTGGCCGAGTCTCCCGTGGCGCCGCTGCCGGGCGGCGGGCCGCCGACGCTGATGAGGATGCCGTCCAGGCCGCCGAAGCGGTCGCGGGCCGCGTCCACCAGGCGCTGCGCGGCCGCCGGGTCGGCGTTGTCCGCGCCGATGCCCAGGGCGCGCGGCCCCAGCTTCTCCGCGGCCGCGGCGGCGGCCTCGTCCGTGCGGCCGGTGATCACGACGTTTGCGCCGTCGGCGACGAGCGCAGCGGCGGTGGCGTTACCCAGGCCGCGGGTGGCTCCGGTGACGATGTACGTCCGGTCGGTGAGTCCAAGATCCATGGGGTCAGTCTGCCTTGGGCAGGCCCGCCATGGTGAAGGCGGTACCGATCAGGCCGACATGACTGAACGCCTGCGGGAAGTTGCCGAGCTGGCAGCCGCTGGCCGGGTCGTACTCCTCGGCCAGCAGGCCGAGGTCCGTACGGAGGTCCAGCAGCCGGTCGAAGAGCTCGCGGGCCTCCGTCTGCCGCCCGGTGAGGTACAGCGCGTCGGCGAGCCAGAAGGAGCACACCAGGAAGGCGCCCTCCTCACCCGGCAGCCCGTCGGTCGCGTGCTCGCCGTCGGCATGCTGGGCGCTGTAGCGGCGTACCAGGCCGGTGGGGGCACCTCCCATGCCTTCAGGGCCATGGGGGAGTGTGAGTTCTCGGCGGACCGCGTCGACCGTGCCGATGACGCGCGGGTCGTCGCCCGGCAGGAAGCCGACGCGCGGGATGAGGAGCGTCGCGGCGTCCAGCTCCTCGGAGCCGTAGTACTGGGTGAACGTGCCGCGCTCCGGGTCGTACCCCTTCTCGCACACCTCCCGGTGCACCTCGTCCCGCATCTCGCGCCACCCGTCCAGGTCCGCCTTCAGACGGGGGTGCGCCTCGGCGGTCCGGATGGCGCGGTCGGCGGCGGCCCAGGCCATGACCTTGGAGTGCACGAAGTGCCGGCGCGGGCCGCGTACCTCCCACAGGCCTTCGTCCGGCTCCCGCCAGTTCTTCTGGAGGAAGGCGAGCAGGGCGCACTGGATGTTCCAGGCGTGCGGCTTGTCCTCCAGGCCCGCGTGGCGGGCGAGGAACAGGGAGTCCAGGACCTCGCCGTAGACGTCGAGCTGGAGCTGGTCGACGGCGGCGTTGCCGATGCGTACGGGTGCGGAGCCGGAGTACCCCTCCAGCCAGGGCAGCTCCGCCTCCGGGAGCCGCCGCTCGCCCGCCAGGCCGTACATGATCTGCAGGTCGGCGGGGGAGCCGGCCACCGCGCGCAGCAGCCAGTCGCGCCAGGCCGCGGCCTCCTCGGTGTACCCGGCGGAGAGCAGGGCGTTGAGGGTGAGGGTGGCGTCGCGCAGCCAGCAGTAGCGGTAGTCCCAGTTGCGGACGCCGCCGATCTCCTCGGGGAGGGAGGTGGTGGGCGCCGCGACGATGCCGCCGGTGGGCGCGTAGATCAGCGCCTTCAGCGTGATCAGGGAGCGGATGACGGCGTCCCGGTGCGGCCCCTCGTACGTGCAGTGCGCCGCCCACTGCTTCCAGTCGTCCAGCGTGCACTGGAGCGCGTCGTACGGGTCGATGCGGCGGGGGCAGGGCTGGTGCGAGGGGTGCCAGGTGAGGATGAACGCGAATTTCTCGCCGGCCTCGACGGTGAAGTCCGAGCGGGTGCTGAAGCCCTGGCCGTACGTCGTCACCTCCGGCTCGGCGTGCAGCCAGACGGAGTCGGGCCCGGCGACGGCCACCCGGCAGTCCTCGACGTGCCGCACCCAGGGGACGACGCGTCCGTAGTCAAAGCGCAGCCGCAGCACGCCCCGCATCTCGACGCTGCCCTCCAGGCCCTCGACGATGCGGACGACGTCGGGCGCGCGGTCCCGCTGCGGCATGAAGTCGGTGACCCGGACGCGGCCGGTCCCGGTGGTCCACTCGGTGTCCAGCACGAGCGAGTCGCCCCGGTACGAGCGCTCGGCACGGGCCTCGTGGTCGGCGGGTGCGAGCCGCCAGTGGCCGTTGTCCCGGTTGCCCAGCAGCGCGGCGAAGCAGGCCGCCGAGTCGAAGCGGGGCAGGCACAGCCAGTCGATGGAGCCGTCGCGACCGACGAGCCCGGCGGTCTGCAGGTCTCCGATGAGCGCGTAGTCCTCGATAGGTGGGTGCACGCTGTCACGACTGCCCGGAGCGGGCGGGGGCTATGCAGTGGCCGCTGCCCGGTGCACCGGCCGCTCGCCGGCACATGGCCCCCGGCAGGGCCAGGTGCTCGGCTAGTCGGCGGCGGCGGACCCGGCCGTTTCCTGGGCCCGCTCGGGCTCTGCCGGTGCGGCGGTGTCCTCGGCGGTGGCGGCGGCCGCGGCGCGGTCCCGGCGCTCGCGGCGTACGAGAATCACCCAGCCGACCGGTACCGCGGCGGCGAAGAGCCACCACTGAACGGCGTACGCCATGTGCGGGCCGATGCTGTCGTGGTCCGGCTCGGGGACCAGCTCGGGCTTGCCGCCCTTGGGCTCCGGGGCGGTCTGCTCGAGGTAGCCGCCGAGCACCGGGCGGTGCAGCCGCTCGGCCGCCTGCTTGCTGTTGATCAGCATGACCTGGCGGTCGGGCAGGCCCTTGGTGTTCTTGATGCCGCTCTCGGCGGTGGTCTCGTCGGGGATCGCCCGGCCGGTGACGGTGACCGTGCCCTTCGGCGCGGGCGGCACGTCGGGGAAGGTGGTGAGCGCGCCGCCGCTGGGCGCGATCCAGCCGCGGTTGACCAGGACGGTGGAGCCGCCGGTCAGCCGCAGCGGGGTGAGGACGTAGTAGCCGATGGACTGCTCGTCGGCGGCGGTGCGGTTCCGCACCACGACCTCGCCCCGGGTGTCGTACCGGCCCGTGGCCTTCACCGGGTGCCAGCGGTCCGCCTCAGGCAGGTCCCGCCCCGGCTTCGCGAGGTCGGTGACCGGTACCGGCTTCGCGTTCAGCGCCCTGGCGATCTGGGCGTTCTGCGCGACCTTGTGCTCGTGGCGGTGCAGCTGCCAGAAGCCCAGCTTGATCATCACAGGGATCAGGACGAGGGCGATGAGGGTGAGGATCACCCACTGCCGGGACAACAGGAAGCGGTACACGGTATTGACGGTACCTGTCACGATTCCGCCCACGACGGCAGGGTCCCGCCGTGGGCCGCCGGGAGCCCGCTGCCCCGGCCGTCAGACCCGGTCGACGATGCCCACCTTCCCCTCCGCGCGGGCGCAGTGGGCGCAGCAGTACCAGTGGCCGTCGGCCTCGACGCCGTGGCCGATGACCTGGCAGCGGCAGTGCTCGCAGATGGGTGCCATGCGGTGGATGGCGCAGGAGAAGCAGTCGAAGACGTGCACCGCGCCCTGCGCGTGCACCTCGAACGTCATGCCGTAGTCGTTTCCGCAGACCTCGCAACTTGCCATGCGCTCAGGATGGGCGCGGGTTTCCGGCGGGCCCGGCCCGGGCGGGGGTGTGTTGTGCGGCTTCACCCGGACGGTGGGTGGGGGCCGGCTGCGCGCCGTGGGGCCTCGGCCGTCGCCCGGCGCTCCCGCCGTGGTGGTTGCTCGCAGTTCCCGCGCCCCTTACGGGGCGCCTTCCGCAGTCCGGGGATCAGTCCGCCGGCTGTACGTCCTGGAGGAGTTGCATGAAGGCGGCCTCGTCGATGACCGGGGTGCCGAAGGAGCGGGCCTTGGCGGTCTTGGACGTGGGGGAGTCCGGGTCATTGGTGACCAGCAGGCTGGTCAGCCGGGAGACGCTGGTCGCGACGTGCAGTCCGGCCTCGATGGCGCGGTCCTCCAGCAGCTCGCGGTCCACGGAGGTGTCGCCGGAGAAGGCGACCCGCATGCCCTGCTTCAGCCGGCCGGCCGGTTCGTACCGCCCGGGGTTCGGATACGGGCAGGCCGGGCGTTTGCGGGAGGGGCGCCAGGTCGTCGGGCGGTACCCCCCGCCGTAACCGGAGCGCTGCGCGGGCGGGCGCGGCGCGTCGGACCACTCGGTCAGCGGCTGGCAGGTGAGCAGCGGCAGCCGGAGGTTCTCCCGGGCGGCCAGCAGGAGGCTGGGCCGGAACGCCTCGGCGAGCACCCGGGCGTCGTCCAGGGCGTGGTGCGCGTGCTCCTGCATGACGCCGTAGTGCGCGGCCAGGGACTCCAGCTTGTGGTTGGGGAGGGGGAGCTTCAGCTCCTTGGAGAGGGCGATCGTGCACAGCCGCTGGCGTACCGGTGCCTGGGCCTTCGCGCGGGCGTACTCGCGGGCGATCATCGACCAGTCGAACATCGCGTTGTGCGCGACGAGGACGCGGTTCTCCAGGCGCCGGGACAGCTCGGGGACGATCTCCGGGAAGAGCGGGGCGCTCTCCAGCACGTCGCTCGTCAGGCCGTGGATCCAGACCGGGCCGGGGTCGCGCTCGGGATTGACGAGGGTGTACCAGCGGTCCTGGACCTCGCCACGGGCGTCCAGTTGATACACGGCGGCAGAGATGATCCGGTCGTCGCGGGCCAGGCCGGTGGTCTCGACGTCGACCACCGCATACCCCTCGGGGTACGCGGCGGGCCAGGCGGCCTGTTCCTCCTGCGGGGCCGGCTGCCGCACGATCTCCGGGGAGAGCGGGCGGTCGGCTGCCGTGCGGTCTTCGAGCATGGTCCATGAGGATACGGGCCGGGACTGACAGCGCCGCCCTGCGGGGGCGCGCAGATTCGCGCTTGGGGACGTTTCGGACATCGTGCGCCCCCTGCGCGGGCGGCCCCCGAAAGGGCGTCAGGTCCCCTGTGCCGGGTAGGTCCTGCGGAGCCCGGCGGCGCGGTGCGTGCATCCCCGCCCCGCCCCGTGACGTGCGCATTTTGGGGGCGCGCCGGCCGGGCGGTCCCGAACGTCCGCTTCTGCACGGCCCGTTGGCGGGATCCGGGCGCCGTGCCGGGGTAGGACCGGTGATACGGATTGCGCCACGGTGCCGCGACCCGTGCACGTCTCTTTACCCCTTGCGGTGGAGCGCTGTAACCCTGATGCAGCACGGGCACGACATGCACGCGACACGCGCGTGCGGGACCACCTCGAACGTTTCCTTCCGGACCGACCGAGGAGCCGCGATGACGGACCCGACCGACCCGTACCTGATCATCTCCGCCGCCTGCCATGCCGGGCTGCCTGCCGAGCAGTACCGGCCCTACCTGGAAGCCGCTCACCACCGGGCATTCGACGAACACCTCGGGCAGCGGGACGCCCGGCGCGCCGGCGCCGGCCGGCGCGGTGCCCGGAACGGCACGTCCGCCATGAAGTGGTACGAGGACAACGAGGAGGGCCTGCGCGGCGGCTGGGACGCCGTGCAGCGCGTCAAGGAGCTGGACGGCGACGGGGTGGCCGGCGAGGTCGTGTTCCCCGACGCGGACACCGCGGACGCCGGTACAGCGCCGCCCTTCGGGGCCGGCCTGGCGCCGGCCGCCGGGCACGACCCGGAGGCGGTCATGGCGGGCGCCCGCGCCTACAACCGCTGGCTCGCGGAGTTCTGCGCCACCGATCCCGAGCGGCACCGCGGCGTCGCCGTGCTCCCGGCCGCCGCCGACCCGGACGCGGTGGTCGACGAGATCCACCGGGCCGCGGAGTCGGGCCTCGGGGCGCTGCTGATCCCCGCCTCGTGGGGCGACGGGGCGCCCTACCACGACCGCCGGTACGACCCGGTGTGGGCGGCCGCCGCCGAGACCGCGCTGCCCGTCCTCACCCGTGCGGACGCCGCGCCCCGCCCGGAGCACGGCGGCCACCTCGGCATCCAGCTCTCCGAAGCGGCGTGGTGGCCGGCCCGTCCGCTGTGGTTCCTGATGTGGTCCGGCGCCTTCGAGCGCCACCCGGGGCTGCGCTTCGGAGTCGTGGGGGCGGGCTGCTGGTGGCTGCCGGACCTGCTGTGGCACATGGACCGGCTCTACGCGGGCGCGCACGGCGGCCGGAAGCTCTCGCCGTTCGCCGCCCTGAAGCGCTCCCCGCACGAGTACCTCGACCGCCAGGTCTTCGTCTGCGCCACCGCGCCCTCCCGGCGCGAGCTGGCGCGGCGCTACGAGATCGGAGTGGACAACATCCTCTGGGGCTCCGGCTTCCCGCACCCCGAGGGCACCTGGCCGCACACCCGGGAGTGGCTGCGCAGGGCCTTCCACGACATCCCGGTGGGGGAGACCCGCCGGCTGCTGGGCGAGTCCGCCGCCGAGGCCTTCGGCTTCGACAAGGGGAAGCTCTCGCCGGTCGCGCGCCGCATCGGGCCCACCCCGGACGACCTCGGGCAGCCGCGCAACCAGGCGCCGGTGGAGGCCTCCTGGCGGCGGGCCCGGGAGACCGGACGGCACTGGCTGACGGGCTTCGACTTCCCCTTCGTCGGCATGGGCGAGTGAGGCGGGTGGGTCGGTGCCGTCGCGGAGGTGCGAGAGGGCCGCGCCGGCCGCCCTGATCGTACCGGCGGTAACTTTGACCGATACTCGTTGGTAACAACCTCTAGCCGAGTCCCTGTACGCCGTCCTATGGTGCCCGCATGCCGCACCTGCCCGATGTCGTGTTGTGGTCGATACCGGCCTTCGTCCTGCTCACCGTCCTGGAGATGGTGAGCTACCGGCTGCACCCGGACGAGGACGCCGCCGGATACGAGACCAAGGACGCCGCCACCAGCGTCGGCATGGGGCTCGGCAGTCTGGTCTTCGACGCGCTGTGGAAGATCCCGATCGTGGCGATCTACTCCGCCGTCTACGCGCTGACACCGCTGCGGATCCCCGTGCTGTGGTGGACGCTGCCCCTGATGCTGCTCGCGCAGGACTTCTTCTACTACTGGTCGCACCGCGGGCACCACGTCATCCGCATCCTGTGGGCCTGCCACGTGGTCCACCACTCCAGCCGCAAGTTCAACCTCACCACGGCGCTCCGCCAGCCCTGGACCTCCCTGACCGTCTGGCCGTTCTACCTCCCGATGATCGCCCTCGGCGTGCACCCGGCGGCCCTCGCGTTCTGCTCGTCGGCCAACCTCGTCTACCAGTTCTGGGTGCACACCGAGCGGGTCGACAAGCTGCCCCGCCCCTTCGAGTTCGTGCTCAACACGCCCTCGCACCACCGCGTCCACCACGCCTCCCAGGGCGGCTACCTGGACCGCAACTTCGGGGGCATCCTCATCGTCTGGGACCGGATGTTCGGCTCGTTCGTCGCGGAGACCGAACGGCCCGTCTTCGGGCTCACGAAGAACATCGACACCTTCAACCCGCTCCGCGTCGCCACGCACGAATACGCGGCCATCGCCCGGGACGTACGCGCTGCCGGCAGCTGGCGGGAGCGCGCCGGGCGCGTCTTCCGCGGGCCGGGATGGCAGCCCGCACGCGGCGGGGACGACGCCACGCCCCGGGTGCCGGACACCAAGGCCGAGGCGTCCGCCGCATGACCCGCGAGGCCGCCGCCCGCGCCCTCCTCACCGCCTTCGGGGCGCTCACCGTCGTGCATCTCGGTGCGCTGCTCGCCGGGGCCGGGACGGTGGACGTGGTGACCAAGCCGGCACTGATGCCGGTCCTCGCCGCGTACGTGCTCGCCCGCGGCGGCCCCGTACTGCTCGCCGTCGCGCTGCTCTTCGGATGCGGCGGCGACACCCTCCTCCAAGTGGGCGGCGACACCGCCTTCCTCGCGGGGATGGCGTCCTTCGCGGCCGGGCACGTCTGCTACCTGGTGCTGTTCGTGCGGCGGGGCGTCGCACCGGGATGGGCCCGCCGGGTTCCGCCGGCCGCCGTGGCCGCCGGGTACGCCGCGGCCTGGCTCGGCACCGTGGCGCTGCTGTGGCCGGGCCTGCCGGCCGATCTGCGCGGCCCGGTCGCCGGGTACAGCCTGCTGCTCACCGCGATGGCGTACGGGGCGCTGCGGGCCGGGCCGCGGGCCCTCCTCGGAGGCCTGCTCTTCCTGGGCTCCGACACCCTGATCGCGAGCGGTATCGCGCACTGGCCGCAGCCGCCGGCCCCGCAGTTCTGCATCATGCTCAGCTACATCGCGGCCCAGTGGCTGCTGGCCGACGGGGTGCTGCGGACCACGGGCCCGCAGGGCGCCGCACGCGCGGCCGCCTCGGGCGGAGAAGCGCGGCCCACCGTCGTACCGGGCGCCGACGCGGCATGAGACGCCGCGCCCGCGGCACACGAAGGGCCGCGGGCGCAGCACATGCAGGGCAGCGGTCGCGGCACATCAGGGCCGACGCGGTCCGCCCGCCTCAGGGACGGACGGACCGCCCGGCCGCCGGGCCCCGGCTGCCACGGGCCCCGGCGCCGCTTCGGTCAGCGCTGTTCGACGGCGTCCAGCGCGTCCACGATCCCGTACCCGTAGTGGCCGTTGACGTGCTGAGTACCGGTGCACGTCGCGTCACCCTGGGGGCAGCCCGGGTTGTCGGCGTCCTTCTTCAGCAGCCACTGGATCTCCTGCGGGCTGCTCTTCGGGTGCGCGCTCTTCACCAGCGCCGCGACGCCCGCCACGTGGGGCGAGGCCATCGAGGTGCCCGCCAGGTAGGCCCAGTCGCCGCCCGGCATGGTGGAGAGGATGTTGCCGTTCTTCGCCGGGAGCTCGGGGACCTGACGGCTGTCACCGCCCGGCGCGGCCACGTCGATCACGCCGTTGCCGTAGTTGGAGTAGTACGACTTGAGCTTCTTCACGCCGGTCGCGGCGACCGTGACGGTGCCCGGGAGCTGGGTGGGCACGTCCCAGCACTTGGCGGGGTCGATCTTCCGCTCCACCGGAGTGGTGTCGTTCGGGCTCGACTTGTCGGTGAGTTCCTTCGCCGCCAGGTCGAGGTTGGAGTTGCCGGCCGCGGCGACGTTGATCGCACCCTTGCGCTCGGCGTACTTGGCCGCCCGGCCCACCGCGTCGACGATCGCACCCTGGTCGGGGTCGTCCTTGCAGTTGAACATCCACGGGTCGACGTAATAGCTGTTGTTGGTGACCTCGACGCCGTGGTCGGCTGCGAACACGAAGGCACAGACCACGCTCTCGGCGTAGAACAGGCTCGTCTTCGGCTCGCTGACCTTGATGGCGGAGATCTTCACGCCCGGCGCTACACCGGCCATGCCGACCCCGTTGCGCGCCGCGGCGATCGTGCCGGCGACGTGCGTGCCGTGGTAGTCCTCGGCGGGGTCGTACGGGCGCCAGGAGCCGCGGGTGGTGTCGGCCACGCCGCCCACGCAGTTCGCGGACTGCCCGGCGGAGAAGTTGGGCTTCAGGTCCGGGTGGGTGTCGTCCACACCGGTGTCGATGACCGCGACGGTGACCTTCTTGCTGCCGGGGTTCACCTTCGCTGCCTGGTCGGCCTTGATGGCCGGCAGGTCCCACTGCAGGGACTCAAGGGGCTCCTCGCCCGCGGCCTTCGCCTTGGTGCCGGCCAGCTGTGCTGCCTTGCTCAGATCGGCCTTCTGCGGCTTCCCGATGTCGGTGGTGCCGCTGGCCTTCAGGGGGGCGGTGCGGGTGGCGCCGGCCGACTGGACGCCGCGCACCGTGCGTATCGTCTCCGCGAACCGCGGGTTCGCGGAGTGGGCGACTATCACGCCTATCTTCGCGTGGGCGACGACCACCGTGCCGCCGGCCGCGCGTATCGCCTTGCCGACCCTGGCCGCCGAGGCCTTGCCGGGCGTGGCGTTGACGACGTACGAGAGCAGCGGGCCGTCGGCCGCCGCCGTGGTGCGGGGTGCCTCCTGAGGGGCGGCGGTGGCCGCCTGCGGGAGGAAGCCGAGGGAGGCCACGAGGGCCAGTCCGACCGGTACGCCGAGCGCGCGCACCCGTCTGGATCTCCGATGTGCCATGGGTACTCCACATCATCTCTGACCGCTCGCGGGCAGGTCGCGCGCGAGCCGGTTCGTGACGAGTGAAGCTATCCGTGATCACTCGGACAGTTCAATGGCCGGTAAAGAAAACCCGCCGACCGGCGGGGAAAACCCGTCAACTGCCGCAGGTGCGGGGGTTCGTCAACCACTTCGGCGGCGGCGCAGCGCACCGATGCTCAGCAGCGGCAGCGTGATCCGACGGCCGTCCCAGCCACGGGCATCGCCCCTGGTGGGACGGGGTGGCACCGGAGGAGGGGCGGCGATCGGGGAGGGCAACTTGACGGCGCCGTACGGCAGTCGGCCGGGTCCCGGTGGCTGCAGTGGCGGCGAAGGCGTCACACCCGGACAACGACCCGGCCCCCGGCCGGTGGCGGCCGTAACCCCCGATTTCCTGGGGATTTCGGTCCCGGCCTCTGTCGTAAGGAGCCTGCGCACCTCTAGCATGCGTGATCCGCATCACTGATCTGGACTTTATGTCGCCGGACGCAACCCCGCCGGACATTGCGAGAAACAGGAGACCGCGTGAGCACCGCCGCCCAGCCGCCCGCCGATGACGGGCCGCACAAGGCCCACGAAGCGCCGCCCGACGCGCCCCATGCGACGCCGCCCTTCGTCGAAGTGCAGTCCGGCGCGGAGTTCACCGAACTGCGCCGCTCGTACCGCTCGTTCGCCTTCCCGCTGACCATCGCCTTCGTGCTCTGGTACCTGCTGTACGTGCTGCTCAGCAACTACGCGGGCGGCTTCATGGGCACCAAGGTCGTCGGCAACGTCAACGTCGCCTTCGTCTTCGGCCTCGCCCAGTTCCTGACGACCTTCCTCATCGCCTGGTGGTACTCCCGGCACGCCGCCGCGAAGCTCGACCCCAAGGCCGAGGCGATCAGGGCCCGCCTGGAGAACGACGCCCCGCGCGGGGAGGGTGACGCATGAGCCTCACGTACCAGCTCGCCGCCGGGACCCCGGCCCTGGCCGCCGAGGGCGCCGGCCAGCACCGCGCCCTGATCATCACGATCTTCGCGGTCTTCGTCGCCGCCACCCTGGCCATCACCGTGTGGGCCGGCCGGCAGACCAAGGGCGCCGAGGACTTCTACGCCGGCGGCCGGCAGTTCTCCGGCTTCCAGAACGGCCTGGCGATCTCCGGCGACTACATGTCCGCCGCGTCCTTCCTCGGCATCGCGGGCGCCATCGCCCTCTTCGGGTACGACGGCTTCCTGTACTCCATCGGCTTCCTCGTCGCGTGGCTGGTCGCGCTGCTGCTGGTCGCCGAGCCGCTGCGCAACTCCGGCCGCTTCACCATGGGCGACGTGCTCGCGTACCGGATGCGGCAGCGCCCCGTCCGTACCGCGGCGGGCGTCTCCACCATCGTGGTCTCGATCTTCTACCTGCTGGCCCAGATGGCGGGCGCGGGCGCGCTGGTCACGCTGCTGCTCGGCATCACCAGCGAGGCCGGCAAGATGCTCGTCGTCGTCCTCGTCGGCATCGTGATGATCCTCTACGTCTCCATCGGCGGGATGAAGGGCACCACCTGGGTGCAGATGGTCAAGGCCGTCCTGCTGATCGCGGGCACCCTGCTCATCACGTTCCTGGTGATGCTGAAGTTCCACTTCAACGTCTCCGAGCTGCTCGGCAAGGCCGCCGAGGAGAGCGGCAAGGGCGCGGCGTTCCTGGAGCCCGGCCTGAAGTACGGCGCCACCGCCACCTCGAAGATCGACTTCATCTCGCTGGGCATCGCGCTGGTGCTCGGCACCGCGGGGCTGCCGCACATCCTCATCCGCTTCTACACCGTGCCCACCGCCAAGGCCGCCCGGAAGTCGGTGAACTGGGCCATCGGCATCATCGGCGTCTTCTACCTGATGACCATCGCGCTCGGCTTCGGTGCCGCGGCCCTGGTCGGCCCGAAGACGATCACCGAGTCGAACCCGGCGGGCAACACGGCGGCCACCCTGCTCGCCCAGGAGATCGGCGGCGGCGCGAACTCCACCGGCGGCGCGATCCTGCTCGCCGTGATCTCGGCGGTCGCCTTCGCCACCATCCTCGCGGTGGTCGCGGGCCTCACCCTCGCCTCGTCCTCGTCCTTCGCGCACGACCTGTACGTCAACGTGATCAAGAAGGGCAAGGCGTCGGAGAAGGAGGAGGTGCGGGCCGCGCGCTGGGCCACCGTCGGCATCGGCGCCGTCGCCATCGTCCTCGGCGTCTTCGCCCGCGGCCTGAACGTCGCGGGCCTGGTCGCGCTGGCCTTCGCGGTCGCGGCCTCCGCCAACCTGCCGACGATCCTCTACAGCCTCTTCTGGAAGCGCTTCACCACCTCCGGAGCGCTGTGGTCGATCTACGGCGGCCTGATCTCCTCCGTGCTGCTCGTGCTCTTCTCGCCGGTCGTCTCCGGCAAGGAGACCTCGATGTTCCCCGGCGCCGACTTCGCCGTCTTCCCGCTGGAGAACCCGGGCCTGATCTCCATCCCGCTGGGCTTCCTGCTCGGCTGGCTCGGCTCCCTCCTCTCCAAGGAGGAGCCGGACGTGAAGAAGTACGCCGAGCTGGAGGTCCGGTCCCTGACCGGCACCGGAGCACACTGACGCGTACCCCGTCCCCGCGGAGAACCGGCCGCGTCGTAGATCCCTACGACGCGGCCGGCCGCGCATCGTGACATCGGAGCCGTGCTCGTTGTCACCCCCATCGCGTAGGCTCGACACCGTACTGATCCGACACCGGGGGAGGGGGCCTCGTGCTCATCGACACGTACGGGCGGGTAGCCACCGACCTGCGGGTTTCACTGACCGACCGGTGCAACCTGCGGTGCACCTACTGCATGCCCGAAGAGGGCCTGCAGTGGCTCGCCAAGCCCGACCTGCTCACGGACGACGAGATCGTCCGCCTCATCGACATCGCGGTCACCCGCCTCGGCATCGAAGAGGTCCGGTTCACCGGCGGGGAACCGCTGCTCCGGCCCGGCCTCGTCTCGATCGTCGAGCGCGTCGCGGCCCTCGCGCCGCGCCCGCAGATGTCCCTCACCACCAACGGCATCGGCCTGGAGCGCACCGCCGCCGCGCTGCGCGACGCCGGCCTGGACCGGGTCAACGTCTCGCTGGACACCCTGCGCCCGGACGTCTTCCAGGCCCTGACCCGCCGCAAGCGCCACGCCGACGTGCTGCGCGGCCTGGAGGCCGCCCGCGCCGCCGGGCTCACCCCGGTCAAGGTCAATTCCGTCCTGATGCCGGGGCTCAACGCCGACGAGGCGCCCGACCTCCTCGCCTGGGCCGTGGAGAACGACTACGAGCTCCGCTTCATCGAGCAGATGCCGCTCGACGCCCAGCACGGCTGGAAGCGCGACGGCATGATCACCGCCGGTGACATCCTGGCCTCGCTGCGCACCCGCTTCGAGCTGACCCCCGAGGGCCAGGAGGAGCGTGGCTCCGCGCCCGCCGAGCGGTGGCTCGTGGACGGCGGCCCGCGCCGCGTCGGTGTCATCGCCTCGGTGACCCGCCCCTTCTGCCGGGCCTGCGACCGTACCCGGCTGACCGCCGACGGCCAGGTGCGCACCTGCCTGTTCGCCACGGAGGAGACCGACCTGCGGGCCGCGCTCCGCTCGGACGCGCCGGACGAGGAGATCGCGCAGATATGGAAGGGCGCGATGTGGGGCAAGAAGGCGGGCTCGGGCCTGGACGACCCGAGCTTCCTGCAGCCGCAGCGGCCGATGTCGGCGATCGGCGGCTGACCGCGCCCGGTGCCCGGGCTGCCGTCCGGCTCCGGCCGTGCCCGGCACCCGGACTGCCGTCCTCCGGGGACCGCCGCCCGCGGCCGTCCGGCTCCGGAGACGCCCGTGGCCCGAAGGGGCCGGAGATCGCCCGCAGTCGGGCGGGGGCGACGAAGCTCAGCCCGGTCGGGCGGGCCGGCGGGGCTCAGTCCTCTCGGGGCGGCCCGTCCTGCTTCGGGCCCGACGGTTCGGCGCCCTCCTGCCGGGCCTCCCACTCCGCCAGTTTCACCACGTCCTTCAGGAAGCTGCGGACGTCGAGGAATTGGGCGAGGTGCTCACGGTGCTCGTCGCACGCGAGCCAGGTCTTGCGCCGGTCGGGCGTGTGGATCTTCGGGTTGTTCCAGGCCAGCACCCACACCGCGGCCGCACGGCAGCCCTTGGCGGAGCAGATCACTGCGTTATCAGGGGAGTTCACAGCCTCAACCCTACGTCGCCCCCCGATCCCGGACATGGCGACGCCGGGCAGCCACGGGGGGAGCCGCCCGGCGTCGGTCCGTCGCTCCGACGGGGGATGCGGAGCGCGTACGAAGTATGTCATGGGGGACCGTGCCGAGTGCACCGGAACCACATGATTGATCTGAGCTTTTCTTGAGCTTTGCGTACCGTCGGAAGATCAGTCGTGGTCGCCGTGGTGTTCGGCGGAGCCGGCCCGGCCCGCTTCCGCCGTGGGTTCCGCCGGAGCGTCACCCGAACGAGCGGTCAGCATAGGCCGCGACGGCGCCGCGATGAAGCTCGATGGAAGTGAAGTCGCGTTCTCCCGGCCCGCGTTGGCGATGACTACCGCGATGTAGGGCAGTACCAGACCCGCGATCAGGGTGATAATGGCGAAGGGCCGCTCGACGTTCCAGAGCACGGCGGTGAGGATCACCGCCACCGTCCGCAAGGACATCGAGATCACATAGCGTCGCTGCCGCCCACGGACGTCCTCGGTCAGCCCCTGGCGGGCTCCCGTGATCCGGAAAGTCTGGGCGCTGCTCTGCTTCCGCATCACGTTCCACCACCTGTTGTCGTACCGGGCAACCCCTATGCCGGACCTGTCCCACGTTACGCCGGGCCTGCGCAGCGTTCGAGACCGGGGCGCGATGTCCCGGATCGGCCGCACAGCGGTCTCATGCGTACGGGCGGCTCCGACGTGCGCCGTACGGGTGGCGGTACGACACTGAACGATGCACGGCCTTGTACACCGCGCCCCACTGGGAGGCGACATGAATTGGTTGTGGGCCATCATTCTGGGTCTGGTCCTGGGCGTGATCGCGAGGGCCCTCATCCCCGGGAAACAGGCGATTCCGCTCTGGCTGACCGTGATCTTCGGCATGCTCGGCAGCGTGCTGGGCAACTGGGCGGCCACCGGCATCGGAGTCGAGGACACCAAGGGCATCGACTGGACCCGGCACCTGCTCCAGCTGATCGGCGCGGTGATCGTCGTCGGCGTGGGCAGTCGGCTGTGGGCCATGGTGCGTGGGAGGACACACCGGCAGCAGCGGGTCTGATCCCGCCGTCGTGAACCGTTCCGGCGGACCTGGCGCACAGGTCCGCCGGAACGGTGCTGAGCCCCCGGGGCGCCGAGCGGGCAGACCCGCGTGGCCCCGGGCGATCGTTCCCGAAGGCGGTTACGCCTCCGCGATCGTTTCCTGAGGCGGCGGCTACGCCTCGCCCTGGAGCTGGGCCAGCTTGCGGCCCGCCTTGAGGTACGGCGTACCGGGCGTGACGGCCAGCTTCTCCGCCAGCACCTCGGCCAGCGGGCGGATCGCGTCCGACTCGGCCAGCACCACGGTCTCCTGGCCCGACTCGGCCTCGATGACCAGCCGCAGGGCGTTCTGCTTCGCCAGCCGGCGGGCCGCCGACGCGCTCGGCGTGAACTCCAGCACCTGGGTGAGCACCGTGGCCACCGTGTCCGAGCCGTGCGCCGCGAGGTCCACCGACGGCAGCGTGCCGACGTCGGCGAAGGACTTCTTGGAGAACTGCGCGACGAACCCGGCGCGGGCCGTCATCGCCGCCTCGATGCCGTACAGCGCGGCCACGACCTCACCCGCGAGGACCTTCTTCAGGTCCATCGGGTGCAGCGTCTTCGCCTCGATACGGGCCAGGGCCTGGGCGATCTCCTCGTCCGTCCACTCCGTCCACGCCTTGAGGTACGGCTCCATCAGCCGGTCCGGGACCGACATGATCTTGCCGAAGACGTCCTCGGCGGGCGCGTTCAGGCCGACGTAGTTGCCCTTGGACTTGGACATCTTCGCGCCGGTGCCGTCGGTGCCCTCGATGAGCGGCATCGTGACCACGAGCTGCGGCTGCTGGCCCTTGAGCTCCATGAGCTTGCGGCCCATCTGGAGGTTCAGCAGCTGGTCGGCGCCGCCCAGCTCCACGTCGCACTCCAGCGCCACCGAGTCCAGGCCCTGCGCGATCGGGTACAGCATCTCCGTCATGGTCAGGCCCGCGCCCGACGCGAGGCGGGTACGGAAGTCCTCGCGCTGGAGCAGCTGGGAGGCCGGCACCTTGGAGAGCAGGCTCAGCAGCTCGGGGAAGGTGTACGGCGCCAGCCACTCGCTGTTCTGCCGGAAGCTGACCTTGTCGAAGTCGAAGAACGGCCGGACCTGCTCGCGGTAGCTCGCGAGGTTGTGCGCGATGTCCTCGTCGGTCAGCGGCGGACGCTCGGCCGTACGGCCCGAGGGGTCGCCGATCTTGGCCGTGAAGTCGCCGATGATCAGCGTGACGTCGTGGCCGAGCCGCTGGAAGCGGCTGAGGATGATCAGCGGAACCGCGTGCCCCAGGTGCACATCGGTCGCCGTCGGGTCGATGCCCAGCTTGATGTGCAGACCCTTGCCGGCCGCCGTGCGCTCCTCGATGCGCTCGGCGAGCTGGTCCACGCCCGGCAGCACCTCGACCGTACGCGAGGCGATCAGCTCGGCCTGCTCCTTGGCCGGCAGGTCCGTCAGGTCGAGATAGCGCCGCGAGCCGGTCTCCTTCAGCAGCTCCGCGACGGTGGCGTCTGCGGAGAGGTCTGCGGAGAGCAGCGAGCTGGCGCGGGCGACGGATTCGCCGAGGCGTGTCATGGCGTTCCTGATCGGTCGTTGATCCCAAACGGGAGGACGGAACCGATTCTATTCGCCGTGCGCAGCGTGGCCGACCGAGTATCCACAGGCCGGCCACGCGGTACGACAAGTGCCCGCACCCTGGTGGGGCGGGCCCCGCCCTCACACTCCCGGGCTCACCGAGCTCATGTTGAAGTCCGGGATCCGCAGCGCTGGCGTCGCGGCGCGCGTGAAGTAGTCGCTCCACTCGCGCGGCAGGGTGCGCTCCGTACGGCCCGCCTCGGTCGCCCGACCCAGCAGGTCCACCGGCGACTCGTTGAACCGGAAGTTGTTCACCTCACCGACCACCTCGCCGCCCTCCACCAGGTACACGCCGTCCCGCGTCAGCCCCGTGAGCAGCAGCGTCGCCGGATCGACCTCGCGGATGTACCACAGGCAGGTCAGCAGCAGCCCCCGCTCGGTACCGGCCACCAGCTCGTCCAGCGCCTTGCTGCCGCCCGCCTCCAGCAGCAGGTTGTCGACGGCCGGGGCCACCGGCAGCCCGGTCAGCTCCGCACTGTGGCGCGTCGTGACCAGCTGGTTCAGCGCGCCGTCCCGGATCCAGTCCGTCGGCTCCAGCGGCAGCCCGTTGTCGAAGACCGAGGCGTCGTCCCCGGAGCTGTGCGCCAGCACGAAGGGCGCGCACTCCAGGCCCGCGGCCCCCGGGTCGCTGCGCAGCGTCATCGGCAGCCCGGAGAGCTTCTCGCCGACCCGGGTGCCCCCGCCGGGCGCCGAGAAGACCGTACGGCCCTCGGCCGCGTCCCGGGCCCCGGACGACCACAGCTGGTACACGAGCAGGTCGGCGACGGCGGTGGGCGGCAGCAGCGTCTCGTACCGGCCTGCCGGCAGCTCGATCCGCCGCTCCGCCCAGGCCAGCCTGCGCGCCAGCTCGGCATCCATGGCCAGCGGGTCGACGTCCTCGAAGTCCCGCGTGGCGCGGCCCGCCCACGCCGAGCGGGAGCGGTCGGGCGACTTGGCGTTCAGCTCCAGCGTCCCGGTGGGCTGGTCGTGCCGCAGTCGCAGCCCGGTCGAGGAGCCCATGTACGAGGAGACCATCCCGTGGCTGGCGAACCCGTACAGCTCGCGGCCGCCGTCCCGGGCCCGCCGGAAGGACTCGCCCAGCGCGGGCGCGAAGTCCGCGAAGACCTCGGAGGAGGTCTCGGCGGGCGGCTCGGTGAAGCCGGGCGAGGAGGCACCGCCCGGGACGAGCGGCCGCGCGTCGTCGGCGGGCCCGGCGGCACCGGCGGCCGCCTCGGCGGCCCGCACCAGCCCCTCCAGGTCGTCGGCGGTGACCGCGGCCCGGGACACGACACCCGAGGCGGTGCCCTCCTTGCCGTCCACGGTGGCGATCACCGTGAGGGTGCGGCCACGGGTGACGCCATTGGTGGTCAGCGCGTTGCCCGCCCAGCGCAGGTTGGCGGTGGTCGTCTCGTCCGCGATCACCACACAGCCGTCGGCCCGCGAGAGGGCCAGCGCGCGCTCGACGACCTCGTGCGGCGCGTTCGTCCGCGGCGTACGGGTGCTCATCGGCCGGCCTCCTGGGTCGTGTTCAAGATGTTGACGTCCGTGAAGAGGGCGGAGGGGCAGCCGTGGGAGACGGAGGCGACCTGGCCCGGCTGGGCCTTGCCGCAGTTGAATGCGCCGCCCAGTACGTACGTCTGCGGGCCGCCCACCGCGGCCATCGAGCCCCAGAAGTCGGTGGTGGTGGCCTGGTACGCCACGTCCCGCAGCTGCCCCGCCAGCCGCCCGTTCTCGATCCGGAAGAACCGCTGCCCGGTGAACTGGAAGTTGTACCGCTGCTGATCGATGGACCACGACCGGTCGCCCACCACGTAGATGCCGCGTTCCACGCCCCCGATCAGTTCCTCGGTGGACGGGCCTTCGGGCGCCGGCTGCAGGGACACATTGGCCATCCGCTGTACCGGCACGTGGCCCGGCGAGTCCGCGTACGCGCACCCGTTGGACCGCTCGAAGCCGGTCAGCTTCGCGATCCTGCGGTCCAGCTGGTAGCCGACCAGCACGCCGTCCTTGACCAGGTCCCAGGACTGCGTCCGGACACCCTCGTCGTCGTACCCGATCGTGGCCAGCCCGTGCTCGGCGGTCCGGTCGCCCGTCACGTGCATGAGCTCCGAGCCGTACTTCAAGGTGCCCAGCTGGTCGAAGGTGGCGAACGAGGTGCCCGCGTACGCCGCTTCGTAGCCCAGCGCCCGGTCCAGCTCGGTCGCATGCCCGATCGACTCGTGGATCGTCAGCCAGAGGTTGGAGGGATCCACCACCAGGTCGTACCGCCCGGACCGCACGCTCGGCGCGCGCATCTTCTCCGCGAGCAGCTCCGGCATCTCCGCCAGCTCCGCGTCCCAGTCGTACCGGCCGTCGGTCAGGTACTCCCAGCCCCGGCCGACGGGCGGTGCGACGGTCCGCATCGAGTCGAACTCGCCGGTGCCCCCGTCCACCGCGACGGCCGTCAGCTCCGGGTGCAGCCGGACCCGCTGCTGCGTGGTCGTGGTGCCCGCGGTGTCGGCGTAGAACTTGTTCTCCCGGACCGTGAGCAGAGAGGCGTCCGCGTGCGTCACGCCCGGCGCGGCCAGCAGCCGCCCGCTCCACTCCGCCAGCAGCCCGCTCTTCTCCGCGTCCGGCACGTCGAAGGGGTCCACGTCGTACGAGGACACCCAGGTGCGGTCCGGATGGGCGGGCTCGTCGGCCAGCTCGACCCTCTCCGCCGAGCCCGCCGCGTCGATCACCTTCGCCGACAGCTTGGCCATCGCGACGGCCTGCGCGGCGACTCGCGCCGCCGCGTCCATGGTCAGGTCGACACCGGACGCGAAGCCCCAGGCCCCGCCGTGCACCACCCGCACCGCGTACCCCAGGTCGGTGGTGTCCGAGGAACCGGCGGTCTTCGCGTCCCGCAGCCGCCAGGACGCGTACCGGATGCGTTCCAGCCGGAAGTCGGCATGGGCGGCCCCGAGCGCCCGCGCCCGCGCGAGCGCGGCATCCGCCAACGCGCGCAGGGGCAGGGCGAGGAACGACTGATCGACCTGTTTGGTCACGGGGCTCTCCCTCTCTTCCGGGTCTTTGCAAACCATGCCCGCCCCGGTCGGGAACGGCCAAGGTTTTCCCAAGTCCGCATATGCCGCTGCATCATGCTCAACGGCGGTCATCCTTCGCCAAGTTGAGGGCACGGACACCTGCCTCTCCGGGGCTGCTGCCTGCCTCCGCGGGCGGCCTGTCCTTGATCGCCCGGATGTGGAGCAGAGCTGCGACCTCCCTCGCTCTTCGTTGGCGAGGGTGATGGCCGACGCCCCCTCAAGCGGAAGCATCTGATCGTTTTACATGCCAAATGACTGCATGGGTGTCTGATTTCGTCGATTGTCGGATGCTCGGAGTAGTCTCTGGCGCACGCGGAGTTGACGGTCGACTCCCGGTTCGGTAGCGAGCGTTGGGGAGTTGGTGGATGGTCGGGCGCGAGTTGTCGCCGGCGGATCACCAGAACAAGGAGATCCGCGTGGTCCTCAAGCGGCTCGTGGTTGCGGGCTGGACCCTGCGCAAGGAAGGGCATTGGGGGCGCCTGTACTGCCCGTGTCCCGGCGGGTGCACGACCATTCCTGTCCCCGGTACGGCCAAGAATCCGGACCGTACGGCCCGGAAGCTCGCGTGGCGGGCGGCGCTGTGCCCGCTGCCGGACGGGGACCCCCGCCGGGCTCCGGAAGGCGGACGTGCCCCGGACGGGGGTGTTGTCGTTTGACAACATAGCCGGGCCGGGTAAGGCTCGAAGGGGGGTGGTGAGCCCTGCTGCCAAGGATCACAGTGCACGAGCGAGGGGGGATGGGGTCGCGATGGACTATGAGTTTCTCTTCGTCGTGGATGGCGTCGGCGTGAACGACGAAACGGCGCTCGGCGCCGTCTTCGAAACATTCGACGGACTGCTCACCAGCCATCGCGGCAAACACCTCCTCGATGTGTCCGAAACCGGCGACAGCGCCATCGACGCGGCACACCGTCTTGTCGTACGGCTGCGCCAGGAACTGCCCCAGCTGCGCTTGCTGCGCCTCGATCCGGATCTCGTGGGAGTGCCGGACATCGCCCAGCGGACCGGCCGCAGCCGCCAGAACATCCTGCAATGGGTGAACGGCGAGCGCCGCCATGACGCGCCGCCGTTCCCGGAGCCGGAAGGCACAGCCGGGCGCTCACTCGTCTGGCGCTGGGCCGATGTCCGGGCCTGGCTGGCAGGGCGCGGGTGCGAGGTGGGCGACGCAGGCCCGAGCCGTGAAGAGGCCCTCCACATCGACTTCATGCTGCCGCGCTGGCAGCAGGTGCTCGACGACGGCTTGCCCATCGTCCGCTTCGTTCACGCGGTGGAGGCGGACGACCGCTCGGGCGACCGCACCGCCGTGGCGCAGCTGCTGGAGGGCACGCTCTCGGCTCCCGGCGTCCTGGAGATGATCTCCGCGTTCCCGAGGGCCGAGCGCCAGCGGCTCACTGTGGTGTGCGCTGTTCTGACCGACCGGCTCAGCACCGTTCTTTCGCGCATCGGGCAGGACGAGACCTGGGTGATGCTCGCGTTCCAGGGCGAGGAGAACGAGCTGCGCCTCAAGCCTGTCACCGCCCGTGAGGTGCCGGGAGCGCGACCGGTCTCGGAGCTCGGGCTCGGCAAGGAGGCGACGGTGGGTGACCTGCTCCTCGTCATTGTCAACGGGGCCGTGGCCCAGACCACTCCCGTCACGTTCGGCTGACCGGCGCGCCGCTCCGGCGCGGGGGACTTCCGCAGGGCCTGCCTGATGGTCCGGCCGGGCCCGGTGGCCGCGGTTCTGTAGGGACCCGACAGTGACCGGGATGTGCCCCTGTGCGAGGTCGATTCTCCGTATGGGGTCGCTGACCGCTAGTTTCGTAGGGAACACACGTCGGACAGGACACGGAAAGGGTGATCTCTTGAGCCGCTCGGTTCTGGTCACCGGAGGCAATCGCGGCATCGGCCTCGCCATCGCCCGCGCCTTCGCCGAGGCAGGCGACAAGGTCGCCATCACCTACCGCTCCGGCGAACCCCCGGCGGGGTTCTTGGCCGTGAAGTGCGACATCACCGACACGGAGCAGGTCGAGCAGGCGTACAAGGAGATCGAGGAGAAGCACGGCGCGGTCGAGGTGCTGGTGGCCAACGCCGGCGTCACCCGTGACCAGCTGCTCATGCGGATGTCGGAGGACGACTTCGCCTCGGTCCTGGAGACCAACCTCACCGGTACGTTCCGCGTGGTCAAGCGGGCCAACCGCGGCATGCTGCGGGCGCGCAAGGGCCGCATCGTGCTGATCTCGTCGGTGGTGGGCCTGCTGGGCTCGGCGGGCCAGGCGAACTACGCGGCGTCCAAGGCGGGCCTCGTCGGCTTCGCCCGCTCGATCGCCCGCGAGCTGGGCTCCCGCAACATCACGTGCAACGTCGTGGCCCCCGGCTTCGTCGACACGGACATGACCCGCGCGCTCACCGACGAGCAGCGCGAGAACATCGTGAAGCAGGTGCCGCTCGCGCGTTACGCGCAGCCCGAGGAGATCGCCGCCTCGGTCCGCTTCCTGGCCTCCGACGAGGCCGCGTACATCACTGGAGCCGTCATTCCCGTCGACGGCGGATTGGGCATGGGTCACTGATCGATATGAGCGGAATCCTCGCCGGCAAGCGCATTCTGATCACCGGTGTGCTGATGGAGTCCTCCATCGCCTTCCACGCGGCCAAGGTCGCGCAGGAGCAGGGCGCCGAGGTCATCCTCACGGCCTTCCCGCGGCCCACGCTCACCGAGCGCATCGCGAAGAAGCTGCCCAAGCCCGCCAAGGTCATCGAGCTGGACGTGACCAACCAGGAGCACCTGGACGGTCTGGAGGCCAAGGTCCGCGAGGAGCTCGGCGGCCTGGACGGCGTCGTCCACTCCATCGGTTTCGCCCCGCAGGACGCGCTCGGCGGCAACTTCCTCAACACGTCCTTCGAGTCGGTCTCCACGGCCATGCATGTCTCGGCGTTCTCGCTGAAGGCGCTGACCATGGCCTGCCTGCCGCTGATGCCGGAGGAGGGCGGCGCGGTGGTCGGCCTGACCTTCGACGCGCAGTTCGCCTGGCCGCAGTACGACTGGATGGGCCCGGCCAAGGCCGCGCTGGAGGCCACCAGCCGCTACGTGGCCCGTGACCTCGGCGCGCGGAACGTCCGCTGCAACCTGGTCTCCGCCGGCCCGATCGGCTCGATGGCCGCCAAGTCCATCCCGGGCTTCTCCGAGCTCGCCAAGGTGTGGGACACCCGCTCCCCGCTGAACTGGGACATGGGCGACCCGGAGCCGGCCGGCAAGGGCGTCGTCGCGCTGCTCTCGGACTTCTTCCCGAAGACCACCGGCGAGATCGTGCACGTCGACGGCGGCGTGCACATGATGGGCGCCTGACGCAGCTGGCAGTACCCACCGGCTGTACCCACTCGGCTGTGAGTGAGGGCCACCCGGCTGTGAGGGTGCCTGACGCACCCGGCAGTGAGTGAGGGCCGCGCCCCGTCCCGTACGCGACGTACGGGACGGGGCGCGGCCCTTCTTCGTTGGCTTGGCGGGGCCGCCTTCGGGGCTTCGCCGGCGCGCCCGCCTCCGGGGTTTCGTTTGCGCGCCCTCCAGGCTTCGCTTGCGCGGCCCTTCGTCGCTTGCGCGGCGCTTGCGCGGCGGCTTTCGGGGCGGTCTTCGGGGCGAATCGAACGAGATCGTCCCCCCAGCAGGGGGTTACCCAAGGGGCGCGGGCGGGAACCGCCGGTGGAGAGGGCGGACGGGAACCGCTGGCGGCCTCGGAGCGGACGCTGCCCTCGGGCCGGCCGGTGTCCTCGGGCCGGCCGGTCGCCTCAGGCGCGGCCCAGGCGGCAGCCGTACGGGTGGGCTCCTGCTTCCGACGCCGCGCGGTCGCCGTCGCCGTCGCGGATCGCGTCCACCAGCCGGGAGTGGTCCAGGTGCGACTCCGGGCGCAGTTCGTCGCCCACGTCGGCGCGGAGGAACTCCCGCAGCACGCCGCCGAGGTCCGCGTACAGCTCCGCCAGTACGTCGTTGTGCGAGGCCGCCACGATCGCCATGTGCAGGTTGGCGTCCGCCTCCACGAAGGCCGCGGCGGCGCCCGACTCCCAGGCCTGCTCGCGCCGCTGCAGCGCCGCGTCCAGCTGCTTGAGGTCGGTCTCCGTACGGCGCTCCGCGGCCCGCCGGGCGGCCTCCGCCTCCAGCGCGCTGCGCAGCTCGGCGACGTGCCGCGGGTCGGCGTCGGCGAACCTGCGGTTCATCACGCCCGCCAGCTCACTGGTGGCGACCACGTACGTGCCGGAGCCCTGGCGGATGTCCAGCAGACCGTTGTGGGCCAGCGCCCGGACCGCCTCGCGGACGGTGTTGCGGGCCACGCCGAGCTGCTCGACCAGCTCGGGCTCGGTGGGGATGCGCGAGCCGACCGGCCACTCGCCCGAGGTGATCTGGGCACGCAGCTGTGCGATCACCTGGTCGGCCAGGGCGGAACGCCGGGGCGAGGTCAGCGGCATACGAGCGCTCCCGAGGACACGAGCACGGATTCGGCATCGCTGATGCTAAGCCTTTCCCGGCCGGTCACCGGGAGGCGAGAATCACCTGGACAAACATTCATCCCATGATTCTATGATGTACGTATGGCAGACGACGACCTCGCGACCCTAGGCACCGTTACCGAGGCACCTCAGACCACCGGGACGCCCGGCGGCGACCCGCTCGACCGCGCCCCCGCGCGCGTACCGCGCTGGCTCGGCGCGGTCCTGACCGCCGGTCTCGTCCTCGCCGCCCTCAACCTCCGCCCGGCCATCACCAGCCTGGGCGCCCTCATGGAGGAGGTGCGGGACGGTCTCGGCATGAGCGGCACCATCGCGGGCCTGCTCACCTCCGTACCGGCCCTGTGCTTCGCCGTCTTCGGCATCGCGGCGCCCCGCCTCGCCCGCCGCTTCGGCCCAGGCGCCATCGTGTGCGCCGGCATGGCCGCGATCACCATCGGCGTCGTGGTGCGGCCCTTCGCCGGCGGCACGGCCGGCTTCCTCGTCGCCAGCGCCCTCGCCCTCGCCGGCATCGCGGTCAGCAACATCCTGCTGCCCGTGGTCATCAAGACCTTCTTCCCCGACCGGGTCGGCTCGATGACCGGGCTGTACTCCATGGCCCTGGCGCTGGGCACCTCGCTCGCCGCCGCGCTCACCGTGCCGGTCACCGGCGCGCTCGGCGGCGGCTGGCAGGCCGGCCTGGCGATCTGGGCGGTGCTCGGCGCCCTCGCCATCGTCCCCTGGCTCGCCGTGCTGCGGCACCGCGCGCCGCAGACGGCGCCGCAGGCGGCCGGCGCGGCGCGGGAGGACGCCCCCGCCATCCGGATCAGCCGCTCGCCCACCGCCTGGTCGCTCGCCGTCTTCTTCGGCCTCCAGGCCACCGCCGCGTACATCACCATGGGCTGGCTGCCGCAGATCTTCCGCGACGCCGGAGTGCCCGCCGGGACCGCGGGCGTCCTGCTCGCGATCACCATGGCGATGGGCATCCCGCTGTCCTTCCTGCTGCCGCGGGTGGCGGCCCGGATGCGCCACCAGGGGCCGCTGGCCGTGCTCCTCGGGGCCTGCGGGCTCGCCGGGTACGCGGGCCTGTGGCTGGCGCCCGCCGGCGGCGCCTGGGGCTGGGCACTGCTGCTCGGCATATCGAACTGCGCCTTCCCGCTGGCCCTCACCATGATCGGTATGCGCGCCCGCAGCGCCGCCGGCGTCGTCAAGCTCTCCGCCTTCGCCCAGTGCATCGGCTACCTGATCTCCATCCCCGGCCCGCTCCTGGTGGGCGCGCTGTACCAGCACAGCGGCGGCTGGGGCCTGCCGATCGCGCTGATGGCGGGGCTGATGGTGCCGCAGATCGCGGTGGGCATGCTGGCCGGCCGGGACCGCCGCATCGAGGACGAGCGGTAGAGGTGGACGAGCGGTAAGGGACCGCCCCGGCTCCCTTACCCGGTATCGCGCACCGGAGAGCCCTCGGCCCCCTTACCCGGTACCGCTCACCGGAGCCCCCGGCTCCCTTACCCGGTCCTGCCGACCGGTGGCCCGGAGGCGTTTGCGACACTGGGCGCATGCCAGTGCTCGAACCGAATCCGCAGGGCGGACAGAAGAAGCTGCTCCTCGTGCTGGGCGCGATGCTCGCCGTCACCGTCGTCGTCGGGATCATCGCCAGCATCGCCGCTCCGTGACACGGCGCCCCGGCGCGCACGGTGGGGCTGTCCCCACCGTCCCCTAGGGGGCCGGGGTCAGGGGCAAGTGGGTGGTGCACCTGATGGGCCGGGCGGACCGGGAACCGTAGGTTCGAAGGACACCGCGCAGCAGCGGTGGGCGCGGCCCGCTACGAAGGCCGCGCGGCCGCTCGACCGCACGGAGGCGATCCCATGTCCGCCGCTCACCCCAGGCACGCCGGGAACGGTGCCCGGCCCGTGCGGCTGCCGTGGTGGGCCGTGGCCCTGCCGGTGGTCTCGTTCGTGACGCTGCTCTTCGTGATGACCCCCGCCGCGGAGCCCGAGGCGGCCGGTGCGCCGCCCGCCGTGCTGTCCGTGGTCCACTTGCTCGCGCGGCTGGTCGGCGCCGGAGTGTAGCCGCCGGTTCCGCATCCCGCCTCGTGGGACGAGGCTGTCAACACCCCGCGCCCCGCGCTGCGTTTCATGCGAAGCTGGGACACATGAGCGTCGATTCTCCTCGCCGGATTGTTCTTCTCCGACATGCCAAGGCCGAGTGGTCGCAGGAGAGCGACCACGAGCGGCCGCTCGCCGAGCGCGGCCGCCGGGACGCCCCCACCGCCGGACGATGGCTCGCAGGAGCGGGCGTCAGCCCCGACCTGACCCTCTGCTCCACGGCACTGCGCACCCGCGAGACATGGAAACTCTGCGTCCATGAACTCCCTCAGCGCCCCAAGACCGTCTACGAAGAGCGGCTGTACGAAGCCTCGCTCGGCGAGCTGATCGCCGTGGTCAACGAGGTCCCGGACGAGGTGAGCGACCTGCTGCTGGTCGGCCACAACCCCGGCATGCACGCCCTCGCCGACGCCCTCTCCGGAGAGGCCGACGGCGAGCTGCTGACCCGGATGAACCGCAGCGGCTTCCCGACCGCCTCCATGGCGGTGGTGTCCTTCAACGGCTCCTGGAAGTCCGTCGAGCACGGCGTCGGCCGCCTGGTCGCGTACTGGACGCCGCACGACTGACCCGCCGCCGACCGCACACGCCGAAGGGCCCCGGCACGCTCCGTGCCGGGGCCCTTCGTATGCCGTGCGCTCAGCCTCCGCGGCTCATGCCGCGCGTTCCGCTTCCACGGCTGCGTACAGAGGGTGACTGTTCAGCCCGCCGGCGTGTCAGTGCGCCACGGTGTCAGTCCGCCATCGTGTCGGCGGCCTCGACCTCTTCGCGGGTGATGCCGAGCAGGTACAGCACGGTGTCCAGGAACGGCACGTTCACGGCGGTGTGCGCGGCCTCCCGTACGACCGGCTTGGCGTTGAAGGCGACGCCCAGCCCGGCGGTGTTCAGCATGTCCAGGTCGTTGGCACCGTCGCCGATCGCGACCGTCTGCGCCAGCGGCACGCCGGCCTGCTGGGCGAAGGAGCGCAGCAGCCGGGCCTTGCCCGCGCGGTCCACGATGTCGCCGGTGACCTTGCCGGTGAACCGGCCGTCCACGATCTCCAGGGTGTTGGCCGAGGCGAAGTCCAGCCCCAGCTCGTCCTTGAGCGCGTCGGTGACCTGCGTGAAGCCGCCGGAGACCACGCCGACCTGGTACCCCAGGCGCTTGAGCGTGCGTACCAGGGTCCGCGCGCCGGGGGTCAGCCGCACCTCCTTGCGCACCTGCTCCACGACCGAGGCGTCCAGCCCCGCCAGCAACTCCACCCGGGCGTGCAGCGACTGCTCGAAGTCCAGCTCGCCGCGCATCGCCGCGGCGGTCACCTCGGCGACCTCCTTCTCGCAGCCCGCGTGCGCCGCGAACAGCTCGATGACCTCGTCCTGGATCAGCGTGGAGTCCACGTCCATGACGACCAGCCGCTGCGCCCGGCGCTGCAGCCCGGAGGCGCTCACGGCGATGTCCACGCCGAGCACGGCGGCTTCGGTGGCGAGCGCGGTGCGCAGCACGTCGGTCGGGGTGCCGGAGACCGCGAACTCCACCGCGGTCACGGGGTACTTGGCGAGCCGGAAGATACGGTCGATGTTGCCGCCGGTGGCCGTTATGGCGGCGGCGATGGCGGAGGTGGACTCGGCGGTGAGCGGGTGGCCGAGCACGGTGACGTGCGAACGCCCCGTGCCGCGCGGGCGGTTGTCGCCGGTACCCGAGATGATCTCGGCCTGGAGGTGCAGCGACTCGGCCCAGCTGTGCACGGTCGCGCGCAGGTCACCTTCGGAGGCGCCGTTCGACGCGCTCCCCGTCGGCGTCGTGACCAGGGCGCACAGCACGATGCGGCCCCGGGTCACGACCTGCTCGATGTCGACGACGTCGACGGAGTAGGCGGCGAGGGTGTCGAAGAGGCCGGCGGTGATGCCGGGCCGGTCCTTACCGAAGATCTTGACGAGGAGGGTCGGTACGTCGTCGCCCGGTACGGCGGTGGCAGGCGGTGTCTGCGATGCGCTCATGGTGCTCTTACGGTATCCGGCTCCGCCACGGGACCGTACAGGTGTCCCGCCGAGTGGACGTCTCCCACCACGCGGCCGAGTGGGACTCAAGGGACGTATGGGGCGTTCTGTGGCCTGCGACGCCAGGCCAGGGCCGCGAAGCGTCCGGCGACGGCCCTCAGCGGCCCGCCCCAGGGCGTCCGAGCGGAGCCCACCCTCAGCGGCCTGCGTCCGGGCGTCCGGGCGGCGGGGGCGGTGGCGGGGGCTCCGGCGGCGGATCGTCCCACCGCCGCTTCGGGCGGGACCGCGGCCCTCCGGGGCGCGGCAGCGGAGTGCCGCTCACGGTCGGCGCCGAGGCGGTGTCGCTGCCGTGCGGCGGCGGCCCGCCGGCCGGCGGACGGTCCGGCGGGGGCGGTGTGCCAGGCGTGGGTGGTGCGCCGGGCGGAGGCCCCTCCGGCGGGGGCGGCACGCGGCGCTCCGGCTCCCGGGGCGGGAGCGCGCGCAGGTACGGATTGGTGTCCGGGTTCGGCTGCCGGTAGGGACGGGACGGCGTGTACGGCCCCGGGCCGCCGCCCGGCCCCGGCCCGTACGGCGACGGCACGTGCGCCGGGTGGGCCGGGACCGTGGCGCGTCGCCCGGCCAGCCCTGCCCCGGCCGCCAGCAAGGCGCCCGCCAGCCCCGCAGCGCCGCCCCAGAGGGCTCCCAGGACCGCTCCAGTGCCGAGGCCCCCGTGCAGGGTCAGGCCGGTCTCGTGGACGCCGATACCGAAGAGGCTCAGCCGGACGGCCACCGCCACCTCCGTCAGCCACACCAGCAGGGGTACGGCGAGCGCGGTGACCACGCCCAGGCGCAGCGCGCAGCCGCCCGCATACGCCAGGAGACCGGCCTCCGTGCGGGCCGTACGCATCGCCGTGAGCACCCCGGCCAGCAGCATCAGCACCACCGCCACCAGCGCCGTCGCCCACACCCCAGGGGTCTGCTCCGCCAGTCGCGACAGGGTAACCGGCCGCTCGCCGCCACCGCCGAGCAGCTCCCGCAGGGACGCGGGCAGCACGTGGAGCAGTGCGCCGCTCGCCGAGCCGTACCAGGGCACGAGCAGGCCCAGGGGCAGCGCGAGCCACGCCCCGTTGGGCGCGCCGAGCAGCGCGGCACCCAGTGCCCGCCGCGGCTGCCCGCCCTCGGTGACCCCGTACAGCCCGGCGGCGAGCCCCAGGAGCACCGCGACGAGCAGCACCTGGGTCAGCGCGGAGGCGGCGGGGCGGACGAAGCGGTCCGCCCCGGCCAGCGCGCGGGGGAGCGGGGTGCGCCGGGAGGCCGCGAGCGCGATCAGCAGGACGCCGAGCACCCACAGCGCGCCCGCCACGAGCGAGGGCCCCGCCGCCACCGCGAAGTCCACCCGGAGCCGGGCGTCCGCGAGGCCGGGCAGCAGCAGCCCCGGCAGGTCGTGCGCCGTGCCCTGGCCGCCGAGGCCGGGCAGCCCGCCGAGATCGCCGAGGCCCGGCAGGTCGCCCAGGCCCGGGAGGTCGCCGAGGCCGGGCAGGTCCGGCAGCCGGTCGAGCGGCCCGCCGCCCCCGCCCGCCGGCGCCGGAATCAGCTTCCGGGCCGGGATCGTTACGGAGTCGTGCCCGGCCCAGGCGAGGCCGCCGACGAGCGCGGTGAAGAGCGCGACGACCGCGGCCGCGCGGGCCGCCAGAGCGCCGGACGTGATCCCGCCCGGCACGGCCCGCAGCGACCGGAGGAACAGCAGCCCCAGCAGCAGCGCGCCGACCACGGAGACGCCCAACGGCACGATGTCAATGGCGGTTTCGGCCGTGACGCCGGACACCCCGAAGGCCGATACGTCACCGTGCGGGGAGACGGTTCCGCCCACCGCCAGCACCACCACGGCGGCCGTCATCGGACCCAGCGAGCCGTACGCGTCGACGCCCAGCAGATGCAGCCCGAGGGCCGCGACCCCGGTCATCGCCAGGAACGCCCAGCAGACCGTGGCGACGGCGGAGAGCAGCACAGCGGCCGCTCCGGTGTGCGGAGTCGCGGTCACGCTCATCGCAGCCCCCGATCGCTGCTCCTCGCTCCCCGGCCCCGCCTGCCCCGAGTTGCCCGCATCGCGTGGCATCGGTGCGGATCCGTGGGATTCTCCCACTCTCCGGGGGGCTTTCGGCGGCGTCAACGCTGTCCGCTTCATGCTCTTGTCACGGCCCGGCTTTCGGTCGCGGCCCTCTGCCTGGAATAGTTCCTCACGATGTTCACCATCCCTAGACTTCCCGTGCAGGGGGTCACTCGGGGGACAACTAGTGGGGCATGGAGTGCCTGAACTCGTACTCGAAATCAATGGAATGACCTGGACGCTCGATCCGTCCCGGTCGTACAGCCTGGGCCGTGATCCGCAGGGCGACATGGTGCTGGACGACGCGAGGGTGTCGTGGCGGCACGCGACCGTGCGCTGGGGAGGGCGCAGTTGGGTCATCGAGGACCACGGCAGCACCAACGGCACGTATGTGCAGGGGCAGCGGATCCACCAGATGGAGATCGGCCCCGGCTCGACCGTGCACCTCGGCAATGCCACCGACGGTCCCCGGCTGACCCTCAACGGCACCGCGGCCGCTGCCGCCGCCGACGCCTACGCCGCGCAGCCCACAGCCCCGGCCAACGCCGCCCAGCCGGCCGCCGCGGCCCCCGCCCAGCAGGGCGCCGCCGGCTGGGCCGGAGCGCAGCAGCCGCCGGCGCAGCAGCAGGGATGGCAGGGCGCGCCGCCGCAACAGGGCCCGCCCTCGTATGGCGCCGGTGTCCCGCCGCAGGGCGGACCGCAGCAGCCCCCGGCACAGGGCGCCGCGGTCCCGCAGCCGTCCGGCGACCGCAGCCCGACCACCTTCCACCAGCTGGACCTCGGCCGCGTCATGCGCATCGGCCGTGCCCTGGAGAACGAGCTGGTCGTCTCCGACCTGCAGGTCTCCCGGCACCACGCGGAGTTCCGGGCCACACCCGACGGCCGTTTCGAGATCCACGACCTCGGCAGCCACAACGGTACGTACGTCAACGGCCAGCCGGTCCCCAAGAGCGGTTCGGCGCTCATCGGCCCGAACGACACCGTCGGCGTCGGCCACTCCACGTTCCGGCTGGTCGGCGACCGCCTGGAAGAGTTCGTCGACACCGGTGCGGTCTCCTTCTCCGCGCGCCACCTCACCGTCACGGTCGACGGCGGCAAGCAGATCCTCAAGGACGTCTCCTTCGGGGTGCCCGAGAAGTCGCTGGTCGCGGTCATCGGCCCGTCCGGCTCCGGCAAGTCCACGCTGCTCAAGGCGCTCACCGGTTACCGCCCCGCCAACGAGGGCGACGTCCTCTACGACAACCGGAACCTCTACAAGCAGTTCGCCGAGCTGCGGCAGCGCATCGGGCTGGTCCCGCAGGACGACATCCTGCACAAGGAGCTGACCGTCCAGAAGGCGCTGCGCTACGCGGCCAAGCTCCGCTTCCCCGGTGACACCGCGACGGCGGAGCGCGAGGCCCGCATCGACGAGGTGCTGCACGAGCTCAAGCTGCACGTGCACAAGGAGAAGAAGGTCACCTCGCTCTCCGGCGGCCAGCGCAAGCGCGTCTCGGTCGCCCTGGAGCTGCTGACCAAGCCGTCGCTGATCTTCCTGGACGAGCCGACCTCCGGCCTCGACCCGGGCATGGACCGCGACGTCATGAAGCTGCTCCGCGACCTCGCCGACGACGGCCGCACGGTCCTGGTCGTCACGCACTCCGTCGCCGAGCTCGCGCTCTGTGACAAGCTGCTGGTCATGGCGCCGGGCGGCGGTGTCGCCTACTTCGGCCCGCCCGAGGAGGCGCTGAACTTCTTCCAGTACGAGTCCTGGGCGGATGTCTTCTCGGCGTTCGAGAACTACCGCGACTACGACTGGATGGGCCGCTGGCGCGGCTCCCCGCACTACCAGATGTACGCGGCCGACCTCGACGCCGTCGCGCCGCAGTCGGTCGACGTCCAGGCGCCGCCGGCCCGGATGCAGAAGTCCCAGAGCTGGGGCTCGCAGCTGTGGACCCTGATGCGCCGGTACGTCTCCGTGATCGCCTCCGACCGCGGCTTCCTCGGGCTGATGCTGATCCTGCCGGCCGTGCTCGGCGTGGTCTCCATGCTGATCCCCAGCGACTTCGGCCTCGGGTACGGCCCGATCGAGCGGGCCCGCACCAACCGCGACGCCGCGACGATCATGCTGATCCTCACGGTCGGTATGTGCTTCTCCGGCGCGGCCAACTCGGTACGAGAACTGATCAAGGAACGCGTCATCTACGAGCGCGAACGGGCCACCGGCCTGTCCCGCTCGGCGTACCTGATGTCGAAGGTGATCGTGCTCGGCGTGGTCACCGCGGTGCAGGGCGTGATCATTGCGGCGATCGGCTTCTCGACCCGCAAGATGCCCGCCGAGGGCCTGATCGTGAAGGACCTGCCGGCCGTCGAGATGACCGTGGCGATCATCGCCCTGGGCTTCACCTCGATGATGTTCGGCCTGATCATCTCCGCGCTGGTCAAGACCGCCGAGAAGACCATGCCGCTGCTGGTCATGTTCGCCATCGTGCAGGTCGTCTTCACCGGCGTGCTCTTCCAGCTCTTCGACACCCCGGGTGTCGCCCAGCTCTCCTGGCTGATGCCCTCGCGCTGGGCGGTCGCCGCGCTGGGCGCCACCGCCGACCTGAACACCCTCCTCCCCTGGGAGAAGGGCAACCCCGACCCGCTGTGGCAGCACCAGACCGGCGTCTACGTGATGGACATGGTCTTCTTGCTGGCGCTCGGCGTCGTGCTCGCCTTCGCGGTGGCGCGCCTGCTGCGCCGCCACGAGCCCGAGGTCATGCGCAAGTAGTCCCGTCGTCCGCACGACGACAGCCGCGAGGGGCGGCACCCGAATCGGGTGCCGCCCCTCGCGGCGTTCATCGTCCGGCGCCGGAGCTCCTGCTCGCAGCAGTGGCTCAGTACGCCGAGTCGACGTTGTCCATGGAGCCGTACTTGTCGGCCGCGTAGTTGCAGGCGGCGACGATGTTGGCGACCGGGTCGTACAGGTCGTTCGCCGTGCCGTCGACGTGGTACTGGTCGAAGGTCGGCTGGATGACCTGCAGCAGGCCCTTGGACGGGATACCCATCTGGGCGTTGACGTCCCAGTTGTTGATCGCGCGCGGGTTACCGCCGGACTCGCGGATGATGTTGCGCTTGATGCCCTCGTAGGAGCCGGGGATCCCGTGCTTCTTCATGATCGACATGGATTCCTTGATCCAGCCGTCGAGGTTGTTGGCGTAGGTGACCGGCTTGCGCTCGGCGGACCGGCTCGCGGCCTGCGTCGTGGTGCGCTGCTGGTCGGCCTTGTTCTTGGCGGCCTCCTTGGCCTGGGCGGCCGCGTCGGCGGCAGCCTTGGCCTTGGCCTGAGCGGCGGCCTTGGCGTCGCCTTCGGCCTGCTTCTTCGCGGCGAAGGCCTCGTTGCCGGCCTGCTCGGCGGCGCGCGCGCTGTTCTGGGTCAGCTCGGCGTTCTGCGCCTTGGCGGCGGCGTTGTCGACCAGGCTGTAGGCCGAGGAGTCGTCCACCACGTGGTAGGCGACGGGCTTCACGTTCTGGGCGGACGCGGCGTGCGCCGGCTCGGCGTTGGCCGAACCCGGAACGACGGCGAAGACGACGGCGGCGGCACCGCCCGCGGCCACGGCAGCGGCGGAGAGCTTGTGATTCCGGTTCAGGCGGCTGTAGCCAGGAATGGCGTGCAGGGGCATGCGGAAAGAACCTCTTCCAATGGGGGACGTCGCGTGGGCCGGAATGGCGCGAGAACGCCGAGATCCTTTTCCACGGCGCCGGGCGACGTCAGCCATTGTTAGCGGTCGGAATTTGGCGCTGCAATCATGTGACGTACGAAGCTGTTTAGTGGAACCGGGGGTCGCCGAAATGCGTCCCGTTCTGTTCTCTCCATGGGGTGCCCCGGATGCGATCCCGCCGTTGCCCGCATTCGCATCCCACTAACATTCTTCGTAAGTGATGTACGCCCTATGTGCGGGCTCACATGTTTGCGGAGCCCGTATGGCGTTATGTCATCGAGGCGGCACGCACCGTGAGCGTTATCGCTCCACCAGAACCTGATCGAGCGATTTGCGCACCAGATCCGGCACCTCGCAGTCCGCCGCGGGGTGTCCCACCGGGATCACCGCGAAGGCCTTCTCGTTGACCGGCCGCCCCAGCTCCGCCCGCAGGAAGCCCATCGGGCTGGGGGTGTGCACCAGCGCCGCCAGGCCCGACAGGTGGAGCGCGGACAGCAGCATGCCCACCGCGATCCCCACCGATTCATCCACGTAGTAGTGCTTGCGCTTGGTGCCGTCCGGGCCCAGCCAGTAGCGCTGCTGGAAGACCACGATCAGGTGCGGCGCGTCGGTCAGGTGCGGCTTGACCTCGTCGGTGCCCAGCGGCCGCAGCGCCGTCAGCCACTCCTCGCCCAGCCGCCCGTCGTACGAGAGGCGCTCCTCCGCCTCCGCGGCCTCCCGAATGCGCCGCCGTACTTCCGGATCCTTGACCAGTACGAATGTCCAGGGCTGCTGATGTGCCCCGGAAGGCGCGGTGGCGGCGCACGCAATGGCGTCCCTGATCACCTGCTCGGGCACCGGATCGGGCGCGAAACGGCGGACCGTACGGCGCTCCGCCATCCGTTCCCGCAGTTCCGCGGCGCGCGCCCGGGATTCCTCGGCCGGCATCCGTGCGGGCCGGTAGGGGACGGGGCGGTACGGCTCGCCGTGGACGGGGGACCAGCTTTTCCGTGAAGTCGTCATGGCCGGGAGTGTGGCCCGTGCCGGGCTGCCGCGAAAGACCGCCTTCCCGGCTGCCGCGAAGAACGCCTCCGGGCAGCCGCGAAGAACGCCTCCGGGCAGCCGGGAAGGACCGCCTTCGGCCGGCCGTAAAAGACCGCCTCGGGCGGGCGCGAAAGGCCGCCGTTCCTTTCCCCTATATATAGGGGGCACAAAGTCCCGCGTCCGGAGCGGCCATGGTCCCCCGTGACCGGGGCGGAAATACCCGCCGGATCCGGCACCCGGCACCGGGACTCCGGACCTACGTCCCGGGGCCCGGTCGGGGCCCCGCCGAGGGCCGATACGGACCGTGCGGCCCGCCGGTACCGTGAGCGCATGACCAACGGACCAGGGGCGGAGCGGGGTGCCGGGCTCTCCGCGGTGAGCAGCGCCATCCTCGCCATGAGCCGGCATCTGGAGGTGCGCGACGTGCTCAAGACGATCGTCGCCTCCGCCCGCGAGCTCCTGGACGCCGAGTACGCGGCGCTGGGGGTGCCGGACGATCACGGCGGCTTCGCACAGTTCGTCGTGGACGGGGTGAGCGAGGAGCAGTGGAAGGCCATCGGCCCGCTGCCCCGCCAGCACGGCATCCTCGCCGCGATGCTCAAGGACGCCACCCCGCAGCGGCTCGGCGACGTCCGCAACGACCCCCGCTTCGAGGGCTGGCCCAGCGCCCACCCCGATATGTCGGACTTCCTGGGCATGCCGGTGGCCGACGGCGACGAGATCCTCGGCGCGCTCTTCCTCGCCAACAAGCGGTGCCCGTTGCCCACCGGCGGCTGCAACTTCACCGCCGAGGACGAGGCGCTGCTCGGCATGCTCGCCCAGCACGCCGCCATCGCGCTGACCAACGCCCGGCTCTACGAGCGGAGCCGCGAGCTGACCATCGCGGGGGAGCGGGCCCGGCTGGCGCACGAGCTGCACGACGCGGTCTCCCAGAAGCTCTTCTCGCTGCGGCTGACCGCGCAGGCCGCCACCGCGCTCGTCGACCGTGACCCGGCCCGCGCCAAGGACGAGCTGCAGCAGGTCACCCGGCTCGCCGCGGAGGCCGCCGACGAGCTGCGCGCCGCCGTCGTGGAGCTGCGGCCCGCGGCCCTGGACGAGGACGGCCTGATCGCCACACTGCGTACCCAGATCCAGGTCCTCGACCGGGCGCACAACGCCAAGGTCACCTTCGCCGCGCACGGGCTGCGGGCGCTGCCCGCCGCGCAGGAGGAGGCGCTGCTGCGGGTGGCGCAGGAGGCGCTGCACAACGCGCTGCGGCACGCCGACGCGCAACGTGTCGACGTGACGCTCGCCCGGCACCGGCAGGGCGCGGTGCTGCGGATCGCCGACGACGGCTGTGGCTTCGACCCCGGCGCCGTACGACGCGCCGGGCGCCATCTGGGCCTGGTGTCGATGCGGGACCGGGCGAGCGGCGTCGGCGGCACGCTCACGGTGGAATCGGGGCCCGGCAAGGGCACCGCTGTCGAGATGGAGGTCCCCGGTGGCTGACGGAGACAGGGGCCCGCTCGGCGGCCCCATCAAGGTGCTGCTCGTCGACGACCACCAGGTCGTGCGGCGGGGCCTGCGGACGTTCCTGGAGGTCCAGGACGACATCGAGGTCGTGGGGGAGGCCGCCGACGGCGAGGAGGGCGTCGCGGCGGCCGAGCGGCTCGGGCCGGACGTCGTCCTGATGGACGTCAAGATGCCCGGCATGGACGGGGTCGAGGCGCTGCGGCTGCTGCGTGAGCAGCGCAACCCGGCCAGGGTGCTGATCGTCACCAGCTTCACCGAGCAGCGGACCGTGATCCCGGCGCTCCGGGCGGGCGCCGCCGGCTACGTCTACAAGGACATCGACCCCGACGCGCTGGCCGGCGCCATCCGGTCCGTGCATGCCGGGCACGTGCTGCTGCAGCCGGAGGTGGCCGACGCGCTGCTCAGCCAGGAGGACGCGGGCAACGGCCAGGGCCGCGGCGGCTCCCTCACCGACCGGGAGCGCGAGGTACTGGCGCTGATAGCGGACGGCCGCTCCAACCGCGAGATCGCCCGGGCCCTGGTCCTCTCCGAGAAGACCGTGAAGACCCACGTCTCCAACATCCTCATGAAACTGGACCTCGCAGACCGCACCCAAGCAGCCCTCTGGGCAGTCCGCCACGGAGTGGGCGCTTAAGCGCCCACCAGGGGCGCGGGGAACTGCGCGAGCAACCGCAACGCCGGCGCACCCGGCGGCGTACGCGAAGCCCGCGGCGGGCAGCCGCGACTAAGGGGCGCGGGGAACTGCGCGCCCGGTCACGGCGGTGGCGCGCCCCACCGCGCACGCGAAGCCCCGCGGTGGGCAGCCGCGCCCCCGGCCCCGCCACGGACCCAGCCTCGGGGCGCACCCCCGTCGGCGGACTAAGGCGCCTGCCTAAGGCGCCCGCCGCTCCCGCTCCTCCACGAACGAGTCGTACGCCGCCACCTGCGCCCGCCGCGCGGTCCGCTCTACCGGACGGAGCGCCTCCGCCCGCGCCGCGATCTGTGAGGCGCTGACGGCCGCACCGTGCTCGTCCCCGCCGGCCTGGGCGATGCCGATCAGCGCCCCCACCTTCTGCGCCAGCTCCAGCACCCGCACCGCGCGCGGCGGGTATCCCGGCGCGAGCAGCTGCCGGCCGGCCTCGGCGCGCGCCCGGTACGCCTCCAGCGCCGCCTGGGCGACCGGTCCGGATCCGGCCACGTCCAGCTTCGCCAGCAGCTCCGTCGCCTCCCGCAGCGCCTGCGCCAGCTCCCGCTCCGCCTCGCCCAGCGAGGGCACGTCGGCCGGCGGCGCGTCCCGGACGGCCGTGCAGTGCCACACGACCTCGACGTGCACATCGCCCTCGGGCCCGGCCTCGTGCACCTCCGGCACCAGGCCCAGCGCCACCCCGCAGGCGATCACCGCCTCCCCGGCCGCCAGCGCCCGCGCATTGAACTCCGGCGGGCCGCTCAGCCCCAGCGGATGGCCCGGCACCGGCAGCGCCACGCGCAGGCCGGTCGCGCCCAGCGCCCGCAGCCGGCCCAGCGCGAGCGTCAGCCCCACCGGCCCCGATTCGCCGGGCAGCCCGGTGACGCGGTGCACCGCGTCACCCTCCGCGATCCGCTCCGCTGCGTCATCAGGTGGGACCAATCCGGCCAACAGGGCATTTCCCCACGCGGCCAGCCGTCCTGAGCGAGGTTCATCGAGCATGGACCCAGCCTAAGGACAGGCACTGACAATGGGTGGCGTAGGTTTGCAGGGGGGCTGCGCCTACAGGTGCACGCGAGGACCGAGATGCAATGGGAGACAACGCGCTCATGAGCGATGTTCTGGAGCTGGTGGACGTATCCGTGGTCCGCGAGGGCCGGGCTCTGGTGGACCAGGTCTCCTGGTCGGTGAAGGAGGGAGAGCGCTGGGTGATCCTGGGCCCGAACGGCGCCGGCAAGACCACCCTCCTCAATGTCGCCTCCAGCTACGTCTTCCCGACCACGGGCACCAGCACGGTCCTGGGGGAGACCCTCGGCAAGGTCGACGTCTTCGACCTGCGGCCGCGCATCGGCATGGCCGGCATCGCGCTCGCCGACAAGCTGCCGCGCCGCCAGACCGTGCTGCAGACCGTGCTCACCGCCGCGTACGGCATGACCGCCACCTGGCAGGAGCACTACGACGAGGTCGACGAGCAGCGCGCCCGCGCCTTCCTCGACCGGCTGGGCATGACGGCCTACCTCGACCGGAAGTTCGGCACGCTCTCCGAGGGCGAGCGCAAGCGGACCCTCATCGCCCGCGCGATGATGACCGACCCCGAGCTGCTCCTCCTGGACGAGCCGGCCGCGGGCCTGGACCTCGGCGGTCGCGAGGACCTCGTACGCCGCCTCGGCCGGCTCGCCCGTGACCCGTTCGCGCCGTCGATGATCATGGTCACGCACCACGTCGAAGAGATCGCGCCGGGCTTCACCCACGTACTGATGATCCGTCAGGGCAAGGTGCTCGCCGCCGGCCCCATCGACCTGGAGCTGACCTCCAGCAACCTCTCGCGCTGCTTCGGCCTCCCGCTGGTCGTCGAGCGCAACGGCGACCGCTGGACGGCTCAAGGTCTGCCGCTCGCCTGACAGTTGACACGGCGCAGGGCCCCGGCGCGCGGCCGGGGCCGAAAAGCCCCGCACGATCCGGCCGCGATCGATCGGACCCTGTCCGCGAAGCCGCCCGCCGATCTACCATGACACCGTGGATGCATGGGTGTGGTGGCTCATCGCCGCCGTAGGGCTGGGTATTCCTCTCGTCGTCACCGCGATGCCGGAATTCGGGATGTTCGCGGTCGGCGCCGTGGCCGGTGCTGCCGTGGCCGCCCTCGGCGGCGGCACGGTGATGCAGGTCATCGTCTTCGCCGCCGTCTCGGTCGCGCTCGTCGCCGTCGTGCGCCCGATCGCCAACCGCGCCCGCTCCCGGCGGCCCGGCATGGCATCCGGCGTCGACGCCCTGAAGGGCCGCCAGGCGACCGTCCTGGAACGGGTCGACAGCTCCGGCGGCGGCCGGATCAAGCTGAACGGCGAGGTGTGGTCCGCGCGCGCCCTGGACGACGACCAGGTCTACGAACCAGGGCAGAAAGTGGACGTCGTGGACATCGAGGGAGCAACCGCCGTCGTGATGTGACCCTCTTGATCAACAGGCCCTCGCGGGACCGGAGAACGGCCTGCACAAGAGGGTGAGTCTCTGAAAGACTCGATCAACGACACGCCGGGCGGGACCGGCCGACAGCTACGAAAGGGACACGGGGAGCCACTGTGGAACCGATCATCATCGTCCTGATCATCCTGGTGGTGCTGGTGTTCGTCGCACTCATCAAGACGATCCAGGTCATTCCGCAGGCCAGCGCCGCCATCGTCGAGCGTTTCGGCCGCTACACCCGCACCCTGAACGCGGGCCTGAACATCGTCGTGCCGTTCATCGACTCCATCCGGAACCGCATCGACCTGCGTGAACAGGTCGTCCCGTTCCCGCCGCAGCCGGTCATCACCCAGGACAACCTGGTCGTGAACATCGACACCGTCATCTACTACCAGGTGACCGACGCACGCGCCGCGACGTACGAGGTCGCCAGCTACATCCAGGCGATCGAGCAGCTCACCGTCACCACGCTCCGGAACATCATCGGCGGCATGGACCTGGAGCGCACCCTGACCTCCCGCGAGGAGATCAACGCGGCACTGCGCGGCGTCCTGGACGAGGCCACCGGCAAGTGGGGCATCCGCGTCAACCGCGTCGAGCTCAAGGCCATCGAGCCGCCGACCTCCATCCAGGACTCGATGGAGAAGCAGATGCGCGCCGACCGTGACAAGCGCGCCGCGATCCTCCAGGCCGAGGGTGTCCGGCAGTCCGAGATCCTCCGCGCCGAGGGTGAGAAGCAGTCCGCGATCCTGCGCGCCGAAGGTGAGGCCAAGGCCGCGGCCCTGCGCGCCGAGGGTGAGGCGCAGGCGATCCGTACGGTCTTCGAGTCCATCCACGCCGGTGACCCGGACCAGAAGCTGCTCTCCTACCAGTACCTCCAGATGCTCCCGAAGATCGCCGAGGGTGACGCCAACAAGCTCTGGATCGTGCCCAGCGAGATCGGCGACGCGCTCAAGGGCCTCGGCGGCGCCATCAACAGCTTCGCCCCGACCGGCGGCGCCCCCGCGGCCCCGGCCGCCCCCGCGGCCCCGGCCGCCCCGGCGGCCCCGCCCCGCCAGCAGCCGCCCATCGACTGACGCCCCACCGCGGCCGTCTCGGACCGTGGTCCCGCAGCACACCCACCGAACCCCTGGTGCATGATCGGTTCATGACGCATCGATCACGCGCCGGGGGTTCGGCATGACCGTCTGGGAAGCCCTCGCCGTCCTCGCCGCCGGTATGGGCGCGGGCGCCATCAACGTCGTCGTCGGGTCCGGGACGCTCATCACCTTCCCCGTACTGCTCGGCGTCGGCCTGCCGCCCATCACCGCCAACGTCTCCAACAGCCTCGGCCTCGTACCGGGCTCCGTGAGCGGCGCCATAGGCTACCGGCGCGAACTGCGCGGCCAGCGCCGCCGCGTCGTCCGCTTCGGCATCGCCGCCCTCCTCGGCGGCCTGGCCGGCGCCGTACTGCTGCTCGCCCTGCCCTCCGACGCCTTCGACGCGATCGTCCCCGCGCTCATCGCCGTCGCGCTCGTCCTCGTCGTCCTCCAGCCCCGGCTCTCCGCCGCGGTCAAGGCCCGCCGCGCCCGCAACGGCACCACACCGCACCGCGACGGCGGCCTCGGCCTGCTGACCGGACTGCTGCTCGCCAGCGCGTACGGCGGCTACTTCGGCGCCGCCCAGGGCGTCCTCTACATCTCCCTGATGGGTCTGCTGCTCGATGAGGACCTGCAACGCCTCAACGCCCTCAAGAACGTGCTCGCGCTGCTCGTCAACGGCGTCGCCGCGCTCTTCTTCCTCTTCGTCGCCGACTTCGACTGGACCGCCGTCGTACTGATCGCCGTCGGTTCCGCGCTCGGCGGCCAGATCGGCGCGAAGATCGGCCGCCGGCTGTCGCCCACCGTCCTGCGCGGCGTCATCGTCACCGTCGGCATCGTGGCCATCGCCCAACTGCTGCTGCGCTGAACGGCGCGTACGAGGGAGCCGAGCCGCACGTGCGAGGAAGCTGAACGACGCGTACGACGAAGCCGAGCCGCGCGTACGACGAGCCGACGGACACGTACGACGAAGGGGCGCGGGTCTCCCCGCGCCCCCGTACACGCACCAGTGCGCCCGCCCCTACGCCGGCTGCGCCAGCCAGTCCGGCAGCGACTCCCGCGCGGACACCCCCAGCGCCGCCAGCATCGTGTCGGCCGGCGTCGGCACGAACGGCCGCCGCAGCAGCTCCATCCCCGCCTGCTCCGGCGTACGGTCCGCTTTGCGGTGGTTGTCCGCGGCACACGACGCGACAGTATTCAGCCAGGTGTCACCGCCCCCGTGCGCCCGCGGCACGACGTGGTCCACTGTCGTCGCGCGCCGCCCGCAGTACGCGCAGCGGTGCTGGTCCCGCACCAGCACACCCCGCCGCGACCACGGCGCCTGTCTTCGGAACGGCACCCGTACGTACTGGCTCAGCCTGATCACCTGTGGCACCGGAAGATCCAGCGAAGCGGCCCGGACACGCAGCCCCGGGTGCGCCTGCTCGACCACGGCTTTGTCCTGCATGACCAGCACCACCGCGCGCCGCAGCGACACCGTCGACAGCGGCTCGAAGCTCGCATTGAGGACCAGCGTCTCGCGCATCCCGACCACCTCCCGCATCCGTCCGCCGCTCGGCGAAGTGGCTCCACTGTGCAGTTCCAGTGATCCCCTGGACAACGCAATTTCCGTATGCCGCAAGGGAGATGACAGGTGAGCGGAAGACGAACGAACGGCGAACCGGGTACGGGAGCGCGTGGCGAGGGGAGAGGCACGCGGGGAGAAGAGGAAGGGCAAGGGAACGCTCCGGGCCCCGTCCCCCGTGACAAGGGACCCGGAGCGCCCACGGCAGCCGGCGCGGACGCCCGACACGAGGCGGGCTCCGGCAGGCGGCGGGGGACACACCTGCGCCCCGCCACCCCCGCCACTGCGGTGCCGACTGCCCGACGGCCATGTGGCAACCGTCGGCCGAACACCACTGTGCGATCCGGGGCGCCGGGGCGCAACGGAATTACGGACGCACGGACCCGCGCACGGCATGCGGGCGGGTACGGGCGTACGGGCCCGCGGTCAGCTCTCGGCGGGAATCTCGTACTCGCCGATCAGCTGGGCCCGGCCCAGCGTGTGGAACCGCAGGTTGAAGCCCACCACGGCGGGCGAGGCGTCCGCGTCCGGACCGAGCTTCTCCTGGTCCACCGCGTACACGGTGAAGACGTAGCGGTGCGAGCCGTCACCGGGCGGCGGTGCGGCGCCCCCGAAGTCCCGCGACCCGTAGTCGTTGCGCGCGTGGACCGCGCCCTGGGGGAGCCCCTTCATCTCACCGGAGCCCGCACCGGCCGGCAGCTCCGTCACCGACGCCGGAATGTCGAACACCGACCAGTGCCAGAAACCGCTGCCGGTCGGCGCGTCCGGGTCGTAACAGGTGACGGCGTAGCTCTTGGTGCCCTCGGGGGCACCCTCCCACCGCAGGTGCGGCGAGGTGTTCCCCGCGCTGAACACCTGGGCGTCCGCCAGCGTCCCGCCCTCCTGCACATCGTCGCTCACCACCGTGAACGAGGGCACCTGCGGATGAAAGTCGTGCGGGAGCGGCCGGCGCTTCTGCTCGGACACTTCGACACCTCCTGATCGCGTTCGGAGACCGTCCGGCCAGGTTAGAACCTGCTCGCGACAGAACCGGTGCCCGGCCCGGCGGAACTCATGCCCGCGCGCCGGACACCGCTGCGCTGTCGGCTCAGTACCCGTTACCGGCTCAGAACCAGTTCCGCTTGCCGCCGACCTCGGCCAGCCACTGGTTCAGGTACGCCGCCCAGTCCGTGTTCTGGAAGTCGTGCAGCCCCACCTCGAAGGAGCGGAAGGTGTCGCTGCCCTCGGTGAACAGCCCCGGCTTCTTGTCCATCTCCAGGACGACGTCCATCGCCCGGTCGTCCGCCACGAAGGACAGCTCGACCTGGTTCAGGCCCCGGTACTGCTGCGGCGCGAAGAACTCGACCTCCTGGTAGAAGGGCAGCTTCTGCCGCGTCCCCCGGATGTGCCCGCGCTCCAGGTCCGCACTCTTGAACCGGAACCCGAGCTGCCCGAAGGCGTCGAGGATCGCCTGCTGCGCCGGCAGCGGGTGCACGTTCACCGGATCGAGGTCACCGGAGTCGACCGCACGGGCGATCGCCAGCTCCGTGGTGACGCCGACGCTCATCCCGTGCAGGTGCTGCCCGAGGAACATCGTGACCGGCGTCTCCCACGGGATCTCCAGCCCGAACGGCACCGTGTGCGTGGCACCGGCCTGCACCTCGAAGGCGCCGCCCAGCTGCTGCTTGGTGAACTCGATGTTCCGCTTGCTCTCCCCCTCGCTGGTCTCGACCTCGACCACGGCCTGCAGTCCGACCGAGAGGCCCTCGATCTGCTGCGCGACCGATCCGCCCTGGATGCGCACCTCACCCTGTACGACGCCACCGGGCACGACGTTCTCCTCGAAGAGCACCGTCTCCACGGACGCGCCCCCCGCACCCAGACTCGCCAGCAGCTTCTTGAACCCCATTGATCGTCCTCCCCAGGCACGTGCCTGTACTCCGTTGTTCTCCGGCCGCGACGATCCCGCCCGGCCCGGGCCTGACCCCTACGAACGCGAAACGGCGTACGGCGGTTCCCCCGGGCGGCCGGCCGCCGCACGCCCACACCCTGCCAAGACGCGGTGCACACCGGCCACTCCGGAGCCTCGGAAGAAACGCGCCGAGGTCCATTACCCTGGGAACGCATGATCTCCGAACCCGCACGAATGCCGCTCCCGCGGACATTCTTCGACCGCCCCGTCCTCGAGGTAGCCCCCGACCTGCTCGGCCGCACTCTGGTGCGCAACACCCCGGAGGGCCCCGTCGAGCTGCGCCTCACGGAGGTCGAGGCGTACGACGGGGAGAACGACCCGGGCTCGCACGCCTATCGGGGACGCACGGAGCGGAACGCATCGATGTTCGGCCCGCCCGGCCACGCGTATGTGTACTTCATCTACGGCATGTGGTTCAGCCTGAACCTCGTCTGCGGCCCCGACGGCTACGCGAGCGGTGTCCTGCTGCGCGCCGGCGAGGTGCTGTCCGGCACGGACCAGGTGGCGGAGCGCCGCCCGAAGTCCCGCCGCGAGAGCGAACTGGCTCAAGGCCCTGCCCGGCTGGCCACCGGCCTCGCCGTCGACCGGCAACTCAACGGCACGGACGTGTGCGCGGGCCCGGACGCGCCGCTCTCCGTCCTGACGGGCACACCGGCGGACCGGGACCGGGTACGCAACGGCCCGCGCACCGGGGTCGGCGGCGAAGGGGCGACCCACCCCTGGCGCTTCTGGATCGACGGCGATCCGACGGTCAGTCCGTACCGCGCGCACGTCCCGCGGAAACGACGGACCAGGGCTGCTTGACTCTGCCGCAGCACGCCCGTAATGTGGCCCGAGCCGCTTGAGACGGGCAGCGCTGTGTGCGCACGCCGCAGGCGGCACAACCATCACTTCGAACGACTCCCTCAACCGGGTTCATTTTCGCGTTGCCGAAAATCGGATTTCGGTTGTACCGGGCCGACCGGATCGGCGCCGATTATGAGCAATCAAGGGAATCCGCTAAAGTGGCGGCACGCCGAAAGGCGTAACCCCGCCCGACGGGGAATCGGAAACGAATTCGAGCCGGAAAAGGCACGGACCAGGATCTGATAGAGTCGGAACCGCCGAAAGGGAAAGCCCGAAAGGGCCGGACCGGAAAGCAACCCCGCTCCAGCAGGGGGCCGGATCACCGAAAAGGATCTGGTAAGGTTGGAAACGCAAGACCGAAGGGAAGCGCCCGGAGGAAAGCCCGAGAGGGTGAGTACAAAGGAAGCGTCCGTTCCTTGAGAACTCAACAGCGTGCCAAAAGTCAACGCCAGATATGTTGATACCCCGTCTCCAGCATCCGCTGGGACGAGG